>NZ_CP016379.1:0-711506 GCF_003991135.1 Anoxybacter fermentans | reverse complement strand
CTTCACCTACTTTTAGATGAGCCATTCCAAGACCGGATTTGGTAGCCCATTCCATACCCTTAATTTTACCTACAGATGCTCCTATTCCAGCGCCAACACAGCCCTCAGCAGAATTATTTTCTACAGCATTTAAACATGCCTGATAACCCATCTCACAATCAGGACGGGCCCGATAATCCCCCAGTCCTAAATCAAAAATTACTGCACCGGGTACAATGGGGACCCGTGTTACACCAACATCAAAACCGATTCCTTTCTCTTCTAAATATTTCATTACCCCATCAGCGGCAGCTAGTCCAAAGGCACTTCCACCTGCAAGGAGAATCGCATGAACCTTTTCTACCATCATGACCGGATTTAAAAGATCAGTCTCCCGTGTCCCGGGAGCTGAACCCCGTACATCTACCCCGGCTACCGCTCCTTTTGGACAGATTATTACTGTACAACCAGTAAATCCTTCCTTATCTTCGGCATGGCCAATTTTAATTTCCTCCATCAAATTTCAACTCCCTTGCCCTTTTAACACCTAGACAGACAAAATATGTAACAATAGCGGCCACAATTGCTTCCGGGATACCATGAATAAAAGCAATAGGTACTACTGCATCAAATGGCATATAACCCTTTAAAAAAATCATACCCAATACCAGTACTGTATTTGTCAAAGAACCTATCACACCTGCTACAGCCATAGCTACATGATCATTAAACCTTTTAAGACTTTGATAGCTAAAATAAGTAATTATTCCAATAAAAAGCCTTGGCAAAACAGATATAGTAGGATCAGCAAAAAAAGGATTTCTGGCCTGAATCCAACTGAAAAGTCCAAAAATAAGTCCAACTAATGTCCCTACTACCGGACCTTCCAATACAGCCCCAATAATCACCGGTAAATGCATAATAGTTGCATTAATTCCGGTAGGTAATGGGATAAAGCCAAACCCCGTCTGGCCTAAGAAAATAGCGATTCCCCCCAAAATACCTGAAATTACCATGTCACGCGTTTTTAGTTTCATTTTCTCCCCTCCCGGTTTATTTCAATAGTTTAATCATCCATATAATCTATAAACCCCAATGGACCTATAGGAACTCCTTTAAAAAAAACAACTCCAAGACATAGGACAATAATTAGATTACAGCCATTAACTCCACGCCTTCCTTAGCAAAAATAGTCTGTATACTTTAGATTTTGCTATGATTGGTTAATTTAACATTAATTTTGTTCCTTTATATTTTAACAAAAAAAATACTGAATATCCATAGCGAATATTCAGTATATATTCTAACCGGTCTAAACTTTAAATTTTTGTACAAGGTTTTCTAATAACTTACTCAAATTTTTAAGAGATTTAGCCAACTGTGTAATCTCATCCATAGCTGCTGCCTGTTCTTCCGTTGAAGCTGAAACTTCTTCAGCAGATGCGGCATTCTCTTGAGCAATACTCGCAATATTCTCTGCCCCTCTATAATCTGAACCATGTTCTCAGAAAGATTTGAGATCATTTCATCTACCTTTTGAATAGCTGAAAGTGTTCGTTCAAATGATTCAATAATCTCACTGAAAATTTCTCCACTCTCATTAACCACCTTTTGTCCAAACCCAATCTGCTTGATTCCTTCCTCCATTGCGGTAGAAGCTTGATTAGAAAAATTCTGAGTGGACTCAACTAGTTCGCGAATTTTACCCGCAGAAACTGATACTTCTTCAGCCAGACTCCTAATCTCTTTAGCAACCACAGCAAAACCGCGACCTTCTTCTCCAGCTCTCGCCGCCTCTATAGCTGCATTTAACGCAAGAAGATTGGTCTGATTAGCAATATTATCAATAATATTAACAAAATTACTGATCTCATCCGCTGCTCTGGTCATGCCACTAATTACTCTATTAGATTCTGCTATACTCTTTTGAATTACACTCATTTGTTCAACAACCCGCTTCATTGATTCAGCACCCTGATTGGCTTTACTTTGGGTAGTTTGAGCTATATCATGTACACTCTTATTTGTTTTTGTCAAACCTTCAATGTAGTGATTTAATTGAACCAGTTTTTCATTCATTTGCTCGATAAAGCGGGATTGATTTTCAGCACCAGCTGCTACCTGCTGAATGCTGCTGGCAACCTGTTCAGAAACCTGATTGGACACCTCGGCTGATTCAAAAATACGTTGACTGGATTCTGCTACAGTTTTAGCATTTTTAAGAATATCCTGAATCAAATTTCGGAGATTTAATGTCATTTCATTAAAGGAACGCGCCAGGATTCCAATCTCATCATTTCCCTTAAGTTGAATTAATTTTTGAAGGTTTCCATCAGCAATAGTCCTGGCAGATTCGGCTAGATGTATAATCCTATTGGTAATCCATAACCTTGTTACAATTGTGAAAACCACTATAACAACCAGTAAAGTTACAGTGCCAATCCATTTAAATTTACTTAATAATCGATCAACATCTGCAAAAGCTTTTTTTTCAGATAGTTGCAGAAGCAAAATTGATTTTAACTCCGGTATATGTTTGGTAAATGTCAAACGGGATTGGCCTGCATAGATATAAGTCCCAAATAAAATTTCATCAGTTTGAAAAAATTTTTCAAAAAAACTATACTGATCAAAATATTCATCATCAACTTCTGTAGATATGTCAGAAGCAAGGACTGCCCCTGTCTGATTTATCATTAACATTGAACCTTCATTAATACTATATTGCCGCATAATTTCAGTAAATTGACCCATGTCAATAAGTAATGAAAAAACCCCTGCTATTTCATCTTTATATGTATATCTAATAGGAATTGCCAATCGGAATTGGTCAGATTTGTTAATTGCCGGTATCCAGATCAATTTATTTTCCTTTTTTGCTCTTTGATACCACAGGGTTTTTCGCATATCATAATCATCTTCATATTCTTTTTCAGGATATACTGTATATGTACCATCTTCAGCTGCTATTTCAAATCTTACAATCCAGGGATATTTATTTCGGACTTCCTCTAAATCCATAGCAATAAAATCACCCATACCCGAAATAAACATACCGATGGTTTCAGACTTACTTAATTCTGTTGCTAAACTCTCCGCTGCTGAAATAAATTCTTCTACTTCAGTAAAAACATTTTCAGCATTTTTCTTATTAATTACCTTAATCTTTTCAGTTAAAATTGTTTTAACCTCTTTTTGAGTAATAAAATACGTCATAGTTAAAGGTATAATAATAAAAACCAACACAATACCTACCAGTTTTGCTCCCAACCTGGAAATGTGCCGCATTTTGTTTTCCCCCTTCTTTAAAAAAACGAACCTATCCTACCGTAATTTTAGTAGGATAAGTTCGCTATTAATTAATTTTACTAAATATTTTCTTCGTAAATGAAAATTCTCCTTCTAAAATCTAATCTCCTATAATATTTTTTTTAATTTTAGTTCCAATTCTTTTTCCTTTTTTAAGATCTATCCTATTTTTTATTCCTCCTCCATAAAGGGATACCTGTAGTCTACTGGGGGAACAAATGTCTCTTTAATGGCACGCGGTGAAACCCAACGTAACAGGTTGAGATAACTTCCGGCTTTATCATTGGTTCCCGAAGCCCGACTTCCACCAAAAGGTTGTTGACCAACAACAGCACCGGTAGGTTTGTCATTAATATAGAAATTACCTGCAGCATTAACCAAAATATCCTCAGCTAAAACAATAGCCTTTCTATCCTGAGCAAAAATACTACCTGTCAAACCATAAGGGGATGTTTGGTCACATATATGAAGGGTCTCCTCATACTTATCAGCATCATAAACATAAACAGTAAGGACTGGACCAAAAATTTCCTCTCTCATTGTCTTAAAATCAGGAGTTTTTGCCAGAATTACTGTAGGTTCGATAAAATATCCTTTAGAATCGTCACAGTTTCCTCCAATTAAAATCTCAGCATCTTCATGAGCTTTAGCATAATCAATATATTCTTTAATACTCTGATAAGCATTTTTATCAATAACCGCATTGACAAAATTAGTAAAGTCCTCAGGACTACCCATTTTCAGTTCACTAATTTGTGCCAAAAGTTCTTCTTTTATTTCTTCCCAACGATTATCCGGAATATAAGCCCGGGAAGCAGCAGAACATTTCTGGCCCTGATATTCAAAAGCACCACGGATTAGAGCGGTAACAACCGGGGCAACCTGGGCAGACTCGTGAACAAAGACAAAATCCTTTCCTCCGGTCTCGCCAACAATCCTGGGGTAGGTATTATACTTTTCAATATTTTCGCCGACTGTTCTCCACATACTCTTAAAGACCTCTGTTGATCCGGTGAAATGAATACCTGCCAATTCTGGACTTGCTAAAACATAATCTCCAACCTTCGAACCAGAACCAGGAATAAAATTAATAACACCTGGTGGCAAACCTGCTTCTTCTAATAGTTTCATTATATAATAGGCTGAATAAATAGCAGAAGAAGCTGGCTTCCAAAGCACTGTATTACCTAACATAGCTGGGGAAGTTGGCAAATTGCCGGCAATAGACGTAAAGTTAAATGGAGTTACGGCAAAGACAAATCCTTCTAAAGGACGGTACTCCATCCGATTCCAAAATCCAACAGGAGAATAGGGTTGATCTTTATAAATTTGAGTTGCATAGTAAGTATTAAAGCGGAAGAAATCAATCAGCTCACATGCTGAATCAATCTCTGCCTGAAAGACATTTTTACTTTGACCCAGCATAGTAGCAGCATTCAATAATGAACGATAAGGCCCAGCTAGAAGTTCAGCAGCTTTTCTAAAGATAGCAATTCTATCTTCCCAGGCCATTCTGGCCCATTCTTTTTTAGCTTCTCTAGCTGCTTCTATGGCCATTTCAATCTCTTTTGGCCCGGCTTTATGATAAACTGCCAGACGGTGTTGATGATCATGGGGCATTCTACATTCACCAAAATCCCCGGTTTTAACTTCCTTTCCGCCGATAATTAGTGGAATTTCAATTTCCCTACTCTTTAATTCTTTTAGCTTAGCCTTAAGCTCTTCTCTCTCTGGACTTCCGGGACGGTAACTTAGCACTGGTTCATTGGCAGGTTTTTCAATTTTATAAATAGCATTACTCATATCATCTAACCTCCTTATAAGAAATTTTTAACCTCTTTAGATGCGAAAAATTGGATAAATGATTAAACTGCAAAAAGCTAATTTTGAAATTTTTTGTTAAACCATCTTAGTAAGATTTCAGTCGAAATAAGGCCTTATCACAGGATGTGATGAGCTAATAAAGGGGCAGGATGACCCATTGATCAGTGTACCTTATTTCGACTGAAATCAAATTTTAGACGGTTCGAAAAATTTCTTTTGAAACGAAAAATTAGCTTTTTGCAGTAAAGTTATAAATTAGATAAAACCATTCACCCCCTTTTTCGTATAAGCCTTATACCACAGATGGCTCAAGGATTAGCTCACCGCGTTCAAAACGACCTAAATCCAGTTCTAAATCCATACTTAACTTTTGACCTGTAATCATCTCTGCCATGAGAATTCCCACCATTGGTGCAATCATAAAACCATGACCGCTAAAACCGATAGCTAAATAAAAGCCAGGAACTTGAGGTGTTTCACATAGAATTGGTTGACGATCGGGTGTAACATTATAAAGCCCGGCCCATTGTCGAACAACTCGTAAATGTTTTAAAGGCGGTAAAAGCCAGGTTACCTTACGGGCCATCTCTTCTAAAAATTGCCAACTAGAGCGGATATTGAAATCCCGTGGTTCATTTGGATCACCAAAACCCATAATGAAACTACCATGAGGATTCTGCTGACAATAAATATTATAAGAAAAAGACATAACCATCGGTCCCTGCATCTTTTCAACAGGTTCAGTTACCAGAATTTGATGTCTTTCTGAATAAACCGGCAAATCCAAACCAACCATCTTGCCAATAACTTGAGAATATCCTCCTGCTGTATTTACCACTTTCTCAGTAGCTATAAATCCCCGATTTGTCTCTACTCCAACGATTCGGCCTTTTTCCTGTCTGATGCCGGTAACTTCAGTACGGAGATAAAATTCCACACCTAAATACCGTGCTGCATCAGCATAGGCCTGGGTGACTAAAAAAGGATTGGCATGCCCATCAGTTGGACAGAAAGCTCCACCTATCAGATTCTCTGTATTTAGATATGGTACAATCTCTTTGGCCTCTTCGGGAGTTACTAAATGGGATGGAATGCCCAGACTGTTCTGAAGTTCAATATTTTTCTTAAATTGATCCATCTCCCGTTCAGAATAAGCTAAAAGAAGATAACCTTCCTGTTTCAGTTCAATATCCCGTTTAGTCTTGAGAATTTCATTCATGTTTTCAAAAATCTTCATACTTTCCTTTGCCAATCGGCAATTCATCTCAGTACCCCACTGTTGACGTACCCCGGCACCACAACGACCTGTTGAACCAGATGCGAGAAAATTTTTTTCTACTACTACAACATCTTTCACACCCAACCTGGCAAGATTATATGCAATAGAACAACCAACAACGCCTCCCCCAATAACTACAACAGATGCTTTATTCTTCATTTTCTTCACCTACCAACTCACCCAGTTTAATTCCTCCTATGGGAGGTCTATTGGTTGGAATCTGTATCTCTTCCAGGGACTTTCCTGTAGCGGCGGCTATTTCACGGGCAATTATCTGACTGCAAGTTTTACCCTGACATGGACCCATTCCGCATCGTGCAATTCTTTTTATCTCATCTAAAGAAGTAAAGCCTTCCTCAATCAATTGTCGGATCTCTGCAAGGGTAACATCTTCACATCTACAAACAATAATTTTACCATTTTCCATCATTTAGACCTCCCCACTTTGATATTGCGAACCTCCATCAAAAATTTTTTGGGGACTGCAACACCAATAATGGCTGTTTTGTCTTGAATCTTTCCATCCCGTACTTCCACTACTTTACCCTTACATACCTCCTGACCTTCCCGGTTTAAAGCAACCACTTCTTCACCAATCTCAGGACGTGGCAATAATTCATAAGGCATTTTTATAAGTCCATACTTTTCATCATAATTTTGATCCAGAACAAATATAGCAAGTCCCGGACAGTTACTAATACAGAGCCCACAACCATTACATTTCTCATAATCAACCTGAGGAATATCATTTATATCTATCAATTTGCTAATAGCTCCACGTTTACAGCTATGGTAACATGGATCACAGGGAATCCTCTGGAAACATTCAATCATTGCCACCGGGCCCCGGGCCAGGCGTTCTTTTGACGGCATCCTGGCTTTCAAATCTTCCACAGTGGGTACTCCGGTAGATTCTAACATCATGCACCCCTCCTTACTTTAGCCAGCCCAGCTCTAATCTTATCACCTACAGGCCCGCTACGTAAGTTCTGTAGATTAGTAACAATCTGTTCACGTCTTTCTTTAAAATCGGCTTCTCCGTAACCCAGACTATAAGCTGCACTTAAGCCGGCTAATTCACCTTCCAACATGGCGGCTGTTGCTTCTTCCACACCTGCACAATCTCCTGCTACATATATACCAGGAACTGATGTCTCTAAGTTTTCATCCCGTAAAGGTACATGTCCACCCAATTCTGGTACAAAAATCATCTCACACTCAGCCTGCCAGAGAATCTCAGTTAATGGACTCAATCCTACCGCTAGACAGATAGTATCCACTTCTAATTCCTGTTCCGTACCCGGAATATGTTGCCATTTATCATCCAATTGGCATATCACAGCCTTTTCAACCCTATTTGTCCCATAGGCTGCCTTTATAGTATGTCTGGTTAAAATAGGAACACCCATACGGCGTACTTTAGAAGCATGTACCAGATATCCACCAATTCGGGGAGCAGCTTCAATAATAGCAGCTACTTCTACACCTGCCTGCATTAATTGATAAGAAACTATAAGTCCGATATTTCCTGCACCAACCATTAAGATCCGTTGAGCTGGTACAATTCCATATACATTCATAAGAGTCTGTACGGCACCTGCACCATAAATTCCAGGCAAATCATTATTAATAAAAGGAAGAAACTTTTCATGAGCTCCTGTAGCCACAATTACTTTCTCTGCTTTAATCTTATGCATCTTTTCATCTTTCAAAACGGTTACTACCCCATCTTCATAAAAACCCAGAGCCCTAGCAGAGACCATTACCTCAACATTATGCAATTTTTTAATTCTATCTTTCAAATCTTCAGCAATCTTAAAACCCCTGGTTCCTGCATGTTCGCGTTTTGAACCAAAGAAACGATGAGTCTGTTTAATCAACTGACCACCAAGAAAATCATCCCGTTCCAAAAGGATAACTTTTGCTCCTCTTGAGCCAGCACTAATTGCTGCTGACAGGCCTGCCGGTCCACCACCAATTACTAAAATCTCAGTAGTTTTCACTTAGATCACCTTTCCCTTTCTGCTCTTCTACTCTCATTCCTTCCCTAACCTTGGTTATACAAATTTTAACATTGGGAATACCATCTACCTTCATTAGACAGGAAGAGCAGTTCCCGATGGCACAGAATAAACCCCGCGGCCGATGAAGTTTCTGGCTTTCACTTAATTTTCGGATACCAGCGGCATGGAGAGCAGCAGCTATTGTCTCTCCCTCATAGCCTTCTACTTCCTGTCCATTAAAGGTAAATGTCACTTTTTTCCCCCTTTTAAATTCAAGTATCGGATGTTTTTCTAATCTCATTTAAAAATAACCCCCCTTCATTTATTGCTACTACCTACTTTCAGGGATTATTACTCCGGATAAAACTTAAATAAGCCAATTCATCCAATTTTCTGTATGTTTTAAATTCTTTTAAGGCACACTAATCAATGGGTCCTTATGACCCTTGATTAACTCATCTACATCCTCATATGAGGCCTTATTTCGACTGAAATCTTACTAAAATAGTTTAACAAAAAATTTCTATAGCACTCAAAATTAGCTTTTTGTAGTTTAATTTATAATAAATATTTCGTCACGATTTTACTCATACCTGCATAAAGTTTAAACTTTTTATAATTTTATTATTATTCAGAAATAAAATTAATAACATAAAAGGCTGTTGACCTGATATATTGCCAACAGCCTTAAGCATCTGGTTTTAATTCTTTTTTTTCCAATTAGCTCCTTTAAGATATTTTTCCGGATCAACTACTCGATTTTTATATCTAACTTCAAAATGAAGATGGGGTTCAAATGAATGCCCGGTATTACCTACATAGCCAATCAGATCACCCTCTTTAACTATCTGACCATACTGAACACAAATTTTATTTAAATGACCATATACAGTGCTAAAACCATTTTGATGTTCAATCTTAACCATATTTCCATAAATTTTATAAGGCCAGGCAGTGACCACTTTTCCATTACCGGCTGCATAAACAGGAGTACCCCACTCTTTTACAAAATCTATCCCGGGATGAAAAATTCCAAACGGTTTAATATCATTCTTTTTAATGTTGGTCAACGGTAATTTAAATTTTGGTCCTTTAGGATCATTATAATTTCGCTGTGGGAAAATTCGAAAAATGACAAGAATAATCATTATAAAAGAAAGGTGGGACTCAATCTCATCGACCATCACCCGGGCCAACGGTAGCAAAGCCAAAAGATAAGGCACAACTACTATTGTCAACAGATAACTGATAAAATAAAGTAAGAAAGTCCTTATAAACCCCTTTAACAGTATAAACCGTTTAAGATAAAACTTATAAATATGCATAACAACTGCTATAATCAATGCCAATACTCCCAGTATTATTTCCCATTTAATAAAGATAGGAAAAGCTAGACGCCAGTCTAAACCAATTTTAAATTTTTGAACCACTGTAATAGTTACCAGAGCCAACACCAAATAACTGCTAAAAAATATCCACCAACCCAGTACCGTTACTCCTATCTCTTTATATCTCTGTTCCATTTTTCTCACTCCTTATCTTTAAACCTAATAATAATCAATTCCATCATTAATAATGAATTTCCTTCAACATCAAATAAAAAAAGGAACTACCACCCAGGCTGTTGAAAAAGGGGAAGTGCACATAACTTGTTCCCACAGAGGAATAGAAAAACTAAATATAATTTCTTCCGCTACTGGACGCTCCGCCATCTTGGCTTTAAGCCTTGACTTATACGCTTCAGAAATTATATTTAGTTTTTCCGGCAGTGCACGGGCAAGTCTCTAAAAAAGAAGGGTTTGTTAACAACCTCACCTATTTTTATAACTTTTTCGGAAATATGTATTTATATCAGGTTCACTAAGGTTAAAATTTTTATAGACCACCTTAATATTAAATCCTTGCTGAATTAATAGTTTTCAATTTCAATTCCAAGATCGCTATTCTTCGTTCTTCTGAAATCAGGATGCCCCAGAAGTTAATCAATATATAAAAAACTTTTTTCATGTATAAATTTTCTCTTTCTGGACACTATAATAAACGTGAGGTTCACAGTGGTCGAGAGCAGACTGATACGGGATCGTATTAAATAGTTCCGTATCAGTCGACCGGCGGTTCATATGAACTCATTTCTAGGTTCATATGGGCCAAAGGGCTGATCTGTATCGGTTCCCAGGGCTTTATCAGTGTCGGAAGATACTGATGGGGTCGTCAAGAATCGATATGGGTCGACCTAAGATGATGATCGATCAAGCAGGGATTTATTATGGTCGAAAGATCATAATAAATTCTGGGTGAATTCAACCTTATTTGATTGTCTTCTATAATCGATCATCATCGAGCTAAGGTTATTGTAGGGTCAAAACGGATCCAAGGTAAGTCGAAAGATTGCTGTGGGTTTCTTAAACTCTTCAATAACCGAAGCATAGATCACTGTGGACCTCTTTTTTCGTACCAGTAAGGCACTTTTGTCTAAACAATAAAGAAGGTCCTTTATCTTAAAAAAAGAGATAAAGGACCTTCCTGATTATTATCTATCTTTACCCATTTCGCTTCTTAAAAAAGTTTAAAGCGGGCTCAGGGAAGAGAATATATGAAAGCACATCTTCTTCACTACGGGCTAGATCTTTAATTTCTTCTGCTTTCTTCTCATATATAGGTGAGAGTAAATCTGCTGGTCTACAGGTAATTGGTTCCTCATCACCAATAATCTGTTTACGAAACTCTTCAGAGATTGGCCCAGGGGATTTACCATACAATCCTTTTACATAATCTTTGATCTCTTTGGACTTAACTTGATAACGCTTGCCAGTAATGACATTGAAAACTGCCTGGGTACCAACTATCTGACTCATTGGTGTTACAAGAGGCGGATAGCCCAGTTCCTCCCTAATTCGAGGTACCTCTTTTAAAACCTCTTCATATTTGTCCAGCATCTTTTGCTGTCGAAGAGCATTCCTTAAATTAGAAAGCATTCCACCAGGAATTTGATAAACCAATACCTCTGGATCGATACCACTAACAGCTACAAATTCTTCTCTTTTCTTCTTAACATCTTTAAAATGCCGATTTAGCATAGATACTTTTTCCAGATCAATCCCTGTATCATATTCCGTTTCCGCCAAAATTGCTACCATAGTCTCAGTGGCAGGTTGTGATGTTGAAAGAGCAAAACTGGAGAAAGCTGTATCGATTATATCCACTCCTGCCTCTATAGCCTTCATATAAGTTACAGCAGCTAATCCGCTGGTATAATGGCAGTGGAGTTGGAGTGGCAAATCAATCTCTTTTTTAATCCGGCTAACCAGTTCATATGCTACCTGGGGAGTTAAAAGTCCAGCCATATCTTTAATACAGATAGAATCAACTCCCATATCTTTTAACTTATGGGCCAGCTCTAAATACATAGAAATATCATGTACAGGACTGGTTGTATATACTATACAACCCTGAGCATGTGCTCCTGCTTCTTTGGTTGCTCGAATTGCGACCTCCAGATTACGCACATCATTTAAAGCATCAAAGATTCGGATAATATCAATTCCGTTTTCTACAGATTTCTTAACAAAACGTTCCACCACATCATCAGGATAATGACGGTATCCTAAAAGATTTTGTCCCCTCAAAAGCATTTGTAATGGTGTTTTTTTGATTACTTTCTTTAAAGAACGAAGCCGTTCCCAGGGATCTTCATTTAAAAATCTAAGACAGCTATCAAAGGTAGCCCCTCCCCAGACTTCCAGAGAAGCATAACCAACTTCATCCAGTTCTGCTGCAACAGGAAGCATATCTTCAGTTCTCATCCTGGTTGCCATCAAAGATTGATGACCGTCTCTAAGAACTGTTTCTGTAATTTTCACCTGTTTAGCCAACTTAAATCACCCCTATGTACAATTTTAACCCAACAGTGCCAATAAACTACCTGCAGCAATAGCCGAACCAATTACTCCTGCTACATTAGGACCCATAGCATGCATTAAAAGGAAATTGCCAGGATTGGCTTTTTGGCCTTCTTTCTGCACAACCCGTGCAGCCATTGGTACAGCAGAAACACCCGCTGCTCCAATAAGAGGATTGATCTTTCCTTTTGTTAAAACTTTCATCAGTTTTCCAAACAAAACACCACAAGCAGTTCCAACAGCAAAAGCAACAAGACCTAATATAATTATTTTTATTGTATTTAAACTTAAAAATGTTTCTGCCGAAGCAGTAGCACCAACAGTTAAACCCAGGAAAATAGTAATAATATTAATCAATTCATTTTGAGCAGTTTTTGCTAACCTGTCTACAACCCCACTCTCACGCAAAAGATTACCGAACATCAGTGAACCTAATAGTGCTCCTGAAGATGGTAAAAGGAAAATCCCAACAACAGCAATCATAATTGCAAAGACAATCTTTTCTTTTCGACTTACCGGGCGAAGCTGTTCCATCTTAATCTTTCTCTCTTCTTCAGTGGTTAAAAGACGCATAATTGGAGGTTGAATAATCGGTACCAGTGCCATATACGAATATGCAGCCACCGCAATCTGTGCCAAAAGATGAGGAGCTAATTTGGATGTTAAAAAGATGGCAGTTGGACCATCAGCCCCTCCTATAATTCCGATAGATGCAGCTTCAGGTAAGGAAAAACCTAAAAAAACTGCACCTAAAAATGTTATAAAGATTCCCACCTGAGCAGCAGCCCCAAGAAGGATGCTACGCGGATTTGCAATCAAGGGACCAAAATCCGTCAAAGCACCTACTCCCATGAAAATCAATGGTGGATAAATCCCTGTCTTAACACCTTGATACAGATAGTATAATAGACCACCTGGTTCCATTAAATGGGTCAATGGAATGTTAGCTAATAACATTCCAAAACCAATAGGAATCAATAACAAAGGCTCATACTGTTTTTTAATTGCCAGATAAATCAAAATAATAGCAATCAAAATCATAATTAATTGTTTTAAACTTACAGTTACAAATCCGGTACTATATAACAGTGAGATTAACTTTTCTGCTAACATATTCTCACCCATTTCTTATTCTTTATTAATGATAATTAAAGTTTCTCCTATTTCAACAGTAGCGCCTTCAGTTATTAAAATTTCAGCCACCGTACCATCACAAGGCGCGGTAATCTCATTTTCCAGCTTTAACGCCTCAAGGGTCATTAGTAAATCACCAGTTTTAACTTTAGATCCAACCTGAACATTAATTTTTAAGATTGTCCCACCAAGCGGAGCTTTGACCTCTTCACCACTAACCGGCGCAGTTTTTGTCTCCACATGACTTTCAGGTTTGCTTTCGGAAACCGATTCTTTATCTGCAGCTGTATTCTTTTCCTCCTCTTCTAAAAGGCGAATTTGAACAACAAATTCTTCATCATCAACTTTTACCAGATATTTTTTCATTTTAAACTCTCCTTTCTATTTATACGTGAAATTTTAATTTCAACAATCCGGTCCCCAAATTCTTCCTGAAATGCTGTCATGATTGCAGCTATTTTCTTTCTTTCAAGTAAGGCAGATTGATCATCTTTCATATCAATCCGTTGAAAATAGCTGCCCATGATTTGTATCAAGAAGCTAAAAACTAATAAACTGGCAAATACAATACCGATACTTATAATTGATATCTGTAGTGCTTCATTAAAATGGGCCATTCTCAATCCTCCTTCTAATAATTTTATAAATTTAGCTAGTCCACTAAGCATTATTCGTCAACAACTATGCATTTTCCTTTTATAGCAACAATAAATTTAATTATTATTATGAATTTTCTTTTGGTTAACTGAAAAGGAATATTGAAAAGAATGTAGAATTTAGAAAGTGTATATTACCGAAAGGAGGATAAAATATGGGGAATTTTGGCTTGTCTGCAAAAGTTGATGTAATTGCTCCCTCTGCTTCTTTGCAGGTTGCACAAAGGGCGTTAGAATTGAAAAGGCTTGGAAAAGATATTATTAACTTAAGTATTGGAGAACCAGATTTTAACGTACCTGTTCCTATCAAAGAAGGTCTATACCAGGCTTTAGAAAACAACTATACCCACTATACTGAAAGCCAGGGTGTTCTGGATTTAAGAAAAGAACTGGCCAAAGAACTCGGTCATGATATTGAAGCAGATCAGATCATATTATGTTCTGGATGTAAATTAGGAATTTATCTGGCCCTGGAAACAATTTTAAATCCAGGTGATGAGGTTATCTTACTGGAACCTGCCTGGGTTAGCTATAAACACATGATAACCATTGCCCACGGCAAAAGTGTCTCTGTTAAAACAAATGAAAAAAATAATTTCATTCCTACTATAGAAGATATTAAAAAAGCAATTACCGATAAAACTAAAGCTATTATTATCAACAACCCAAATAACCCAAGTGGACAATTGATGCCCAAAGAAATCCTGGATGAGATTGTCCAGCTGGCAAAAGAAAAAAATTTATTTATCATCTCAGATGAGATTTATAGTGATATCGTCTATGAGAAAGAAAGTTTTTATTCAATGTTAAATTATGATTATGAAAAGATCATCATCACTTCAGGTTTTTCAAAAAATTTTGCTATGACAGGTCTTCGACTGGGATATATTGTGGCAAAAAAAGAAATTGCTAAAGCAATTAATAAGCTTCATCAACATATCGGCACCTGCGCACCCAGTATTGCCCAATATGGTATAATGGGTAAAATTTCAGATGTATTGAAAAATGATGTTGAAGATATGAGAAAAACCTATGAAAAGAGAAGACAAATATTAATCGATGGATTAAAAGAAACTATCTTCCCCTATATCATTCCACAGGCAACATTCTACATGCTCTTAAATATCTCCAAATTAAATATGAAATCTTTGGAAGCATCCAAATATATCCTGGAAGAATGCGGGGTTGCCACAGTACCTGGAATTGCCTTTGGTGAAAGTATTGATGATTATGTAAGAATCAGTTTTGCTACCAGTGATGAAATGCTTCTAAAAGCAATCCAACGTTTTAAAAATATAAACATTTAATTAATAATTAATCTTACTGCAAAAAGCTAATTTTTCGCTTCATAAAGAAATTTTTCGAACCATCTAAAGTTCGATTTCAGTCGAAATAAGGCACATTAATCAATGAGTCATCCTGAACCTTGATTAGTTCATCACCTCCTGTGATGAGACCTTATTTCGACTGAAATTTCACTAAGATGGTTGAACGAAAAATTTCTATGGCGCTTAAAATTAGCTTTTTGCAGTTTAACCATAATTTTAGTTTTTATGATTAGCTCATCACCTCCTGTGACGAAATTCAATTTCACTAAAATAGTTTATGGTGCCCAATATTAGCATTTTGCAATTTAATCATTTTAAATATAAAAAATACCCTCATTTCTTCGATTCGAGGGTATTTTTCTTTGCTACACTCCACAAAATCACATATGTAATTTTCATCTACACCTCAAAAAAGTGACATCTGTTCTCTTTCCTCTTTTAGTCTTTTTACTACTTCAATCTTTCCCTTAATTAAAAGTTCTTCTTCTGGAGAGTGAGCTTTATAATTTTTCCAGGTAATCTGTTTATTCACATTAGCATAACAATAGATGCAACCATGAGGACAGGTATCATAAACTCCCAGATCCACACATTTTGCACAGCCGCACCCTTCTCTGGTTGGATAGGTGTGAAACTTTTTATTCAGATTAAAGAGCTGACTCAAATGTTCCCCATCTATGCACCGACCTTTTTTCACCATATCACTGATCAAAAAATCATTGCAGCAGCTATAAAGCTGAATTCCATATCGCCGGCCTAAAGAAGCTAATTCATCAGCTAGCTGGCGCCAGAGCTTCAAATCAGGTTCCATTAGTTGAATCCCTTTTTTCTTTAACTTCTTAAAATTACGCTTGACTTTATCATAAATGGTAGCAAAACTGAAATAACATCTATGAGTGTATCCCTCCAATCTAGAAGCAATCTGAAGAAATTTTTTCCTGTAAAATTCAGGTGGAGTAATATTAGTGAGAACAATCGGATCAAATCGCCATTCTACCTGTTTTGATGAAGTCCTCTTCGCTAGTTCCTTAAAGGATGGTATAGTCTTTTCAATCGGAGGAACTCTTTCTTCAAAAATACCACTAAGTCCAGTAATGGTATAGTGAAAATAAAGATTATATCTGGACTTTAATTCATCAAGATATGGAAGTAACGGCTGATAATCCTTGGAAATAAAAACCAGCACATCAACATCTTTCGGTTTTAATGAGATTTCATAGCCCTTGAAATTAAATGGATTATAGTAAACCGCTTTATTTGCCCGAACCCTATTCATAAACCACGGCATATAAAAAGCAACTATATCAGTACGCCGACTGACGGAAATAATCATTTAAATCACCTTTTTTCTTTTTATTTTACCGTAATTTTTGAGTAAAAGCCAGATAATAAAAAAATCAGTGATTGAAAATTCAACTACTGATGTCATCACCTACTTTTAAACTTAAGCCTATAACTGTTTAAATTCTTCAACTCTTGTCATTTTCATTGTAACAAGTATAATCGCCAAACCACCAAATATAATCAGGAAATGAGCAGGGAAAATCCTCAAAAAGAAGCCTGAAATAAAATATGCAAAAGAAATCAAACCCTGGGTAAAGTGCTGAGAATTGCAAAAAATCGTCCTCTAATCCCGTCATGTACCTTCCTCTGAAAAAGAGTTATAATAGGTACATTAATCATAACATTTATTATACCCATAATAAACATAAGTCCGGTAATAATTAGATATGAAGAGGAAATCAAAATCATATTCATTACATCAGGTATTACGGCAATTCCAATTAGTGTTAAAACAACCCCATGTAAAGTCAATCCAATTATTGTTAACCGATAGAATTTTTTAATCTCTAGTAAAAAGGTTATTACCAGCGAACCCAAAATGGCCCCAGCTAGAAAAAACCTTCCACCATACCAAATCGCAACTCTTCAAGTCCCATTATTTCTTTAACAATATAAGGTAAGACAACTCCCAGCGCCCCGACAAAAAAGAAATTTAAAGCAATAGATGCTGCACAGATTGCAAATAAAAGACGATCATAAACAATATACTTAATTCCCTCTATTAAATCTTTAAAGAATATGTTGCCATCTTTGCGTGATTACTTATTTTTATCAACCAACACAGACATTTGAATATAAATTTCCAAAATTGCAGATAGTAAAAAGGATATTCCATTCAGAAAAAATATACCTGCTACACCATAAAATCCAAGTAACAACCCACCTAACGCTGCCCCTAAAATACCAGTTAAATTACGACTCAAATTTTCCAATGAATTCGCTTTACTCAAATTTTCATCATCCACCAGATTAGAAATTAATGCTGAAATTGCTGGGTTAAAGATGGTGCTACATATTGACATTAGAAAAGTACCAATTAATAAGTTCAAATACAAAAGCCTATCTAGTAATAACAGTTGGGTCAAAACTAGAATAATAATTCCTCTGACAAAATCCATTATGATAATTAACTTTTTCCGATTCACCCTATCAACTAAAACTCCACTAAAGGGTCCAAAGATGACACCTGGTAAAGTGGCAAACATCATAAGTATACCAAGGGCCAACCCAGAATCAAATAAATCCAGCACATACCAGCTTAAACCGACATAGTAAATAGCATCTCACAACCGGGATACCAGACCTCCAAGATACAGTAAAAGAAAATTTCGATTTTTGAAAATCGTAAAGTGTTTCACTTTTTTTTCACTACTACTTTCACTTTCCTACCCTTTTCTCAGTTTACGGATATTTATATATATAATTTGTTATAATAAAAAATTATCCTTTAAAATATAATTTTACTATAAAAAGTTAATTTTTCGTTTCAAAAGAAATTTTTAGAACCATCTAAAGTTCAATTTCAGTCGAAATAAATCTCACTAAATATGGTTCAACGAAAAATTTCTCAAAAAGCGAAAAATTAGCTTTTTGCAGTTTAACCATAAAATAAAAAAAGCCCCTTTCCATTTAACTGGATTGGGGATTATCCAGGTAATATTGAAAAATCATATAACAAATGTTATCTATCTCATAGTAATAGCCTGGCCTGGACAGAAGTTTAGACATTTACCACATCCGATACATTTTTCAGGATCAACTTTTGCTGGCCCAGTACTAAAGATACTATTCTTTTCCTGTGTAATAGCTTGTACTGGACAAACTCGCTTAGCAGGACAAAAAGGTGACCTATCACATTTTTTGGGGTCAATATATGCTTTTTTCATTTTGTAGTCCCTCCATTGTTTATTTTCTATTTTCTATACCCTGGTGAGGTATTTTTATTTTAACAGAATGAAAGTTATATGTCAATATCCATATATTAAGATTTTACGATATATTTAAATAAAAATTTTTTTACATTTTACCTATTTAAAATTAATCTCTCCATCACTACAGCTGATGGGCTTCTTTCAGGTTTTCATCGAACCTGTTATACCATTCACAAAAAATGAGGGCATTAACCATTATAGTATAAAAAGAGCAAATTGGCCTTCGACCATAATATTTTATAGATTTTCCCTCCCGACCTTTTCTCATCAATCTCTTACTCTCTCAAACTCAAGCCAGTCTCCTCCATCTATCTTATTTCCTGAAAATAATAACTCATAAGCCTTAGAACTATTAACTACATATACCCAAGCTTCAATCGGCCCTCTCTCAGTCTGAACCATTGTCAAAATTCGTTCATATTCACACTCCTCTGAACCTGGAACATAGTCTTCATATTCATCCAGATCAGGTAAAATAGAATTGAGGTCAGCAAAGGTTACTACTTCACCAAAAACCTTTTCACCATTACACTCATCTGTAAGAACCAGGCCAGGATAACCCCCTTCAAGATAAAAGAGTATTCCCTGAATCCAGCCCGGTTCAATCTTAATAATTTCACCTTTCTTTAAAAGATGATGCTTTGCTGCACCAGGCCGTAAAGTTCCATAAACAAATAAACGATTATTCATCCCGGACCACTATCCTTTCTAATCCTTACCTTGATAGAACAAAATGCCCTTCCGGGCACTTAATCTTATTTTACTACATAAAGCTAATTTTTCGCTTTATAAAGAAATTTTTCGAACCATCTAATGTTCGATTTCATTCGAAATAAGGCCCACTAACCACCGGGCCTTCTTGGCCCTTGATTAGCTCATCACATCCTGTGATAAGGCCATTCTTTTCAATCTCACTAAGATGGTTTAGCGAAAAATTTCTATACTGCTCAAAATTAGCTTTGTGCAGTTTTTTATAAATTATCTATACCAAATGTTATCCATAACCTACGAAAAAGTATAATTCCCTTCATATTAAAAAAAACACCTCAATTAGGTGACAATCTTTCACAAAATAAAAAATGGTCGGGATGGCCAGATTTGAACTGGCGACCTCACGCCCCCCAGACGTGCGCGCTAACCAGGCTGCGCCACATCCCGACATCGTCCCGACAATAGAATGTTACCATAAACATTTCGAAATGTCAAGGGATTTTTAAAATTTATTTGTACTAAAATTTTGGAGACAGGTTTCTTCCCAACCAAATCTACCTTTTGATTTTTTTAAAACAGGTAGATCCTGAGGGGGTTCTGGTAATCAATAAAGACCTCACATAATAGAAGAAATCCTGGATGGCTTAAAACCTAAAATAAGTCAGTTAAAAGCCCTTCCACCACCCCTCCCTTAAAAACAACGGAATTTTTGAACAAATTTAAATATTAAGCTTAGCCCAGCGGAAAACTTCGCGGAAAGTGACATTTTTACCATACATAAGTATACCTACGCGGAAGATTTTAGCGGCAAACCTTATCAATAAAAGATCAAAAACAGCCAAGATCAAGATGGTTAAAACCACTTCCCAAAAAGGAATCTGGGTAATCCCTAACCTCAATAACATGGTATTGGGAGTAGTTAGAGGGATATAGGACAGAATTTTAGGTACTAAACCATGGGGATTTTTCACAATTAACTTTAAAAAATAAATAGGAACAATAAATAGCATCATTCCTAACCCTACCGATTGGTTACCAAATTGCGAATCCTTGATTGTTGCTCCCAAAAGACTAGACATCCCGGCCATAAGCAAATAACCCAGAAAGAAGTATATGCCCATTAAAAACAGTTTTCCTTCCAAAAAGGAACCCAGAGAAAAGTCCAAATAATAACTGGCTACAGCCGCCCCTACGCTGGCCCATAATGCCATTTGCAATAAGCCTAAAAGACCATAGCCTATTACCTTCCCTTTTATTAAATCATTGGCAGGGATAGAAGATAAAACAATCTCTACTACCCGATCGTTCTTCTCCTTGATTATACTCTGCATTAATATACTGCCAGTAAATAAGGAAGAAAGGATCATCATGCCAGCCAGAATTAAAGGAATGAACATACTGAAAACATTACTTTCCCCTTCCCGCGATAACGGAACAGGAGTAAGTTTTACAGGGCGAACCAATCTTTTAATCTGCCTTGGTTGTAACCCAACCTGGGTCAATCTGTAATCAATAGCCAAATCACTCAAAATATCTTCTATGTCATTTTCCAGAATATTAAGGTTTCTAAAATAAACAAAGGCTTGATTGGTAGAATAAAAATCTTTCGGTATGTACAGAAAAAGATCTAAATCTCCCTCCTTAACTCTGGCTTTCAGTTCAGCTTGCTTACCACCTATCTGAACCAGATTAAAACTGGAATCTCTTAATCTCTCTTCTAAAGCAGAGGCCAGTTGGCCACTTTCATCCAGAATAGCAATTTCTATCTTAGAAGCTCCTTCCTTTTCTGCCAACAGCGTGGGAATCACACCCGCCCCGATGATAAAAAGGGGAATCAACAAAGAGATTACCAGAAAAGTCTTGTCTTTAATGCTCTTCCTTATTTCCCAACGAGCTACCTTCCAATAATCCCTCATCTTTTATCATCTCCTACTGTAGCGATAAAGATATCGTGCAAGGATAGCTTATTAACGGCTATCTCCTCAATCTCTAAATCTTGCAACACCTGGGAGAGTAATTCCCCTGGTTTCACCCCTTTAGGCAAGGTAAAACATATTTCATTTTTATCCTGGGTGAAATCCTTAATTTCAGGCCAGGAAGGCTTGATCTTCTTCTCTCCCCTGTACCTGATCCATACTTTCTTTACTCCAAAGTCATCCTTAATTTTGTCTAAAGAGCCGTAAAGTACTTTCTGACCTTTATTAATTAAAAAAATACGATCACATAATTCTTCCACCAAGTTCATACGGTGAGAAGATAAAAGCACAGTAGTTCCCTGGTCTCTTAATTCCTTAATTATTTCTTTAAATAGCTCCTGGTTCACTGGGTCGAGGCCAGAGAAAAGCTCATCGAAGATTACCAACTGGGGCCGATGAATAACAGCAATGATAAATTGAATCTTCTGCTGCATCCCTTTAGAGAGTTCTTCAATCTTTTTATCCTGATAGTCTGCCAAATCTAATTTTAACAACCACTCTCGGGCATCTTTTTCTGCTTGTTGCAAATCTGCACCCTTTAAATCTGCAAAATAAAGGATAGTTTCCATAACTTTAGTGGTGGAATAAATACCTCTCTCTTCTGGCAAATAACCTACTTTCTTCTTATCCTCTTGAACAGCTAATCGATGCCCAGCCTCTCCATCAAAACAGAAAGAAATTTTTCCCTTATCAGGGGCAATAATACCCATAATCGTTCTGATGGTAGTGGTCTTACCAGCTCCATTGGGACCTAAAAACCCAAAAATTTCTCCCCTTTTTACAGAGAAGGAAACATTCTTCACTGCTTCCACATCTGTAAAGGTTTTGGTTACCCCCTCTAATTGTAAAATTGAATCCATTCCGATATTATCTTCTACCTCCTTCAAGTTCTTCACCACTCATAAAAAGATTATTCTTGTCTTTCTAATTTCTGAATTCAAGTTAAATTTTTTCAATACTTATTTCACAAAATCCATCTGCTGTAATAATTTCATTGTTTCTTCCGGATTATCTGTCACTACAAAAATTTCCTGTAATGAGGAACTGGTTTTAGCAATAAGTTTAATCCCAGATGGCGTATTATACTTTAACTGTAAATAGGGCTGAATACCACTCCCACTGCGTCGGTTGATCCGTCCAGGTATAATACTATGTACTTGTTCTAAATTTGAAATCTTTAGTAAAAGTGGATAAATATCATCAATTATAGTATGCTCCTGTTTAATCTTGTTTGCACGATATTTTCCACCCATATTACTCCATCCCTTTTATAATTAATAAGATAAAGCTATTATAACATTTTTTATAAAATGATTCAACATTTTTTCCGCCCAAATCAACTAAAAGGGAACCTTTGCTGGTTCCCCCTTTCATATTCAAATTATTTCTTCTTTGAAAAACCTGCAGAACCTAGAGATCGACCTAAACTCCAATAGTTTCCACTACCATAGGCAATTAAACCAGCCTTTTCCATACAAAAACGTCCATTTTCATCTAAAACATCATCTTCAGCATGAACCGCTACTACTTCTCCAATAAATAGATCATGGCTACCCAATTCCAGAATCTTAGTAACTTTACATTCAATATTCACCGGACATTCACCAATTAAAGGCGCATTGACTTTTTCTCCCGGAACCGGAGTCAGTTCCAGTTCTCCAAACTTATCCACATTTCTTCCTGAATTAATTCCGCAAAAATCCGTTGTCCAGACAAGATTTTCAGATGGTAGATTAACCACAAATTCACCTGTCTCTTTAATCATATCATAAGAAAAACGGCTTTTTCTTATCCCAATTCCAATTAATGGCGGTTCAGAACAGAGAGTACCGACCCAGGCAATGGTTATAATATTACTCTCACCTGCCTCATTACAACATGAAACCAATACTACCGGGACCGGCGCCAAAGCTGTTGTCGGCTTTAATAATTTTTTAGACATTACCTTAACCTCCTCTTCCTCTTCTTTACAATTTAAAAATCCCTCACTCCCATATAATAAGCAATATTTGCCTTTTCAAACCTTACCGGACGAATTTTACCTTTAGCTGAAGTAAAGATTGTAGTAATCCCCGGCCCATGACCTGCAATTACACAATTACTGTGAACCACAACACCAATACTGACTGCACCTTTCTTAAAACAACGACCGTAGGAATTATCTGTATCTAATAATGCAACAAGATCACCAAATCTTAAATTTTCCAGACCATATTGGCATAAAACTTCCGGATCAGCAGTGGTCAAATCATAGTCCCCGCGGGCTGCGGTATAAGCCCCAAGACCGGAACCCATTAGTTCAGCAGGAATCTCTGCCACTACTGGTACTTCTAGAAGCTCGCCATCAAACTTTAAGTTCATTTTCTCTAATAATTCAGGATCTAAATTCATTACCTTTACCTCTGGCATTTCCTCAATTGCCAGACCCTGACCGATAGATTTTATCAAAATCTCATCTCCTATATTTAGCTTTTCCAATGTCTCATCATCAAAATATATTAATACATGTTCTATTCCACCGTGTTTTCCAGTAACAAATCCTTCCGCACCCTTAGCATCTCCAGTACGAACAATAGCTTTGTTGCCAATACAGGCTAGAATATTTAATGCATTGTTATCCTTTTCCTCATCTAACTTAATACTCACACCAGGTTCTACATGATCCCCAACCCATTTCATACAGTTGTCTCCTACTTTGACATTATAGGTAATCCCTCCTACACCTGGAAGCAAAACCGGCTCACCTTCATGGGTCACAGTGTAACCATTACCTTTGACAGGATGGGAAACCTTTCCTTTAACTGAAAGCATTACAAGTCGATCTTTATTTGTCTTCAATTTCACAGCCTCCTTTTAAAATCAAGTATAAAATATATTCTTCAACACTAAAACAAAAAATCCTTTAATTTCTATCCAATTTAAGGAATAACTCTACCTGTTCTTTAATAACAACACCTATTTTCTTTGATATATCAGTAATCTGTTCAGCAGTCAAATCTTTTTTTAATCGGATAAAAATATCTTTACTGGTTTTAAGAACATCTTCCAGTTTATCTTTCAATTCAGAAATCTCAATTTCTTTTTTAAGACACCGCTGCCAGGCTTTAATTGCATCTTCCACATTATCCAATCCTTCTTTAAGAAGTTCAAAAACCCAATCCGAATCACCTGCTTCAAACATCACTTTAGCTTCATAAAACCGCTCGACTGAACGGTTAAGATAAAAATTCACTTTCTCTTGATCTGGTAAAAATTTTACTATAATATCTTCAAAAAATCGATCCAGGAAATAGAAAGGGGAATCAGGAGAAATTTGATTTATTTCTTTCTCTTCCCTGGCCCAACCTATTTCACTACTTATCCAGAATAATATACTAGTGATTAAAACTATTACTACTAGAAAAACCAAACTTTGCTTCATTACTATCCCTCCACCTTTATCTTTTTATATCCAAATTATTATCTTTATTCACAAAACTTTTTAAATATCCTCCTTGAAACTTAAAACTATGAATAATAACTCGATAAACCTGATATAATAATACTGTCCGGGCTATGGTAAACCATGGCCCTTAAAGCAGGTGTCAATCCCTCCTATCAGGGATTCGACACCTGTTGCCTTTTTACGTCTCTATCTCTTCTGAAGAATTACGAATCCCGAAAATAAGATTCCTGTACCGAAAAGTACTAAATAAAGCCAGGCTGGAATAGCAGCTAATATAACTCCTAACCCAATAAGGCAGAGAAAAACTCCAAATATGTTTTTAAAGAATAAATTTTTACGCATTAAACGATATCTAAACCCAATTCTCCATCTTCTCATCCAATATGGTTTTCGAAACATATCACATTCCCCCGTGAAAGGAAAACTTTTCTTTAAATACTATATGCAAATCCAGATTAATTTGTTAAAGAAGATAAAACACTTAAGCTAAAAGGAGATATTAAATGATTGAGTGATATAATGTCTAAAAATAGCTGTATATAACCTATAATCAAGTTGAAAAATTAACCTTCTGTAAGTTATAATAAGTCTTGTCCAATGTTAGTGTACGGGTGTAGCTCAGCTGGTAGAGCAGTGGACTCCAAATCCACGTGCCGCGGGTTCGAGTCCTGCCACCCGTGCCATAAGCCGGCGTGGCTCAATTGGTAGAGCAGCTGACTTGTAATCAGCAGGTTATCGGTTCGAGTCCGATCGCCGGCTCCAATATATCTGAAATTACTGGTTGCTGAGATTTTCAGCAACTTTTTTTATAACTAAATGAAGATGAAATAACTTAACCTAATATCATTTCAAAAAGCTAATTTTGAGCACCATAGAAAATTTTTCGTTAAACCATCTTAGTGAGATCGAAAAAAATGGCCTCATATGAAGAGGTGATGAGCTAATCATGGATCATAAAGACCCATTGATTAGTGTGCCTTATTTCGACTGAAATCAAACTTTAGTATGGTTCGAAAAACTTTTTTTGAAGCGAAAAATTAGCTTTTTGCAGTAAAAAATATGCTCTTAAAAGCTGTTGACAAAATTAAGAAAGTCAACAGCTTTTTTTGTATCAAATATGTTAACAATCTCATGAAATTACCTTTTTCATTTCTTGATTTTATGCTATAATGATTAAAAGAATATTTTGTTATACGAAACAATTTAGATAAGGAGTTTTTATAATGAAAAAAGGTATTGTACAGTATCTACAAAAAATCAAATTCTTTAATCGAGAGGCCAAACTCTTTTTAATCACCTCTTTTATAATTCACCTTTTAAACGGTGGATATCAGGTAATCTTCAACCTGTATCTTAATTCTTTAGATTATCAATCAGATTTTATCGGTACTGTCGCTTCAGTTCGCCTTATAGTTGGTGCTCTTTTGGGTATTCCATTGGGAATTATGACAACCAGATTAGGGTATCGTAAAACATTACTTATCTCGGGATTTATGGCTATAACCAGTATCTTTGGACTGGCTAATACTGACTCTAAAGCCTTAATTTTTATTTTTAGTACTCTCTGGGGAATTACATTTGTATTATTTGGAATTATCACCGCCCCGTTTTTGGCCCATTACAGCAGTCTGGAAGAACGGGCTCATCTTTTCAGCTTAAATTTTTCTCTACATATGTGGGCGGCTATGCTGGGAAGTTTTCTCGGGGGATCAATCACTGAAAGTTTTCAAAATCTTTTTAATATCTTATCCTCCTATAAATATACACTAAATTTATTTGGACTTATATCCATCGTAGCATTAATCCCTATTTTTTTTCTCCAACCCGATAAAGGAACGAATCAAAATAAATTTTCTGAAGTATTAAAAAATGTGATTAAAATTTCCAAATACCATGATATTCGCAACTTTTTAATTTATAGTCTTATGATTGGAACAGGAGCTGGATTGGTTGTACCTCTCTTTAATATCTTTTTGCGAATTCGCCTTGAAGCCACTGACTTTCAAATTGGGTTATTGATTAGTCTGACTCAGATTGCGACATCTGTAGGCTCTCTATTTACCCCATATCTGGTTGGTCTTTTAGGTCAGCTTTACGCTGTTGTAGTTTTACAGTTTCTTTCCATTCCCTTCCTGATTATTGTGGGGGGAGTACCGTATTTACCTATTGTCAGTGTAGCATATTTTTTACGAACCAGTTTGATGAATATGGTCAATCCCATTATAGAAGCAGTTTCCATGCAAGTAGTACATGAAGATGAACGTGCTGCGGCAAGTAGCTTAATCCGTACCATACGCAGTTTTGGACGCGGAATTGGGGTATATTTGAGCGGAATCATCCTGGCAAATGGAAATTATCTTTTACCTTTTATCCTGACCTGTATTCTTTACCTTAGTGGTTCCCTCATCTTTTACTTCTCTTTTCGTTTTAACCCAGACCTGCTCCGGAAGCATTCTATGGATTTTTCAAAATAGGGTTTTTTACTTTTCATTCTCGCATCTGGTATGCTTTCTGCTCAATAAGATTTCTAGCATGATTAAACTGAAAAAAGCTAATTTCGAGCGTCATAGAAATTTTTCGTTAAACCATCTTAGTGAGATTTCAGTCGAAATAAGGCTTCATATAAGGATTGATGAGCTAATCAAAAGCCAGGAGGGTCCGTTGGATTAGTGTGCCTTATTTCAACTGAAATCGAACTTTAGATGGTTCGAAAAATTTCTTTTGAAGCGAAAAATTAGCTTTTTGCAGTTTAATAAATAATAAATAAAACAAAAAGGCTGTTGATCCTTTTTACTTCATCAACAGCCTTTTTTAGTTAATTTTCAAAATCCAAGTTTATCTCGCAGATACTGTTCCACCTGATCAATGGCAATTCGATCCTGTTCAAGAGTATTCCGATCCCGCACTGTAACCATTTGGTCATCAAGACTTTCAAAATCAACAGTGATACAATATGGCGTACCAATCTCATCCTGGCGCCGATACCGTTTACCGATACTACCACCTTCATCATATTCAGCATTATACAATTTCTTCAACCGGTTATAAATCTTCATTGCCAATTCCTTCAACGAGTCTTTCTTTGTTAATGGCAGTACAGCAACCTTAATTGGAGCTAGCTCAGGATGGAAGTCCAGATAAACACGGGTTTGACCCTCCACTTCGTCTTCAGAATACGCATCTACCAGAAAAGCCAACATGGCCCGGTCTACACCCAGGGATGGTTCAATAACATATGGTACAATATGTTCTTTCGTCTGTGGATCATAGTAGGTTAATTTTTTACCAGAATGCTCAATATGGGCACTTAAGTCAAAGTCTGTTCGATTAGCAATGCCCCAAAGTTCCTCCCAACCAAATGGGAAATGGAAAATCAAGTCAGTTGTAGCTTTGGAATAGTGGGAAAGTTTTTCCTTCGGATGATCATAGAATTTGAGCCTTTCAGAAGATACACCCAGCTCAATAAACCAGTTCATAGCAAACTCGCGCCAATACTCGAACCATTCTTCATCTTCTCCAGGTCTTACGAAAAATTCTAATTCCATCTGTTCAAACTCACGGGTTCTGAAAATAAAGTTACCTGGAGTTATCTCATTACGGAACGCTTTTCCTATCTGGGCAATTCCAAATGGAAGCTTAACCCGACAGGTATCTACTACATTTTTGAAGTTTACAAATATTCCCTGGGCAGTTTCAGGCCTAAGATAGACTACATTAGACTGATCTTCTACTACTCCCTGGAATGTCTTAAACATCAGGTTAAAAGCTCTGGCATCCGTCCAATCTGCATTACCACAGGTTGGGCATTTAATTTCATTCTCTTTAATAATTTTGGTCATTTCCTCTTCACTCTTACCCTCCACATCCATCTCCAAAGCTTCTTCAATTAAATGGTCAGCCCGGAATCTAGACTTACAGACCTTACAATCGATGAGGGCATCATTAAAACTTGCCAGGTGACCGGATGCTTCCCAGGTTTTGGGATGCATCAAAATAGCACTATCCAAACCTACTACATCATCCCGCTCACGGACAACTCTTTTCCACCAGGCTTCTTTTACATTCCTTTTCAATTCAACACCTAGAGGACCATAATCCCAGGTGTTTGCAAGGCCGCCATAAATTTCTGAACCCTGATAAACAAAACCGCGCCTTTTACAAAGTGAGACAATCTTATTCATCAGTTCTTCGCCTTTAATCTCTTTTCCCATTTATTCTCTCCTCCTTTTGAATCTTTTTTACTACTCAAAATTATAAAGCCCTCAGGCCACTTAGACCTGAGGGTCCTTTTACGGACGGTTCCACCTCAGTTGCCAACCTTAAATACAAGGTTGACCACTCTTAACGGTTAGTACCCTAAAATGCTGGTGCCGTTTCACAAAATATTCCTGCAGAGCTTCCACCATCCTCTGCTCGCTATTAAGGAAGGAATTTTGCTACTATTCCCAGCAGGTACCCGATATTTTCTTTTCTTCTAAAGTTCATTATAAAACAATATTTTTCAATTTGTCAAGATGGTAGAGGTAAATTTGCGTTTTATTAATTATCTTACTTTGAGAAAAAAATATCTTCAATCAGATGGTTCAAAAATTTTTTTGAAATTTTGCAGTAAAATCATTTTATTAATAATTACCAGAGTCATTCCATTATCTTAATTCTTCTTTTTTTGCTTTTATTAAAATATATATAAATAAAAATTTTTGAAAATCCAGCAAAATAATAAATAAATAATACATTACTAACTTCTGCTATATAACCAGCTAAACCCATTGCAATTATTGGAAAAAAACTATATAAGGCATTAATTACACTAAAAATTCTTCCCCGCAACTGATCTTTAGTATAATTCTGTATAAAGGTTATAAATACTATACTCATAGCTGTATTTATAAATCCACTTAAAACATACAACACCATTCCTATAACTATGTTACGATTGATTGAAAAAAGTACATCAATAACACCACCCATAGCAAAAGCAGGAACCATAATATGTAAAGAATTTTTTATTTTAAAATTTTTTACTAAAAATGCTCCTAAAATTCCACCTATTCCATTTGAGGCAATAAAAAAACCATAACTAACAGAACTTTTTATTATGCGTTCCGAAAAAATCACTAAAACGGTATTTAAACCACTATTTAAAAATGCAATAAAAGTCATAAGTGAAATAATTGTTTTTAAACTGTAGTTATCACCAATATACTTTAATCCTTCTTTAAAATTTTGTAATAATAAATTTATTTGCAAAATATTATTATGTTGAACTTCCCGAGTATGAGTTTCATTTACTTTTATTCTCAAAATGAAAAATGCCGAAACAAGGTATGTAAAAGCATCAAAAAGAAAAACTGCTAAAGACCCAAAAGTACTTAAAATTATACCTCCTAATGAGGCACCTATTATAAAATTTGGAATTGACCGTGCTAAAGTCAACAAGGAATTAGCATTCAAAAGTTCATCTTTTGAAACAATATTAGGTAAAAGAGCACTTTCAGCAGGTCTATAAAAGGATGAAATACATGATATTAAAAATGTTAAAATTAAAATTTGATACATTGAAGTACAATAAGGTATTAATGCCACAAGAGGAACACGTAATAAATCTGAAACAATCAGTATTTTCTTTCGTTTAAATCTATCTACAACTATTCCCGTAAATGGGCTTAATATAATAAAGGGCAAAGAATATGCAATCAATACCTTCGATACAACAATTCCGGATTTTGATAATGAATAAATAAAAAGCATTATTGCAGTTCCATGTAATCCATTACCCAATTCTGAAATGAACTTGGATAAAATATAATTGGTGAGATTTTTATTTTTCAAAATAACAAGCCATTTTACATTTTTCATAATTAATCCTCCACATAAGTTATCTTTATTATACCGCCTTAGAATTTTTGTAAAAAGGTCACCTGGATCTGAGAGTTCTTTTATGGACAGTTCCACCTCTCAGCATTTTTCCTTCAAACAGCGTAGGATATAAGAAACTGCCATTGCTGTATCAATGAGATACAGGCGGAGATTTAAATTAACATTTTCTGCACTAATCACTAAAAAAGCACCTTCCTCAATCAATTCAGCTAAAGTTGGTTTTCGCTATATTCCTTTAACCACCTGTTCCTCTGTTAAAGCGATAACTCCTCTAACTTCATCTATCGGTAAATTTCCCGGTATATCATCTATTTGAGCTTTATAGATTATAATATGATAAACTTTACCAGCTTTTGGAGTTCCCTCTGGATGGATTATGTCGCTGGCGCAGACAAAATTTCAACATTTGTGCCAATCTCCTCTTTGGCTTCCCGGTGAGCACACATTAAATAATCCTCACCTTCTTCTAAATGACCTCCAATACCCGCATAAAAAATTTCACCTGGAGGACATTTATATCGGTTTCCTGCAAAGAAAAATAAATAATGACCGCTCTTATCCTGTAAAGCAAGCCCCACTCCTATTTCAGCATTAACTGACAGAAAATCAGCAATAACTTTTTTCATTAAAATTATCCTCTCTTCCATATCTGTCCACTTTCATATTCATACTACAATTACCAATAATATCCCTGAGCATATTATAAAAATTTTAAAATTGATTAAACTGCAAAAAGCTAATTTTGAGCGCCATAGAAATTTTTCGTTAAACCATCTTAGTGAGATTTCAGTCGAAATAAGGCTTCATATGAGGATTGATGAGCTAATCAAGGGCCAGGAGGGTCCGTTGATTAGTATGCCTTATTTCAACTGAAATCGAACTTTAGATGGTTCGAAAAATTTCTTCTGAAACGAAAAATTAGCTTTTTGCATTAAAATCAAAATTTTATTTCGATAATATTCCCTAAAATTCCTTTTCTGTTTTAATAAAAATTATTTACAACTTGTTAAAAATAAACACATAACTTGCTCCTACAGGGGAACAGAAAAACTAAATATAATTTCTTCCGCTACTGGGCACTTTGCAGTCCTGGCTGTACATCCTTAAAAGTTAAGGCTTCCACCCTCCTGGCTTTAAACCTTGACTTATACGCTTCAGAAATTATATTTAGTTTTTCTGACAGTGCACGGGCAAGTCCCTAAAAAATAAAGATTTGTCAACAACCTCACCTGAAAGTAAGCCTTCCAGGTTTTAATGTAAAATCTTTTCCGGCTCTCTACCTTCTTGCACCGAACCCTTAGCACCCGAGATTCTAATTCCTTCATATATCCTGCTCCGTGTACTCTTCTTCTTAAGAACCCGATTTACTACTTCAATAGCTGCCGCCCTGACATCTGGACTATCCACCTCACCATCAAGATAAACAGTTCCTTCCTCAACATAAACTCTTACTGCAGGACTGACCCTATCATCTTTACTTAATTCATGGCGTATTTCTGCTGCCAGTGCTTCATCACCACCTGCACCGCCCTTATAGGAACGAAGTTCATTTACTACATCTTTAACACCTTCTGCCATCGCAGTTAATTTACCAATAATCTGCTTATCTTCTACACTCTCGACAGTACCTTTCAAGGTGACTCTACCATTTTTTACTGATAATTCAATTGGCGGAACTACATCATAATGTTCAGTAAGAGTCTGTATTACATTATTATGAACTGTTACATCATCAATCTCTTTACCATCCTGGGTGCGTTTAAGCCTTAGATGACTTATTACTTCCCTGACTCCCTGTACATCAATGGCTGCACTTAAGATTTCTTTCTCTTCAGCCAATGTGTCGATATTACCATACAGATGGACTACCCCTTTTTTTGCTACAACTCCAATCTTGAAAAATGATTCATCTTTTTCCTGTAAAGCAGTTTCTACCGCTTCGGCTAATTCATCATCTTTAACCTGCCTTTCCATCCCTATAGAAAGACGGTTAATCACTTCCTTAACTCCTTCAACTTCCCTGACTACCTTTTCTGCATACTCCTTATCTCCCAGAACATCCACTACCCCATCTAGATGGACTATACCGTTTACAGTATTAACCCTAATATCCAGTGCACTCTCTTCCATATCCTGGGCCAGCGCCTTTTTTACAGCAAAACTGATATCCCGATCTTGACTACCTTTCATCCTGCCACCTCCTTTTAAATGTTTAGCTTAAACTAAAGTGACCTCTTTCAACAATAGCTTTCCCAAAAGTATCAAAACGTTCACGTAAATCATTATCATCTTCCGCTTCTGCAATTAACTTAAAGATATTCCCTTCAAAAGTCTTTGCTTTTTCATTATCTTTAATAATACATTCCAATTTTCCGATAACTGATTCAAAAAGATTGATCTTTTCATGGAGCAGGTTGACTATATTTTCTTCAATAGTTCCAATAGTAGAAAAATTATAGATCTTGACATCATTTCGCTGACCGAGACGGTGAATCCGTCCAATCCGCTGCTCAATCCTCATTGGATTCCAGGGCAGATCATAGTTTATCAACGTATCACAAAACTGAAAATTAAGACCCTGTCCTCCCGCTTCAGTGCTGACCAGAACATCTCCTTTTTCACGGAAGATTGCCTTCATCCATTCTTTACGGTTGGCACTCATTGATCCGTTAAAAGCTACCGGTACCAGGCCATTTTGTTGGAGATATTCGCAAAGTTTCCATTGTGTAGCTCTAAATTCTGTAAAAATGATAGCCTGTCCATCCAGACTTTTTAAAATCTCTAACACTTTACGCATTTTCGCATTTACCCGTATCTTTGCGGCCAGTTGATAAAGTTCTTTTAGCTTATCAATAAGATCAGGATGTCCCTTTTTGATCATTTTCTCTAAAGTCTGTAATAAAGCAAAAGAACTGCTGCAAACTTCCCTTTGGAGGGTTAATAAAAAGAGAATACTTTTCTTCTCCCTCTGACGTTTGCGATATTCAATTCTTACTAACCTGGTAACTTTATCGTATAATTCCTTCTCTTCTGGAGTAAGTTGAAGATTGATCAGTTTTACTTTTCGAGCAGGAAAGCTTAAAGTGGACTTCTGCCTGGAATTTCGAATCATCACCTTTTCTAATACATGTTGCAACTCTTTTTGGTTTTTTGCCTTTCGCTTACCTGTGGTATAATCATCCCGAAATTTTTTATATGAACCAAAGATATCGGGTTTAATAATAGAAACCAGATTATATAATTCCTCTAAATCATTTTGAATTGGAGTTGCGGTTAGTAAGAGACAGTATTTTTTGGGGAGGGTATTGACAAATTTCCAGTTCAGGGTATTTCTATTTTTAAGCTTATGAGCTTCATCAACTATCACCATATCAAAACCTTTTTTAATCAAACCATCGGCATGATGTTTCCTTTTACACATATCCAGAGAGGCAATCATTTGATCATAATAAAGCAGCCCCCGACCTTTTCGATTAAACCAGACATCAATTTTAAACTTATTGGATAATTCAAACCACCACTGATAACCCAAAGAAGCCGGAACCAGTATAAGAAAAGTCTTTACTTTTCCTCTCAAAAGCAGTTCTTTTAAGATCATACCCGCTTCAATAGTTTTTCCCAGACCAACTTCATCAGCCAAAAGGGCCCGACCATCCATCTCATGAATCACTTTATCAACACATTCAATCTGATGAGGAAAAAGTTCCATACCAATCTCTTCCCAATGATCTTTTAACTCTTCAATTGTTAAAAGGCGCTTTGACCCCTGGCTTTCGATGGCCAAATATCTACCCTCCTCCCTACATGAAAATTTAGAGCTTTTCTTTAATTTTAGATTAACCACAAATAATTTTATTGATGTAGGTATATATTGCAGAGAAGGATAAATACTTGCTTAAGATGTAAATTTTCTATTTTTTCATAAGCTCTATAAAAAGCAGAAAAATGAAAAAACTATAGATACCAAAATTGAGATAGATTAGATGAACCATGTTTTTAAACCGCGGGTCTTTGTCTTCTATGCCCAAAATATCTTTGCATAATCGTAAAAAGTAAATTTGAAAAATTAAAGAAAGAGCAATAACAATTTCAACTAACAGAAGTTTTCGCATAAAAAAAATCACCCTCAATCACTCTGGACTATATTATCATATGTCCTGATTGAGGGTTCTGTTCGTAAAAAGAACTCTTGATTTTTTATTTTAAATTCACCCCAATCACTCCACCTACAGCACCAGCTAAAAAGCCTGACATAATTCTGAGAAGAACCTCCAAATTTAAGCCTATCCCAACCAATTGTACACCTAATATCATAATAATAAACATATAGCAAAAACCCATCAATCCCCCATTAAGCCAACCTTTACAACTCGCTTCCCGTGCAGTATAAATTCCACCAATAAAGATGGCTGCATAATTTATAGCCAGTAAAATTCGATTAATCAAATCCTCACTTAATACATTGATCATGGAAAAGAGAAAACCCAGGATAATGCTAGTGATAATAAGAATGATGAAACTACATATCAGACCTTTTAAGATTGCAGTTAACTGAATCTGGCCCGAATCTTGCCCTTTGTCAGGCATAAAAAATCCCTCCCGAGAATTATTTACTATAAATGTATTCCCGGGAAAGAAAATTATGTCAAAAATCAAGTTTCATCTTTTTTAGTTCTTCCAGCATTTCATAATCAGTAAAGTTTAGTGAAATAGGAGTAATGGAAATTTGATTATTTTTAATCGCTAAAAGATCGGTTCCTTCTTCTTCCAGATCATCAACAACTTCACCTGCTAACCAATAATAAACCCGTCCCCGCGGATCTATACGACGTTCAAAAGAGTTTTTATAGGTACGTTTACCTAATTTGGTAATGACCACACCATTAAGCTCCTCTCTCGGCAGACTCGGAATATTAATATTTAAGAGCGTCGGTTTTTTTAAATTCTGTTTTTTAAACCATTCAACCATTTGAGCTGTAAATTCAACAGCATAAGAGAAATCCCAGTCATCATGGGCAACTAAAGAGACTGCAAAAGCAGGAATTCCCATGATCATACCTTCTAATGCCGCTGAAACAGTTCCCGAGTAAATCACATCATTACCCAGGTTTGGCCCTTTATTTATCCCCGAAATGACTAAATCTGGCAATTCTCTAAGTATTCCTTCAATCCCCAATTTAACACAATCTGACGGCGTCCCATTAATTGCCCAACATCTAGCCTTTGAATCCCGAAACTTTATCTCTTCTGCACGTAATGGATGATGTAATGTAATAGCATGACCTGTAGCACTTCTTTCCCTATCTGGAGCAAAGAGATAAATATCATGTTCTTCTTCTAAACGTTTCCGTAAAGCCTGAATTCCTTCAGAATAAATACCATCATCATTGGTCAAAAGAATTCGCATTTTCACCAACCTCTTTTCATCTAATTTTTGTTCATATATTATAGCAGAAAAATGATTAAAAGCCAAATTCAGATTGAATATGTTCATAAATCAAGAATAAATGCATTAGACATAGAAAACTTAAGATATAAGAAGTTAATTTTTCCTAATGATTATATACCGCCTTTTACTTTTTTGACCTTTCTTATTAAATTCGTTATACTATAAGTTGTTAGTAGGCACTTTTATCTGTTGCCAGCATAGCTCAATTGGTAGAGCAACTGAATCGTAATCAGTGGGTTATCGGTTCGAGTCCGATTGCTGGCTCCAACAACTTCATGGAGGGATGCCCGAGTGGCCAAAGGGAGCAGACTGTAAATCTGCCGGCACTTGCCTACAGTGGTTCGAATCCACTTCCCTCCACCATTTAACTTCATACGTCGGGCTGTAGCGCAGCTTGGTTAGCGCGCTTGATTTGGGATCAAGAGGTCCCGAGTTCAAATCTCGGCAGCCCGACCATCCTCGATAATTATAACCTGTTACGTAATGTAACAGGTTTTTTTACTTTCTAATAAAAAAATTTTATCAGCATTAGAGTTAATCTTCTTATCAGATGAAGATTTAATCTTTAAATCACATAATTTAAAGGACATATAAAAAGAAATAGAGCGAAAAAACGACATATTTCATCATATTGGACTCATACGGCTAAAAACAAACTTTGACGTATAACTAAATATACTGTATAATCACTAACGTTGGTGATAAAAAATCTATTGCTCCCATCGTCTAGCGGCCTAGGACACCAGGTTTTCAACCTGGCGGCACGGGTTCAAATCCCGTTGGGAGTGCCATTGCCGGCGTGGCTCAATTGGTAGAGCAGCTGACTTGTAATCAGCAGGTTATCGGTTCGAGTCCGATCGCCGGCTCCAACAACTTCATGGAGGGATGCCCGAGTGGCCAAAGGGAGCAGACTGTAAATCTGCCGGCACTTGCCTACAGTGGTTCGAATCCACTTCCCTCCACCATTTAACTTCATACGTCGGGCTGTAGCGCAGCTTGGTTAGCGCGCTTGATTTGGGATCAAGAGGTCCCGAGTTCAAATCTCGGCAGCCCGACCATCCTCGATAATTATAACCTGTTACGTAATGTAACAGGTTTTTTTATTACTTGATTAAACTGCAAAAAGCTAATTTTAAGTTATTAAACTATTTTAGTGAGATTGAAAAGAATAGCCTCATATGAGGATGTGATGAGCTAATCGAGGATCATAAGGACCCATTGATTAATATACCTTAATTCGACTGAAATCGAACTTTAGATGGTTCGATAAGGAACTATTTTTAGTAGTGAATAGGTTTATTTCCAATACAGATTTATATCATACTTCTCTTTTGTTTCCTTTAAAAATTTCTCTCTTTCCTCACAGGTAAGACAATAATCATACCGTATCTGGTTTATTAATTCTTCTTTTAAAGCCTTAAACCTTTCCTTTGCTTTTTCATAATAAACCTTATTATATGTATAACTAAAAGCCATCAAGATCAATCCACCCCAGATCCAGGGACTTGTAATAACACTAATATTCACTTCACTGATAGAGAATAACTTCATCAAGGGTAAAACACCTATAACCATTCCATATACTCCAATTTTTCCATACCGTTCCATCTTGCGTTTTCTTTTTATCAACTCTTCCCGCATAATCAATAAAGACTGATTTTTCTGGATGTCCATTTTTTTCGTTCCCCCTCTGGCTCTACCTTTCGTTAACTATTTCTATTCACCTATGAAAAATTTAGAACTATCAAATTAAATAGTTTCAAATATATATATCGAGAAAAACCAAGAACAAGCTATATATTTTTATATAATCGTTCTATATAACTAATATCGAACTTTGACGAACAACCTTATATCCTGTATAATAACAATTGCCATTACGGGAAACACTTTATTTCCCCCTAATCAAAAAATAATTACCTCCCATCGTCTAGTAGCCTAAGGTATCAGGTTCTCAATCTGTTGACATAGGTTCAAATCCCGTCGGGAGTGTCATTGCCGGCGTAGCTCAATTGGTAGAGCAGCTGACTTGTAATCAGCAGGTTATCGGTTCGAGTCCGATCGCCGGCTCCAATAAATTATAAATAACGTCGGGCTGTAGCGCAGCTTGGTTAGCGCGCTTGATTTGGGATCAAGAGGTCCCGAGTTCAAATCTCGGCAGCCCGACCATCATTGTAAGTTAAACCGCAAACTTTATGTTTGCGGTTTTTATTTTTGCCTGAAACATTTTTTCAATTACCTGAAACTTTTTTATATGATTTTACTGTAAAAAGCTAATTTTTCACTTCAAGAGAAATTTTTCGAACCATCTAAAGTTCGACTGAATTCTCACTAAGATGGTTTAACGAAAAATTTCTATGTCGCTCAAAATTAACTTTTTGCAGCATGACCATAGTATATATAAAATTAAAAGTGAGGTTATCAAATTTGTCATGAATCCAATTAAGAGCGATGATGTCAAGAATTTTGTGTAAATGAATTCTCAAGATCTATAACGCTCTTTGAAAAGTTGTTGTAATTGTTCTTTAGCACTTAAAAATCCTTTTATTTTTCTGTTACTCTATTTGGCATTATAGTCAATAACTTTCAAATAAATAATCTTCTCAGCTGCTGTCTCAGTTGGTAAGCTGTTAACTGGATTTAACCTTTTACGAAGCTCTTTAATAGCTCTTTCTATCCAGTTAGTAGTATAGATTGCCTTACGAATCGCAGATGGATACTTATAAAAGGTTAAAGTTCGTTTTGTTCATTCCACCAACTTTGAACAATTTTAGGTTAAATTTGTCCCCATTTATTACAAAATTCCTCCAATGCCTTTCTGGCATATTCCATATCAGGAGCATTATAAATGATTTTTAAATCTTCTGTTATCTCGTTTACATGCTTTTTACGTACTTTAGTTATAGTGTTTCTAACCTTATGCACAATACACCGTTGTATGTCAGCTTTAGAATAAACTTTGAAAAATGCATCCTTCAATCCCAGAAGACCATCCATGACACCCAATAAAACTTCTTCCAGCCCTCTGGACTTTAAGTTTAACAAGACTTCTTCCCAGAGAGCTGAAGATTCTGAAGCGCCTATATAGAAATCAAGAATCTCTCTATAACCTTCTTCATCGATGCCAATTATCACATATACAGATTCATTGTCAACATACTCACGACACAACTTTACACTCATACCATCAATGTATAGAACGCTATAACGTCTTTTGAATTTACGTTGATGCCATTTATTCAGTTCTTCTAAAGCAACATCTGTTAAATTGCTGACAGAGGATGCACTATATTTGATACCGTACATTTCTTCAATAGTCTCAGCAATATCTCTGGTACTGAGACCTTTGGCATACATGTTAATGATCATTTCTTCTAACCAATTGTCACAACGCTGATAAGGCTCAAAAAGAACAGTTTTAAATTCACCATTTCGATCCCGTGGCACCTTTAAATCCTGAATATTACCATATTTAGTTTTAAAGTTGCGAGTATAATAACCATTGCGACTATTACCTGAATTTTTACTTTTAGGGTCATATTTTTCATAATTTAAAAACTCAGTCAGTTCAGCCTTGAGGAGTTTTTGAATAAATTCTTTAATCAAATCAGTTAATAAACTATCTAAATCTATTTGACCTGCCAATAACTTTTGAAGTATACTATTCATAAGTGGAATCCTCCTTTAGGTTGAAATTTTTGTTAGGCAAACAATTACTTCAACCTTTCAAAGAGGATTCCCTTTTTTATTTATGTGAGATCTCACAAAAGTCATTTACACAAAATATCATACACTACTCACAATCTTATATGGAGGACATTGGAATTCTAATTATTTATTTTGGAATAATTTTTTTGTGTTCAATATTATTGCAGCAAATTCAGCAAGGTTAAGTCACCTCTTTAAAAATCGTTTTAAAGAAACCTCATTTAATATTAGGTTGAACTGCAAAAAGCTAATTTTTCGCTTCTTGAGAAATTTTCCGAATCATCTAAAGCTCGATTTCCGACGAAATAAGGCTTCCTAATCAAAGGACCCTCCTGGCCCTTGATTAGCTCATCACCTCCTGTGATGAGGCCTTATTTCGTCGGAAATCGAGCTGAGATGATTTGGCGAAAAATTTCTATATCGCTCAAAATTAGCTTTTTGCAGGATAATCATATTATAATTATCCAAAATGGCTATATGTTTTCTTTTGTTAAGTTTGACGCGTAATTGGTATGGTGTATTATTATTGATGTTTGGTAGAATTGCTATAGGATTGACATGGCCATTATTGGATAGTCGCTTAAATTAATCAGATACCATCTAAGCAGAGAGCGACTATAATTTCTCTTAAAAGTTTTTGGGTCTATAATTAATGTTGTGAAGAAAAAATTATAAAAAATAAAAAGGCATTTGCTGGCTCCGTTGAATTAATTAGTTGCGAACTAAAAACCAAAGAAAGGAGTCCAGCAAATGCAATATAATAATATCATAAAATTTCTTGATTTGCCAGACATTATTGCAACTGAAATTATTTCAACGGAGGACAGATATATTTTTATCGCTGAAGCAAAGAAAAATCACATTGTGTGTCCTCAGTGTGGTAATATCACTAATAAAATCCATGATACAAAATGGCAAAATATTAGAGACATCCCCATAAGAGGTAAACTAGTAATCATTAGACTTCTAAAGAAAAGATATCGTTGTCCTTATTGTCATAAGAGGGGTATCCCTGAAAAATATGAAAGTATTGATAAATATGCCCGTAAAACCAAACGCTTTGATAAATATCTTGCTAAAGAAACTGTCAGCAAGGATTATTCTAAAGTTGCTAGAGAAAACGGGTTAAGTTATACAGCTGTTAATAATGCAGTTAAAAAAGTAGTTGACCCTCTCATTAAACAACAAGTTTCAAAACTTAGTCAATTAAAAGCCATCAGTATCGATGAATTTGCAGTTTTAAAACGCCATAAATATGGAGTTAGCATTACAGATCCAATTAATCGGGAGTTAATTGACATTTTACCTACTCGCAAAAAGGATGATTTAATTGACTACTTTAATTGTTGGGAAGATGAACAAAGACGACAGATTCAATCGATCTCTATGGATATGTGGCGGCCGTTCAAAGCAGTAGCAGATGCAGCATTTACTCATGCAAAAATTGTTATAGATAAATTTCATCTTGTAACTTTAATGAACAGAGCCCTTGATGAAGTTAGAAAACAAGTTCAACAAACAGTAAATAATCATCAGAGAAGAAAGTTTTTTCAAAGTCGTTTATTACTCCAAAAACGAGCTGAAGAATTGACAGATGAAGAACATGAAAAGCTCATCAAATTATTTGAACTCAGTCCAGCTCTAGAAAAGGCCTGGGAATTAAAAGAGGAATTCAGAGACTTATTGCAGCTAGATGATGTGAAAGAAGCCACCAGAGCTCTAAAAAGGTGGTATAAAGAAGTAATAAAAAGCAAGCTGATGCCTTTTTACCAGGTAAAAAAGATAATACAAAGATGGGAAGAAAAAATACTAAATTATTTTAAGACTAAGATAACCAATGGCTTTGCTGAGGGTATCAATAACAAGATTAAATTGATCAAAAGGATTGGATATGGTGTTCCAAATGTTATGAATCTAAGGAGAAGAGTATTTAATGCAATGTTAAGTTATTAAATTTAAATGTTTATTTCAAAATCAATTTACCAATCAATTCAACGGAGCCAACTTATCTTTCACAACATTTGACGGAGAGCCAAGTTTTTTTGTTAGTTTATCTTTTGTAATTTTTGATCCAATTATTGGATTTTTGATAGATTGTTTTAATATTTTTACCACATATTTAATTTTAGGTATATCATTATTATCAGTCTATATTGTTATTAAGTTAACTGGAATAAGACGAATGAAATCTAACATACCAAAAAGCCTTCAAGTAATTGGTAGAGAATAGCTGTATTTAGAACTTAATTTGCAAGAATTACTGATTAAGATGTTCAAGGACAAAAAAGTATTTGTAGATGATGTTTTTTATAAAGAAAGGTTAGTTAAAAATTCGAATATTGAACCAGATAAGGGGTGGCAGAGGAGCAACTTGATTTTTGTTATCAGTGGGTTGAAAATTTGAGACAAAAGATATGATTAAAAAAGTGAAAAATGTAATTAAAAGATAAAAAATGAAGGAATAAAGGAGTTAATGACGAAATATATTTTAGGAGTTTTTGGGAATAAAATTATAATATTGAGACTTTTAGGTAGTGGTTATTTTGGGGAGGTGTATCATGCTTATGAGAGGATTCTTCAGGTTGAAAGAGCAATTTAGTTTGTAACGGAAGTACTTAGGGGAAAGTTAAAGTTGAGGGTTTACAACTAAATTTTTATTTTAAAGGAGGGAGGAGTAAAAATGGCTATAGATAGAAATAAAACAAAAACTTTAGTAGAAGAAATCAATAACTTATTCAACGAGGTGGCCGGTAGTTTGCCTGGAGAAGTACGGGAAAAGTTAAAGAATGTAATATTAGGGCCGGCCGTTAAGGAAATTGAGAAATTCGTTTCGGAATCAAGGCCTCCTGTAATGTTTTTAGTGGGAAGAAGCGGACACGGAAAATCGTCTCTAATAAATGCATTAACCAATAAAAAAGTAGCAGAAGTCGGAGATGTTAAACCAACAACAGAAGGTTCTATACTTCATTCAATAACTTTTGAAGAAACATATTCTAGCTGGGATATAATTGATTCAAGAGGATTGTTTGAAACAACAAAACCTGAAAAAGCGTCAATAGAAAATACAAAAGAGCAATTAAAAGAAAATGCAAAAGAGCAATTAAAACAAGACCTGCGTAAGTATAAGCCAGACATTATTCTTCATGTGATTGCAGCTCCAGAGACGAGAAATCTTGAACAAGATTTCGTTGTGTATAAAAAAATCCAAAGGCAACTTAAAGAAGAATTAGGAGCTATTCCTCCTACCATCATTGTTTTAAATAAAATAGACACCATTGGTAATCCAAGGGATTGGCCACCTGAGAAAAATGCAAGAAAAGCGGGGTTGATTAAAGAATTGCTAAATTATATGAGTGAAGAAGTGCTTAAATTAAAGTATGAAAAAATAGACCTTAACTATCCGATAAAAGGATATAAGTTTTTGAAGGATAGTGATTATCTGGCTATTATCCCTGTCAGCTCTTATTGGGATGACGAAAGAGATGACAGATGGAATATTGAAACTCTTTCTATGTTTATCGGAGAGCATCTCCCTAAATTTGCACTGTTAGATTTTTACCAGGCTCAGAGAAGAAAAAAACTACTTAAGAATTTGTCAACTTCTTTAATAAAAAGGTTTTCAACAATTGCAGCTGGTATAGGTGCTATTCCAATTCCAATAGCAGATATTGCTGTGCTAATTCCTCTTCAGATTTTGATGATAACTCTTATTGGCGGGTTATCGTGTCGTGAATTTTCTAAAGAAACTGCTTTAGAGTTTATCAGTGCGGCAGCTATAAACGTTGGAACTGCATTCGGATTGCGTGGCTTAGCCAGGCAGTTAGTTAAATTAATTCCGGTGGGTGGCTCTGTAATATCCGCAGGAATTGCATATACAGGAACATATGCTATTGGTAAATCTGCTGAAGCTTATTTTTTTGAAGGTGAGGTTAAAAAACCAGAGGAATTTATTAATGAGAAAAACAATTAAGTTTCTTCTTCGCCTAACAGCGGGTATGCGAAACCCTTAAGGGTTTCGCATACCCGCCAAACGTTATCTGCCATTGTCTTAATTAGGAAGATTAATCTATGGAATGGTTTTATAGGCACAAGTGGCAATTGATATTTCTTTTATGTTTGTTACTTATTAATCTCATGTTAATTGTTCAGAATATTTTTACAAAAGAACTTGACCTCTGGATAAGTAATGTTCAAACTAAAATAGTCGACGGAATTTTTCACTATCAGGTAACCCTTAAAAGTTCTAAGCCAATAGAGGAATCAGCCTTAATAGACCTCATCTATGAAGATGGAACAAAGGAAACCCTTAGCTGGGATTTGAGAAATAAAAAAGAAATATTTAATTTCACCAGTTCAAAACGTCTTGAATATCTTTTGCTCAAAAGCCCTGAAAATATTCCGGACCGGGTACAAAATAATAATCACTATATCCTAAATTTATGGTCAGAAAGTCTAAAACTATTTGAATCCTACTCCCTACCTGAATATGACTATACTGTTGATAATCAGGGCCGATTCTGGTTTATTAGTGCTGCACGTCAGGAAAAAAATAATAACTCTTCAATCTTTTTAACTGTTCTCAGTTCTGACGGTAAATTCCTGATTGATAAAAAGCAATTAGATCTTCCTGATCTCTATAGTAGATATCCTACCATTCGCTATCTAAAGGATGGTAAAATACATATCTTTTGGAGCAGTTATTCCAAAAAAGAAAATAAAAGTTTTCTTTGCCATACTACCTTCTTTGATATCAATGGCGAACTCACCCAAGGAATTTATGACAAAATAACCTTTAAAAATATAACTTATCTAAGGCCCACCTTTCTCAGTAACAAAAGGACAGATCCGATATTGTTAGTACAGACAGAACTTAATGACAAAACCGGTTTTACACTCTATATTGTCAAACAAAACGGAATTAAAAAACTTACCGACCTATCTGATGGTAAAAAACCCATTTACTATGATACCAACAAAATAAACGACCTTGTCTTTTTATCAGACACTGAAGGGAACTACTTAATTATCTGGACTGAGCTAAGCTATGGTCAAAGCGAGATTTATTTAAGTAAAATTACCCCTCAGGGAGAAATACTCATCTCACGTAAAAAACTCTATAGCCTTTTATCCCGTGCAACTATATCTTCCCTTAATACTCTATACAAGGGAGATCAACTTTTATTTATTTGGAATGAATATAACAAAAATGCCTTATCAATGTATAAAATTTGTTATATGATAACCGATACAAATGGTGAAATTTTGCAGAACAAAGATATTCTTATTGGACCATCAAATAAGCAAATTCAAAATGTCTCTGCCGTTTTCGATGAAAATGAAAATATCAATCTGGTATGGTCAGATTCCCGTTTCGGTCAGCCTAAGCCCAATTGTGACCTGATCTTTAGTAAATTAACCGATACTTTTGAAATATTAACTCCAATGTACCGGGTTACTACCAATCTGGTTGAACAAAAGTCTCCACTACAAAAATCTATAAATAATATCCGCTACCTGACCTGGCGAGAATATAATAAGGGTAAATATGAAATTTATCTGAAAAATACTGATCCTACCTTTATTGAAGCAATATACAGACAAACCAAAAAGAATAACCGAATAATAAGAGCTGTAAATTCAATTTTGGTTTTTTTGACCAATTTATTAACAAAAGGTTTTCTATTACTTGCATTAAATATTTTTCCCTTAATCGGAATTATAATTTGTATTTTCCTATTTAGTTTTAACAAAATACGAAACACTTACTTTACCTGGGTATCTATTTGTCTGATTGTACTGTTCTTAAAATTTCTCAATCTCGAGGTAATCCCAGATCATCTCATTCATTTCTTCAATCTGGGCAAGACTACCTTTATAAAAGTTAACCTATCTACTTTCCTTTTGATAGTTTTGATCTATATTATTGTAGAGGTATTTTTCAAAAAGAGGATAATCAGCTTTGAAAAAAGATTTTTATATCTTTTTGGCTGGCTGATATTTGACTCTTTTACTCTAGTTTTAGTTGATTATCTAAACTTTATCTAAAGAGAATAAATATAACCTGGTAAAAAATACATAAATGGGGCCTCAATTGGATCAAAGATAACTGGATTTCTGTATCATATATAATTTTAAACCGCAATAGTAAAGGCCTCATTATTAGGATATAGGTCAGGACCTAGTGATTAGTGTACCTTGTTTGAGTAAGTGGCTTTTACTTCTAATCAATAGTTAAAAAAAAAATGCCAGCCCAGTATCGGTAACTGGCATTTTTTTACTATTCTTCGCTGGCCATTTTTACAACAGCATTCAGAGCAGCAGTAATCGCTTTATCCACTGCCTTATGAACTACTGTACGATGTGGATCATACTCATCTGGATTATAATCAATGACAACCCCATCAACCGCCAGAATTGCACCAGCGCGAATTCCACGCAATGAAGCTATTACAAAAAGAGCTGAACATTCCATCTCCACAGCAGTCACATTGGTTTCAGAATAAAGTTTAAGGGGCAAATCTAGAACTCCAGGATAAAAAGCAGATAAAGTTAATACCATCCCGGTTTTATAATTCACATCCCTAACTCCCAGCAAAGCCACTTCTAATGATCTAACCACACTAAAATCTGCAATAGCCGGATATCCAATGGGAACCAATTGATCTGTCAATCCATCTTCACGAACTGCACCTGTTGCCACCACCAGATCACCATCCCGAATATTCGGATCCAGTGAACCACAGGTCCCAACTCTGATAATCGTCTTTGCCCCACCCTTAATAAGTTCCTCAAAGGCAAGAGCGGCCCCTGGAACACCTACACCATGGGATGCAATAGTCACTTCCACACCTCGATAATGGCCTTTTACAGTACGATATTCTCGATTATAACCGATCTCTTCAAAATCATCCAACCGTTCCGCTATCTTTAAAACCCGAGCCGGATCACCGCAAACTAAAACATATTTTGATATACTTCCTTCGGGAACTTTAAGTATGGGTAACATTTTTCCTTCTGTCATTATCTCTCACCTCTTTTTAAAAACATTATTATTTCCCGCGTCCAAAATGGCATGTACCGCACTCACTACATTTACGTTTGGTACCATGAACCGGTGGTTCTCCTTTAATCTCTTTGATTAACTCAATAGCTTTTTTAACTTCCTTTTCTGTCCCTTCAATACCTAATGTAACAGCACCTTCAGACCCACCAATTCCTCCTGAACCTATGTGAATAACATCTTCTAAATCAGCCAAAATCTTAAGAGCTTCCAGTTCAGTAATAACTGTTCCATAACTGACCGGAATTACTCCTATCGGCATTCCCAGAGTATAATCAACTTTATCAATTCCAGCAAATTTAGAAGCAGCTTTCACTGACGAGACAAGTTTTTCTAGCCCAACGGGTAAAATTAAATTAGTACCTAAAGCCATTAATCGACCCATAGAGCGCCCAATAGTTCCACCCCAACCTTCACCTACCATTATACCCACATTACCCTCTGGATCAATAGCATTACCTCCTTTAATAAAAACATCTCTGCCTGAAATTACCTCCAGAAGTTCAGATAAAGCCATCTCAACAGGCTGTCCATCTTTTAAAACTATAGGTTGAATCCGTCGACTGGCATCAGTGACACAGTGTATACCTTTTGTGATGACACCCGCAGTATAATCACCTTTAACGGAAATCTTTATTTTTGTCAACTCTTCAGCTATAAAGGCATTAGTAGTACCTCCGGCAATATAAATATACCCCTTTTTCATTGCAGCCTTAACTACAGGTAACTGAGCAACCGCCCTGGCAATCAAACGTTTAGACTCTGAACTTGTTAAAGTAAAGATAGCCTTCATCTCAAACCCCCTCCATTAGTGAATTTATTTATTGTGTAAATATTCCACTCCAGTATAAATAGCATAAAAAAGTAACAATTCCATTCCAGACCATATGAGCAAATATCGAAGTGTATAAGGATTTACTCTTTTCATATAAATAAGCAAGACCTAAACCACCTATAAATATACCCGGAAATACCCATAAACTTAAATGCATTAAACTAAAGAAAACTGAGCTTAATATAAGAGCCAACTTCATACCATATTTTTGTCTTAAATACGAATATACAAGCCCTCGAAAAAAAAATTCTTCACCAATTGGTGCAAGAATAACAATTAATAATGCATAGCTTAAGAAAAACCAGATATTTTTACTCCGGAATAAAAGTATAATAACCTGCTGTAATGGTGGTTCAAATTTAAAAAAAATAACTAAAATAATTGCAAGAATATAATTAATCACCATAACCCCAAAAAGAATAGAAACTCCACCTATAATCCCATTGAGAAAAATCTCTCTTTTATTTTTAAAAGAAAACAAGTTCTTTATTATTGAAAAATTGTATTTATTTTTTAACAAAAATATACTTAAACCAATTAAACCTACATTTTGTATGAGAATGCTAATTAAACCGACTAGACTTTCAAGTGTATCTTCCGGCAGTGGATAGACTATCGGTAAAAAAATTGCCAACAGTTCACTTATAAATAAAACTACAACATACGATATAAGAAAAATAAACAGAATATCCAAATTGGTCCAGGGAATATTATTCCAAATTCGATTAGTTTCTTCCATTGTCCTTCCCTCCTTAAAGTAAATACCTCCCTGATAACTCAGGAAGGTTTACATGTTTAAAAGTGCATGTTCCAACCAGGGCCGAATATGAAAAGACGTATTTAAAATCATAGAAAACGTCATTGACTGATTTGGATCAATCATAAAATAACATAAAAGTGGAGTGATTACTTCCAGAATTAAAACTAAAACCAAAAAACAAATACCTCCATTAAAAAGTGCTCCCATAAAACGATTAGCCAAATTCAATTTGGCACTTTCAGCAGAAATTTTATGGAATAGTGAAATAATAAAATGAGTTAAAAAGAAAACAACAATAATAATTACCAGAGATCCAATCGAGATAGCAATCAACTTAGCAATAAAACTCGCCAGAGTATAAAAGACCAATTCTTCCATATTCTCAATAGGATAGCTCGAAAAATCCGGTCCAACTTTGAGTAGGTATTCAATTATACTTTCTTTGTTAAAAAGGGAATTTAAGATTTCAGGTAAGGCCTGCGGTATTTCTAGATTAGAAATAATATAACTTAAACTCGAGGAAAACTCTTCTATAGGAAAATCACCTTGACTCAATCGCTGATTGAGATTTAAGATTTGAAGGGAATCATTATACAAATGCCCCGGTAGATTTACCATATCCTTAATGGATAAGGCAATATTTTGAGTTAAATTCCACGGTCTGGTCAAAAATTCACCCAGTCCAGGAGCATAAAACAAAATCAAAACAAAAGAAATAAAATATTTAAATGCTCCAAAAAGCGTTCGGATTAGACCACGACGAAAACCGCGAATTATACTCAAAACTATAGCTAAAAGTATAACCCAATCCAACCAGTTCATATTTAAAACCACCTACTCTCCGAAGACCTTTTCGATATATTCACCTTTTTTGCCAAAAGGTCCTAACAATATTCCACGAAAATTAACCTGAATACCTGCTGCATTATTGGTACGAAGCTGTATTTTACTTCCTTCAAACAACCGTGTCTCTCCTTTTTTTATTAATCCCTGAAACAATATTTTTCCATCAACAGAAATACGAACCCAAGACGTCTCATTGGCAATCACTTGAATCTGATTTAATTCCCTTTTCTCACTTTGGCCCAATTTAGTAACTACAGTCTGTCTTTTCTCTGGTTTTAAATCAATAGATTCAACCTGTTTTTCCTTAGATTCAAATTTTTTTGAAGTTGTAATTTCTTCCTTATGTTCAGATTCTACTAAAGTAGTAATTTCTGGTATTATTTTAGGTTCTTCTGTTTCTGAAGCTACTATTTTCGGTTCAATATCAATATTTTCAGGTTTTTGATCCCGGACTTTTTTTTGCTGATCATTTTTTTGATCTTTTCGCTGGTCGGATATGACTAATTCCTGTTCAGAAATATCTATGGTTTCCGGATTAGAAACATCATACGATTCTTTTGCCATAAGCATTTCCATCCCATAATCTGAATCGACTTCTGTTTCAAAACTTACCTTATTAAAAGAAACTTCTTTACTTTCATCTAACTGGACATTAATAGAATCAGATTTTCTTTCCGTATCTAGCAACTGGGGAATTGTTTCATTTTGAATAGTGACCCAGAGATTTCTTACAAAGAAAAATGCAGCCGCTAAAATAGCTAAAATCAATAATACAATTAGAATTTTTCCAATTTTTTTAGATGAATCATGCCTCATAATTGTAACCTCTGATAAATCAGGAGCATCTTCTTGAATTTGAAGCTCTTTAAGAAGTTCAATTGGGTCTAACCCCACTACCTGTGCATATGCCTTTATGAACCCCTTCGCATAAATTATTCCAGGAATTTTATCGAAATTTCCCTCTTCAATGGCCTTTAAATATATAGTTCGAATCCTGGTCTTTTCGGATATATCTTTCAAACTTAACCCTTTTTCCTCCCGTGCTTCTCTTAGCTTCTGTCCTATCTCCTTCATTCTTTACCCTCCTTACTAACTGATGTCAAAAGAATAAAAACCATACCCTTTAATATACTCTCCTTCTTCATTCTCTTTATCTTCATCATTATTTAATTCTATAATTAAATCAAAATCACTAAGTTTTATATTCGTTTCTCTAACAAGAACATCAGGATGCTCCACAATCCTGGGAATTTTTTTATTTAAAAGATTTTTTACAAATTCAATATGTTCAGGAAAAGAACGATAAAAAGTAGTAATAGCATCTATTATCAATATAGTACCATTTTCTAAAATTTCATTATCCAGATTAGTCCGTACTATTTTTTTCAAAAGAGTTGATGAAATAAGTATCCAGGGTTTATTTGCATGGACAGAAGCAGCAATTGCTGTTTCAGTTTTTCCAACCCGTGGCGAACCTCGAAAACCTACAAAAATATCAGATTTCTTTGTTAATCTTCCTCCCAGAAAATCTATTAGATAATCTAACTCTTTCCGTTCAAAACGAAAAGTAGGCGGGTTTTCTGAAGTTTTTTGAATCCGTTTTCCGTGTTTTAAAGCAAGTAAATCCAGCTCTTGAGGTTCACGGAAAATTTTAACCTCTAAATCCTGAACCTCTTTTAATGCTAAATACAAAGATTCTAATTGCTGCATTGTATTAAAATTCAATAAAAGCCCCCGTTTGTTACCTTCAATAGAACTAATAGTTTGAATATTTAGCTTTAACATCCCGATTAGAGATGCTACATCTCCCAACAAACCAGGACGATCATTTAAAATTTTGTATTCCAGATAATATTTATTCATATTATCACCCGGCCTTGTCCTAACTATTTTATTTCGATAAAAACTGTCTTTTCCCTTTTTTTATATACAAAATAATTATCTACATTTATAATATTATATGATTAAACTGCAAAAAGCTAATTTTGAGTGCCATAGTAATTTTTCGTTAAACCATCTTAGTGAGATTTCAGTCGAAATAAGGCCTCATCACATCCTGTGATGAGGCCTTATTTCGACTGAAATCAAACTTCAGATGGTTCGAAAAAATTATTTTGAAGCGAAAAATTAAGCTTTTTATAGTAGAATCATTACATTATTTAAAAGAAAAAGTAGGCAAATATGCCTACTTTTAGATTTAGTCTTCTTTATCATATGGTTGACCACTGGCTGCAGGTGGAGTTGCCCGACCGATAAATCCAGCCAGAGCAAAGAGAGTCAGGATATAAGGTAACATAAGCCAAATTTCACGTGGTAAGAAAGTAATCTGTAATGTCTGGGCCAGCATTTGCATTGCATCTGCAATACCGAAAAGAAGTGTTGCTACAAATGCACCAAATGGTGTCCATTTACCAAAGATTACAGCTGCAAGTGCAATAAAACCGCGTCCAGCTGTCATATCTTCTGTGAAAAGATCTAAAAGTCCAATGGACAAAGTAGCTCCACCGATTCCAGCCATAATTCCACTGATAACTACACAAATATAACGGATTTTTTTGACATTTATTCCAACTGTATCAGCAGCTTCTGGATGCTCACCTACTGCCCGTACCCTTAAACCAAAAGTTGTTTTAAAAAGCACAAAATGAGCTAAGACAATAGATAACAGAGCAAGATATACCAATGGTGAATGTCCACTCAAGATTGTCCCAATAAACGGAATATCTTTAATTATCGGAATTGGAAGTTTACCCAAACTATTAACACTTGGGGATTGGCCAGCATGTTTAAAAATAGCACGCAAAAAGAAACTGGTCAATCCGCTTGCTAATAGGTTTATAGCTACACCGCTAACAACCTGATTAGCACGGAACTCAATGGATACAAAAGCATGAATCAAAGAGATTAACCCACCAGCAATCATGGCAATTAATACTCCCAACCAGGGACTACCGGTATAATAAGAAGCCAACATAGCGGTAAAAGCCCCTGTTAACATAATACCTTCCAGTGCAATATTAACAACTCCGGATCTTTCAGAGAAGATACCACCAATAGCAGCATACATCAGCGGAGTAGCGGAACGGAGTCCAGAGGCCAAAATCAAGGCTATTACATCCATTATTCATTTACCTCCCTTTTTGCTTGTTTAGCTTTTATCTTGCGATAAATCTTCCGTACTGCATAGTCGGAAGCTACAAAGAAGATAATTATGGCTTGAATAATATGAATAACCTCTTTTGGAACTCCGGCAATACTCTGCATCATATTCGCACCCCGCTGTAAAGTACCAAATAGAAGTGCACCCAAAATGATACCAACAGGATGGTTTTTACCCAATAAAGCCACTGCTATTCCTGTAAAACCATGGCCAATAAAACCAAATGGCTGAAGGGCCCGTAACTCTAAACCCATAACCTGAGATGCACCAGCCAGTCCAGAGAGCGCACCACTGATGGCCATGGCAAGAATTATATTCCGTGCAACACTAATACCGCCATACTCAGCAGCAAATGGATTTAATCCAACAGCACGCACTTCATATCCGATGGTTGTCTTCCATAAAATCCAATAGATAATTAGTGCTGCTAAAGCTGCCACAAATATTGACCAATTCAAACGACTGCCCCGGATAAACCGTGCAAATTGAGCTGTCTTGGCAATCTTAGGTGTTGCTGGTAAAGTACCAGGAGCCATAAGCACTGTTCTAATTAACAGATTAACGAGATATAAACCAATATAGTTAAACATAATGGTACTGATAACCTCATGAACCCCTAATTTGGCCTTGAGCAATCCTGGAATTCCACCCCAAATTGCCCCTGCCAACATTGCTGCTAGAAGGGTTAGAGGAATGTGAATCCACATTGGCATATTGAAAAAAGCACCCACCCAGGCAGCGGTTATATATGCCACTAAAAACTGTCCTTCTCCACCGATATTAAAGAGTCCACAGCGAAAAGCAAATGCCACAGAAAGACCCGTAAAGATCAAAGGTGTAGCATTAACCAGGGTTTCAAAGATATTGCGGGTACCACCAAAAGAACTTTTTACTAAAACCCAATAAGCTTCAAAAGGATTTGCACCAATAGAAACCATGAAGATAGCGCCAATAACCATTGCGAATATAACAGCAATAATAGGAACAACCAGATTACCTAACAACTGAAAGTTTATAGCTTTTCGCCATTCAAAACCTTTTACTTCTTTCACTCTATTGACCTCCCTTTCTACTGTTCTTTACGTTTACCTGCCCCGGCCATCATCAGGCCTAATTCCTCTTCTGTAGCATCTTTCGCATCTATAATATCTACAATTTGACCTTCATAAATAACAGCAATCCGGTCACTTAGAGACAGGATTTCATCCAGTTCAAGAGAAATCAAGAGAACAGCTTTACCAGCATCCCGTTGTTCAACAATCCTTTTGTGAATAAACTCAATAGCTCCCACATCAACACCCCGTGTTGGCTGAGCAGCAATGAGAAGATCAGGATCTCTACTGAGCTCCCGGGCGATAATTACTTTTTGTTGATTACCTCCAGAAAGATTTTTCGCCAGTGCCTCTTCATTAGGTGTCCTGACATCAAATTCTTCAATCAACTCCCGTGCATTAGAATGAATTACAGGATAGTTTAAGTTAATTCCTTTGGCAAATGGTTTTTTATAATGATGTCCTAAAATCATGTTATCTGACAGAGAATAATCCAGAACCAGTCCACGCTTGTGACGGTCTTCAGGAATATAAGATATGCCTGCCTCTATCCGTTGACGTGTTGTCAGACGACTGACTTCTTCGCCTCTAAATTCAATACTACCTTCAGTTAAAGGACGCAATCCTGTCAAAACTTCTGTTAATTCAGATTGACCATTACCCTCAACTCCAGCAATCCCTAAAATCTCCCCTGCTCTAACTTCAAAGGAAACTCCCCTTAAAGCAGGTAATCCTCTATCATTCAAAGCATGGAGATTTTCTACTTTTAATATTGTTTCACCAGGTTTAGCAGGTTCTTTTTCAACTTCCAAAATAACCTCCCGACCAACCATCATTCGAGCTAGTTCATGGGTATCTACATCTTCAGTATTTACAGTATCAATCACTTTACCTCTTCGAATTACAGTTACCCGATCACTGATAGCTTTAACCTCTTTAAGCTTATGGGTAATAAAGATAATGGATTTACCCTGCTCAGTCAGTTTATCCATAATTGCAATCAGTTCTTGAACTTCCTGGGGAGTTAAAACAGCAGTTGGTTCATCTAAAATGAGAATATCAGCTCCACGATAGAGAGCTTTTAAAATCTCAACTCTCTGCTGCATCCCCACTGAGATATCCTGTACCTTAGCTCTTGGATCTACACTTAAACCATACCTGTCAGAAATCTCTTCTACCTGTCTAATCATCTCCTCAGTATCCAGAACTCCCATCTGTGCTGGTTCTGAACCCAACACGATATTTTCTGCTACCGTAAAGGGTGGAATCAACATAAAATGTTGATGCACCATTCCAATCCCTAATTCGATAGCTTTGTTTGGAGAATCAATATCAACACGCTTACCATTAACATAAATTTCCCCACTGGTTGGCCTGTACAATCCATATAAAATCTTCATCAAAGTAGTTTTCCCTGCTCCATTCTCACCAAGAAGGGCATGTATTTCACCCTTTTTCAATTCAAAATTAATATTATCATTAGCAACTACTCCGGGAAAAACTTTCGTAATCCCCTTCATTTCAATTACATTGGTCATAAATTATCCTCCTTTCGTATAACTTATAAAAAACATATATCAGATAGAGGTATCATATCATTAAATAGGTTAGGTGTCAAGAGATCACCTAACCCATTTCAGAACAATTGCTAAAGAGTAAAATCTTCTGAATCTTCTCTAGTTGTTGGAACTTTAATTTCACCATTAATAATCTTTCGGCGCATCTCCTCAACTTTATCCTGTACTTCTTTAGGTGTCATTTTTTTTAGTTGATCTTCTTCTAAACCTACACCACCCTCTTTTAAACCGTAGACTTTATGGGTTCCACCTTTGAAATTCCCCTCTTTAATCAGTTTAGCACCTTCATAGACAGCAAGGTCAACCCGTTTGATCATACTTGTCAATACATGGTCAGGGGCCAGATGACTCTGGGGCATATCTACACCGATTGCATATTTATCCTGTTCTTGCGCAGCTTTTATCACTCCAACACCACACGCACCGGAAGCATGATAAACTACATCAACCCCCCTCCCAAAAAGAGCCAGTGCCTGTTCTTTTCCTTTATTGGGATCATCAAAAACCCCCGTATAAGTGACAATCAATTCCGCATCCGGATTAACTGCTTTGATTCCAGCACGATATCCTGCTTCAAATTTGCGAATTGTTGGTAAATCCATTCCACCGACAAAACCTATTTTATTAGATTTTGTCATCATCCCTGCTACTACACCACATAAGAAAGAACCTTCCTCTTCTTTAAAGGTAGCGGAGTAAACATTATCCTTATCAACAACTGCATCAACTATTCCAAAATTGGTATCCGGTAAATCTTCTGCAACTGTTGCTAAAGCATCCTGCATCAAAACTCCAATAGCCCAAACCAGGTCATAATCCTGTTCTGCAAGGCTAGTCAGATTTGGAACATAAGAAGTCATATCTGAAGATTCTATAACCTTTATTTTAATACCCAATTTATCTCTTGCACGTTTTAATCCCTTATATGCAGCATCATTAAATGATTGATCACCTAATCCGCCTACATCAGTAACCATACCAACTTTAATCTCCTCGGGTTGAACCTTAGGACCTGGTCTACGTTCCTCCCTAATACGTTCCCCCTTAAAGAAAACATAGCCAAATGCAATGAGGAGGATAAATACAGTCAAATAGGCAATCCATTTCAAATATTTTTGCACAAATTATCACTCCTTAATTTGGTATAGAAATTGGTAAGTCCACTGATATGAATTGACTGTATCACCCCCTCATGCCGGATTTACCTACGACGACGAACTACATGAAATTCAAATTCATTTCTAAAATAATTTCTAGAAAAAAGGATCATACGGTCTTTGTGATCATAATGCTTTTGCTCTAAAAGTAAAACTGGAGTTTTAACCGGTATCTTTAATTTATCCGCCAACCAGTTAGGTGCATTCATGGGAATAATTCGGGCCACCGCATAGGTAATGCGGAGATGATATTGTTCTTCTAAAACCTGAAAAATAGATTCCCCAGAACCATAGTGAGACAGTTCCGGCATTTCTGCTATAATATTCTGGGGTAAATGATCTTTACAATAAACCACAGGATTCTTATCAGCTGTCCGAATTCTTTCAATGACCCACATTAAAGTATCAGGATCCTCTTCAAAAATTGGAGCCAATCTACCCATTTTTTCTTCCCATATTTTATAACCAACAGTGCCGGGTTCAAAACCATGGCTTTTAATAGTCTCGGTTACGCTGTACAAATCTTCAATTCCTTTCTGGATTTTTGGCAAACGTGATGCAACAAATGTTCCTACACCCTGTTGGCGAATTACTTTTCCCTCTTCTTCCATAACCCGAAGGGCTTCTCTTAAAGTAGCACGACTAACTCCCAGATTTTCAGCCAGTGTATTTTCTGATGGCAAACGGTCCCCCTCGCTAAATGTTCCATCAGAAATTAATTCTTCTATTTTTTCCTTAACCAATATATATAATGGTCGTGAATCAGTTTTGACTTTTGTCATTTATCATCCCTCAAATCATTAGAAATTATACTTTGATTCTTTTTTCTTTTAATTTCTTTTAAAATTGATTCAACCTCACTCTCGGATATTAATACTTCACGGGGTTTGCTTCCCGCATACGGGCCAACAATTCCATCCCGTTCCATCATATCTATTAACCGGGCTGCACGGGTATAACCAATACGAAGTCTTCTCTGTAGCATAGAGATGGAAGCAGAACTTGAAACTACAATCCGCACAGCCTCTTCATATAATTCATCCCTTTCTTCATCTTCGTCAATCACTAGTTCACCATTTTCTAATTGCTGAATAGCAGATGCATATTCAGGCTCTTTTTGGCGCTTGACAAACTCCACAACTCGCTGAACCTCTTCAGTAGTAACAAATGCTCCCTGAACCCGTCTAGGCTTATTGGTTCCTATCGGTGAAAAGAGCATATCCCCTTTTCCTAATAATTTTTCAGCTCCTATTGTATCCAGAATGGTTCTGGAATCAACCTGAGAGGATACAGCAAAAGCAATCCTGGAAGGAATATTTGCTTTAATCAAACCAGTGATTACATCAACTGAAGGACGCTGGGTGGCAATAATTAAGTGTATCCCTGCCGCTCTAGCCATCTGAGCCAGACGGCAGATAGCATCTTCTACATCATTGGCTGCCACCATCATTAAATCAGCCAGCTCGTCTATAATCACTACAATATAAGGTAAAAGTTTGTAATCTTCAAGAGAACCCTCTACTTCTTCACCTTCATTTCGAGCCTTTTTCAAGGCTTCCTGACGTTTACGCATCAATTGATTATAGCCTTCAATCCCTCTGGTTCCTGTTTCTGCAAATAACTCATATCTGTTTTCCATCTCCTGAACTACCATCTTCAAAACCGCAGAAGCCTTCTTTGGATCTGTTACAACAGGTGCTAAAAGATGTGGAAGATCTTTATACGCTGTCATCTCCACTTTCTTAGGATCTATCAATAATAATTTCACTTCATCTGGTTTAGCTTTATAAAGTATACTCAAAATAAGCGTGTTAATACAAACGGATTTACCAGAACCGGTTGCTCCTGCTACCAATAAATGGGGCATACTGGTAAGATCTGCAACAACAGGTTCACCTGCAATGTCAACCCCTAATGCCAGTGTCAGTTTAGATTTAGACTTTTTAAATAGATCAGAATCTAAAATATCTTTCAATTTAACCAGAGAACTACCTGGATTTGGCACTTCCACCCCAACAGCAGCTTTACCCGGAATGGGAGCCACAATTCTTACATCTGTAGCGGCCATAGAAAGTGCAATATCATCGGCCAAATTCACAATCCGACTAACTTTCACACCAGGTGCAGGTTGAAGTTCATACCGGGTAATAGTAGGCCCGTGACTAACGTTAATTACTTTAGCCTTAACTCCAAAGTTTTGCAATGTATCTTCCAATAGCTTAGATTGGTCTACAAAAGTAGGTTTATTAGTATTACCAGGTGCAGAAGTTAATAACTTTAAAGGTGGGAGTCGATAAGAACTCCCTGGTTTGGGTGTAGGGACCTGTTTTGTTTTTTGTTGCTCTTTAGGCTCACTCTTTTTTGAATTTTTTCTATTATCCATTTCCGGATTTTTCAGATTCTCTTGAGAAGCAGCAACCTCTAAATTCTGATCTTTTTTAAGTAACTTCAATTCTTCCAGAAACTGATTATCCTCATCTTCATTAATCTCCTCAGAATCATAGTGATCATCCGTTTTTGATTTTCCTTTAATTTTTGCAAATAAATTTTTGACTTTTTCTTTAAATCCAGCAAACCATTGAATAATATTTTGATATATCTCCTTAAACTTGCGTTTAAGAGTTGCAAAAAGTGTCATAAGAAGAATATCAAATAAAAATAACAATCCAACTAATCCAGCAGCACCTAAAATTATATATGTCCCGATCTGATCAAAAAAATTGCGAAGGAAAAAAGCAAAAATACAGCCTACAATTCCCCCACCTTGCCCTTCCAGAGCACTGGGAAACTCTTCACCATGGGGGATATATAAGACATGTAAGAACGTTAGAAATGTGCATAGGATAATATTTAAACCCAAAAGCCGCGGACTTACTTTAATCGTCCGGGAACGGATTAATGTCACTCCCCATAAAAAGAGTAAAATCGGGAATAAATAGGCACCTTTTCCAGCTAAAACCATAAAAACAACTTTTAAAATAAGTCCTACAATGCCTGCTGACTCAACAAATAAACTAATCCCTAAAAGAATTGCCAAAACCGATAAGAAAATGCCTAATATTTCATTTTTTCTCTCCCGCGATAATTCCATAACCATCATCACCTCAATAATATGTATTCTACACTTTGAAAAAAATCTCCTTCCCCATCTTATATATGATTTTACTGCAAAAAGCTAATTTTTTGCTTCAAGAAGAAATTTTTCGAACCATCTAAAGTTCGATCTCAGCCAAAATAAGGCACACTAATCAACGGGTCATCCTGACCCTTGATTAGCTCATCACATCCTGTGATGAGACCATTCTTTTCTAATCTCAATAAGATGGTTTAACGAAAAATTTCTATGGCGCTTAAAATTAGCTTTTTGCAGTAAAATCATATATAAAAAAAGAATCCGGTCCTTTTAAAAACCGGATTCTATATTCATAACTATTTTTTGATTCCTTCAATGATAATTTTGGCAATATTAGCGGAATGGTCACCAATCCGCTCTAAATTACTCAAAATATCCAGATAAACTACTCCAGAACCTGGGAAACAAAGACCTTCATTAAGCCGTTGAATATGATTTTTCCTATAGGTTGTCTCCAATTCATCAACTTCATCTTCAAACTTAAGAACTTTTTTCGCCAGTTCAAGATCGTTGTCAGAGAATGCTTTAATAGCCAGGCGGGCAGTTTCAATCACTCGTGCAAACATATAATTCAAATCCTCAATAGCCTTTTCACTGAAAGGCATCTTTTCTTCGACTTTAATCTGGCCTAGTTCAGCAATGTTTTCAGCATGGTCACCAATCCGTTCAACATCATTGATAATATGGAAGAAGTTATTTACTTCTCTGGCCTGATCTTCCGTCAAAGACCGCTGGGAAAGTTTACTCATAAAAAGTATCATAGCTTCTTCTAGCTGATCAATATTTTCTTCCCGTTCTTCTACTTCTCTAAAAAGTCCCAGATTATTTTCCATAAAAAGTCTCTGAGCAGTTTCTACGTTAAGAATTGCCTGCTGGGCCATCCGCTCCAGTTCTTTTCCAGCTTGTCCTAAAGCCAGAGCTGGTGTATCCAGAAAACGTTCATCCAGATAAATTGGACCTTTAGTGACAACTTTCTCTTCACCGGGAATCAACCAAGTAACAATTTTAGCCAAAACACCAGCAAACGGAAGCCAGATAATAGTATTTAATACATTAAATCCTGTATGGGTATTGGCAACCAATCGATTTATATCTGTTGTTCCAAAGTAATTCTTAAAGAATAAAGTTATATAATCTGTAAGATTCGGAATAGTATACATGAAAATTAAAAAGGTAGTAGCACCAAGAATATTAAACATTGCATGTGCCCATGCTGCTCGCTTAGCTGTCCGATTGGTACCGATACTAGAAAGAATAGCAGTAATCGTAGTACCGATATTATCACCTAATAAAATTGGTACTGCCGCAGAATAGGGGATAGCTCCAACACTGGTCAAACTTAACAGGATACCAATAGAAGCACTACTACTTTGAATGAGAATTGTCATAAAAGTACCCATTAAAACACCTAAAATAGGATTATGACTAAATTCCATCATCATATCCCTAAAGTACTGAGAACCCCGAAGAGGTTTCATTATATCTTTCATGATATTCATTCCTAAAAATAGAAAACCAAACCCCAGAAAAATCTGTCCAATATATTTCATCCGTTTGCTTTTTCCAAAGAGGTAAAGTGCAGCACCAATTGCAATAATACTAAGGGAATATTTATCAATCTTAAAAGCGATCAGCTGAGCTGTTATAGTGGTACCTATATTGGCACCCATAATAACACCAATAGCCTGCTTTAAGTTCATAAGACCCGCATTTACAAATCCAACCACCATTACAGTTGTAGCACTACTACTTTGAATGATGGCAGTTACACCTGTTCCTACTAAAACTCCAGCTAAACGATTGGTAGTTAAAACCTCCAAAAGATTTTTAAGCTTCTTACCAGCAGTCTTAGTAAGGCCTTCCCCCATCATCTTCATTCCAAAAATAAAAATACCTAGCCCGCCAAGTAGTTGTAACGCAGTAGAAACTACAGATGACACTAATCCTCCTCCTTTCACACTTACAATATAAATTTTTGATTCTTACTTCACACACAGCCAAAATTATAACATAGTTTGATTGCAATTACTAGAGGAGATTAAAACTTTATATTATTATTTGGTTTAGATAATTTGACTAATAATAATTATTATACCAATAAACCAGCAATAATATGCAAAAGGTTTTAAACTTTTTTCACGTATAATTTTCAACAAAAATCGAATAGCCACATAACCAGAGATTACTGCTGCAAGTGTCCCAGCAATTATATTAATAAGACTTACATCACCTCCTCCCCCTTCCAGAATATCCTTTACTTCCAGCAAGGTAGCTCCAAAAATAACAGGAAGTGCAACTAAAAATGAGTACCGTGCTGCCAGATCCCGGTTCAAACCGCGAAAATAACCGGCGACAATAGTACTACCTGAACGGGAAATTCCGGGTATAATCGCTAACCCTTGAGCAAAACCGATAATCAGAGCATCGATAGTATTCATTTCTTTGAGAGTCCTATCACCTTTAGCAAAAGATTCAGAAGTCCAGAGAAGTACTCCCGTCAATAACAACATATATCCTACAATAAAAACCGATTGAAAAAATTGTTCAAAAAGATCTTTAAAGGAAATACCGATAATTCCAGTCGGAATAATGCCAATCAATATCATATAAATTAAATGTCTATGGCTTTTCTTAAACAAAAGCATTTTCTTGATATCTGTCCAGAAGGCAATAATAATAGCAATTAAAGTTCCAAAATGTAAAAACACATCAAAGGTAAGCGCGCCTTCCTTTAAACCAAATAAAGATTGAAACAGAACAAGATGACCGGAACTGCTTACAGGTAAAAATTCTGTTGCTCCCTGTACAATTCCTAGAATAATGGCTTTCCAGATTGTAAAATCCATCTCCAAAACCCTCCTAAATTAAAAATTATAAATCTCTAAGTAATTGCTCCAGCGGTTTTATAAATGGTAAAATGATAACAGCAGTGATCAAATTAAATAAAGTATGGGCAATAGCAACCTGTTTCCCGGGTTCAGAGGCTAAAAAAGTAATCAATTTAGTGAATCTATTTAGCATAGGAATGAAGAGTAAAACACCAAAACAATTAAAAATAACATGAAAACAGGCAATTCGTCTAGCAAACCTGTTGGTTTTAAGCGCAGCCAGAACAGCTGTAATACAGGTTCCAATATTAGAGCCTAAAATAACTCCAATTGCTCCTTTTAATGCCAGCATCCCCTGTCTGGCCAGAGTCAATACAATTCCCGAAGTAGCACTACTACTTTGAATCAAAGCTGTAAAACTCAGGCCTGAAACAATTCCCAATAAAGGTTGGGTACTAAATCTCATTAACCATCTAAGAAACATAGGATGATATTGGAGAGGAGATAAACCAACCTGCAAAAGATTCAAACCCAAAAAGATTAATCCAAACCCAAAAGAGATTAGTCCGCTGTACCAGGTCCTGGAAACTTTTTTTACCCAACCATAAGCCATCAGCAATAAACCCAATAAACAAAGAATCCATTCCAGATGATTCATTTTCAATGATAAGATATGAATGGTCATAGTAGTTCCGATATTGGCTCCAATAATTACTCCCATACCCTGATAAAGGGTCATTACACCTCCGCTGACAAAACCAATTACCATTACAGAAACAGCACTGCTACTCTGAATGATAGCAGTTACTATAGTTCCTGTTATAATGCTATTGATCAGATTAGAGGTAAAAATTTCCAAGATTCTTTTTAATCTGGTACCAGCACCTTTTTTAAGCCCCTTTTCTGCCATATGAAGACCCTGAAAAAATACGACCAAACCAATAAAAACAAAGAGGATTACTTTAAGCAAAAAACTCAAACTCCTTTCCGAATCCTTATTTCAATAATTTATATTCGGAAAGGAGGTAAAAAAGGACTGACTACCCTGTTTAGTTTTCCATTTGTGGGGAAAATTTGATAATACTCCCTGGTTGATATCTCCTATTTAAAAAATCATAGGGATTGGAACTGAGCAATTGGACAATCTTTGCCTGATTTTTTTCTAAAGGTTCAACAATAAATCTCCGATTTTCAAAAGTAATCTCCTGATAATTGTTAAGTTCTTCTCCATCCCACTCATCAAAGATTATTTCAGATGGAATAATTGAGTAATGCATCTTTAAACCTCCGATTTTAGTGCAAATTCTTTTGATTTTCATTAATATAAGCATGTAATTTCTGAATGGCCTGAGCCAATCCACCGACTTCATCAATCAGCCCTTCTTTAACCGCAGCTTCACCAACAAGAACTGTTCCTACATCACGAACCAATTCCCCTGTCTGGAACATCAATTGTCTAAATCTATCCTCTGAAATATTGGAATGGGAAGTAACAAACTTCACTACCCGATCTTGCATTTTCTCTAAATATTCATAAGTTTGAGGAACACTAATGACCAATCCTGTCAAACGGATGGGATGGATAGTCATAGAAGCCGTCCGGGCAATAAATGAATAATCTGCCGCAACTGCAATAGGAACACCAATACTGTGACCACCGCCCAAAATTAGAGATACAGTGGGTTTAGTCATACTGGCCAACATCTCGGCAATTGCTAATCCGGCTTCAATATCTCCACCAACAGTATTTAAAACCACCAAAAGCCCTTTGATCTTAGGATTCTCTTCTATAGCCATAAGTTGAGGCAAAATATGTTCATATTTTGTGCTTTTGTTTTTGGGAGGCAGCACCATATGTCCTTCAATCTGTCCTATAATACTCAACATATGTATATCACTCTGGACATCAGTAGGAATATTATTTTGCCCAAATTGTCTTAATGCTGTCATAGAAGCATTTCTTAACCTAATTGGCCGCTTTCTTTTTGGCACAGATTCAGGTGCACCATTTCCTGCGGGCTCATGTCTTTGCGGCTGTTCGGGTGTAATTTGTGGTGGTTGTGGTACAAATTGAGGCGATGGTGATACTGTCTTTGGTGACCGCGGCGGTTGAGTTGTAGTATATTGACCTTCCCTTCCAGTTACCTGATTTTTATGAAATTCCATTTTCATCTTTACTCTCACTCTCCTTAAAAAGTCTATCTTTATTATGATTAAGGAGAGTGAAAATCATTCGTTAAGATTGAAACACTCTCAACTTTCCTGTAATTTTTCTTCCACCGAACGTATTTTTTGTTCCATACTGGCTTTCCGGTCACGGCGGTCATCAATTTTTAAAGTAGTAGAAACCCGGAGAGCGCCAGCATCAAAAGGTACCTCATGAAGTTTTTTTACTACCTCAAAGATCTTGTCCAAATCTCCCTCCAGAATTGTTCCCATAGGAGTTAGCTGAAATTTGATTTTCTCTTTTTTAAGAATCCGGTGACAGTCAGCAACATAGCGACTTAAACTTGTATCACCTGTTCCAAGAGGTACAACCGTTACTTCTGCTATTGGCATTCTTTTAAACATCTCCTTTCTTTTTCTTTAGCAATAAATTAATCCTACTATATTATTTAATTCTCTCAAAATTGTTAAATTCCTTTCACTCATCAAAATACTATTGTGATTAGTTATCTTTATGACCACAGTCTTTCTTTTGCTGCAAAAAGCTAATTTTTCGCTTCTTGAGAAATTTTTCGAATCATCTAAAGCTCAATTTCCACCGAAATAAGGCTTCCTAATCAAAAGGCCCTTTTTGCCCTTGATTAGCTCATCACCTCCTGTGATGAGGCCTTATTTCGTCGGAAATCTCGCTAAGATGATTTGGCGAAAAATTTCTATGTCGTTCAAAATTAGCTTTTTGCAGTATAATCATCATATTGTTATCAACAAACTGCAAAAAGTATAATTTCCCAAACATAAAAAAAGACCAACCTATATAAGTTGGTTAATTTTTCAACATAAGTCCTATCAAATCAAATTCAATCCTTATTCCAATGAAATAAGGATATAAACATTAGAATATCCTGCATACATATCCCCAAATTACGCAAAATTTAATTTCAATTAACGTTGGTATATTTCAATCCTTGTTTTAGTGGAACTTAGATTCTAACCTTTCTCTTAATTGTTCCAAACCCTCTGGCTGATGAATTGCCTAACCCTATCAAATCTGGAAGAGCCACATTAGAATAAAAATGCCCCACAAAGCCTATCAACTTTTGGCCTTTAAAATTAACCATCACCTGACGCACTTCCGGTAAAATAAATATCTGTGATTCTACCCACCAACCAATTGATTTTGCAAAACTTAATATATTCCCCACCAATAATCTCTGTAAAAATTCTTTTTCATTAAAATGCATAGAATTTTTATTCTGTAAATATATATGATAATTCTTTTGATTTAACGCTACCCAGGGAGAAAGAAATTGATAACAATATTTCATTGTTGAAGTAGTTTTTATTTTTATATTCTTAACCTCTAGTTTTTTCTCAAAACCTTTATATACCTTATTTCTTAACACCAGTTCTGTTAAATCAAGAAAATATTTGCCAAGTAAATCTGCTCCTTCATTTAAACCTATAACAATAGGTTTACCTTCAACAATTTTATATTGGATCAATGGATAACCATATCTTAATTTTCCATCCTGCAGATGATTATGAAATAATACCTCTGAAAAACGATTAGCAAAATATCCACGAAGATAATGTCCATAATTCAATGATAGGTTTTCACCAATCTCAAATTGTAATATTGATTGTTTAATTATCATCCATAACCTCCTCAATTATTCCTGTACACCTGATTTTTTTCTAATAGACCTGTCTTTCAGTCTCCTACTTAACAGAGTCTAGATTGCAACTTTGATAAACATTTATTTGTTTTAGTGGATTTAGATAACCACGTGAGTTTCAATCCTTGTTTTAGTGGAACTTAGATTCTAACCCGTCATCGTCCAAGGTTGGCTATATTTCAAGCTTTATCCCACTTCAGTTAGAATATAAATGGCCTTTCTAATCAGCAAATTTTTGCTTAAATCAGTCGTTTTTTTGCATTTTGCCGTAAAATTTCACCTTTGAAAAAGAGAGCAATTGGGAAAATTTAAGAGCTAATTTCATTTAATCGTATTTCCCATTATTTTACTCCATAATTTTTTCTATCACTTTTTTCTTATATTAAAAATTAAACAAATAATGAAAAATTCCTTTATTAATATGATTAAACTGCAAAAAAACTAATTTTGAGCGACATAGAAATTTTTCGTTAAACCATCTTAGCGAGATTTCAGTCGAAATAAGGCCTCATATGAGGATGTTGATGAGCTAATCAAGGGCCAGAACGGCCCTTTGATTCGAAAGTCTTGTTTCAGCTAAAATCAAGCTCTGGATGGTTAGAAAAATTAACTTTTTACAGTTTGAACTTTAAATGAAAATAATATTCTACAAAGATCCGCCAGAATATAAAAATAGCATTCTAAAACAATCAAAAAAGAATGTCGTCTGAAGCCTAAAGGTTATTAAAAATTCTATATTTCTGACTGCAATTATCCTCATCTTTACTCCATCCAGCAAAAAATCAGCATATAATTAATATTTTTCAAGTAATTCTATAATTGCATTATTAATCTTTTTAAAAATATTATCCTCATCTTTTTTGTCATCTTTTTTATTATTTTTTTTATCATCGTTTTCTTTCTTGATATCAATTAGTTTTAAAAATTCTAAAATATCGCTTATGGTATTTTTAAGATTACAAATATCTTCTAGAATTATTCCTTTAACACCATGGGCAAAAGGTGTCATATTACGTAAATCTTGTAAATGTTCTACCTTTTCATTAAGTTGAAAAAATCTTTCTATATAATTAGAATTTCGTCTATCTTCAGGAGTTTTTTTATCACCATATTTGAGAAAATCTGATAAAATTTTATTTAATACAACTTTTGTAGGTGCATTTTTATATTTAATACCTTTTTTATCAAAATAACTTTTTAAATCAGGTTTGCTTTCAATAAAATTATTAAACTCAGAAAAACTATTAGTTTTCTCATCTTTAATTTTTATTCTAAATGTCTTTTCAAACAAATACTGTCTTAAATTATCTAAAAGACCAAAAAGCAACGCAACAGTCTCCAGATACTTATGGTTTTCCAGAGAAATTTCCATAAAATCATATATCAAACTTAAACGTTCTTCAGTTTTTAGTTGCAAATCTGATACTCTATCCAACAACCATTTATTTTGTTCTAATATTTCCGCCTCTTCATAAGCATTTTCAAAATTAAAATTCCGCAAATGATATGCTACTTTCAATAATTGTCGAACTTCAAATTTCTTTCTGAAAGGAGATTCCTTAAAAATCTCACTGGCATTATTATAGCAAAGATCTTTAATGGTTCTATCAATTAATCGACGATACCTATCACAATTCAATTTAGTAAAATAATTCAATTCAATAATTCTAGTACCACCATTATCGGCTCGTTCTCCATAATAATATTGGTGTGGATAATCCAACATCTTTACTGACAATATATTAGTCATTGCAGGGGTGCCTGTAGTAGATAAAATGTAATTCATAGAATTGTATTTAATTTGTTCTTCATTTTTCTCAAAATATTCATCGTAAAATCTTCCCACCTCTTCATAATTAGAAGGGTTACAACTTACTTCTATTCCACAAATATCACTTTCATTATATCTATATCTTTTTTGTGCAAATAAACGAATAATTTGATATAAATAAATTGTATCCCCTTTATCTGGATTTTCCTGATTAGTATAGAAAAAAATAATTTTATCAGGTTTTTTATGTTGTGTTTGATTAATTTTATCTATATAAGCTGTAAAAATTGGCATACGTATTTTACTTATTTTTAAAATATTTTTTTCTCCTTTATTTTGAAATTTTATTTCTACTTCTTTATCAAATTTTAAAAAATCTTTTTTTGCAGTACTATTTGTATTTTTAAGAATATCTGCTAACTCCCTAGTATATTCTCGAAAATTATCCACTTTAGAGATTTCATTACCATCCATATCAATAACCTTCAAATCACTATTTCCTAAAATGTAATATGCACATGTAGCCATAATTATTCCTCCTTATAAATTTTAATCCAACCCAGACTATTTTTTATAATTTCACAATCCACAACCACAGTCCTGGTTTTGGGAAAAGGATTATTGTTTTTGATTTTCTTTATTTTTTTTATTTCCTCAAATTCATTTTTACTAAAAATATTATTTATCGTATTTTCAAAAAATGTTTTACCAGCCCCTATCCTCAATACAGCACCATTTTTATTTTGTTTAAATTCCATTATCTCATTTAAAAGCTGCTCATAAAAACTGATTATATTTAAAAATGGATTTTCACCTTTGCCTTTATATTTACTTTTAAGTTCACTGATCTCTCGCTTAATAGCATCTTCAAAGAAATCATTAATATAGTCAAATATAACTGCTTCATTTTGTTCATACAAATAATCAAAATCATCTTCTAAATGATGATAATTTTTTTTCCCTTTGCTGGTCATACTAAATTTTGTTGACAAATTTCTTTTTAAACATTCAAAAACCACCGGATTTTTTGTTTTGCCTGATTCAATATCTACTCTATATGTTTCTATTATTTCAATATCAGTATCAGAAAAAGGCTCAGTATCTGAAACCTGTAAAAACTTCATTATATCCCGACTAAATTTTCCAAAGATATCTTGCCCTATATAACTATATTTGTTTTGTTTCCATATACTTATAATTTCATTTAAGTTATAACTATTTCTTTTTAAATAACCATAAATCAAACTGGTTCTAATAGCACCTTTTAAAGTACTCCCCGGTATGTAAGGCCTACTACCTGTATAAATACACTTTAAAATCTGTTTATTTTTAATATCAGTATTACAATCAACTATCTTATCAGTAAACTCTTTTATATCAAGATTATTAGCTTCAAAAAAATTCTCCAACTTATATTTCGAACTTTGATTACCACTTGCTTGCTTTTTAATAATATCTACAAACTTATCAATTAAAGAGCTGGCATTATCTAATTTAAAGATGAAATCTTCCAGCTTTTGGTGATTAATATAATAAATCTGTCCATCCTTATAAATATAATCACTATAAGGAGATAAAACATCTCCATTTCCAATATGCATAGGCGTTAATATTTCTAAAACTAAATTCATTATTTACCGCCTCCAAATCCAATTAAGAAACTATTCCCATTTAAATAAACTTTATGTGGCAATTTAAAACCCTCAGGTTTTAGATCCAAAAACTGTCCTTCAACTTTGCAATTAAAAATACTACCCTCCTGCATGACCCTGACATCTTTTTTTCTAAAAGCCCGTCCACCATTTGAAAATATATAACCATTTCTTTTAACAAGATTATAACTTAATACATTATCAACTTCTTCTTTTTTAGGAAAAACTATTGAAAGTGAAATATATTTATTTCCCTCATGACTTAAAACCCCTGTAATATCTTCATACACGCAATTTTGAAATTGGCCTATTCCCATACTTCTCCTGCCGCCAAGACCTTCATCACATAATAAATTCAAAGATGCTCTGATTTCTTTATTTTCAACAAAAGCTTGATTTGCCAAAAAGTAAAAAAATGGTTTTAATGTATAATCACCAATTTTCTTATATGAAAGTTCTATATTATTCTCATAATAAAATGCTTCAGATTTATTTGTTATTCTGTTTACTGCAACTTTAGGAGTAGAATATTCTTTAATGAAGTTTAAATCTGCGAGTTTTCTTTTCTCTTCAAAAGTTAAATTCAAATCATCTACCTCTTGATTACTTATACAAAATTTATTGCCTATAATAAATTGAGCGGATAAATCATACTCAAAAAAACCTTTCTCCTCATTCCACGCATTTAACAAATCATTATAAACATTCAACGAAAGATATTTTAATTTTTTTATCATCTTTCTTTTTCTTAAATCATCATCATTTTCTTCATTTCTATCCCTACCTATTCTCCAAAATGGTTTAATCAAGAAATAGATGGTTTTTTTCTTTTTTTCTCCATTCCAAAAATCTATTCCCAAATAACAAGATGATATTAAATACTCTCTTTTTCTAAACTTATCAATTATCTGTTCTGTTTTTTCCGGATAAAGCAAGGCATAATTATTAATAATAGCTGAAAATAAACTGTCGGAAGAAAAAACACTTGTTAGTTCCCGTTTATAATTACCAAAATGAAATTTAGCTCTATCACCAATAAGCAGTTTAACTACTTTCACTGATTATCCTCCTTTTTACTTTACTAAAATCTAATTCCTCAAAACTAATGGAAAGATCTTTTTTCTCTCCATTATAAATTGGGACAGCCACATTTTTCCCCTCATATTCTTCTAATGTCTTAATAGTAAATTCTAAATCATCAAACTTTATCTTTCCATAACCCCTTGAGCCACTACCGCCTAAATAATCATCCTCCAATAATCTAAGCCCTTTTAAAACAAAATTAAATCTGTCTATGTCTTCATCTTCAAAAATATTATAAACTAAATTAAAATTAAATCTTGCTCCTGCAGGTACTCTTTCAGTTAATCGAGGATTTGAAGCGGCAGAAGTTAATCTGTCAATGGTATTTTCCCATTTGCTTTCTGTATAGTTTAATTCCAAATTCTTAAACAATGTATCTCTGTTTTCTTCAAAGTGAATTAAATCTAATTCAGCATCTCTCACATACAAACGAGTTCTTCCCACTTTTGAATTAACACTAGCAGATACACCAAAAATAGCACAAATATCGCACTCACCACAATTGCAGTGATTAGCCTTAATACTAATTTTATATTGTGAATTATCTTTATATTTATTTTTAATTTTCTCATATTCTTCTGCATTATTAAATTCATTATAATGTTTCTTAAATTTTCCTGAATCATCTTTCTCAGAAACAATAATTAACCCCTGATATCTGCCTTCTGCCAATTCCAAAAGACATCTAATCTTTCCTTTTAAAGAAGAACCAGGAATATACGGTATTCCTTCTGAATTTTTGATAACATTATTTTCAATTCCACCGATCATAACATCTGTATCTGAACCGCCAATCATAAGTCCTGTTTTAACAATTATTTTTCCCTCAATAAAAATCTTTCCTTTCAATTGCATAAAAACTCTCCTCTCTCTTTATTAATTATTCATCATCACCAACATATTTTCGATAAGCAACAATCGCTTCCATAAATCTCTGAAAATAAACCAATTGTTTCTGGTCTCTCAGACTTTTAACTATTGAATCTAGCATTTCTATAAACTCTTTTAATACAACATTCTTTTCATTACGGCCTGCTAAATAAGCAAATTGAGGTCTTAACATTTTTAAATCAATTATACTTTTAGCATTCATAATTTTATTATAAACTTTTCTAATCATAGAAGTAGTTACCTTGTTAGTTTTGTCATATTTCTGTGGACGTAATTGCTCAGCATATTTTTTAACTTTTTCACAAAATTCATCATAATCAGCATTATCCAAATCTAAAACTACATTCTTGAAATAGTTAATTAACTCATTTCTATTTGAAAACCTATCATTTTTATATTTAGTTTTACCTCTTTCTTTTTTCATGGATTAATCCCCCTTACTATACTTTTTAGTTTCCATCTCAGCCATTTTAACTGCAACCGGAATAATCATTATCTTTTTAACTTCTTTTTTATGCAACAAATTATTAATTACTATTTTTTGGTAAATATTAATAATTTTCTCTGCATCATTCTCATCATTTTTATTATTTTTATTTAACTCTCGTAAATAATAAACCAAACGCCAGAATCTTAAATTATCAAAAAGATTTTTATTCGATTGCTCCAATATTTTTTTAAAACCTTTAGTACTCCTCATAACCTTATTTAATATAGCGCGCTTGTTTCCATTTCTCTTAACTATGTCAATCAATACATCCTTTATTTCAATTATTCGTTTAAATTCTTCCCAATTAAATACCTCACCAAAAAGAGAAATTTTATTTTTCCCAGGTATCTTTTCATTTTCCTCAATAAAGTTTTTAGCTCTTTCTAAAGCACCTTCTGTAATTTCAGCAAATTTAACAACAGGAAAATTATATCTAAAAATAGAAATGCCAGCCGAAAATGTTATCTTAGAATGATGACAGGTATAATCCCTGAATCTTTCATAAAACTCTTTTCCAAACTCGATAATCGTATTCCAACTGCCGACAATAAAAGTATCATCACCACCAGAAAAAACAACATAAATTTTGTTCTGCCAACCTTTTTGCTTAATCAAACAATTTATATATCCCTTAAAATAAAGCCCCAACATCCTGCTTAAAGAAGTAATCCGCGAAATAGTCTTGTTTTTTTCAAATCCTTTGATAAAAATCCAACCCAAATTATCAACATCAAGTTTTAAAACCCCTAATTTTTTATCTCCCCGGCCTTCCCGTACTGCTCTCACTGCTAATTCTTCAAATGTCATTAAATTTCCCTTTTCATTAATAGGTAAATTATACGCGCCAAATATAAAACCATCACAACCTTCTTCCAAAAAATTTGTGTCATTTATTTTGTAAACTAGTTCATTTGATGATTTTTTATTATCAAAGCTTTTTAAAAAATCGATTTGATAACCAAAAGACTTAAAAACATCATTATAATTGTTAATAGATTTGTTTTCACCATAATTGCCCCTTTTGATAATATAATAATTAGCCTCTTTTAGCTTCTCTTTTGTCAATTCGATAAAACTATTACACATACTACAAATCTTTAGATCATCTTCATTAGATATTAGTTCCCTATTCTTTCTACTCACTCCACAAACATCACAAGTATTATTCTGGCTCTCTCCATCATTTAAAGGGCCAAATATTTTTTTAAAATTACTCTTTAAATCAATCTCACTCCATTTTTTTTGCTTTAATTCTGCCACCTTTCTACTTGCCCTGGTCCATAATTCGGCAAAGTTACTAAAATCAGCAGGTGAAAAGGGCAGTCCAGCAATTGCAAAATAAAGTTCTCCATTGTGTGCATTCAAAAGGGTTTCCAAAATATTTTTTCTAACTTCTTTTAATTTTTCTTCTTTACATGCCGGAGCTAAAATATAAAAATTACCTCCGCCATTATAAAGCAAATTGGCTTCCTTTAATTCCAATTCATCTATAATATATCTCGCAACTATTTCTGAAATTAAAGTTATATAGACCGAACGGCCCTTTAAACTTTTACTGGCTCCTTTAGAAGAAATATTAAAAATAAAATCCTGAATGCCAGAAATATCAGCATTTATTAATAAAAATTGATTTTTAGTACTATCAGTCATCAAATTCAGCTCTTTTTTATCCAATTCACCTGCTTGATACTGATGGTAAAGACAAACAGCAATAGCTGCTGTAGTTTTAGAATGATCAAAAAGTGAAATATCAGTATAACAACCACTTGCTTGTTCTGGTACACTCCATAAATACTTTTCTAAAAGATAATACAATTGTGATTCATTATTCACTTTCACTAATTCATCTAAAAAATCATCTACATAATCCCTGTAAGAAATTTCTTTTAAACCATCCTCTGGAAAAATAGTCTCTAAAGACATTTTTTTTAGTTTGTACCCATATTTTTTTTCTTCCTTAAATAGTCTTCCAAAAATAGATTGCAAAGGCATCTTATAATAAACATCTACATTATCTGTATTCTCTTTCTCATCTCTTCCTTCAGATGAAGACAACCAATCAGCCAGTTGAATAATTCTTTCAAAATCATCTCTTGGTTCATAATGATATAAAACAGATTGAATAACCTCTTCTAAACAACTAGAAAAAAAATAACTTTTATTACTAAACTCTAATTTGTTTAATAATAATCGAGCTAAATTTTTATCTCCATAATATTTAGCTCTTTCTAAGAATTTACCAACATCATGTAACAAGGCAGCCAAATATATCCTATCTTTATCCAACAATTCCACCTCCTAATAATATAATTCTTCAATTATATTAAAACTCCCGTTCAAAATATTAAATTTTTGATAAATAATACTAAAAACAACAAAGTAACTATATTGCAAGTCAAAAAAATTAATCTTTAAAAAGTTCTTTTTAATGGTTCTTTTGTACTTCACTTTCTCTTAAACCTCCATGAAATATGAAAACTACACTTTGCTTAATTTTTTCCAATATATTGAAAGTGTTTTTCAAGAATTAGCTAAACTAACAACTTTTTTGATAAATTAATTTTCTAACTCAACAAAGTTTGTCTTCAGAATAGGTGATTATGTAATAACTGAAGGTTAGTTTCAATCCTTGTTTTAGTGGAACTTAGATTCTAACTTATGATACAGGTCGGGTCCGTGTAATTCTCAAAGAGTTTCAATCCTTGTTTTAGTGGAACTTAGATTCTAACTATATGAAACTTGGATCATAATTCAAACCGTCACAAAGTTTCAATCCTTGTTTTAGTGGAACTTAGATTCTAACCCGTCATCGTCCAAGGTTGGCTATATTTCAAGCTTTATCCCACTTCAGTTAGAAAACAAATAGCCTTTCTAATCAGCAAAATTTTGCTCAAATCAGCCGTTTTTTTGCATTTTGCCGTAAAATTTCACCTTTGAAAAAGAGAGCAATTGGGAGAATTTAAGAGCTAATTTCATTTAATCTCATTTCCCATTATTTTACTCTAATAATTTTTTCTATCACCTTTTTCTTATATTAAAAATTAGACAAATAATGAAAAATTCCTTCATTAAGATATGATTAAACTGCAAAAAGTTAATTTTGAACGACATAGAAATTTTTCGTTAAACCATCTTAGTAAGATTTCAGTCGAAATAAGGCCTCATATGAGGATGTGATGAGCTAATCAAGAGCCAGGATGGCCTGTTGATTAGTATGCCTTATTTCCACTAAAATCGAACTTTAGATGGTTCGAAAAATTTCTTTATGAAGCGAAAAATTAGCTTTTTGCAGTAAAATCATTATATTAAAATCCCCCACCACCTTACGGCAAGCGGGGGATTTTAATTATACTTCCATAATAATCGGTAAAATCATTGGCTTCCGTTTAATCTTTTGATAAATGAAAGCCCCTAAAGCATCACGAATGGTAGACTTCAAAATACCCCAATCAGTGATACCCTTGTCTTCACATTTTGCTAAAGCCTTCTCTACTCGCTCAGTAGCAGCAAGTATAAGTTCTTCAGACTCACGAATATATACAAAACCACGGGTAATAATATCGGGTCCAGAAACAATCTTTCCTGAATCTTTATCAATGGTTAAAACAACAATTAGAATACCATCCTGACTTAAAAGACGGCGATCCCTTAATACGATATTACCTACATCACCAACCCCAAGGCCATCGACCAATACCTGACCTGCAGTAACGGTTCCTGCAATTTTACCATTATCATTAGTAAATTGCAAAACTGACCCCGGTTCAGTGATAAAAATATTCTCTTCAGGAATCCCCACTTCTTTCGCTAATTCTGCATGGTGATATAAATGTCGATATTCACCATGAACAGGTATAAAGAAACGGGGCTTAACCAGATTTAGCATCAATTTTAGCTCTTCTTGACTTGCGTGTCCAGAAACATGAACACCTGAGACTGCATCATATACAACATTTGCTCCTCTCTTGAAGAGTTGGTTTATAGTTTGCGCGAGAAATTTTTCATTACCGGGAATGGCAGAAGCGGAAACAATAACGGTATCTCCTGGTTTAATGTTAATTTGACGGTGGTCTCCCCTGGCCATACGGGTCAATGCTGCCATTGGTTCCCCCTGACTACCTGTAGTCAAAAAACAGAGTTGATGGTCTCGATACCGATTAGCATCTTTCAAATCAATCATCATTCCTTCTGGAATGTGAAGATATCCCAGATCCCGCGCAATATTCACATAGTTAACCATACTCCGGCCGGTAATAGCAATTTTTCTGTTATATTTAAAGGCAGCGTCCACAACCTGCTGAATTCGATGAATATTAGACGCAAAAGTAGCTACAATGATCCGTCCTTTCGCCATACGAACTGCCTCTTCAATGGACTCACCCACAACTTTCTCAGATAATGTCACACCTTCATGCTCTGCATTAGTACTATCTGAGAAGAGAGCCAACACTCCTTGAGTACCTAAATCGGCCAATTTATGAAAATCAGCTACATGACCATCCACCGGAGTCTGATCAAATTTAAAATCACTGGCATATACTAATGGTCCAATGGGAGTATGAATTGCCAGAGCACAGGCATCTGCAATACTATGATTGACCCGGATAAAGTCAACTCTAAAAGAACCGATCATAACTGATGATCCAGGGTTGACAACCCGTAATTTTACACCAGAAAGCATATTATGCTCCTTCAATTTCCCTTCAACCAATCCCATAGTAAGACGTGTTCCATAAACCGGAACGTTAATCTCGCGCAAAACATATGGGAGAGCTCCAATATGGTCCTCATGACCGTGGGTAAGTGCAATTCCCTGAATCCGTTCTTTATTTTCGATAAGATAAGTAATGTCAGGAATTACATAATCTATACCCAATAGATCATCTTCCGGGAACATAATTCCAGCATCAATTACAAGAATCTCATCCCCGACTTCCACAACCATCATATTCTTGCCAATCTCTCCCACTCCTCCGAGAGGAATTATCGAAACGGTTTCATTTTTCAATTTTTTAGACATTAAAGTCAAACCACACCTCCTCAATCAGTAATTTACCCGTGGCAATTCTCACAAAAATAAGCAAAAAAAAAACCGCTCATCTAACCTGTTATATTTATTATAATGGATTTACATAAAAAAAACAAGTAAAGCCCCAAAAAAAAAAGAGCAGTTCCTGAAAAAAGGACTACTCTAAAACCAATCTATTTTTTTATACTTTGTAAAAGTTTTAATAAATACTTACTTTCTTCTTCTGTTGGGTTAACCAGAGGAGGTCTAACCGGGCCAACCTGATGCCCCAATTTATTTAAGAGGAATTTGATCGGAATCGGATTGGTAGTAATAAAAATCCCCTGGAATATTGGTAAGAGATGGCAGTGTAGAAGTGATGCTTCTCTGACTTTTCCAGCTTTAAAGAGCTTAATCATCTCTTTAATCTGATTTCCAACAACATGTGATGCTACACTAACAACACCCGTTCCTCCTACTGCCAGAATCGGTAAAGTGAGCGAATCATCACCGCTATAGATAGCGAAATCGGGAGAAGTAAGACTTCGAATTTTAGAAACCTGATTCAAATTACCGCTAGCCTCTTTTACAGCCACGATATTATCAATCTCAGCCAATCTGGCTATAGTTTCAGCCTCGATATTTTTCCCCGTCCGTCCCGGAACATTATAAATCATTATAGGTAATCCTGTCGATTCAGCAATACTCTTAAAATGCTGATATAAACCTTCCTGAGGTGGTTTATTATAATATGGACAAACCAACATTACACCATCTACTCCAACTTTCTCTGCTTCAATGGTCATCTCAATAGCAGCTTTTGTAGCATTTGTTCCTGTTCCTGCTATAATACGGGCTTTCTCTCCCACCTCATCTTTAACCACCCGCAAAATTTCCAACTTCTCTTCTTTAGTTAAGGTTGGCGATTCACCTGTAGTTCCCAAAACCACCAAACCATCCGAACCGTTTTCTACCAGATACCTGGCCAACTTTCTAACCCCTTCATAATTTACCGTAAAATCCTCATAAAAAGGGGTCACCATTGCAGTCAATACTTCACCAAAAATAGTCATTAATCAAACCCCTCCTTAACATTTTTCATTCTTTACTCCTGGTCTAACTGAAATGCGCGATGTAAAGCACGCATTGCTCTGACTTGATCCCTTTCTTTAATTAAAACCGATATAGTACTCCTGGAATCAGTACTTTGGAAAATAGGAATTGCTTCACTTGCCAGTGCTTCCACGATTTTGGCCATAACTCCTGGACGTCCTGTCATTCCTCCCCCAATCAGGGTAATTTTACAGTACTCATTGGAAATTTCATATTTGTAATCCCACGCATCCAATACTTGCCGAACTTTATCTGCACAGGGAGCATCGACTATAAATGAGATTGAATCAGGCTTTACATTAATAAAATCTACACTAATCCCTTGATCAGCAATAACCTTAAAGGCTCCTAAACCTGTCGCATTCTCCAATTGTAAGCGGGGAATAATTTTAAAAAAAATAATATTATTTCTGGTCGCTATACCAGTTACCGGACGATCACCTTTAATTTCAACTACACCATCTTCAAATCCCATCTCTTTGATTAATGTACCATCATTATCTGTAAAAGTCGAACGAACCCTAACGGGAATCCGTTCTCTGCGGGCTATCTCTGCTGCACGGGGATGGATAACTTTTGCTCCTCCATGAGCCATTTCACAGACATCCTCATATGAAGCTTTTTTGATAGTTTTAGCAGTAGGTACAATCCTTGGATCAGCTGTCATTACTCCATCCACATCAGTAAAAATCTCAATATATTCTGCCTTTAAGGCTGCACCTAAAGCAGTAGCTGTAGTATCACTTCCGCCCCGACCTAAAGTTGTAATTTCACCAGATTTTGATATCCCCTGAAACCCTGCAACTACCGGAATTTTTCCATTCTTCAACTCTTTTAAAATCCGACTTGGGTTGACCTCAATAATCCGGGTCTCACCAAAATTTTCATCAGTTATAATCCCTGCCTGAGCACCTGTTAATGCAATTGGCTTAAATCCGTGTTTATTTAAAGTCTGGCCAAAAATCACTGCTGAAATCACTTCTCCACAGGAAAGCAAAAGATCTAATTCACGAGGCTCAATCTCAAAATGTACCTTTTTAGCAAAAGCTATAAGAGTATCTGTAGCGTAAGGTGAACCCTTTCGTCCCATGGCAGAGACTACCACCACAGGACGATAACCCTTCTCAATGGCCTCTTTAATTTTCTTTACGGCCTGTTCCCGGCCTGTCGTATTGGCTAGTGAAGATCCCCCAAATTTCTGGACTATAATCTTCATTTTATGAAAACACCTCTCTCATTATAATAAACCTCTTTTCATCAATTCTTCACCAATCTGTACTGCGTTGGTAGCCGCTCCTTTACGCAAATTATTAGCTACTACCCACAGATGATAACCGCAATCTTCATCTAAATCACGTCTAATCCTACCTACCCAGACCTGATCATTATCTTCCACCAGATTAGGCATTGGATATTGCAATTTCTCAAGATTATCATATACAACCACCCCTGGTGCTTTACTTAATACCTGGCGTATCTCAATAACTTCTGCTGGTTCAATTGTTTTAATATAAATTGATTCTGAATGTCCATAAAATACAGGAACACGTACTGCTGTTGCAGCAATTTTTATTTTTGGGTCTTTCAAAATCTTCCTGGTCTCATTTATCATCTTCATCTCTTCCCGGGAATAACCATTTTCAGAAAAGGTATCAATATGTGGAAGAAGATTAAATGCTATAGGGTAAGGGTAAACTTCGGGTTCTTTAGTCTCTCCATTTAACATATGCAGTGACTGGCTTTTTAGTTCTTCAATTGCTCTCAATCCCGTACCTGAAACAGCCTGGTATGTAGAAACGATAATCCTGGAAAGGCCAAATCTATCTTTAATCGGCTTTAGTGCAACCACCATCTGAATAGTAGAACAGTTGGGATTAGCAATTATCCCACGATGATTTTCAAGCTCTTCAGGATTTACTTCCGGAACCACAAGGGGCACATCCGGTTCCATTCGCCAGGCATTACTGTTATCTATAACAACACAGCCGCGTTTAACTGCTTCTAATGCAATTGATCTACTGACACTACTTCCGGCACTGAACAATGCCAGATCATACCCTTTAAATTGATCTGGATGAGCTACTTCTATAGTCAATTTTTCACCATGAAAATCAATTTTTTTACCAGCAGAACGTTCAGTAGCCAGAAGTTTTAAATCTCTAACGGGAAAATTACGCTCTTCCAAAACTTTTACCATCATCCTACCTACCGCACCTGAAGCTCCAAGTATTGCTACCTTATATCCTGACACAGTATCCCCCCTTTTTCTTCCGTTTTCAAAAAGCATGTGGAATTAAAACAGGTTGGAACTGTTTTCCTTCTAAAGCTGCTTTAATGGTATCTGGAATATACTCAAAATGAGCTACCAGTGATTTTTCCTTTTTATGAGGATTATCCTGTCCATATGGTACCATAAAAGTCAGTGCTTTATCATGTAAAATTCCAATATTTTTGGCGCTGGCACCTAAACCGTCATTAGTTGAAATTGCAATTACTACAGGTTTACCATTTCGCCAGTGAGCTTTACAGGCCATAGGAACTGGCCCATTAGTCAAGCCATTAGCCAATGCAGCTAAAGTATTACCGGTGGCAGGAGCAACAACCACCACATCCAGGGGGATCTTACCGGGCCCGATAGGTTCAACCTCAACTATAGTATGGAGAATTTTTTTGCCAGTAATTTCTTCTATCATCTTTCTCCATTTTTCAGCTGGACCAAATTTGGTATCCCATGAATAAGCATTATGTGACATAATAGGAACAATATCCGCTCCCATCTCAACCAATCGCTCAATCTGAGGAATCACCTTGTCAAAAGTACAGAAAGAACCAGTTAGACAAAAACCTATTTTTTTACCCTTTAAATCCATTAGCAAAACACCTCCAGATTATTTAAGGACATCTAAAATCATTTCCGTCACAACACGGCATAAAATTAAACCTGCAGTTTTGGGTGCAACTTTTCCAGGCAATCCTAAAGCTAACAATGCCTTGATACCATATTTTTTTGCTGCTTCAAAATCTGTACCACCAGGTGCAGAGGCCAGATCGATAATCAAAGCGTCTTTTCTTATAAGTCTAATCCTTTCCTCAGGCAGAACCATTGCAGGAGCAGTATTATAAATCAAATCAAATTCAGGTAAATATTTTGCCAATTCGTCATATGATATGATATGTATGCCTAAATCCCGGGCTTTTGCAATCCCTTCCGGACTCCGGGTCACACCATAAACCTCTGAACCCAATGCTCGTAACCGCCAGGCTAAAGTCAGTCCACATTTTCCAAGCCCCATAACAAGAGATTTACTACCGTGAATGGTAATAGGCAGTTCTTCCATTGCAATCTGAATAGCTCCTTCTGCTGTAGGGATAGCGTTTAAAATCCCTACATCTTCCCTGGTAGCTATTAATTGCAAATTTACATTGGCAGCCTTAGCCAGAGATTTAACTTTTTCATTGGTCATTCCAATCAATACAGGAATTTCACTCCCAACCAATGCAAAAAAGTCCTCATCCATGTATATAGGTTCATCTATAAAACGTGCTTTAATCATCCCTTCTGCATCGGTTCCTGACATGGGAGCTATAAGAACATGCACATCTTTAACTAATTCTTCAACAGTTGAAACCACTTGAATCTTCTCAGAAAGTTCACCACCCGGATCACCTAGAACTTTCAACTTAGCACCTTTTTCGATAAGACAGTTCATCATTACACGTTCCCGTTCATCTCCACCCAAAATTCCTATCCTATAACCGGTAAGTTTTTTCATCTATAAACAATGCCTCCTTTTAAAACTTTTCAAATTGTTATAACTACATATAATTACTATATGCCCCGATATAACAACCAGTGCCTGTACAATCATCTTGATCTTAATTTACCCAAAAATTTGGTAAAAAAATGGTTGTTTAAACTGCAAAAAACTAATTTTTCGCTCCTTGAGAAATTTTTCGAATCATCTAAAGCTCGATTTCCGCCGAAATAAGGCTTCCTAATCAAAGAGCCCTCCTGGCCCTTGATTAGCTCATCACTTCCTGTAATGAGGCCTTATTTCGTCGGAAATCTCGCTAAGATGATTTGGCAAAAAATTTCTATGTCGCCCAAAATTGGCTTTTTGCAGTTTAATCATATTATATGAAGATAAATAAAATAAGAAGACATCAGCCACCTTCGTATAGAATCTATTTATAACTACCAACAACAGATAAAGAAAATATAATCGATGCAATATAATCCTATCACAGAAATACTAAAAATTCCAGAGCAAGAAATATCAAATTTTCGGGAAAAAGAAAATTAGTTGATCTTAGATGTTGGATCGAAAACTTAAAAGAAGTTATTTTCCTATATGTGGCAAATGGTGTAACCCTCAGGTAATCAGGTGATCCTGTAATTGATTGAGGAGGGCTATAAGTTAAAGGTATACCAGCTATAATATTAACCATTAAATGGTCATTAAAAGATATAAAGGTCTAAACAGATTTCTAAAATTGATATGCCGAGAAAAAAAACAAATAGGCCGCCAGATTCCGGCAGCCTAACTAATAGGTTTAAACGTTGACACAAATGAGCTTACCTATATTTTATTTTATATAAATATAACCCTAACTTTCCTTCTTCGTCTCTGGCTATAACTACCACAAGAGAGGCTCCATTACAACTAGGGACGAATGCAATCTCTTCAAGTTCTGGAGTATCCAATCCATTAATCTGTCCTGTTACCAGATTAGCTAAATAGAGATTCCCTTCTTTTAAGAAAAGAAATCTATAGTTATCTAACCACTGGGAGTATGCTCCCTCACAAAGATAACGGTGATTGGTTCCATTTTTATCCATCACCCAAATTTCCCGCTTTTTTTCCTGACCATAGAAAGTAGTTCTGGTCAAAAGACGGTTATAGAGAATTTTTTCATCATCTGGAGACCATTGTGCAAAACCATTCCATTGAACCTGCCAATTTTGAGGAGGCCCTTCAGTAAGGCGGGTAATAACTTTAAATTCTCCATCTTCGGTTCTAAACCAGAGGTTGGCCCCTATCTGCCATAGAGTTTTTGCCAAATAATGTGCTTTTTTTATTTTGGGTAATGGCCACCAATAATCCTTCCATCTCTGTAAATTATCCCAGTCATCTCCCAGAGGATAATACCCTCTAATTCGTCCATCATAAAACCAGATTTGCCCATTCATCCACTGAATTAACTCTAAATTATCACTTTCTAAAGGATAAATATCTATCTGATTTTTAAAAATGTTATAGAGGATTAATCTTTTACGCTCTTCCTGGTCAGTAAAGCAAATATAACTGCCATCATCATTCCAGAATGGTTCACTGATTTTTGTACCCGTATAAATTCTCTTCATCTTACCTGTTTCATCAATTATAATCAAGTTTCTATCATTTTCCTTGTAAACCAGGGTTGGATGAAATGGAGCCCATTTTAATACCGTATAATAATCCTCATTGGAAAAAATCTCCAAAGACCGGAGATATTGAATCTCTGCCACTTCACTCCAACCTGCCCAATACATAAGATCATAAGCCTCATTCTCTTTAAAAAAAGTTACAGGAATTAAATTTAATCTTGACCAGACTGCATCTTCCGGGCCAGAAAGGGTAACATCTAAGCGATTATAATCTACATCATAACTGTAAACTACAGGATAATAATCAACATGAGTCAGATAGTAAAACTGATGAGTTCCTTGACGATAGACAGGAATGGGTTGAGTCACTAATCCCGACTGGATAACCATTAAATTATACTGATCGGGAAACCAGACAAGGAGATTCCAACCATTTTGATATAGACTGATAACCACTTGCTTTTCATCACTACTCCAGGAATAATAAATCTGTTTTTCTGAATTTACTTCAAACTCCTTTATCCCGGTCTGAACATTAAATACTTTCAACTGATAAAGTTCTCCAGAACCTGGCAAAGTTTGATAGATAAGATAGTTTTCATCAGGTGACCAATCAAATTGAACCTCACTCTGTTTACCCACATCAATATATACCTTTTCTAGAGTATTTAAATTTAACAAAATAATTTTTCTAAAAGTCTGGTAGCAGAGATAATTCGTTTTGATGCTTAGACTGGCATTGACCAATAATTCCTTAACTGGCAATATTTTGTAAGTATTAGTTAATAGACAATATATGACCAGATTCTCGTTTAGATTATCTTTTAAAAGCACCTTTTGATTAGCAAAACTCAAAAACTGGTAATTTTCCGGACTTATCCAGATAAGTTTACCATTAGGCTTATAGATTTGAATTCTACTATTCTTTAAGTCGGTCCTCTGAATAACCGCTAGCTTATCATTTGCGAACCATTCAAAAGTAGTATCCAGATTGTTCTCGGTATCAAAAATTGATTGAATCACATACTCTATGCCTTCAGCCAAATCCCTCACCCAGAGACTGATAGTATTAGATTGACCAATTCCCCAATCACAGTTGTTAACTAAAAAAGCCAGATAACGTCCATCAGGAGAAAACTTATAATTATCGCTAATTCCTTTAATGATCAACTTTTTTTCACCGGTAATAAGATTAAAACTCCATAATCCAGGCTGGATTGGGTCTGACGCAAAATATGTAATTTGGTCAATATTTTCTGGAAACCCAACAGGTGTACCATAGGCAAAAGTTATTTGAGCTATTTGTATACATATTTCCAGAATGAGAAAAATTAAAAAACCTCTTTTCATATCATTCACACCCTTATATTTATTGGCATTAAATATATTTAATTCCTGTTTATCTTATTCTACTTTAAAGAAAGATTTCCTCTTTAATTATGATAAAAGTTGGAATAAAAAAAACACCATATGATGGTGTTAAAAATTTTCTAAATACTCTTACATGTATATCAAGAAAATTTTGACTTCCATTAAGTATCTCTCTAAATATAAATTCATCCAGTATCATGGAAATATTATTATCTATAGTTACACTCATAGGCGTTCTATCGATTAATAGTATCCCATGCTGATTTATAATCTTTTCAATTTTAACAATTTGTTGTTTAAAAACTTTTATTCCGGTATCAACAATCATTAAGTATTGTCATATCTAATTAATTCCTCTCTGGTTTTTATTTTATATTATAATTTTACTGAAAAAAGCTAATTTTTCGCTTCAAAAGAAATTTTTCGAACTATCTAAAGTTCGATTCCAGCCGAAATAAAGCACACTAATCAATAGGCCCTTCTGGCTCTTGATTAGCTCATCACTTCCTGTTAACGCAACAATTATCATAGTAAACTATTACTTTAAATATCCTGATTTGTTTTGTATTAAATTAAATAAAGGCCATCCAACTCAAAAAGTTGAATGACCTTTGCAACATAATTTAATTAATATGTCTCTACATCCCGGGCACCATTTCGCCTGAAGATAGCTGCTACGTCGTTAATTTTACTCTGATCACACTCTACAGCACCCAGAATTCCACCCTGTTCTACCTGAGCCTGATAGTGTTCGCTCCGTTCAGGAGCTATTCCCATATCAATAAGACTACCAGCAATTCCCCCAACTGCTGCTCCAGCAAGTCCAGATACTATAGGCCCTATAGCCAGAATTGGGCCAAGACCCGGAATGGTGAATAATCCTGCACCAGCCAAAAGACCGCCGATTCCTCCCAGAGCACCACCTGTTGTGACTCCGGTAGAAAGGTTCTGGCGTTCATTGGCTTCAACAGTAGAATTTGTCTCCTGGTCTTTTTCTGTCTGACTTTTTACCATCTGGACAAAGCTGTCATTGGTATCATTTTCATCCCCATGGATATAGCCTTGTCGAGCTACAATCGAGACCCGATCTTCTGATACACCTTCACTGCGGATTTCAGCAATTGCCCTCTCTGCCTGTGAACGATTTGTAAAAACACCAATTACTGTAGGCATAACTGATTAGCCTCCTATCTTCTCTTTTAAAGATAGGATTTGCTAATTTACTGTTTTTAATACCTTCTTTAACTGGTTAGTCGATCTCGATTATTGCGCGGAGAATTTAAATCAACAATGATTACCTCTGAACCAATCTTTTTGATGGCCTGCCAGGGAATTACAAGATACTTCTCATCTTTAAAAATACTAAAAAAGTTGCCGTGATTAGGAATAATTATCGATTCCAATTCCCCAGTCTCAGGGTGAACTACAAGATCCGTTTCAGCGACCACACCCAGCCGTCCACCATCATGCATATTAATAATCTCTTTACCAGCAAGCTTGCTCAGTCTCACTTCTTCCCACCTCCATCAGATAGCAAACAAGCTATATAACTAATATATTAACTACCTACGAAACATATGCTTATTTAGAAAAATCTTTAGTATGATTTTACTGCAAAAAACTAATTTTTCGCTTCAAAAGAAATTTTTCGAACCATCTAAAGTTCGACTGAAATCTTACTAAGATGGTTTAACGAAAAATTTCTATGTCGCTCAAAATTAGCTTTTTGCTGTTTAATCTTAGCATTTTTTCTTCCTTCTCTGGCCTTTTCTTCGATGTGCTCCGGGCCTTCTATCAGGAATCAGTGCCTTTTTACCACTACCAATTAAATCATCACGGCCAGCCTTTTTCAAAGCCTTTTTAACCAGATCATAATTCTTCGGATCCCTAAATTGGAGCAGAGCTCTCTGCATTCTTTTCTCTCCCATATCCTTCGGGACATAAATTTTTTCACCTGTTAGAGGATCAATTCCAGTATAATACATACAGGTTGCCAGCGTCATTGGTGTAGGTGTAAAATCCTGAACCTGTTCTGGATTATATTTCAAATCCCGGATATGCTCTGCCAGCTGAATCATCTCATCTAAACCACAACCCGGATGGCTGGAAATAAAATACGGAACCAAATACTGTTTTTTTCCAAGCATTTTATTTACTTTTTTATATTCTTCTCTAAATTTTGCGTAAACCTCAAAAGACGGCTTGCGCATAGCCTTAAGAACCTTGGGACTGACATGTTCTGGAGCTATCTTTAATTGACCACTAACATGGTGCTCACATAATTCCTTTAAAAAATCACTTTCATTATCTGCCATTAAAAGATCATATCTGATCCCTGAACGTATAAAAACATGTTTTACTCCTGGAATCTGACGGATAGAGCGAAGCAAATCTATATATTCTTGATGGCTCTTTTTCAAATTAGGGCAAGGTGAAGGAAATAGACAGTTCCGTTTACCACAGTACCCCTCACCATCACGACTGCATCCCGTTTTATACATATTGGCCGTCGGTCCTCCCACATCATGGATAACTCCTTTAAAATCCGGAAGCTTAGTCAAAAGACGGACTTCTTTTAATATAGATTCTTTGCTGCGGCTCTGAATTATTCTACCCTGGTGTTGAACCAATGCACAAAAAGCGCAAGAACCATAACAACCCCGATGAGTAACTATACTGAATTTAACTTCTTTTAGAGCTGGAATACCACCCTCTTTCTCATAAATGGGATGATATTCACGGGTATAAGGCAGTTCATAGAGTCGATCTAACTCATGGGTAGCCAGAGGTTTAGCTGGTCGATTCTGAACTATATACCAATCACCGTGTTTTTGAACCACAGGACGTCCTTTAAAGGGGTCCTGTTCCTGATACTGAAGCTTAAAACTCAAAGCATATTTTTCTTTATCGGTACTGACCTCTTCATACGATGGTAATTCTACAAAGTCTTTTAATCCGTCCAGAGATTTGGTTTTTGCTACTGTCCCATCAAGATAAGTTAAATATTCAATAGGGATTCCGCTCTCTAAGCTCTGGGCAATCTCAACCACCTGTCTTTCACCCATACCATACACAATCAAATCTGCCCTACTATCCAGAAGTATAGAACGGCGTACCCTATCCTGCCAATAGTCATAATGAGCAAAACGACGGAGACTTGCCTCCAAACCTCCAATAACAATGGGGACTTTCCCAAATACCTCTCTTACCCGATTAGCATAAACAATCACTGCCCTATCAGGCCTTTTGCCACCCACTCCTCCCGGGGAGTAGACATCTCTTTTACGACGACGTCTAGCTGCAGTATAATTATTGACCATCGAATCCAGATTCCCACTGGTAATCCCTACAAAAAGTCGAGGCGGCTTGTCCCCAAAAGCCTTAAAATCTTTAATATCCCGCCAATCGGGTTGTGCTATAATCCCAACTTTATACCCGTGAATCTCCAGTAACCGCCCAATTATTGCTACCCCAAAGGATGGATGATCTACATAAGCATCACCTGTGATCAGAAGAATATCTAACTGATCCCATCCTCTGGCCTTCATATCTTCCGCATTAATAGGCAAAAAATCTTCTCTCTTTTTTTTCATACGCTCAGCTCTCCTATCATACCTTAATTATGGTTAAACTGCAAAAAACTAATTTTTCCCTTCTTGAGAAATTTTTCGAATCATCTAAAGCTCGATTTCCGCCGAAATAAGGCTTCCTAATCAATGGGCCCTCCTGGCCCTTGATTAGCTCATCACTTCCTGTGATGAGGCCTTATTTCGTCGGAAATCTCGCTAAGATGATTTGGCAAAAAATTTCTATGTCGCTCAAAATTAGCTTTTTGCAGTATAATCAATTATTTTTTCCCGGTAGATCCAAAACCACCTGCACCCCGTTCAGTCTCGTCCAGCTCTTCTACCCAGACAAAATCAACCTGGACAATAGGCATTATTACTAACTGAGCAATCCGTTCCCCGGGCTCAATAATATAAGGTTCAGATCCATTGTTCTGTACCGGGCAGATAATCTCCCCGGTATAGTCACTATCAATCACCCCCACACAATTGACCAGATTAATTCCGTGTTTACTGGACAATCCGCTCCGTGGAAAAATAAATCCGGCGTATGCTGGAGATGGAATCTGAATCGCAATTCCAGTCGGAATCTTCATAATCTCACCGGGTTTTAAAGTAATGGGTTTATCAATACATGCTACCAGATCACATCCAGCAGACCCTTTTGTGGCATATGTAGGCGCTTTAAACTCTTTTCCGATCTTTTCTGATAGCTTTTTAATTTTAACTTGCATCAATTACTCCTCCTTTATTTGCTTTAAAAAGAAAATTAGAGCCAATAAATTGGCTCTTATGTACTGTTATTTAAGTATTGTTTGTTAATAATATTATAACATACCTTAACGGATAACGTCAAACTTCCCGGCCATAGATCCCAATAATAAGCTTATTTCCCCTAAGCCAGACCCGGATTAAAATAGGATATTCAAGAGAATTAATAAATTTTAAATCCAGATAGTCATATGCTACGGTTGCATCTTTACCCGGCGGTACATAATTCACCTTTTTTGAATGGGTATGCCGTTCTATAATCTTTAAATTTGCCTGCAATGCTGCATTATACAACGTAGAAGAGACTTGACAAATTCCACCTCCATAACCCAAAACCATTTTATCCTTAATAATAATTGGTGCTCTTTTAAATCCCCGCTCAGGTGTAGGTTCTCCTACCTTTTGGTTAAATGAAAAAACCTCATTGGGCATCAGTAATGTAAAATTGATCAAGCTCCCGGCAAGTTTAATATTATGATACCGGTCTTCTGTCCCACCGACAAAAGTATGATATACACCCAGAAGACGGGTTAAAGCTAAGATTTCACTTGAAAGAAGTAATGGATAAATGGAACAAAAGACCGGTTCTATCACATCCCCCTCTTTTGCTGATTCAATCAATTCCATTGTTGCTGAAAGGTCAAGAATCCGCCCCCAGACTTCATGGGTCACATTTCCTTTATTATCTAACCTGGCCGGTTCAGGCCAGCGGACAAAATCATCCGCTGCCTGTAAAAGTAAATTTCGAACCTCATCTGGATATAGTCCGCCAATCTTCTTTTCCCCTAACCAGACTCCTTTAGGAATTCCATAATAACTTCGATACCAGTATCCGATTAAAACCAGAACAAAAAATATAAGAATGAGTGAAAATAGGATATAAAAAGAACTGTTTTTAAATAAACTCAAAAATTTATTTCGAATCATCTTTTTCACCCGGCTGTACTAACTTCAATAGCTCGGAAATAGTTACTAATTCATATCCCTTTGCTCTCAGTTTATTAATCATAATCGGAAGAGCCTGCACTGTCTGCGGAATGGGATGCATCAAAACTATTCCACCATTAGAAGCCTTCCTCATCACCCGATCAATAATCACCTGAGGAGCAGGCCGCTGCCAATCAATGGTATCAGCTGACCACATGATTAACTTATACCCCAACTCATCTGCAACCGTAACTACTCTTTTATTATATTCTCCATAGGGAGGTGCGTATAGATTAGTACGGACCCCGATAATCCCATAAATAATCTCTTCATTTTTTTTAATATGTTCAATCAGTTCTTTTCTGGAAAGCCTATTAGGGTGAAGATGTGAATATCCGTGATTGCCAATCTCATGACCATCCATATAAATCCGTTTTACCAGATCAGGAAATTTGCTGGCCCAACGTCCCGTAATAAAAAATGTAGCATTCACATCTTTTTCCTTCAAAATTTTTAATATTTGTGGAATATACTCTTCTCCCCAATCTACATTAATTGTCAAACTTATCTTTGCTTCACTTGGATTACCGTGATAATAAGGTGATACACCACTTACTGGAATCTCTATTAAAGTTAAAAAATCTGTGTACCAGAAAAGACCAATCACCAATAAAGCTGCCAGTGTCAAATAAAAATTTTTTCTAATTCGAATTACATAGATTTTCATTTATTTCCTCTCCCTGGGGCTTAAAATCCGTTTTTGGATTCCCGAATGACTTTCGATATAATAATTATCCTTATAGACCAGTTCCGATAATGGAACAATTTTATACCCCATCTCTATTAATCTGGGTACTATAATCTCCAGAGCATCTGCAGTATGCTTACCATTATTATGCATTAATACAATCTCACCTGGCCCAGCTTTTTCCAAAACCCTTTTAACAATAAAGTGAACTCCTGGTTCTTTCCAATCTAATGAATCAATACTCCACTGTATAACCTGATAATTTTCTTCCTCAGCAACCCTGATAACTGTATTATTATACTCACCAAAAGGTGGTCTGAAAAAGCGTGGCCATTTACCCGTAAGATCCTGAATTAATAAAGAAGTCTTTTCCAACTCCTGTCTCAATTGCTCAGGAGCTAATGAATTACAGTGGGGATGAGTATAAGTATGATTACCGATCTCATGACCGCGTTTATCTATCTCTCTTACCATATCAGGATATTTTTCTAACCAATATCCCCCAAAAAAGAAAGTAATCTTTACATTATATTTATCAAAAATATCTAAAATTCGAGACGTTTTTTCAGCTCCCCAGACCCCATCGATGGTAATAGCTATCTTTTTCTCCGGAGTATCTACTTTATAAATGGGAACCAACCGTTTGGTCGTAACACTGATTATTCTTTCCCTTACATCTCCAGCCAACATTCCCAAAAGAAAAGTTAACATCAGCACCAAAACTGTAATTACACCGGCAGCCCGCCTGGAAGTAAAAAAAATATTCATCAGGAATTCCTCCCTCTTTATGACGGGTTTAGTCCCTATAACTACTTATTCATCTTAAGAGTAAAATATGCCTGATAGGATAAAGTATCTTTTAAGCATGATTTATCTACTGTACAAATATATATTAAATAATTAAACTGCAAAAAGCTAATTTTGAGCTATATAGAAATTTTTCGTTTAACCATCTTAGTGAAATTTCAGTCGAACTTTAGATGGTTCGAAAAATTTCCTTTGAAACGAAAAATTAACTTTTTGCAGTAAAATCATATTAAATAATAAATTTATAAGGAGGTGGGACCCTTGCAGGTTCTATTTATATTTATTAAAAAAAAGCACCTGCTCATTGGCCTTATAATAATTTTTATTTTTTCTATTGGAATGGGTTTTACAGCCAATCTAACCAGACTGGTTTTCTACTCTAAACTCCATAAAATTGTTGTTATTGATGCCGGTCACGGTTCCTTTGACCCTGGAGCTTATTATAAAGGGCTTAAAGAAAAAGACATCAATCTTCAAGTAGCTTTTATTCTAAAAAAACTTCTTGAAAATTCGAACATAGAAGTAGTGATGACCAGAACAGACGATTCATTATATAATCAAAACCGCCGCGAGGATATCATTTATCGTGTCCGTAAAACTAATGAGGTCAATGCAGATGCCTTTATCAGTATCCATGTTAATAAATTCCCCACCTCTGAACCTTTCGGCGGTCAAGCCTATTATTATGCAGGTCAGGAATCTAAACTTCTGGCTGAAAAAATACAGGAACAGTTAAAAGCTATCCAACCGGATAACTATCGTTCTGTTGGCCGTGGTAATTACTATGTATTAAAGCATACCAAATGTCCCGCTGTCATCGTTGAAATAGGTTTTATCTCCAACCCCATCGATCGAAAAAGGATTACCGATCCTGAGGAACAACTTCGAATTGCCAAAGCCATACGGAATGGGCTCATAGCCTTCTTTCACCATCAATTTGAGGCTAATAAAGAGCAGATTAAAAGAATTGAAAATAATAACAACCACGAAAGTACGAACTTAAGTGATAGTCTTGAGCTATACTTTGCCAAAACAACTAAAAATGGTGAAATTCTACTTCCAGTCCATATACCACTTCTTAAAGAAAAAGTGTTAGCCGTTAGCACCGCTAATAAACATCTTACCATTTTAGAGCTTATAGCCATAGAAGCAATTAATCAATTAATTAAAGGTCCTGAGAATCCAAATCTGGCTCCTGTGATTCCTCCCGGAACAGTATTAAAATCTATTCAGATTAATCATGGATTGGCTATATTGAACTTTAACCATAAATTAGTTGAAAACCATTGGGGTGGCGCAGAAGGAGAACAGCTTACTGTAGAATCCATTGTCAAAACTTTAACCACTTTACCAGGCATCGAGCGGGTTCAAATCCTTGTGGAAGGAGAATCAGGGCAGACAATTGCTGGTCATATAATTTTTGATCAACCCTTTACAAAGGAGATGTTTGAATAATAAAAATTTACCCTGCTAATGCAGGGTAAATTTTTATTAGAATGTAAAGATTTCAACACGGTTTTTCATCTTTTGTTTGGCCTGGTATAGCGCAGTATCAGCTCGTTTTATCAAAAAGGCAAGGCTTTTTCCATCATCCGGATAGGATGCTAGCCCAATTGATACCGTAAGTTTGCCACCGGGTTGAATCTGCTCACCGGGAAAATCATGTTCTTCAATTAATTTCCTAAGTCGTTCTGCCACCCGAAAAGAATCATTTTTATTTGCTCCAATTAAAACTACCAAAAATTCTTCCTCATCATACCGGATAGCAAAATCTCCTTTACGGAGATTCCGTTTAAGTAAATATCCAATCTGCTGTAAGGCCTGATCTCCCCGGTCATAACCGTTCATTTCATTATAATGTGCAAAATCATCAATATCAATCAAAAGCAGTGTAAAAGGAATAGCTTCTTCCATTGCCTGGGTAAGAGCCTGCCTTAAATAATCATTAAAAAATTTACGGTTATAAATAGAGGTAAGACCATCTAAATATTTTTGATCCCGGACCTCACAAATAATTTTTGGCCTCTCTCTGCTCATATGTACATCTACCCCTTATATCAAAGTTTTAAATACCACTCACTTGATATTATATCATTTTTTTACAGAATGGTAAAGTATATCTTAAAATTTTCTTTTTTAAAACTCTATATCTTATACCCTATTTAAAAATCTTTTGTATATTTTTTTATATTTAAACATATAGATAATCATCCCTTTTATATAAATTAAAAATAGACCTCATTTTGAGGTCTATTTTGCAAATACATGATTACCTATGGTGACTGTTTTTTGTCTTTGCTTAAACCACCAGGTATTTTTAGCAACTCTGGGATTAATAAAGTAGAGGGCCCCTAATGTTGGGTCAAAACCATTTAAAGCCTCTCTTGCAGCTTTATACGCAGAAGGGGTAGGATGTAAATTAAATTGACCATTGCTGACAGATTCAAATTGACCGGGCTGATAAATCACATCTTCAATGGTATTGGGAAAATGAGGACTTAAGACCCGATTTAAAATTACTGCAGCTACTGCAACCTTTCCTAGATACGGCTCTCCCCGGGATTCGCCGTGAACTACTCGGGCCAGCAGATTAAGCTCATAAGGTGTAATAGTTTTTGCCAGAACCTGTTTAGGCGTCAATCCAATAGTAGGCAAAATGAGCTGTTGACCAATCCTTATGATGGAACTTTCAAGATTATTTAACGCCTTAATTACAGCCACGGTAGTATTAAATTCACGGGCCAGAGTATATAAACTATCACCCTTTTTGACATGATAAATCACTCGCTGACTTTTAGGAATATTAACTTTAATAGGATCCTGTTTTATTCTTACAGGATATTCCTGCCAATCCATTATCTTAAACTCAGGTTCTGAATTTGAATAAAGAGTAGTGTCAGGCCATTCTATTTTTTGCTCAAATGACTCATCATCAAAAGGAATAAATAACTCATCACCAGGTAATAAGATTGATTTATCTGTTAATTTATTTGCCTTTTTTAATAAAGATACAGTTGTTTTGAATTTTTTGGCAATAGTAGTAAGATTATCGCCTTCCTGGACAATATAAACCAGACGAAAAACTGGTTTAACACCGGCCACAACCAATGGTGAACTTACAAAAAGTGAAAAACTAAATACTATAATTAGAATATATAAGAATCTAGTCATCCAGTTTTTCATCAAAACCCCTCCACCTCTAAAATCCTAACTTTGAAAATACGACATATTTTCTCTTAAACCTGCATTACTAAAGTCTCAAATTATAAATTCTTTAACTCTTTTGGAAATCTTATCAAAAGAATCAATATTAATTTTTGTATTCTCAGGTAATGATTTTAAAAATATTCGCCCATAAGATTTGGTATATATTCGCGGATCAAAAACAATCACCACTCCCTTATCTTCCTTTGACCTGACCAATCGCCCAAAACCCTGTTTAAATTTGATTACCGCATTTGGCAGCATGAAATTTATAAAAGGATTTAAACCTTCCCTTTCTAACTTTTCAACTTTAGCTTCCACAATAGGATCTGAAGGTACCTGAAAAGGTAATTTCATAATAACTACACAGGAGAGATCATCTCCTTGAATATCCACTCCTTCCCAGAAACTGGAGGTTCCAAAAATTACACCTCGTTCACCTTCTTTGAAATTTTTAATAATCTGCAAACGCGAATCTTCACCCTGTTTATATATTTTAATCCCTTTTTCCAATAAAGGTTCTTTTAATGCCTGATAAAAATTATTTAGCATGCGGTAGGAAGTAAAAAGGACAAGAGTTCTACCTTTCATCATCTCTAACAATTCCAAAAGATGGTTTTGAACTTCTTTAGAATAGGTAGTCATATTGGGAGCAGAGATATCTTTTACCACAGCTACCAGGGCCTGTTCACGATAATTGAAAGGAGATCCTACCATTAAATCATCAACTCTTTCATCATAAAGACCTAAACTCCGCCTTATATATTCAAAACTTCCCTGAACGGTCAAAGTAGCTGAAGTAAAGATTACCGTATCTAATGGCTCTATTATTTGTTCTTTAATCTCTTTAGCAATCTCCAAAGGAGCAGCCTGAAGAGTACAGAAAAGTTCTTTTTTCTTCCGATAAAATACTTCCACCCAATAGACGAATTTTTCATCCTCCTGACCTATAATAAACTCTAGAGTCCTTAAAATTCGCTGCAATTGGGTAATTCGACCTTCCAGTTCCACCAAAAGACTTTCATAATCCGGTACGTCTTCTTCGGAAAGGTCTGTTAATTCTTCATAAAGTATCTTCATCTTCTGGCCAAGCTGGTTTAATGCCCCTATAAGATTATCAGCAGCAGGGTAAACCCCATTCTTCCATTCAGGATTGGCTATAGTTTCTTTTGTCAAACGCAGTTTATTCTCTCCATTATTTTGATGTGCTTTTGCAAAATCTGCCACCTGATTAAAGAAATGATGTCCCAATTCCTGAACCTTCAAAAAAAGTGGTACTATCTCAATATCAATCAGCCTCAACGCTTCATATTTTTGTTCCTTGCTCAAATTTGCTTTACTTAAAGAACCTCTGATTCCTAATAAAAGTCCCTGTTCACGATTTTTGCCTTTTTTATTATAAATAAACTGAAGATAATGTAGAAAACTATAGCGGGTTAGCTGACAACCAAGATACTCAGTTGCTACATGTTCTAAGTTATGGGCCTCATCTAAAATCAGATGTTTATATCTGGGTAGAACAGCTACCTCACTATCTCCCTTTTCTCGTCGAACAGACAGATCAGCAAAAAGGAGATGGTGATTAACAATGAGTATATCTGCACCTGCAGCCTTACGTCTTGCCATTTGCAAAAAACAACCCCTATAGTGGGGACACTTACTCCTTAGACAGGTCTCTGCCTCAGCAGCAATCTTGTCCCAGAGCTCAGAATCAGGTTGAAAAGGAAATTCACTCTTTGAACCGATATCTTCTTTGAATACCAGATAATTTATCTCTCTTAAAACCTCTTTCTCTTCTTCTTTTAAATCTTCATGGCCCTGATTAATAAAATTCAATTTCCGAAGACAGACATAATTCCGTCTTCCCTTGACTAAAACAGCTTTAAACTCTCTAGGCAAGAGAGGTGTTAAAGTTTTTTCAAGAAGTGGGATATCTTTGAAAAATAACTGCTCCTGAAGGTTAATGGTATTGGTCGAAATAACCACTTTTTCATTATTTTTTACAGCCCAAAAGATAGCAGGTACCAGATATGCCATTGACTTCCCTGTTCCAGTTCCCGCCTCTACCAAAAGATGCCGGCGATTATTAAAGGCAAAGAGAATAGTTTTGACCATCTCTAACTGCTGTGGACGATATTCGTATTTACTTAAACCCCGGCTCAATTCACCTCCGGGTTCAAAAAACTGTAATATCTCACTTGCCTTTAAACGCTGACGTTCTTTAGGTAAATATGGTTCAACTACCATATAACCTTCTTGAACAAAATTATCAATGATTAAAAAACCCGCTCCCCGGTTCCCAACTAAAGAAGCAACTCTTAAATCAGCATCAGAAGGAACCAAGCGGCCTGACGGGTGATTATGAATTAGAACCGTAGCTGGACCAAAGGTATTGGTAATAGCCGGAGCAGCAGCACTATGCCCTCTGGCTAATATTTCCAACTCTTCTATAATCCCTGTAGATGAGTTAATTATACCTTTAACAAGAACTTCATGACCGTTAGCTCTTTCAATCTCAATTCTGAGTTTTTCAATTACCTCAGATGCCATAAACTCTTCTAAGAACACAAACTTCCACTCCAATCCATCAAAAAACTTACTTCGCCAATTCTCTCATCTTTTTAATATTTGTCTCAAAATCACCTTTTTCATCAAGGGGTGTTTCAAGTATAAAAGGAATATCATATTTAAGTACCATCGGATGATGAATCATAGCTTTAAACCCTGCTTCACCAATAGCACCAAATCCGATATGTTCATGGCGGTCCAGATTAGAACCCAGTCCCCCTTTTGCATCATTGGCGTGGATCACCTTTAACTTATCAATTCCAATCACCTGATCTAAATCAGTAAAAACTTTATCTACTGTCTCTTCAGTTCTAATATCATAACCTGCTGCAAAACCGTGACAGGTATCAAAACAAATACCAATCCGGCTCCGATCTTCTATAAGATCCATTATCTCTTTCAATTCCTCAAATGTTTTACCTATTTCTGTCCCGGCTCCTGCCACATTCTCTAACAAAAGGATTACATCATTTTGTACTTTATCAAAGGCAATATTAATGGATTCGGTAATTCTTTTGATTCCATCTTTTAAACTACTTCCAGTATATTTACCTGGATGTAAGACCAGATACTTAGCTCCTAACATCCCAGATCGTATAAGATCAGTAATTAAACCATTCAGGGATTTTTCATATAAATCAGCTTTAGGAGAAGCAAGATTAATAAGGTAAGTGATATGAACCACCATTGGGTCCAACCCAAACTCCTTAAGCTTCTCCTGGGTTTTATTTGCTTCATTCTCTGACAATTCCCGCACCTTCCAGCCGCGAGGATTTTTCGAAAAGATCTGTAAGCAATCACAACCAAGTTGATGAGCCCGTTCAGGGGCCTTATCTATCCCTCCGGCAATTGAAACATGCGCACCAACTCGCATTAATTTTCACTCCTTAATTTATGGCAAAATTACCTAACTTTTTATTTATTTTAACCGAAAAATGGTTATCACATTCTTATATTCATTCGCGTTAAGGGTAAGGTAATCCTTTAATTTTATGATGGAAAGTTTATAAAATCTATGTCTGATTTTACTGCAAAAAGCTAATTTTTCGCTTTATAAAGAAATTTTTCGAACCATCTAAAGTTCGATTTCAGTCGAAGTAAGGCACGCTAATCAATGGGTCCTCCTGGCCCTTGATTAGCTCATTACAGGAGGTGATGAAGCGAAAAATTAACTTTTTGCAGTAGGATCATTTTTCAAACAAAAATAAAAGACACCTCTTTTGGTGCCTTCTTAGCCTCTATTTTTCAGTTTTTCCTTAGGAGCTGTAGGATCTTCTATGCCCAATTCCTGTAAGGCATCTTTACGGGATAAGTTAATCCGCCCTAACTCATCAATACCGGTTACTTTGACCCATATTTCATCTCCTATCTTCACTACATCTTCAACCTTCTTGACATGATGTTTAGCAAGTTTTGAAATGTGAACAAGACCTTCCTGTCCGGGTACTATCTCAACAAATGCTCCAAAATTTGCAATCCTTTTTACTTTACCTTTAAAGATTTCACCTACTGCTACATCCCGGGTTAAGTTTTGAATCATATCCCGTGCAGCTTCTCCATTTTCCTGATTGGTTGCCAGGATGAAGATGGTTCCATCATCTTCAATATCAATTTTGACATCTGTTTCATCAATAATCTTCTTAATTGTCTTACCACCCGGGCCAATAACATAACGGATCTTATCCGGATCAATCTTCATAGTAATCATGCTTGGTGCATATGGTGAAAGTTCTGGTCTCGGTTCACTGATCTCTTCTAACATCTTTTCCAGAATGTATAAACGACCCACCCGCGCCTGTTCTAAAGCCTTCTCAAGTATCTCTCTGGTAACACCGGAAATTTTAATATCCATCTGAAGAGCAGTAATACCTTTTTTCGTACCGGCAACTTTAAAGTCCATATCACCATAGAAATCTTCTACACCCTGGATATCGGATAAAACGACCACATTCTCACCATCACTCATTAAGCCCATCGCTATACCTGCTACCGGAGCTTTAATCGGTACTCCACCATCCATCAATGCCATTATACTTGCACAGATACTGGCCTGTGAAGTAGAACCATTTGATTCCAATACCTCAGAAACCACACGGATGGTATATGGAAAATCATCCTGATCAGGAATAACAGGTTCAATTGCCCGCTCTCCTAGAGCACCATGTCCTATCTCACGACGGCCTGGAGCACGCAAAGGACCAGTCTCACCCACACTGTAAGGAGGGAAATTATAATGATGCATAAAGCGTTTAGTCTCTTCTTCACCCAGACCAAAAAGAACCTGTTCATCACTGATCGCACCCAGAGTAAGTACCGAAAGTACCTGAGTTTGTCCACGGGTAAAGACGGCAGAACCATGTACTCTGGGTAGGACACCTGCTTCACACCAAATGGGTCGAATTTCATCAGGTTTACGACCATCAGGTCTGATTCCCTCTTTTAAAATCATTTTACGAACAATCTCTTTATTCAATTTTTCTACCACTTTATCGACCATTTTTAACTTAGCTTCAACATCTTCTACTCCATCTTCTTCAAACTTTTTAGCAAGAATTTCTTTAACTTCAGTAGCAATCTCCTTTACTTTTCTATTACGTTCCACCTTATCAACAATCCGCATTGCTTCATTTAGCCTGTCATAAGCCATCTCACGGACAGCTTTTTCAACGTTTTCATCTATTTGTGGAACTTCAAATTTAATCTTCGGTTTACCTGCTTCAGCTACCATTTGTTCCTGTTTTTCCACCAAACCTTTTATTGCCTCATGAGCAAACATGATAGCATCCAGCATTACATCTTCAGGAACTTCTTTTGCTCCGGCTTCAACCATCATAATTGCATCCTTTGTTCCAGCAACTGTCAAATCGAGAAGACTCTTCTCACGCTGCTCTGAATCCGGATTAATAACAAATTCCCCATCAACGAGACCTACTTTAACCCCACCGATTGGCCCATTAAAAGGAATGTCTGATAAAGAAAGAGCCATTGAAGCACCGTTTAATGCTAGAATATCTGGTTCATTATCTGAGTCAACAGACAAAATAGTTACAATGATTTGTACCTCATGTCTGAATCCTTCAGGGAATAGAGGTCTAAGAGGCCTATCGATTAAACGGGCAGCAAGAGTTGCTGCATCCCGGGGACGTCCTTCACGACGCATTATACTTCCAGGAATTTTTCCAATAGCATATTCCCGTTCCTCATAATTGACCATAAGCGGGAAAAAGTCAATTCCTTCCCGTGGTTCAGACATGGTTGCAGTTACTAGAACAACAGTACCGCCACAGCGAACTAAAACAGCTTTATTGGCCTGTTTTGCCAATCTACCAGTTTCGACATAGATTTCTTTTCCACCAACTTCCACCTGCCATTGGTGCATATAAGTGTTACCCCCTTCGTCAAGTATAACGCAACAGTTTTCCATGTAATATATACGCCATAAAATTTGTTTGCAATTTAACCATACATATATTATACCCGTTGGTACAATCTGCATAAAAGATTTTTCTTCATCCAAAGTCAGTATGTACCGTTTTTTATGGTTGTAAATTAAAAGGAAGAGCGGGTATTAATCCCGCTCTTTTAAATTACCTTAACCTCTAATACCCAACTTCTCAATTAATGCACGATAACGCTCAATATCTTTATTCTTCAGATACCGTAAAAGACCTTTACGCTTACCTACCATCTTAAGCAATCCTCTACGGGAATGATGGTCTTTTTTATGCACCTTTAAATGCTCAGTTAAAAGATTAATCCTCTCAGTTAAAAGAGCAATTTGAACCTCAGGAGAACCAGTATCTCCTTCGGAAATTTGATATTCTTTAATAATTTCAGCTTTTCTTTCTGGACTTAACATTCACAATTCACCTCCTTTTTTCATAATCGCCATAACCCAAGAAAAACGTCGGAGTACTCGCCTTTCCTAGAGTTATGGTTCAAAGATTATAAAAATTGTTACTTACCAATTACTGTTATCACCAGCCGGCCAGTTTTTAAGTCTTTTGCTACAATATCAAAAAGACATCCCTCTTCTGAAATAAAACCGCGAAAACGTGTTGCTTTTGGAATCCGGCCTGGTAATTCCTGAGCCGCCTTGATCACATCATCAAGACTAATTCCATGTTGACGAGCTTCCTCTAACCGTTTTTTTACATGTTCGGTAACAATAACCCTCATAAACTAAAGAAGCTCCTTTACAGATGGGTTAAACTCCTCCATCTGCTGCAACATTGTATACAAAGCATCTTCAAAAGCTGTAATATCAAAATTATTATAACCTGCTTCACAATAATACTGCGCTAATTCCTCTTTCAATGCTTGAAACTCACGACTCATACAAATATGTGCAATCAATGAAATTAATTGCCGGACTTCAGCATCAGATAATTTTTCGGATAATAACATCCGGTCACACTCCCTTAATTACATCCTCTAATATTTTAACATAAAAGAAAGGGAGTGTAAACCCTCATTATACCTAATATAAATTATTAATTTGATGATTAAACTGCAAAAAGCTAATTTTGAACGCTATAGAAATTTTTCGTTAAACCATCTCTTAGTGAGATTGAAAAGAATAGCCTCATCACAGGATATGATAAGCTAATCAAGTCACTGAAATCGAACTTTAGATGATTCGAAAAATTTCTTTATGAAGTGAAAAATCAACTTTTTGCAGTAATGTCATTTGATAAAATTTGACGGGTTGATACAATATCATCTTTAATTTGAGCCACCAGCTCATCAATTGAATCAAAAGAACGCTCAGAACGTATTTTTTTGATCAATTCAATCTCAACTATCTCATCGTATAAATTCCCTGAATAGTCCAGAATATGAATTTCAATAGAAAGATCGGATTTAGCAAAAGTAGGCCTGACTCCGATATTAGCAACAGCTTGATATCTTTTACCATGAACAATAATATACCCGGCATATACTCCGTAATCAGGAATAACATAATCAACTGCTAATGATAAATTTGCTGTAGGAAATCCCAATTGATGACCGCGGCCATCTCCCCGAACAACTTTACCAACCAAAGTATACGGTCTTCCTAAATAAGTAAGGAGCTTATCCATCTGACCTTTAAGAATCAAATTGCGAATCAAAGTGCTTCTAACTTCTACCCCATTTACCCTAATAGTATCAAAGACAGTTACAGTAAAACCGTATTTTTCGCCCAATTCCTTCATAGCAGTAGCATCGCCTTTACTTTCCTTACCAAAACGAAAATCTTCTCCCACAACAACACCTTTTACCTTTAAATATTGAACCAGATAGGTCTGAACAAAAGAACGGAAATCAGTGGCAGCAAATTCTTTAGTAAAAGCTTTTACAATTAGTCGGTCAACACCCATTTCAGCTAAAATCCGCCTTTTTTGAGATAAAGCTGTAATTAATCCGGGAGCCCGCTTCGGTGCCAGAACCTTTAAAGGATGAGGATGAAAAGTAAAAACTCCGCTCAAGACATTTGACTCTCTGGCCTGACGAACTGTCTCTTCTATGATAACACGATGTCCGTAATGAATACCGTCAAAAAAACCCAGGGCAACTATCATAGGTTTATCGTGATTTTTCATTATTTCTTCATCTGTAATCAACTGCATCCTATACACCTCTCAGGCAAAAACTTTTACGGGCCTTAAAATTTGCCTTTCAGGGTCATACACCTCTGAAATGGAAATAAAGCCGCTTTTGCTATAAACTCTTACTAACTCACCCTTACCCAATCCTTCAGGAAACTTTTGATAGTCTCTTTTTTGTAGTTGCCCCCCATTATAAGCCTTTTTTTGCACCTTATCTTTAATTAGTACTTTAGGCAGAGAACGAACTCCCCAATCTATAGGTAAAATTAAATCAGAAATCCTATTTTTTTGAGATGCCTCAAATACTTCGGGTATTGTTACACTCTCCTCTAAAGAAAATTCTCCAGTTTTTATCCGAATCAGATAAGAGAGATGAGCTCCAACTCCTAAAGCTTTTCCAATATCATGGGCCAGAGTTCTAATATATGTTCCTTTTGAACACTCTACATCAATCCAAAAATGAGGTAAATTTACTCTTAAAAGTTTAAGACTATAAATTTTTACTTCCCGAGGTTTACGTTCAACCTCAATACCTTGACGGGCTAATTCATATAGTCGCTTTCCTTTATGTTTAACAGCTGAAACCATAGGTGGAATCTGTTCAATCTTCCCGATAAATTGAGTCAATACCTGTCTAATCTTACCTTCATCAATATTACTTATCTCATGTTGAGCAATAATCTTTCCTTTAGCATCCTGAGTATCAGTCTCAATCCCTAAAGTCACCTGAGCTCGATAAAATTTACGATCTTCCATTAAAAATTCTACCATACGGGTTGCCTTCCCCAGACAGATCGGTAACACTCCAACAGCATCCGGATCTAAAGTTCCAGTATGTCCAACTTTCTTGGTTTTGACAAGACCCTTTATTTTAGCTACTACATCAAAAGATGTCATGCCAGCTGGTTTTAAAATATTTAAAATCCCATTCATCTCTTTCTATCACTCCAGATATTCTCCGATCTTTTGTAATACCTTTTTAGATATTTCTTCTAAATCTCCTCTAACACGTGCACCAGCAGCACGTAAATGTCCTCCCCCTCCAAAAATCATGGCCACTTCGTTTACAGGAACATAATCATTAGAACGTAAACCTAACTGAATCAAACCAGGTTCTCTTTCCAAAATACTAACTCCAACCTCTACTCCTTTTATATCCCGCAGTTCGCTCGAGATGGAACCAGTATCATCAACCGTGGCTCCTGCTTCTTTTAACATTTCCTGATCAATTACAACCCATGCTACCCGCCCATCAAAAGCAGTTTTCATTCGCGAATAAACGAGTCCTCTAAGACGAATTTTACGGAGAGGATGGCTGGCGAGAAAATCTTTGTAAATAGAGGCGGTATCAATACCCATCTCTAATAGATCAGCCATTAACCGCAGGATGCGAGGATTGGTATTAGAATATCTAAAACAACCAGTATCAGAAATAATAGAAACAGCTATATAATACCCAATCTTTTGATCAATCTCAATCCCCATCTCCTCTAACAAAAGATAGACAATTTCTCCCGCAGCAGCCGCCCTCTCATCAACATAATTATAATCACCAAAGAAAGTATTACTCATATGATGGTCGATATTGATAATTGGTAATTTATGAGGAGGAAGTTCAGGAATCCGATCCAGTGCACCACTATCCAGAACTATCAAAAGTTGATCCTCAGGTTCAAATACAAAATCATCTGTATAACAATAATCCCAATCTTCCTCCAAAGGAGATAAATTATCAGGTAAAGTTCTTTCTAATACCAGGCGTACCTTTTTACCCTGTTTTTTTAAGGCAGTACCTAATGCAAGCATTGAACCCAGACAGTCACCATCGGGGTCAATATGACCGCATATTACAACCTGGTTATATTTTGCAATTGTATCAGCAATCTCCTTTAAACTGTTCATCATCCTCCACTAACCTTTCTTTCCTTTTTAATTCCTGTAAAACTTCATTAATTCGCGCGCCATATTGAACACTTTGATCAAATTTGAAAATAATTTCAGGGGTATGGCGTAAGCGTAAATGCTTACCTACCTCCCTGCGGACAAATCCAGCAGCAGCATTTAAACCTTCCATAGTGTTTTGTATTTCCGTCTCATCTCCATATACACTGACAAAAACTTTTGCGTAGCGAAGGTCTTTTGATACCTCTACATCAGTTATGGTGACAAAACCAATCCGTGGATCTTTAATAGCACCACGCTGTAATAAATCGCTTATTTCTTCTTTTATCACCTGAGCAACACGCCGTGCACGTTGAGACATGCAGATCATCTCCCCTTACCAATATCAGTCAAGTGTACGTTTAACTTCTTGAATTTCAAATACCTCAATTTCGTCACCTTCTTTGATATCATTATATCCTTCAATTCCCAAACCGCATTCATAGCCTTCAGTAACTTCACGAACATCATCTTTGAATCGTTTTAATGAAGCAATTTTACCTTCATGAATTACAACTCCATTCCTGATCAGTCGAACCTGATTATTTCTATTAATTTTTCCATCGGTTACATAAAGACCAGCAACGGTTCCGACTTTAGGTACTTTAAATGTAGCTCTAACTTCAGCATGACCAACAACAACCTCTTTATATTCAGGTTCTAATAATCCCTCTAAAGCAGCTTTTACCTCTTCAATGGCCTTATATATTACACGATATGTCCTGATCTCTACATTTTCACGTTCTGCCAATTTGCGAGCATTTAAATCAGGACGAACATTAAAACCGATAACAATAGCATCCGATGCACTGGCCAGCATAATATCTGTTTCAGTAATTCCACCAACACCGGTATGAATTGGAGTCACTCGTACTTCATCAGTACTTAACTTTAACAGGGCATCTCGTAAAGCCTCTACTGAACCCTGAACATCAGCTTTAATAATTAATTTAAGTTCTTTAACATCTCCTTCTTGAATCTGTTTGAAGAGGTCATCTAAAGAGACAACCTTTTTGGTCTGTAACTCCTGCATCCGTTTCCGTTCAGCCCGTTCTTCAGCAATGATACGAGCTGTTTTATCATCTTCCACAACTTCAAAAATATCTCCTGCTTGAGGTACATCAGAAAGACCTAAAACAACGACCGGAGTAGATGGACCAGCTTCTTTAACCCGTTCACCTTTATCATTAATCATAGCACGAACACGACCATAAGTAGTACCAGCTATTATCGGATCACCAATCTTCAATGTACCACGTTTTACCAATACTGTAGCTACTGGACCCCGTCCTTTATCCAATTCAGCTTCTACAACTACACCATCAGCGGGTCTATTTGGATTGGCTTTTAATTCCTCCATCTCTGCAACCAGAAGAATCATCTCTAAAAGTTCATCAATATTAATCTTCTTTAAAGCAGAGACATTAACACAGATGGTATCTCCACCCCATGCTTCCGGAATCAGACCATGTTCGGATAATTCCTGTAATACTCTATCAGGATTAGCATTATCTTTATCAATTTTGTTTATAGCAACAATAATTGGAATTCCTGCAGCTTTCGCATGGTTTATCGCTTCAACAGTCTGAGGCATAACACCATCATCAGCAGCAACAACTAAAACAGCAATATCCGTAATCTGTGCACCACGAGCACGCATGGCCGTAAAAGCCTCATGGCCCGGTGTATCCAGGAAAGTAATCTTTTTACCATTAACTATAGTCTGGTAAGCACCGATATGCTGAGTAATTCCTCCAGCCTCAGTAGCGGTAACATTGGTATGACGGATTACATCTAACAATGATGTTTTACCGTGATCGACATGACCCATGACGGTAACAATCGGCGGTCGTGGTTTTAAATCTTCCTCACGATCTTCAATCTCACGTATCCTTTTCATCTTATCTTCCTGGGTTATAAATTTAACTCTTTTTCCGAACTCTTCAGCCATAAGCTCAATAGCTTCCGGTTCTAAGTTTTGATTGATAGTAGCCATAACACCCAGACCAATTAATTTACCAATCAAAGTATTTGGGTTCACATTCAAAAGTTCAGCTAGACCTTTAACGGTTAAAGGTAGTTGAACTTCAATTACATTTTCTCCATCTTCCCCGCCATCAATAGAGGAAATCTCATCAGAGGCTTCAGCATTTTGAACTACTTCCTTTTTAACAGTTTGCCCCTTCTTTCTACATTTCTTTTTCTTAGATTTTTCTTTTGTCTTTTTTTTCTTTTCCGTACCGGACTTTTTACTATCTATTAATTCCTTTAAAGTATCCACTATCTCATCATCTATTGTACTCATATGACTGGATATCTCTTCTCCTAATTCTTGCAGTAAATCAATTATATTACTACTTTTAATTCCCAATTCCTTTGCCAGCTTATATACGCGAATTTTTCCCATATACAACACCTCCTACGAAATTTTCATCATCAACCTCTCCCCCTAACAATTCTTTGAGGCGGGCTGCAAAGCCCTGATCCCGCACTGCTACTACTGCTCTAAACGGCTTACCAATGCTATGTCCTAAAGTCTCTTTATCACCCCATACTCTAAATGGAACTTTATAATATTTACAGCTATCCCGAAAATCCTTCAGTGTATTAGCACTGGCATCAGTTGCAACGATCACTAAATAAGCTCTACCCTTTTTAATATCCTTTTCAACCTGGAATGCACCAGAACTAATCTTTCCAGCTTTCTGTGCCAGACCTAACATACCAACAATTCTTTTATCATTTTTCATATGAAGTCACCTTCTGTCGAAGTAACTCTTTTAATTCATCATCAACTGCTGTTTTAAAAGAACGCTCAAGACCTTTATTTTTAATCGCTTTTTCTAAACATTCCAGTTTAGGGCAAATATAAGCCCCTCTTCCAGGTTTTTTGCCTGTTGGATCAACGGAAAATTCCCCTTCTGGTGAACGGACTATACGAATTAATTCACGTTTTTCCTTCCGTTCCTGACAACCCACACACTTGCGGATAGGAACTTTTTTTGGCAATTAATTTCACCTCCGCATATATCTCAACTTCTTATGAAGGGTCTTTAAAAGGTTCTTTTTCTACCTGAGAAACACTTTTAATATCAACTTTCCAACCTGTCAGTTTTGCAGCCAATCGCGCATTTTGTCCTTCTTTACCGATAGCTAAAGATAATTGGTAATCAGGGACTACTACCTGAGCAACACCTTCATCCTCATGAATATTTACTGAAACAACTTTTGCTGGACTTAATGCATTGGAGACAAATTTAGCCGGATCTTCACTCCATTTCACAATATCGATCTTTTCCCCATTTAACTCATTTACTACTGCCTGAACCCGGATTCCCCGCGGACCTACACAGGCACCAACAGGATCCACATCAGGATCATAGGAATAGACAGCAATTTTGGAGCGAGAACCAGCCTCTCTAGCAACAGCTTTTAATTCAACAATACCATCATAAATTTCAGGTACCTCCAACTCAAATAGCCGTTTCAATAGCCCCGGATGGGTTCTAGAAACCAGAATCCGCGGCCCTTTGGTAGTATTTTTTACTTCCACAATATAAACCTTGATCCGCTCACCGCTTTTGTATTCATCAGATTTCATCTGCTCTGATGGAATAAGTATTGCTTCTGTTCTTCCAAGATCAATTACCACATTTTGCTTACTCCACCGCTGAACAATTCCGGTTATGATATCTCCTTCACGGTTTTGAAATTCTTTATAAATAATTTCCCGCTCAGCTTCACGAATCCTCTGAACTACTACCTGTTTAGCAGTTTGAGCAGCAATCCGACCAAAATTTGCTGGTGTAACTTCAATTTCTATAACATCACCTATTTCATAATCGGGGTGCTTTGCCCTCGCTTCTTCAAGTGAGATTTCCAATAATGGATCTTTTACTTCCTCAACCACATTTTTTCGAGAAAATACATGTACTTCACCTGTGTCTCTTTCAATCTCCACCCGCACATTTTGTGCAGAACCAAAATTTCTCTTATATGCAGATATTAAAGCGGCCTCTATAGCTTCTAATAATAAATCCTTTGGGATTCCCTTTTCTTTTTCAATATCATCCAATGCCCTTAAAAACTCCACATTCATTAAAAAAACCTCCTCTATCAGATTAAAACTCAACTGCTAATCTGATCCTGGAAATCTGGTCACGGGGAATCTCTAGTTGTTCATCATCAACCCGAACTACCACTTTTCCATCTACAAGTCCAACCAATTCTCCACTAAATTTTTTCTTCCTGCCATAAACAGGTTTGTATGTAGAAACATCTACTTTCCGCCCAGCAAATCTTACGAAATCTGCATCTTTTTTTAAAGGCCGATCAATGCCGGGGGAAGAAACTTCCAATGTATAAGAATTGGGAATTGGATCCTTTTCATCTAAAAGTTCACTCAACTTAGAACTTACATTTTGACAATCATCCAATGTAACCCCGCCTTCAGGGCGGTCAATGAAAACACGCAGTGTAAATTGCTTGCCTTCTTTTATGTATTCCACATCTACCAATTCAAGCCCTGCTTCATCAACGATGGGTTCTGCCATTTTATAGACAATTTCAGCAATTTTACTCATTTTCTATTATCCCTCCTTTATTTTCCCCGGTAAATATTTGCCGGGCAATTTTTATTCTTTCCAAAGAAAAGCAATCATATATACCAAAAATGTACTATGCATAAATGAAAGAGTGGGTAAAAACCCACTCTATTAGACAAAAATAGATCAATTCTCATAAAACTTAAAGCTTCCAGAAAATATTCTAACACAAAAATTCAAAAAATGCAAGTGGTTTTCCAAAGGTCATTCCAAAAATAAGAACTACTAATACAAAAACTGTTAAATTAAATAATCAGGTGGCTATTACATTAGATTAATATTTTCCGTGTGGCAAGGGCATTGGCTATTTCAGTGTGATGTGTAATAATGATAGCAGTTCTTGAAGCTAAATATGTTTTTAAATTCTCTATAATTTTACTTCTCGTTTTAACATCCACTCCCTCCAAAGGCTCATCTAATATGACAAAATCTTTATTTTGAGCAATAAGCCTGGCCAAAAGCAACCGGGATTTTTCACCACCAGATAGGTTTTGTCCACCTTCACGGACTTTGTAATTAAGTTCTATTGACGATAATTCTACCTCTTTTAAAATTTCATTTTCTTCCGCAGTTGTAACAGATGTATTACCCATCCGTATATTTTCTTCCACTGTAGTTGGAAATAAATATCCATTTTGAGAAAGTAGACCAATGTGAGTATATAGCCAATCCTTATCTATATATTTAATATCTACATCATTTACAAGTATCTTTCCTGATGTAGGCACACAATCTTTCAAAAGCAAAGAAATAATTGTACTTTTCCCTTTGCCTGAAGGGCCAACAATAGCAAGTTTCTCTCCTTTCCTCAATTCAAATGATAAATTACTAAGTATTACTTTTTCATTAACTCTATAACTTACATTCCGAAAACAAATCTTTTCAATCTTCTTGCCCAATACAGGAATTGGTGTTGAATTGGGCAATGTTTTATTTTTATCCAGGTTATGTACAATATCAAGAGCAGTTAAATTATTTCTGAAATTCGTCAGGATAGAATTAAGATATACAATAGGGGTTGTAAGCATCCTACTGTAAGAAATCAAGACTATGCCAATCCCTAAGGAATATAATCCAGTATAAACTCTATTCAATACCCAGACAAATATGAAAAGTTCATAAGCAATCCTTACAGCATCCAGTTCTATAAAAAAATGTATAAAATCTCTGGCTAAAATTTTGGTGTGCATTTTCCTTAATTCTTCTGTTAAAGCATTGTGGCGTTTCTCTTCATAATCAAAAGTCCCAAAATTTTCTATCTCTTCCTTTCCAAAAATCGTATCTTCCACATCACTTAAGTATTGCCTCTTTTTTTCTATGAACTTTGCATTATTTTTCAGATAATAATTATTTCCATATTTATATATAAGGATAGATACAATTACTACAATAAAGGAAGACACACCTGATATTTTATCAATATATGTAATGAGTATTGTTAAAACAATAAGTCTTGCGAGATTTATAATACCTGTCATGTTTTGTATATCAAATAATGATGATACCTCTCCAGTTCTATTTAAAATTGCATCTGTGTAATACTGCGAACCTTTTGCTACAACTTCTTGCAAGGGAACATTAAAAATCAATTTGCCTGTTGTTACAGCAAGTATTTTATGTATCTTAACTTTTTGTTTACTATTTCTATATGTCATGTATGTGCGTACTGTTACCAAAACTAAAATAAGTCCTCCCCATGTTAAATAATACACAAAAGGAAAGTTATGTAATTTTTGAACCTTGTCGAGAATTTTTGCATAGAACAATGGCATTAATAATATGCCAATGTCTGATGCAAAGAAAAAGAAAAATGTAATAATAAAATCTATTATTATGGTTTTGGGCAATATATGAAAAAGCCATTTTATTCGCTTCATAAGCTATCACCTCTCACATAAACACACCGCAAGGCAAGGGTTTTAACTATGTCATCATCATGGGTTACAATTATACAGGTTTTATCCTGTAAAAACTTTTTCATATATTGCATAATTTCGTCTTTACGCTCCTTATCCACACCTACAAACGGTTCATCAATAAGCACTAAATCAGGATTTAAAAGAATGAGTTGGGCTAATGATAATCGCGCTTTTTCTCCGCCAGAAACCAATTTGCCCAATTGGCCAATTTGCGTATTTAACCCCAAAGGCAATCTTCGAAACCAGTCAAACAATCCAACATTCTTTAATACTTCAATAATTTCTTCATCTTTAGCATCAGGCTTTACACTTAACATATTTTCCCTTATGGTTCTATTAAACAGATAACATCTCTGAGAGAGAAGTCCTATCTTCGGGCAACAATAAATAAACTCTACTTTACCTTCACAGGGCCTGATACTCCCTGAAATTACTTTTAAAATTGTTGATTTACCTATACCGCTTTTCCCCAATAATGCAACCTTCTCACCTTTTTTTATTTCCATAGAAAAATGTCTTATTACCCATTTATCATTGTATTTAACACCAATATTGTTTAAATTTAAAGCAATAAAATCACTAGATATATTTTGCTTGCTCTTTATTAATTGTGGAGATTCAATAGCCATTTGCACCTTTTTAATGTGAGGAGGAAAATTCATAAGCCATTTGAAATTCTCCACTAAATATTTTGCCTTTTCACAGGCAGTGGAAGAAAACATAATAAGAAGTATTGCTGTACCAAAAGTAAAATTTCCCTTTATAAAGAAAAATAAAGAAAGCCCAACACTTGCCATTTTTGTAACTTCATTTGTAACTGAAATGAAATATTCGCTTATGGAATCCTTTTTAAAATATTTTTCAAGATGATTACTGTAAATGACAAATCTCTCTTTTAATTTTTGAATAAAAACATTCTCTGCCTGATTGTGCAATAAATCTCCTACCCCTTTGAGGTAAGCATTAACTATATCAATTGTATTCCTGAAATCCTCCTGTGCTTTATCATAGTAAGGCACCACATATTTATCTCTCCAATAATTTATGAAACCTGCAATAGCTAATCCTGAAAGAATAACAAAAGTAATAGGCATACAGTTAATAGCAATAATGACAAGTATCGCAACAAGGGCAATACCTTCAGCAGGAAGAGTATAAACAAAATCCAGATACATATTTGATGTCATATCTATGTCCTTTGAAAAAATACTTGCCCAATAACCTGGCTCTCTTGATTTAAAATGAGCTGAATCCATCTCCAGTACAGAATGAAAAAGTTTATCCATAATAATTTTTTTCATTTTTTCTTTGAAATAGATATTTATAAGACTCCATATCCTTATTGAAGCATAGCCTGCCAAAGTGAGAATGATATAAAGAAAAATTTTCTCTGGAGAATAATGCTCTTTTGTAAGAGCGTCTATTATATCTCTGTATATAAGTGGAAGAAGCAGAAAAATGAAAACATGAACAACAGAAATAAGCATATAAATTGTATAATATTGCTTATATCCTTTTGGCATTTGCTGCCATAAGAACTTAAACTGCCTGAAGATGACATTCATCATTACTATCACTCCTTAGAAGATAACAATGCCTCTATTTGGGTTTCTAGATAATCCTTAACTATCGATTTGCACTTATCCCTATTATATATATTTTCTTCCAAACTCTTCATTATTCTAAGTCTAAGATCTGGACAAAGTCCTTGACAATAGGGAAAATAGTTACAGCTTAAACATTTACCATTATTGATGCTTAGAAGGGAAGCTTTTTCAACATACCTCAGCCTATTTCTGTTTTGAGGGATTATTTCATAATTGTGTTCTGCTAACTCTTCTAATGTTGAATAATTTGCTCCTTTTACAAATACATAATTCCAACATTTATAAAGATTCCCAAAAATATCTACAACTATATCAGTAAGAGAATCTCTCTCAGCTCCGCAAAAAGTTCCTATACCTGCAACTTGTAATGATGGAGTAATAAAACCATAATGTACTGTCTTTAACCAAATATTCCTACACATGTAATAAAAATCAGACAATGAAAAAGATTTTCTATATCCATACACTCGTGCTATATCTAAAGAAAGTAGTTTAGTTTTTACATATTTTTTATATTTCCTATATAACTCATCAATAAGCGAGCTAATTGAATTAATACTTTCTTTATCAACATTAATACGAATAACAGTATTTATATTATTATTTAATAAATAAGAAATCCCTTGTAAAATCGTTGAATATGAGCCTCCACCGTTAGCAATTCTTCTTCTTAAATTATGAATGTGCTCAGTGCCATCAAGAGTAATTTGAACATACTCTATATTTTGCTTTCCTAATGCCCTCGCAATTGATTCATCGAGTAAATAACCATTTGTTACTATTATGTTATTATATTTCATGCCAAATCGTTCAGATAAACTAATTAATTCATCGTTTATAAAATGTATGAAAGGCCACTCAAGCAATGGTTCACCACCATACCAAACTATCTGCAATTCTCTTATTTTATAATTGCTTGACATATATGTTATATAAAATTTTAAATTTTTTTACAAAATTACCTCTTATTTCATCTGCAATACTTGTATGCATTGTATTATTAGAGAATCTTTCAAAACAGTATGGACATCTAAAATTACATTGATTAGTAACGGCAATATCTATTTTTATTTTGTTCCCTAATCGATATTTTGACAAAAGATATTTATTACGAACAGCTAAAAGTTCATCGTAAGAATCATTAATAAGAAACCTATTTTCTGTAAGAATTTTAATCTCATCCTTACTAAGAACATCATAATTACAGTCCGAAATTACATGCTTAATCTTTGATAGATACTCCTCATCTATTTCAATTAATGCAGAATTTAAAGTATTAAGCAAATAATAATGATTTTTCAAATCAAAGAATGTATAATAATTTGTCCATTTCATATATTTTCCTTCCACTAAATTAATCTGTTCCGTCAAATTTTCTCCCTTTTTCAAGGGGCAAAAGCTTGATTTTTCCTTGTAGAGTCGGGATTTTCCTAAAAAAGAAGGAATCCCTCCCCCTGGAGTAGTAGGTAGTAGTTGACCAAACCAAAACTCACTACACCCAGAATGGAGGGATTCGTAAGTTATGATTCGTCAACCACTACTCAATATCCTCTTAAATTCTTTATTAAATTTTCTTCTTCATCTCTTTTTAGTTCTCTCACAATATTTCCGTATTGATTTTACACCATCTAAACAGATTGATGATAACTACTCTAAATTAAACAGCCTAGATAATCCTTTACCTCTTGTAAAACCTGTTTACAAAGATTATCAAACATTACTCGCTGAAGCTGAAAAAAATGGACAACCAATCAAACCTGTACGCAGAATTAAATCTTTAAATATTGATGTCGATGAATGCCCACACTGTGGAGCCCCTCTGAAGACTATCTCAGACTCTTTGGACGTGATCGGGATGGATATCAAAAACTTCAGTGTAAAGTCTGTAAATATCAATGGGCTCCAAAAAAGCCTCATCAACCTAAAACACATCCTACATACTATTGCCTATTTTGTGGTTATGCCCTCTCTAAAGAAAAACATAGAAAACATTACACCAAATACAAATGTAAAAACGATAACTGCCCTAAATGGGTTAATCAACGTAAAAGATATCGTTATCGTGCTTTTGATTTTGATCCAAATGAGTTAGAAATCTCATCTCCACAAAAAACACCAGTTAACCTGGCTAACAGCCATTACGGAACTTTTTAATCTCTAAAGCTATTGATTTCTACATCGGATTAGGTCTCTCTTTACAACAAACTGTACAGGCTATCAAACTAACCTGGCAAGTTTCTCTATCAAAAGAGATCATTCAAAAATGGACAGTTTCATTAGCTGCTAAATTGGCACCCTTGATTCCAAAACTACCTTTACCTTTATCTGATATTGTCGCTATCGATGAAATCTATGTCAAAATTAAAGGCAAATGGCACTGCTTATTTACAGCCATCGATGGTAAACATGGTTTTGTCATCATTCAGCATCTTTCTAAACATCGTGATGCTAAAGCTGCCCTTACAATTCTACAAAGGGTCATCGAACAATACGATGGTAAAAAATTCACTCTAGTGACCTATAAAGCTCTAATCTATGAAGTTGCTGTACATGCTGCTAAAGTATTTCTAAATGCAAATATCGATCACCACCAGATTAAAGGGCTTTTTCCCTATGGAATAGTCGATTACAGCAATGAAGTTTATCGGCCTTACAAAAACATAGTAGAACGCTTCTTTGGAACTTATAAATCATATTACAAACGACATAAAAGCTTCAGTTCTTTCGAAGGTGCTATCTCTCATGCAATACTGTATCAGTTGTATTTCAACTACTTAAAACCCCATGATTCATTTGGCGGTAAACCACCTTTGCAGATTACAGACTCCACTGGTCGAATAATTGAAAACTGAGCATAAGTTACTAGATGGACTATTGAACAAGATCCAAGATTCAATAAGCATTACAGATAAATGCAAAAAATCAGAGTAGCACAACAAAACTCTTTAACCCTGGTTGGTTTTAAAAAAGTATAATTAATAACAAAACTTATTATAAACTTTAATTTCCATATTTTTATTAAATGGTGAATTATTACTTGACTCGAAATACAATATTTTGTACTCTAACTGATAGAATGGTTTTAAACTATTACCAACTTCCATTTTCTAAGAAACTTCATATTTTATTTGATGCTACTAATTAATTTCTCATCATAATAAAGCTTTTCAAAACCAGAGAATCTAATTATTCGCCTTTCATCGCTTGAATACAATATTTTCCTATATTCTCTATTTTGAAAGTTTCTATAATTGCGAGGAGAAAAGTAAGTGGTTATAAAGCACCACTTACTTTTCTCCAATCTCATTTTACTTTATTATCCTGCAATTGTTCTACATCCACCAAGATGCGAACAAGGTCCACAGAGTGCATGAACTGCTATAATACCACTTTCTGTCTTATTAGCTGGAACCAATACCTTCATGCTTGTCACCTCCTTCCCCTATTTTATATTTATCAAAATTACCAAGCTTAACCCGATGAACAACAACCTAACTCCATTATGGCTAGTCTAGAATTCATAGGATTTATAATGATTTAATAATTGACCCTTTAGATATTCATAATTTTTTTCTAAATATTATCGATAACTCCTATCTATATTGAATTATGTTTTAATTTTCTTATTTTTATTTCGACATGTAGGGCTGATTATCATTCTCGTTTTTTAAAATTATTTTATTGTTAAATAATTTTTGTTATAAAAGATAATTTTTTAATTGACCTGAATCCGTGATTTTTAAAATTAGAAAAGGAAGAAACTAGGTAAAAATAGAAGTATTATAGAGGAAAATACATTTATTTCGGATTATTAATTTTCACCCGGAAAGTGCAAATAAGTCAATGAAATTCATTCTTGAACAATCCAACGAACTTATTTCCAGTCATTCAGGTTTAGCATTAGTTGGAGAACTGCTGAATCTCGTACCCTTAAAAAAACGTCTCAATTTAACAAGGCTAAAAGGGGTTTCCACACCCTCAATTTCTAACGGTGATGTTGTAGCAGCTCATATCGGACTTTTGTGTCAGGGAAAAAATGATTTTGATTGTATTGAACAGTTTCGTGAAGATGATTTTTTTGCAATATTATTGGGTTTAAAACAAGTACCTTCCAGTCCTACATTACGTCAACGTCTTGATACGGTTGGACGCCATCCACAATGGAATAAAATTATTTTAGAAGAGGCAGTCCATTTGATAAAAAAGGTTAAAGCGCCAATTACTCCTATATCTTAAGGATCACTCTCAAAATGGTATTGCTGAATTCCTGGCTAATGCTATTCGCTATGCTAAAAAAATTACTTCACTACCTCTGCTGATCCGCATGGATTCGGGCTATGACAGCATTGAAAATAGAAAGATTTGTTTAAACCCTGAAACTAAAGCTGACTTTATCATAAAACGCAACATGCGTAGAGAAAAACCTGAAACATGGTATGCCATTGCTAAACAAAATGGAACTATGATAAAAGAGCGTGAAGGCAAAATAGTTTATTTAGGTTCTCAGAAAATTGAGTTTAAAGAAAAGACAGAAAATGGTGAAACCAATCATCAAATTCGACTTATTTATAAAGTTACAGAGGAAACCATACTACCAGACGGACAAACTTTACTAATGCCCAAAATCAAAGTAGATACATACTGGACGAGTCTACCCGATGAGCCAGAAGTTATTATCGAACCTTATGAAAAACATGGTACCAGTGAGCAATTTCATAGTGAGATAAAAACAGATTTAGATCTGGAAAGACTGCCGAGTGGCAAATTTGCTACCAACAATTTGATTTTACATCTTGATGTACTGGCTTATAATATATTGCGTATAATAGGGCAAATGATGGTTGGTTTTACGAAAACTCCTTTACGTAAAAAAGCCCAACGCAGACCTATTAGAACAGTCATTCATAATTTGATTTATTTAGCATGTCGTTTGGTTTACCATGCTCGACAATATAAACTTTCATTTGGGCGTCATAGTCCATGGTTTTTAGTTTTTAAGGAGATTTATCAAAAGATATCTTACGCACGATTAAATTGAGAAAAATTATCTTTTTGTAATAAAATCATGTGAATATATCTTATTGTCGATATATAACAAGTAGATAAAGTTAGAAATTAACTTTTTTTGAATCTTTCGATTATTCTAGAAAGAAATGTATTTATTTCCTTTTTTTTGAGACTAATGAAATAGTAATATAACAAATTACTTTATTGCTGTGTTTTGTCTCATAGATGTCTAAAAAAATGTTCAGAGAACACATAGTTTAAAAAAGCATCACGGATTCAGGTAATATGATTATACTGCAAAAAGCTAATTTTTCGCTTCTTGAGAAATTTTTCACTAAACCATCTTAGCGAAATTTCCGACGAAATAAGGCCTCATCACAGGAGGTGATGAGCTAATCAAGGGCCAGGAGGGCCCTTTGATTAGGAAGCCTTATTCGGCGGAAATCGAGCTTTAGATGGTTCGAAAAATTTCTCATGGATTGAAAAATTAGCTTTTTGCAGTTTAACCTTTTATACTTTTTTTGAATCTTGCTAAAATTTTATACTATCCCCAAAATCAAAAACCAAAGAGGGACAATTGATTTTTCTCAGGCAAGCCATCCAATGTTCCATGTTCCTTCAATACCTCAATTACAGTTTTAGACAGCCTGGCCCGGGTTGCTAAATCCTCTATAGATTTAAACTCTCCTTCTTCACGACTGGCAGCAATACTTCTAGCTGCACTCTCGCCCAATCCCTGTAAACTGACAAATGGCGGAATCAGCTTCTTCGTCTCAGGATCGATTAAAAATTTAGTTGGATGAGAGCGATAAAGATCTACCTTATCAAACTCAATCCCTCTAAGCATCGCTTCCAGGACAATTTCTAACACAGTAAGAATCCCTTTTTCTTTAGCTGTAGCATCACTACCCTTTGCTTCAAGCTTTTCTTTCATTTTTCGTACATAGTCCTGCCCCTTAGAAACCAACTGGGCATCAAAATCATCCGCTTTGATGGTAAAATAGGTAGCATAAAATTCCAGAGGGTAATGAACTTTAAAATATGCAATCCTGAAAGCCATCATCACATAAGCAGCAGCATGAGCTTTCGGGAACATGTATTTAATCTTTTTACACGATTCGATATACCACTCAGGAACATCATGTTCTCGCATTAATGCTTCTTCCTCTTCAGTTAATCCTTTTCCTTTTCTTACTTTCTCCATAATTTTAAAAGCTTTATCATTATCCACACCTTTTAGTATCAGATAATTCATTATATCATCCCGGACAGAAATTACTTCAGCCAACTGAGCCGTTCCGCTTCGCACCAGATCCTGGGCATTATTTAACCAGACATCTGTTCCGTGAGAAAGACCTGAAATCCGTACTAATTCGGCAAAGGTTGTCGGCCTTGTTTCCTCCAGCATTCCCCGGACAAATTGAGTACCAAACTCTGGAATACCAAAAGTTCCCACCGTTGTTCCCAACTGTTCTGGAGTAAGACCAAGGGGTTCAGTTGATGAGAAGATTTTCATTGTCTTCAAATCATCCAGTGGAATCTTCCGTGGATCAATTCCCGTCAAATCCTGCAGCATCCTGATTGTTGTCGGATCATCGTGGCCCAGAATATCCAGCTTCAGCAGATTATCATGAATAGAATGATAATCAAAATGGGTCGTTATAACATCAGATGTTACGTCATTTGCAGGATGCTGAATTGGACAAAAATCATATATTTCCTTATCATTGGGAACAATCATAAGACCTCCGGGATGCTGTCCGGTCGTTCGTCGAACCCCAGCACACCCTTTAACCAGACGCTCAATTTCGGCACTCCGTGCTGTTATTCCCTTTTCTTCCAGATAGTTTTTAACAAAACCGTAAGCTGTCCGTTCTGCCACAGTAGAAATGGTTCCGGCCCGGAAAACATAATCCCGTCCAAAGAGTTCTTCGGTGTACTTATGAACAACGGACTGATACTCTCCTGAGAAGTTAAGGTCTATATCAGGTACTTTATCGCCTTTAAAACCCATAAAAACCTCAAAGGGAATATCATGGCCCTCTTTTATCAATTTTTGTCCACAATTAGGGCAATCTTTATCTGGTAAATCTGGCCCGGAACCAACAGAACCATCAGTTATAAACTCAGAGTATTTACATTTCTCACAAATATAATGTGGGGGCATGGGGTTAACTTCAGTAATTCCACACATGGTAGCCACCAGTGAAGAACCAACCGAACCCCGGGAACCCACCAGATAACCATCATCCAATGATTTTTTAACTAATTTATGTGCAATGAGATAATTAACCGCATACCCATTATCAATAATAGCTTTCAACTCTTTTTCCAGACGTTTTTCGATAATTTCCGGTAACTCTTCACCATAAATCTCACGAGCCCTTTTATAAGTCATTTCACGAATTTCTTTATCAGCACCTGGGATTTTGGGTGGATAGACTCCTTCGGGAACAGGCCGGATATCTTCGATCATATCAGCAATTAAATTGGTATTTTCAATGACTATTTCCCGGGCAATATTTTCACCAAAATACGAGAACTCTTCTAACATCTCTTCTGTAGTTCTCAAATAAAGCGGGGCCTGGTTTTCAGCATCCTCAAACCCCTGAGCAGTCATAAGAATCTCTCTAAAAATGGCATCACGCGGTTCTATAAAATGAACATCTCCTGCCGCAATAACTGGTCTACCCTCTTCCTTTGCCAGTTGATAAATTCGTTTATTAAGCTCCTTCAATTCTTCTAAAGAACCAACCTGACCCTGGTCAACTAAAAAGGAGTTGTTACCCAAAGGCTGGAGTTCAATATAATCATAAAAGCGAATAATCTCCTTTAATTCCTCATCTGAAGCACCCTGCAAAGCCCTCCGATAAAGATATCCTGCTTCACAGGCTGAACCTATGAGTAAACCATCACGATATTTTTGTAAGAGGCTTCTGGGAATTCGCGGATGACGATAAAAGTAGTCCAAATGGGATTTAGATATTAACTTATAGAGATTTTTAAGCCCGGTGCTATTTTTGACCAGAATGCAAAGATGGTATGTCTTGAGCCGTTTCCAGTCAATCTCTTTACTTAGATTGTTCACTTCGTTGAGAGTGGTAATATCTTTGTTTAACATTTCCAGTAACTTTAAGAAAATTTCACCGGTAGCTTCCGCATCATCACAGGCCCTGTGATGATTCTCTAAATTTACCTCAAAATACTCAGCTAAACTATTTAATCTATGTTTTTTCAAGTCCGGGAGCAGGGCCCGGGAAAGATTGAGAGTATCTAGAATGGTAATATTTGAAATCAATTTACTATACCCCGTCTTCTCTAATGCGGCTGTAAGGAATCGATAATCAAACATTGCGTTATGTGCTACCAGAACCGAATCTTTAAAGAATTCAATAAAATCGGGCATAATCTCTGCAATTGTAGGTGCACCGGCTACCATATTATCATCAATTCCTGTAAGTTCGGTAATTCTAGCTGGAATAGACCGACCGGGATTAACAAAGGTAGAAAACCGGTCTATAATTTTCCCATCTTTAATCTTCACTGCACCAATCTCAATTATCTCCTCCTCTGTTGGGTTAAACCCAGTAGTCTCCACATCAAAAACTACCCATTCAATCTGGTCTAAAGGTTTATCAGTAGCATTTAAAACAATGGCTTCTCCATCATTCATAAAATATGCCTCAACACCATAAATTATCTTAATCTTCCCTTTTGCTGCATTAAAAGCTTCCGGAAAAGCCTGAACCACACCGTGATCAGTTATTGCAATAGCTTTATGGCCCCAACTTATAGCAGTATTCACCAGATCACTTACATCTGCTACTGAATCCATGGCACTCATTTTTGTATGAGCATGAAGCTCTACCCGCTTTTTGGGGGCATCATCCTGTCTACCATCCTTGCGGTCAATCTCCATCATATCATCTGGCCATAGTGTTAGTTCTTGGGAAAATTTATCAATTTGAACTTTACCTCGACATCTAAGCCAGACTCCTTTTTTAATCTGAGACCCCAATTCATTATCAGCATCAACAAAAATTTTTCCAGTAATAGAGTCAGTATAATCGGTAATATTGAAACTAATAATCTTCCTACCACTCTTTAACTCACGCTCTTCTACTTTAAAAACTTTTCCCTCTACAACTATGGAACGCTCTTCATCAGTAATCTCTTTTAATGGTGTAACCTTTTCATTATCACTAATTTTTTTTCCTAAAAGAGCCCCTTCTTCCGGTTTAGATTGATGTCGCCTACTTTTACTACCGCCATTATTATTTTTTATTTCTCCATTTCCAAAATCACTTAGAAAAGATGGTGGTGGAACTTCACTGGGGGGAATAAATTTAGGTGGTGGAGGTGGAGCTAATTCCACTTCATAAACGCCCAACTTTACTTCAACATCAAAGCCCAGTTCATCTCTAACATAGCTACGGATATATTCATCACAGCGTTTATTCTTTAATTGATTTAAGCCGAAGGTACTTTCAATTAATATCTCCAACGTCTGGCCTTGAACCTTCCATTTGGCCCGCTCTAACCACCCATTACTGGTAGGTAAATACTCCTGTAGTTTATGGAGTAAATCCGGCCATGCTTCTTTAAACCCTTCCTTAAGACTTTCTACCCGCCGCTTCTCTTTCCATTTACAATCAATACATTCAAGTTGAGGAATGAATTCATGTAACAATTGAATAAAACAGTTTTGCACCTGCTCTATCTCAAAACCTTCTGGACATTCAACAAAAATTTCCATTCGCTTTTCACGAATATAGATATTTATTGAATGAATAGAAAACTTATTTAATATATTAGAATTACTTATCTTATCAGTCGGAAGGTTTTCGGCTAATCTTTCAATAAATTCATCTAAAAATATGTTCTTTTTATCTGGACTAATTACAACCTTTGCCATCTCAATGACCCCTTCCTGACAGCCTATTTACATTCAACATGATCTTCTCCAATTCTAAAGTAAATAGAAGCAGCCATCACCACAAGACCCATAAATATAAAGGAATAGCTGAGATTATATTCAGATAATTTCCCAATTATCAACCGCATTATCATTAAATAAAAACTGCTCAACTGTGATATAAGGGAAAGTACTGTAGCCCTAATCTTTTCCGGAATATGAATATTTTTATAATCAGAAAAAATTGGGTATCTAATCTCAATTATTGCTCTTAAAAATATAAATAAAACTACAGACCAGATGGGATGAAAAACAAAAGACATAAATAAATACAAAACTCCAGGTAAAAATGTAACCAGAAAAACTCCTCTTTTTATCCCAAATATTTTTTCTATTTTATAGGCATATTTCTGGGCAAATGCCGACAATAGAAGTGCAACTGATGTTATTGTTCCAAAAAAAGCCACATTAACATCCGACATTTTAAAATATGGCTGAACCAGATACATAATGGTGAATATAAAAGGACTTGAAAATACATTTAATAAAACTATGCGGAGGAGTGACTTGTTTTGCCATAATAATTCTATCCCCTCTTTTAACATAATGAATGGATTTTCTCCTACAACATCTTTTTTTCTACTATCCTCAATTAACAATGAAATAACAAAACCAATCAATATCATTCCTAAAGTAAGATAGAGTAAAAGAGTAAATTGAGATGGAAGCAAATCTTTTGCCAGATAACTACCTATAACAGGAGCTATCACAGAAGCCATAGTAGTAATAGCTCCATAAGTACCCATAGCCTGTTTCATCAAATGTTTTTTATTTTTTTGCTTCAAATAATCATAAATTAATGCCTCAATGGTTCCAGAAAAGAAAGCAATTGATATACCGCTCAGCGCATAGGCAAGGGCAAAATGTACAAAACTATTTGCAAAAAGAAAAATTACTATATTTGTCACATTTATAAATGCTCCTAAAATAATGGATTTTTTTCTACCAAACTTATCTGCAAAAATACCTGTAGGAACTTCAAACAAAAAAATAAATAGCACTAAAATAGATTCTAATGAAAGTATTTGAAAATAATCTAAGCCTCTCTGTTGAAAAAAAAATACAATAACCGGGCCAAGGAAAAATAAATTTAAAAAGAAACTCATCAAACTCAATTTTATTATTTCTTTTTCTACTTTTAACTTCATATTTATAAACACTCCTTTCATGATTAAAATATTTCACCACCTGACTAGAACAAATAAGACCTCCGACATTTATTAGAGACCTTATTTTGTCCACTCCACATAACTGACACCATTTACCCGCAAAAGTTCTTCATTTAAACTGTGTAGATTAATACCTGGAGGTGTAATAATTTGAAGATGGATCCGAATAAGATCGTCTTCAGAATTATTAGCTATTGAAAGATTTTTGATATTAACATTATATTTACCCAACCGATTACCTAAATCCCCTAAAAGCCCCGGACGATCAATGGCCCGGATTTCAATCATTTTTTTATCCCTTATCTTAAATTCAATTTTGGTTAAAAACATCAGGACAATAAAGACTAATCCAGTAGTTATAAAAGCACTGAAATAAAATCCAGCTCCAGCGGCAAGTCCTATTCCAGCAGCAGTCCAGAGACTGGCAGCAGTTGTTAATCCCTTGACATTAACTCCCTCACGAATAATTGTTCCAGCACCTAAAAAACCAATTCCAGAAACAACCTGGGCAGCAATCCGCCCAGGGTCAGCACCACTGATTTCAAAAGAATAATACATACCAATAGAAACAATCATGATTAAAGCTGAACCAATAGAAACCAGAATATGGGTGCGAAAACCAGCAGGTCTATCATGAAGTTCCCGCTCCCAACCGATAAGCCCACCCAAAAGAGCTGCTATAATTAATCTTATAAAAATATCTTTTTCACTTAACAACACCTACCACCCTTTATCTAATTGAGGATTTTCTTCTGGGAAGCATTTTTATAATCTCCCAATACATCTTCAGACGATGTAAAAAGCCGCGTACCAATCCCAATTTTTCTTCTTTCATTAAATGACTCATATTTTCCAGATAAACTTCTTTACAGGGAATATTATGGGCCAGGGCATATCGGGTCAGAGCAATTTCAACTCCAAAACGGGTCATTTCCATATTACCTAAACCATCGATAACTGAACGTTTGACTACCCGCTGGCCAGATAAGAAAGGAGATACCTTTTGAGCCAAATCAGTTGCAAAGCGTCCATGTTCAAAAATTCCAATAACCATATCTGTCTCACCATTCAACACCGGGGCCAGCATTTTCTGCAAATGTTTGACAGTCAAGCCAATAAGGTCAGCATCCAGAAAAATAATTACATCTCCTGTTGCCCTATCTACTCCCACCTTCATTGCTGCACCCTTACCCCTATTCTCTTCTAACTCAATCAATTGAACAGGGAATTGACGAACTACATCTGATGTTTTATCTGTTGAACCATCATTGACCACTATCACTTCTTCAATCTCAGGGCAGTCTATAACAACAGATAATACATTACCGATGGTCTTCTCTTCATTATAGGCCGGAATTACCGCTGAAACCTTCATTAAATCACTCCTTATCAAATTAAGATAACCGGCTCCGCACCTCATCCACTATAAACTCAACAATCTTATCAACTTCAACTTTGACCTCCTCACCGGTATCACGGTACTTAACCTCTACCACATTTTCCTTCAATCCTCGATTACCAATGGTTACACGGATAGGAATACCAATTAAATCAGCATCATTAAATTTCACACCCGGCCTTTCTTTACGGTCATCCAATACAGCTTCAATACCCTGTGCAATAAGTTTTTCATAAATATCTTCTGCTACTTCCATTATCTGATCATCTTTTCCAATAGGCAGAATGATTACATGGAAAGGAGCAATCGGCATAGGCCATATAATTCCATTCTCATCATGATTTTGCTCAATTGCAGCACCAATTATTCTCGTAACTCCAATACCATAACAACCCATAATCATAGGTCTTTCTTTTCCGTTTTCATCAAGAATTGTTGCTCCCATTGCCTCACTGTACTTAGTTCCAAGCTTGAAGATATGCCCTACCTCAATTCCTCGGGCAATACGAAGGGGTTTACCGCAGTGAACACATGCTTCACCTTCTTGAACAGTTCTCAAATCAACCACATCTTCTTCAGCAACGGTAAAATCTCGCCCTGGATTGACATTGCGATAGTGGTAATCTGCTTCATTAGCTCCTGTTACACCATTCTTAATCCTCATCACCAATGGATCAGCGATAATTCTTATATTTTTTAAGCCAACAGGACCAACAAAACCAGCTGGTGCACCTGTTTTTTCTATAATCTCTTCATCAGTTGCCATCCGAATATTGGCCACCCCGAGATGATTACGTAATTTTACTTCATTTAATTCATCACAGCCCCGCACTAATGCAGCTACCATAGTATCTCCTGCAACATAAAGCAGGGTTTTAATCATCTTACATCCGTCAAGGTCAAAAAACTTTTCTAAATCTTTAATACTCTTTATATTTGGAGTAGAAATCTTTTCTAAATCCTTCAACTCTTCATATTCTTCCTTTATAGAAATCTCACTCTGCGCTAATTCCAGATTGGCTGCATACTCACAATCTTCACAATAAGCAATGGCATCTTCCCCAGATTCAGCCAATACCATAAACTCATGGGATGATTTACCTCCTATAGCTCCAGTATCAGCTTCTACAGCACGGAACTCTAAACCAATCCGCTCAAAAATTCTCGTATAGGCCTCAAACATTTTTTGATAAGTTTCATCCAATCCCTTCTCATCCAGATCAAAACTATAACCATCCTTCATAATAAATTCCCTACTCCGCATAACTCCAAACCTCGGGCGAATCTCATCCCTTACTTTGGTCTGAATCTGGAATAAGTTTAAAGGCAGCTGTTTATAGGAACGAACCTCATTTCTAACCAGATCTGTGATAACTTCCTCATGGGTCGGGCCAATACAGAAATCGTGATCTTTTCTATCCTTAACCCGCATCATCTCTGGCCCCATATCGTACCAGCGCCCACTCTCCTTCCAGAGTTCTGCAGGGTGAAGTAATGGAAGAAAAACTTCCTGAGCACCAGCACGTACCATTTCTTCTCTAATAATATTTTCAATCTTTTGTAAAACCCGCACTCCTAAAGGAAGATAAGAATAAATACCTGAAGCCAGTTTACGAATCAGTCCTGCCCGAAGCATCAACTGATGACTAACAATCTCTGCTTCAGCAGGAGTTTCTTTTAAGGTAGGCAAATAAAATTGTGACATTCTCATCTCTCATTACCTCCATCCACTATATTTTCCATCTGATCTAATTCTTTTAAAAACTCCTCAACCAACCTATCTTCTGAAACTTTTTTAACCACCTGACCATTTTTAAAGATCAATCCCATACCGCGGCCTCCAGCAATACCCAGATCGGCTTCTCTAGCCTCACCTGGCCCATTTACAACACATCCCATGACCGCGATCTTTAACGGTTTTTTTATGGCTATAGTCCGCTCTTCAACTTGACGAAGAATATCTTCAAGATTTATTTCACACCGTCCACAGGTAGGACAGGAGATAATTTCCACTCCCCGCTGGCGTAGGTTAAGGGATTTCAAGATTTGCCATCCTACTTTCACCTCTTCCACCGGATCACCAGTCAAAGAGACACGGATGGTATCACCAATCCCTTGTAGAAGTAAACCGCCAATTCCTATAGCGGATTTAACTGTTCCCGCACCGGGACTACCTGCCTCAGTTACCCCCAAATGTAGGGGATAGGGGAAACGTTCAGAAGCCAATTGATAAGCCCGGACAGTGCGCATCACATCCGAAGCTTTCAAAGATATTATAATATCATAAAAACCTAATTCTTCAAGAATTTTTACATGATGAGCAGCGCTCTCAACCATAGCTTCTGGAGTTGCCCCACCATATTTCTCCAATAACTCTTTTTTCAATGAACCGGCATTGACACCAATTCTGATGGGGATTTTATAATCAACCGCTTTTTTAACTACTTCTTCAACCCGGCATCTGTCCCCTATATTCCCGGGGTTTATCCTTAAACCGTCAACTCCTTCATCCATTGCTATTAAAGCCAGCCGATAATCAAAATGAATATCAGCAACAAGAGGAAGTCCTATCCGTTTTTTAATCTTACCTAATTTTTTTGCAGCCTCGGTATCAGGTACTGCAACCCGGATAATCTCACAACCGGCTTCTTCTAACCTTTTTATCTGGGCTACAGTAGCTTCTATATCACGGGTATCGGTATTGGTCATGGACTGAACTGAAACGGGATGTCCACCGCCTACAGGGACCTGTCCAATATATACAGTGCGGGTGTGACGCCTTTTGGGACGATAAATTTCCATCATTAATGCCTCCTTAATTTTTTGGCACAGGCATCACACAACCCATCATTTTTCTCAACCTGAGCCATAGCCTCTTTTCCACAAACTCGACAGATCCCCATCTCTTTAGAACACTCCCGACAAAAACCTGTCTTTTGACAGTATTCAGGGTCAGGCTTACCACAAACTCTACATATACAATCTTTGCAATAACCTTTATACTTTCTAACCTGTTTGGGTACCACTTTTCCACAGCCTTTACAGGCCAATTTACCACCCTTTTGTCTGGATAATTCCCGGACACATAACTCACAGATATTCTCATGTTTCATTATCCGTACCTGTGATGCAGTGGTACCGCAAATTCGGCAATAACGTTCTTTTTTCCGCCCTGTAGCTCGAGTTGGTTTTATCCATTTACTTCCCCGCCGTTTCTTTTGTTTTGCCATTTAGAATCTCTCCTTAGAATATTCTTACAATGTCTCTATACAGGATTATTGCTATCAAAGCCATCAAAATGATAAATCCAATAAAATGGACAAAACCTTCTTTTTCAGGATCAACGGCTTTACCCCGAACCAATTCAATACCTAAAAAAAGGATACGACCTCCATCCAAAGCAGGAAAGGGAATAAGATTAATAATTCCCAGATTTATACTAATTATAGCTGTTAAACGCAATAGATAAACCCAACCAACTTCCGCAGCTTCACCTACCATTTTCGCAATCAAAACAGGTCCTGCTACATCAGGCCTCATTCTAAAGGTAAGCATCTGCCAAAAGCCAATTACAATCCCTTTAATCATAAACCAGGTCTGTCTTAAAGCATCCCAGATAGCAGTTCCAATTCCAACTTTCCTATATATAATTTGCGGAAAAATACCAATTACCCTCCGTCCGGTTTCTTCTTCAACTACGGGTTTAACCTTTAATTTTTTTATTACCTCTTTCCTTTTGATTTCAAGAGTAATATACTCAGTCTCAGTCTCATTAATAATTCGAGAAATATCATCCCATTCCTTCACAGGTTGACCATTAATAGAAAGAATTAAATCACCTACTTTAAGCCCGGCCTGATCTGCTGGCTGATTTGGTATCAGATTACCAATCACCGGTTTATCAGAGCCAGCATAAGGTACTCCTATTGCCATAAAAATAATTGTAAACAAAACTACCGCTAAAAGAAAATTCATCAATGGCCCTGTGAAGATAACCCAAAATCTCTGAAAAACAGATTTTTGATATAAAGCACGTCCTTGTTGAATAGCTTCCCTATAAGAATCCAGCTCTTCTCCCTCAAGTTCTTCCTCAGCATGAGGAAATTCGCCAGTCAATTTACAGAATCCTCCTAGTGGAAAAATTCTGAGTGAATAAATGGTTTCCCCTTTTTTATAACCAAAAAGTTTTGGCCCAAACCCCAGGGCAAATTCTTCAACTCTAACCCCTACCCATTTTGCCACAATATAGTGACCAAATTCATGAACAAAGACCAAAACTCCAAGTACCACTACAAAGGTGACAAGAGTTTTGGAAAGAGTTGTTGCTCCCAGTAAAAGACTAAAAGTCAACATCTTCCACCATCCTCTCAATTTCCGCTCTGGCCCACTGATCGGCAGCCAGAATTTGATTTAAATCTGGTGAATCAATTACCTGATGTTTTTCCATAACCCGTCTGATCAATTCGGGTATCTCAAGAAATGAAATCTCTTCATTCAAAAATTTTGCCACTGCCACTTCATTAGCAGCATTCATCACTGCCGGCAGGGTACCTCCACGTCTTCCTGCCTGATAGGCTAGTTCTAGACATGGAAATAGATCGCGTTTAGGTTTTTCAAAAGTCAATTCTCCCACTTTAACTAAATCCAATCTTTCAAGAAAATTTTTCCGACGTTCAGGATACGTTAAGGCATACTGAATCGGAACACGCATATCAGGTAACCCCAACTCAGCCAAGATAGAAGAATCCACAAACTCCACCAAAGAATGAACAATGCTCTGAGGATGAACAACTACATCGATTCTATCATAGTCAATTCCAAAAAGCCAGTGGGCTTCAATCACTTCTAACCCTTTGTTCATTAAAGTGGCTGAATCAATGGTAATTTTTCCACCCATATCCCAATTAGGATGTTTTAAAGCCTGAGCTGGTGTTACCTTTTTTAATTCTTCTCTACTATAATTGCGGAACGGACCACCAGAAGCTGTTAATATAAGACGGCTAATCTTGCTCCTATCTTCACCCGCTAAAGCCTGGAAAATAGCATTATGCTCACTATCAATGGGTAAAATATCTATTCCATATCGCTGGGCTTCTTGCATAACCAGTTCCCCTGCAGCAACCAGAGTCTCTTTATTAGCCAGAGCAATCTGCTTTCCGGCTCTGATTCCTTCTAAAGTTGGGCGGATACCTACTGCTCCAACCAAAGCATTGACTATAAGCTCCACATCTGGATCAGTTACAGCTTCAATTAGCCCCTCCATTCCGGCTAACACTTTAATATCTGTCCCTTTTAACCTATATTCTAACTCATCTAAAAAAGCAGAATTCATTAAAACAACCATTTTGGGCCGATATTTAAGGGCTTGAGTAGCCAGCTTTATTACACTGGAATTGGCAGAGAGAGCAATCACTTCAAATCCACCCTGGTCCACCACTTCTAAGGTCTGGGTACCGATAGAACCTGTCGAACCCAGAATGGCTATCTTTTTCACTTCTTTCACTCCCTTTTTGCTGCAAAAATATTGATAATACCTGCTTTTGTCAGAGCATTCAATGTAACTACCACTGCAGGGCCTATAAAAAATCCACTGACACCAAAGGCTTTAACACCTACATATATAGCAAATAATATAGCAAGGGGATGAATTCCTATACTTTTCCCGATAATCCTTGCTTCTGCTATCTCACGTACCACTGCCATAACCCCATAAACAATCAATAACCCTAATCCATAGGCAAAATCCCCTGATACCATAGAATAAATGGCCCAGGGAATAAAGATCAAACTTGGACCAACCACAGGAATTAAATCCAGAACTCCCGAAGCAAACCCAATAATCAAAGCATAATCGCTGCTTAAAATCTCTAACCCTATAATTGCAATGATAGTTGTAATTGAAATTAAAATTAACTCTGCCCTGATAAAACCAATAACTGCACCAGTTATCTCATTTTTGACATACTGCATCTTATTTTGTAATTCTTTAGGGAAAATATTCCAGAATGCTCCTGCGATCATCTGCCGATCCCGGCTTATGAAAAACGTAGCGATAAAACTAATAATAAACAGGGTTATGATATTGGGTAATGTAGTCAATAAACCTAACAATTCACTAATAAAATTTTTTAAGTTATTCGTCACTGCTGAATATAAATCCTGCAAAATTCGGTTGACTGCTTCCTGTTGTGCTGGCGACAGCTCCCAGCGTTCCATCTTTCTCCCAAGTTCTTCATTATGGTTTTTAATCCATTGATATTTTTCCCAAAGAGACTGGTAACTTGGTAGGTTTTTTGAAAGTTTTTCAAGTTCCACATAAATTCGCGATACTCCTGCAACAACAAAAATAGCAAATATTATTAAAATCAAAAGGAGCACCAGAAACACAGCAACTCCTCTGGAAAGATGGGTACGTTTCTGGAAAAATTGAACTGCCGGTTCTATCAACAAAGCTACCAATATTGCCAATATAAATGGTAAAAGATACCCAATAGTAAATTTTAAAAGAAAAAATCCTAAAATAATACCTATAGGAATTAACAAAGTTTTTAGTTCAAACCTCATAATCTCACTTCCCATACTCTAAAAAAATAAAATTATAAGGTAATAGGTTAATGGTAGAGTAAAAAATGCACTATCAAAACGATCCAGTACTCCTCCATGACCAGGGATTAAATTGCCTGAGTCTTTAATTCCTGCATCCCGCTTTAATGCAGATTCGAAAAGATCTCCCATTTGACCAACAATTCCAATGAGAAAGGCAATAACCCCGGCTTTAAAAGGACTAAATCCGTTAATTATACTATAAATTAAACCTGCCAAAAAACTTCCTAAAATCCCTCCTATAAAACCTTCCACAGTCTTTTTGGGACTGATATTAGGAGCCAGATGTTTGCGTCCAAAACTTTTTCCAACAAAATAGGCAAAACTATCTGTCGCCCATGTACAGATTAATGCAAAATAAATGGCATTTATCCCGGGTAAAATTGGGTTTTTAAGATTACGCAACAGAATAAAATGAGAAATTAAACCCACTACATAGAAAATACCGAAAAAAGTTATGGCTACATTCTGGATGGTATCCTCAGTGCCATTTTTGATCAATTGAACAGAAAAAACCATAAAAAGAGCAACGATTAATCCCGGTAAAATTATATCTCCTATAACAAAAGATTTGTTATTAAAATACGTCAAAAGCACTAAAATTAGACCACTGATTACTCCAACACCCTTAAAAGGCTTTTTCCCTTTTATTGATACCATTCGATAAAATTCCAATAATCCTAAAACGGTCAAAATCAATACCGCTGTCAAAAACGGTAATCCCCCAAAATTAATGATAAAAACCGCCAGAGCAATTCCTACAATACCGCTTATAATTCTTTTAAGCATGGTTCTCACACCTTCCCAATTCGTCCAAATCTCCGTTCTCTATTTTGAAATTCATAAATAGCATCGACCAAGTCTTTTTTAGTAAAATCAGGCCAGAAAACATTGGTAAAAACCAATTCAGCATATGCCGACTGATATAACAAAAAATTACTTAATCTTTGTTCACCACCGGTACGGATCAATAATTCTACATCTGGTAAACCGTGGGTATAAAGAAACTCTTTAAAATATTCTTCATCAATGGACTCATGAAAATGATATTTTGAAAGTATTTTCTTAACCGCATCAACAATCTCAGCACGTCCACCATAATTAAAACAAATACTTAATATTAGACCATCATTTTTACAGGTTCGCTCTTCTACTCGATCTATTTCGGCAAGAATATCAGGGTCAACCCCCTGTCGTCGTCCAAGAATCCGTACCCGGACATTATTCTCTTCCAACTCCCCAATTTCATTACGCATAGCTTTTTTAAAAAGTTCCATCAAAAAATTAACTTCTGATGTTGGTCTATACCAATTCTCAGTAGAAAATGCGTAAACGGTTAAATATTTTATTCCCAACTCACCACAGGCGTAACAAATTTCTTTTAAGGTCTGAACTCCCTTTTGATGACCGGCAGTTCTCGGTAGTCCCCGCTTCTGAGCCCAGCGGCCATTACCGTCCATAATAATTGCTACATGCTCTGGAATTTTGTCAGGATCTAATTTTTTAACTCTTTTGCTCCAACTAAACAAATTTTTAAACATATCTGTTCCCCCTTAATACTGTACAAAAAACTGATACCGGAATTTTTATGTTATAAACCCCCTCAATAAAGAGGGGGTTTTAGAATAATTCATACTTTACACATTACTCTCTTTCCCCAATTGATAAGTATCAACACAGTAAACTATTTCAATCTCGCCCGTATCAAGCCTTCGCTGTCGAATAATCCGCCTCACACTGTTAGATGGATAAGATTGATCAGGTACTTTATACTCCACGAGTTGATAAATCAGGCCTTTTTTTTTCAGGTATTCCAATCCTTCTTTTAATTCAAAACCGATTAAATCCGGAATTTCATGCACCACATCTTCCTCCACAAATCTAGATTTCCATAATCTCTGCTTCTTTTTCTTCTAAAAGTTTATCAATTTTTTCTATATACTTATCTGTTAATTCCTGAACATCATCTAAACCGCGGTACATCTCATCTTCAGAAATTTCGCCATCTTCCTTAAGCTTCTTCAACTGTTCATTAGCTTCACGCCGCAGGTTTCGAATAACAATCCGCTCTTCTTCAGCTTTCTTTCTAACAACTTTAACCAATTCTTTGCGCCGTTCTTCAGTCAATTGTGGAATATTTAAACGAATAACCTCGCCATCGGTATTTGGAGTTAATCCCAGATCAGATGCTATAATAGCTTTTTCAATGGCACTAATGGCAGTTTTATCCCACGGTCTAATAGTCAATAATCTTGGTTCAGGTGCACTAATTTGAGCCATCTGATTTAAGGGAGTTAGTGTTCCATAATATTCAACTTTAATATTCTCCACTAAAGATGGTCTGGCACGCCCGGTACGGATAGTGGCAAACTCCCGTTTGGTAGCCTCAATAACCTTTTTCATCTTCTCTTCGGTTTCTTTTAAAACCTGCGTTATCATACAAAATTCCCCCCTTTTTTTATTATCCTTTAGCGTACAATTGTTCCTACTTCTTCACCCATAATTGCACGCTTAATATTACCAATTTCTTTTAAACCAAATACAAGTATAGGTATCTTATTATCCATACATAAAGAAATAGCAGTTGAATCCATCACTTTTAAACCACGCTTTAAAACCTCTATATATGTTAACTCTTTAAATTTCACAGCATTGGGATTTTTCTCCGGGTCGGAATCATATACACCATCTACATTTTTGGCCATCAAAATCGCATCAGCACCTATTTCTGCTGCCCTTAAAGCTGCAGTGGTATCTGTTGAGAAAAAAGGGTTTCCAGTACCTGAAGCAAAGATAACAACCCTTCCTTTTTCTAAATGGCGAATAGCTCTTCTACGAATATAAGGTTCAGCAATCTGACGCATCTCTATAGCAGTTAAAACCCGGGTATCCAGACCTTCCTGTTCTATAGCATCCTGTAAAGCCAATGAATTTATAACTGTCGCCAGCATTCCCATATAATCAGCAGTACCTCTATCCATTCCCTTTGCTGCTCCAGCAATACCTCTAAATATATTACCTCCACCTACAACAATAGCCATTTCAACTTTTGTTTCTTCCACTATATTCTTAATTTCGCGAGCTATTTCAGCAATGAACTCAGGATCAATACCATATCCACGATTTCCAGCTAAAGCTTCTCCGCTGAGTTTTAATATAACGCGCTTAAACTCCGGCATCAAAAATTTACCCCCATTTTAAATTTCTAGATAAAAGCGAATATCCCTCCAGATAATACTAAATTATTTTAAAAAAGAGAACACAAAAGTGCCCTCTTTTATACACCTACGATACTTTTTTACTTCTGATAGGACATAACTTCTTTAACAAAGTTATCTTCACGCTTTTCTAAGCCCTCACCAAGTTCATACCGTACAAAACGACGAATCTTAATGTTTTCACCAATTCTAGCAATATTTTCGGTTACCAGCTCTTTAATAGTCTTACTGTCATCTTTAATATAAGGCTGGTCTAAAAGAACTTTTTCAGCAAAGAACTTCTCTAGACGGCCCTCAACCATTTTCTCAACAATATGTTCAGGTTTACCTTCATTGCGAGCCTGAGCAGTTAAAATCTCCCTCTCCTTAGCAATTACCTCTTCAGGAACATCCTCCCGACTAACGTATTCTGGCTTCATTGCTGCAATATGCATAGCAATGTTGTTAACCAGTTCTTTGAACTCATCAGTCTTGGCAACAAAGTCTGTTTCACAGTTAACCTCTACTAAAACACCAATTCTTCCACCCAAATGTATGTAAGAATGAACCAGACCTTCAGCCGCAATCCGGCCAGCTTTCTTGGCTGCAGCAGCCATACCTTTTTCTCTTAAATATTCAACAGCTTTCTCAATATCTCCATCGGTTTCGGTTAAAGCTTTTTTACAATCCAATATCCCGGCACCTGTTCTTTCGCGCAATTCTTTAATCATCTCCATAGTAATTGCCATGGAACATAACCTCCCTTTAAGTTGAAATAAAGGGCGCTACAAGGGCAATAATACCCCTTATGCGCCCCTGTATATATAATTATTCCTCAACCTCTTCTACATTATCATCTTTAGCTTCAACAACTTCATCATCTTCAGCAGAAGCATTGAACTGTTCACCCTGTTTACCTTCCAGGACAGCATCAGCTATAACACTGGTTAGCAACTTAACGGCCCGAATGGCATCATCGTTACCTGGAATAATATAATCAACTACATCAGGGTCACAGTTAGTGTCAACGATAGCGATTACCGGAATCCCCAGCTTATTAGCTTCTGCAACAGCAATATCCTCTTTCCGGGGATCAGCAATGAAGAGAGCATCTGGCAATCTCTTCATATTCCGGATTCCGCCCAAAAACCGCAGAAGCTTGTCACGCTCTTTGGTCAGTCTGGCAACTTCTTTCTTTGGAAGACGATCAAAAGTACCGTCTTCAGCCATTCGCTCCAATTCCTCAAGACGGTCTACCCGCTTACGGATAGTTTGGAAGTTAGTCAGCATGCCACCCAACCATCTCTGGTTAACATATGGCATACCACAGCGTTCAGCTTCCCTTTTGATGGTCTCCTGAGCCTGTTTTTTAGTACCAACAAAAAGGATAGTTTTACCCTGAGAAGCCAGATCACGTACAAAATTATATGCAACATCAACTAGTTTTACAGTTTGCTGCAAATCGATGATGTAGATACCATTTCGCTCAGTGAAGATATATGGCTTCATCTTAGGGTTCCATCTTCTGGTCTGGTGTCCAAAGTGTACTCCAGACTCCAGCAACTGTTTCATTGTTACAACAGACACAACTTCCACCTCCTCTCAATGGTTTTATTCCTCCGCCTGGATCATCCCTGTTTTGAGACCATTCAGGCACCTTCAAAACAGGTTACCAAACGTGTGTGATTAAACAGCAAAAAAATGAATACCACACATCCTTAGCTAGTATACCACAAAGTTCAAATTATATCAACTGGAATTTGCCCATTTTTTATAACTCTTTATCCCCCATTTTTACTGATTTAATAATAACCTTACCGGTTTCGGTATAAAATTCCATTGTTCGTCCATGGGAACCGCCTATATCTTCAGCAATTAAAGGAATATTAAATTCTTTAAGTTTCTTTTTAACAGCTTCTGTATTGCGGGCTCCAATTTTCATTAAATCATTCTCAGAATTAAACTGAAACATTTGAGCACCGCCCGCCATTTTTGCCCATAAACGCTTCTTATCAGCACCCATCTTTAATAGCTTTTCTAACAATAAGTCCATAGCAGTATCTGCATATTTGGCCAGATTTGTCTTATTTCTCATAGATGAACTATCAGGCAGCATAACATGTGCCATACCACCTATCTTTTTTCCTTCATCATACAAAACAACACCCACACAGGAGCCAAGTCCTGAAGTTATCAACATATCTGGAGACTGAGCTACATTAAGATCAGCCATTTTAACACGAATTACTTTCATAATAAGCCTCCAACCCCAGTGCTGTAATAATTGTACGTAAAGAATCCTGACCAGGAATTAAAAAAAAGTTACCGCTGATCTCCTCACCATCTACATGAAATTCCGTCTCTACCAGTAGCCCATAATCTCCAATCTGGCCAAATTCAATCATAAATGTCCCTAAAATGGCTCCTGCCATATCCATTGCAAAAGCGGGAACAGATTGAATTAACGAAAATCCTGTAACCTGATTAAAAGCAGTTAGATATGATCCAGACAGAATATTTACAATCTCTTTCAAAGCAGAAATTTCCATATCTGAAAAAGAATTTCTTTTATTTCCAAGCCCAAGAACTTCTATTAATTTAAAAGCACTACTCCGCTCAAGTAAAAAAAGCATATGTCCCGGAGCTTCCCCCATAACCCGTAAACTAACACCTGCAACAGGTACATCTGGCCCTCCAAAGAGTTCCGGTACTTCAGATAGTTCAACAATCATAACTTTTGGAACAGTCATATCTATTTTTCTTCCTAAAAATTGTGCAAACGCTGTAGCTGCATTTCCAGCACCAATATTTCCAACCTCTCGTAGGGCATCTAATTGAATCGGTGAAAGATCCGTGACAGATAAAATATTATCCATTTATAAACCCCCTTAACTCACCTGAACTTCATCAGTTACATTTGGCATTTCCAAGTTAAGAATTTTTTCAATATTAAGAAGAACGATTAATCGGTCACCGATCTTCCCAACTCCCTTTAGATATTCTTTCTCTATCCCACCGGCTACAGACGGAGGTGGCTCAATGGCGCTATCATCAATCCAGAGTACTTCTTTTACACTATCGACCAAAAGACCAACCTCATAATCTCTAACTAAAACAGTAATAATTCTAGTATTTTTTTGAATTTCAGATTTTTTCAATCCAAAGCGATCTCGCAAATCTACAACAGGAATTATTTCACCACGAATATTGATAACACCCTTTACAAAATGGGGAGCATTAGGAACACGAGTGATTTTTGTATAGGGATGTATTTCTTTGGTCTGCAAAATCTCAACACCAAACTCTTCATTATCAATTTGAAAGACTACATACTGCTGACGTCTCAAACTCTCAGCCTTTTTTTCAGTCATTTTACTCCCTCCCCCTAATTAAGCAATATTACGTACATCCAGAATTAAAGCTACTTCTCCATCACCCAAAATAGTAGCTCCACTGATATGAGGTGTATTAATTAAAAATTCACCCAGTGATTTAATAACAATATCTTGCTGGTTAATTAATTCTGTAACAATCAATCCCACATACTTTTTGCCCGTTCTGATTACAACAACAGAAAGCTGATCTACTTCATTCAGATCAGGTACCGGTAATCCCAACAATTTGTGAGACCAGACCAGAGGAATCATATGACCCCTCAAGAGAAATACTTCTTGACCCTGAACCATTTGTATCCGATCTGGAGTAATATCCTCAGCTTCTACAATTACCGATAACGGAATTGCATAAGTTTCATCACAAATTTTAACTAAAAGCGCCTGGGTAATAGCCAGAGTTAACGGCAATGAAATGTTAAAGGTTGTCCCTTTACCTATTTCTGTATCAATATCGATATGTCCATCTAAAGATTCAACAGTCCTTTTAACAACATCCAGACCAACACCCCGGCCTGAAATATCAGAAATAGTATCAGAGGTACTAAAGCCCGGTCTAAAGATCAGGTTAATCTTTTCCTGATCACTCATCTTATCAAACTCTTCTTTAGTAATAAGCCCTCGCTCAATACCTTTCCTCCCAATCTTATCAGGATCGAGACCGCGACCATCATCAATGACCTGAATAAGAATTTCATTACCCTTTTGAGATGCAGTCAGACGCAGCTCAGCTATTTCAGGTTTACCTAACCTTCTCCGGGTCTCAGGATCTTCAATTCCATGATCTATGGCATTTCTAAGTAAATGAACCAGCGGATCACCTAAACTATCTATAATTGAACGATCCAGTTCGGTCTCAGCACCTTCAATAATCAAATTAACCTTTTTATTTAACTCTTTGGATAAATCACGAACCATGCGGGGAAAACGATTAAAAATCCGCTCAATGGGCACCATTCGAACCTGCATAACTGTATGTTGAAGATTCATGGTAACCCGATCTAATTGTTGCAAAATGTCATTTAAAAGTTCATTACTAAAGTTCATACGATTGCAAATCTCTTCTAAACGGGTTTTATTAATCAAAAGTTCTGCAACCAAATTCATCAAACTGTCCAATTTATCAATATCAACCCGGATTGTAGGTGAAACTTTGATATCCTGACTAGTCTTCCGATCTATTTGAGGTGTCTCTTCTGTTTCTATCTTTTCCTCTGTTACAGCAATTTCCATTTCGGCAGTTGATATAACACTCTGACCTTCCAGATCCTCTTCTGTAATCCGGGTTATCGTAACACCTTTTACATCAATTATATCAGTTACAGTTTCCCTAATTTCTTTTTCAGATTCTTTAGTAATATAAAGAACCTTAAACTGGTAATCAAACTTTTCATCTTCAATATCCTTAAGAGAAGGAATGCTTTTAATCACAATTCCAATTTCTTTTAAGCTTTTGATAACCATAAAACCACGTACTGATTTTAATAAACAACCCTCTACCAATTCTACATCAAGGAGATAACAAAAATAACCCTTTTTTAAGTATTGTAAAATTTGATCCTTTTCTTCAGATTCTAAATCAAAAAAGTTATCATCTATAATAGAATTTTTTGAAGAAGTTTCTTCATTTTTGATATTTTGAAGCCTTAAAACGATATCTTCTACATCACTGGCTTCATTACCGGAGGTAGCAATCTCTTTAACCAATTTTTCCAGCCGATCCAGACAAATAAAAAGAATATCCACTATCTCCGTCTTCAAAACCAGTTTCTTTGCCCGAATCCGGTCCAAAACATTTTCCATTTCATGAGTTAAATTAGCCATTTTATCAAAACCCATTGTGGCAGCCATACCTTTTAAAGAATGGGCAGCACGAAAGATTTCATTTATCAATTGTTCATCATTGGGATTATTTTCAAGTTCTAGCAAATTCTGGTTTAAAGACTGAAGATATTCTTCAGATTCATCCAGAAACATTCGTAAATATTGAGACATATCCACCTGATAACCCCCCTTTTTTTAAAATATTAATTATTTATTATCCCAGTATCTTTTTCACCGCTTCCAGAACACGTTCATTTTTGAAAGGTTTAACAATAAAATCTTTGGCACCCGATTGAATTGCTTCGATTACCATTGCCTGTTGGCCCATAGCACTGCACATAATGATCTTTGCATTACTATCGATAGCCATAATTTCTTTAACTGCAGTAATCCCGTCCATTTCTGGCATTGTTATATCCATAGTAACCAGGTCTGGTCTTAATTCATTATACTTTTCAACCGCCTGCTTACCATTTTCCGCTTCTGCTACCACCTCATAACCCGCTTCTGTTAAAATGTTTTTAATCATCATTCTCATAAATGCTGCATCATCAACAATTAAAACGGTTTTCGACATCCTAATACCTCCTTTAGATGTTTTTCCAAATTTAGATAGTAATTATAACTAGAAATTTATTCGACATGAAAACAACTATTTCCTGCAAATAAAAATGAAAACTCATGATTAAAATCCATGAGTTTTCATATGCCTTTAATGTTATTTATTTTACTTTTTACTTTTAATTTTCTCTAATTCATCCAAAAGTCTATCATTTAAAACCTTTATATAAGTGCCCTTCATTCCCAGAGAGCGGGACTCAATTACACCAGCACTTTCAAACTTACGGAGTGCATTCACAATAACTGAACGAGTAATTCCAACCCGATCCGCAATCTTACTTGCCACAAGTAATCCTTCATCACCATCGAGTTCTTCAAAGATGTGTTCAATAGCTTCTAACTCGGAATAAGAGAGAGTCTCTAAAGCAATCTGAACTGCAGCCTTTTTCCGGGCTTCTTCTTCTATTTTTTCAGCTCTAGAGCGGAGTATCTCCATTCCAACCACTGTTGCACCATATTCAGCTAGAATCAAATCACCTTCATTAAAAGGTTCACCAAAACGAGCCAGAACCAAAGTTCCCAGTCGATCACCACCACCGACTACAGGAACAATGGTAGTTAACTTTTGAGTAAAAATACATTTTTCCTCATTCTTAAAAACACACTTGCCCTGTTTTGCTTCAATGTTTGATTTTGTCTCAGTAATTCTTAAAAGCCGATTGTTGTAATCTTCAGGGAAATACCCTTTGTTTATTACTTCTTCAAACATCAAACTACATTCAAACTCATCTAAAAGCTGATAGCCCAGTATTTTACCTTTTGCACTAACCACATAAACATTACAATTGATAGATTTACTCAATACCATTGCCATTTCAGTAAAATCAACAGGTTGACCAGCAGACCGCTGAATTAATCGATTAATTTGCCTGGTTTTATTTAATAAAGTCTTCATCTTCAATTCCCCTTTCTTTTGCCTATAGTATATTTTTTCCCAATTAGAATCTTTTATTATAAACCTTTTAAAGGATATATTTACTTAAATCTTTATCTTTCACTACATCTCCTAACTGCTGTTTAACATAATTAACATCAATAGTAACCTGTTTTGTCTTCAAATCAGGAGCTTCAAAAGACAGCTCTTCTAAAAGTTTTTCCAAAATAGTATGAAGGCGTCTTGCTCCAATATTTTCTGTCTGTTCGTTAACAACAAAAGCAATTCGAGCCAATTCCTTTATTGCTTCCGGTGTAAATTCAATTTCAATACCCTCTGTAGCTAAAAGTGCTTTATATTGTTTAATCAAGGCATTTTCCGGTTCAGTTAAAATTTGTCTAAAATCCTCTTCAGAAAGACTGGTCAATTCCACTCGAATGGGAAAACGACCCTGTAATTCGGGAATCAAATCAGATGGCTTGGAAAGATGAAAAGCCCCAGCAGCAATAAATAAAATATGATCGGTTTTAACGGGACCATATTTGGTCATTACCGTTGATCCTTCAACAATGGGTAAAATATCCCTCTGTACTCCTTCTCTGGAAACATCAGGTCCACGACCCGATTCTCTTCCTGCAATTTTATCAATCTCATCTAAAAAAACAATTCCCGATTCTTCTACACGGCGAATAGCTTCCATAGAGACGTCATCCATATCAATAAGTTTTTGTGCTTCTTCCTGCTTTAAAATTTCCCTTGCCTCTTTAATAGTAACTTTTCTTTTCTTCTTTTTTGACGGAAACATCCCGCCAAAAATGTCCTGAAAATTAATTCCTAATTCTTCAATACCGGCACCAGAAAAGATTTCAATCATCGGCGCACTCTGTTGTTCTACTTCAATTTCTATAATCTTATCTTCCAATTCACCATTTCTAAGCCTCTCTAAAAGTCTGGCTCTCCGCTCTTTTATCCGGGAATAAGCTTCTTCATCTTCTTCATGAGAAGGTTCATTATAATTACCAAAAAACATATTAAGCGGATTTTTTTTCTTTGGTGAAGGCATAGGTAGTAATATATCAACTATCCGTTCTTCTGCAAGCTGTAATGCTTTATCTTCCACTTCTACCATCCGTTCTTTTTTAACCATTCTAATAGCTACCTCTACCAGATCCCGGATCATTGACTCTACATCCCGACCCACATAACCTACTTCAGTAAACTTTGTAACCTCAACTTTAATAAAAGGTGCTTTTGCAAGTCGAGCCAGACGACGAGCAATCTCTGTCTTACCTACACCAGTAGGTCCTATCATCAAAATATTTTTTGGTACTACTTCATCTCTCAAATCTGGAGGTAATTTTTTACGACGATAGCGATTCCTTAAAGCTATAGCTACAGACCTTTTGGCCTGGTGTTGACCAACAATATATTTATCCAATTCTTCAACAATCTGTCGTGGGGTTAATTCTTCCATCGTATCCCCTCCTCACATTAGGATAACTCTTCAACGGTTATATTCTGATTAGTATATATGCAAATTGAACCTGCAATCTCTAATGCCTTCTGCGCAATTTCTTTTGCCGTCAAATCTGAATATTCAACTAATGCCAATGCTGCAGCATGGGCATAAGGTCCCCCCGAGCCAATAGCAGCAATTCCCTTATCAGGTTCAATTACATCACCTGTTCCGGAAATTATCAATAGATTTTCTTTATTTGCAACAATTAAAAGAGCTTCTAATTTACGCAGAATTTTATCAGTACGCCACTCTTTAGCCAATTCAACAGCAGCGCGTTTCAGATTGCCACGAAATTCTTCTAACTTTCCCTCGAATTTTTCAAAAAGTGTAAATGCATCAGCAGCAGCTCCGGCAAAACCGGCTAAAACTTCGTTATGATAAATTTTCCTCACTTTCTTAGCCCCGTGCTTCATAATCGTATTACCCAGGGTAACCTGACCATCTCCCGCCATAGCTACCCGGCCTTTATGTTTTACAGCAACAATAGTTGTGGCCTGAAACATTCCTTCAAGCCTCCTTTTCAAAATATTATACTCATTCATCAGACTAAAATAGAAAATTCCTCTACATATTAATATATATTATCATAAGATTCTAATTTATGTCAAGTTTAATTCTATTGATTTTATTAAAATCATATTATAATTATTAAAATCTTATTAATGATTATACTGCAAAAAGCTAATTTTGAGTGACATAGAAATTTTTCGCCAAATCATCTTAGCGAGATTTCCAACGAAATAAGGCCTCATCACAGAAGGTGATGAACTAGTTCTAAGAGCCAGGAAGACCCTTTGATTAGGAAGCCTTATTTCGGCGGAAATCGAGCTTTAAATGATTCGAAAAATTTCTCAAAAAGCGAAAAACTAGCTTTTTGCAGTTTAACCATTAATTTTTATGTTAGAATATTATTTTGATTAATAAACTGACGCAGACAGGCTAAAGCCCGCTTTGAAATCTTTTCTTTTTTTAATCGTTTATCTTTAATCTTTTCCTTTAAAGGTGGAAGAATACCAAAATTCATATTCATTGGTTGAAAAGACTTCTGCACTGACGTACTGATGTAATGAGTTAATGCTCCATGAGCTGTCTCTTTAGGAAAAATAAGCGGTTTTTCTCCTCTTAAAAGGCGGAGAGCATTTATCCCTGCAATTATTCCCGTCGCAGCAGATTCTACATAACCTTCTACACCGGTGATCTGACCAGCAAAAAAGATTCGTGGATCTTTTTTAAGCTGCAAGGTAGCTTTTAACAATTTAGGTGAGTTTATATAAGTATTACGATGCATCACTCCATAACGGACAAATTCAGCTTGAGAAAGACCTGGAATCATAGAAAAAACTCGTTTTTGTTCTCCCCACTTAAGTCTAGTCTGAAATCCCACTAAGTTATAAAGGGTTCCTTCTAAATTATCCTGTCTGAGCTGAACAACAGCATAGGGCATTTCTCCGGTTCTGGGATCAATTAAACCCACAGGTTTAAGAGGACCAAAAACCAGAGTTTTAATACCCCGACTAGCAATCTCCTCAATGGGAAGACAGCCCTCAAAAAACTTTCCTTTTTCAAAATCTTTAACCTGAGCCCTTTCTGCATTGACCAATTCATGCCAGAAGGCTTCATATTCCTCTTTTGTCATTGGACAATTAAGATAATCCCCATTTTCTTCATCACCGTAACGGGAAGCTTTAAAAACAATATTATGATCTAGACTTTCCTTTGTTACAATTGGAGCCGCAGCATCAAAAAAATAAAGATAATCTGTTCCTATTAAACGTTGAATTGCATCTGAAAGGGGGTTGGAAGTCAATGGTCCTGAAGCAATAATCACTATACCATCATTAAAAATTTCTGTAACTTCCCCATTATGAAACTCTATATTAGGATGATTTAGAATCCTTTCTGTCACTTCTTTTGCATATTTTTCCCGATCTACAGCCAGGGCCTGGCCTGCCGGTACAGCATGGCGGTCAGCAGCAGCAAGGACAATTGAATCTAATTCCCGCATCTCTGCTTTTAAAAGCCCGGCAGCATTTGCTAAATGATCTGCTTTAAGAGAGTTACTGCAGACCAATTCGGCAAAATATCCAGTATGATGGGCTGGTGTCATTTTTAAAGGACGCATTTCCCATAACTCAACTTTAACTCCAGCTTTAGCAATTTGCCAGGCGGCTTCCACGCCTGCCAGTCCTGCACCAATTACTCTAATCCTGGTCATTTTTTACACCCTCTTTTTGCTTATATCCACATTCTTTTCTGACACATTGATAATATTTATTCTTTTTAGTCTGTTTCTCTATTAAAAAAGCTCCACATTCAGGACATTTTTCCTTAACAGGTTTATTCCAGGTGATAAATTCACATTCAGGATAGTTACTGCATCCGTAAAATATCCGGCCTTTTTTAGTCCGACGCTCAATTAGTTCACCATCCTCACACTCAATACACTTAACCCCTGTCTTAATAATATATGGCTGAGTGTTTTTACACTCAGGATATCCCGGACAGGCCAGAAATTTTCCATAACGGCCGTGTTTAACTACCATATTCCGGCCGCATTTTTCACAAATCACATCCGTAACTTCAGATTCAAGTTCAACATTTTCCATCTCTTTTCTAGCCTGTTCCAATCTCTGTTCAAATGTTTTATAAAAATCTTTTATTACCTTTACCCAATCTACAGAACCGTCTTCTACTTTATCTAACTGATCTTCTAACATAGCTGTAAATTCAACATCTATAACATCTGGAAAATGTTCAGTCAAAAGATCAGTGACAATAAATCCTAATTCTGTAGGTTTTAAAGTCTTACCATCCTTAACCACATAACCCCGCTGCTGAATAGTTGCCACAATAGGAGCATAAGTACTGGGACGACCAATCCCCTTCTCTTCTAAGGTTTTTACCAGACTTGCTTCAGTATAACGGGCTGGTGGTTGAGTAAAATGCTGTTCAGGTATGATTTTTATAAGATTCAGAATATCTCCTTTCTTTAATTCGGGTAACTCTTGATCTTTTTTCTTAGATCCAAATGAATCTATAATTTGAAAACCTTGAAAAATAGTAGTAGTTCCCGTCAAACGGAAGAGATATTTACCAGCTTTAATATCAATTGTAAAGATTTTGTTAATTGCAGGGCTCATCTGACTGGCTACAAACCGTTCCCATATTAGTTTATATAGTTTATATTGATCAGGTGTTAAATATTTTTGAATAGAATCAGGTTCTAAAAAAACATCAGTGGGTCTGATAGCTTCATGGGCGTCCTGAGCCCCTTCCCTGGCCCGGTAATAACGTTTTTTCTCAGGCAGATATTTAGAACCAAACTTTTTTTCAATATATTTTCTAGCCGCTACCTGGGCTTCGTCTGAAATACGTGTCGAATCGGTACGAATATACGTTATAAGACCAACTGTTCCCTGTGGTAAATCCAGACCTTCATAAAGCTGTTGAGCCACAAACATAGTCTTTTTGGTACTGAAACCTAAAAAATTCGAAGCAGCCTGCTGTAAGCTACTGGTAGTAAAGGGTGGATAGGGGTTACGCTTCCGTTCCATTTCTTTAACTTCCTCAACAATAAATTTCTCCTTTTTCAACAAAGTTTCATGTTCTTTAGCTTCTTTCTCGTTTGAAATTTTAAATTTTTTATTATCAATCCGATAAAGTCTAGCAACAAAAGTCTCATTTTTATCTGAAAGTTGAGCATCAATGGTCCAATATTCTTCCGGAACAAAGGCTTCAATCTCCCGTTCACGATCACAAATAATCCGGACAGCCACTGACTGAACCCGGCCAGCGCTCAAACCTTTACGGACTTTGTTCCAAAGCAAGGGACTTAGTTTATAACCAACCAGACGATCCAGAACTCGACGTGCCTGTTGAGCATCAACTCTATGCTGATCAATAACTCTTGGACTTTTAATAGCATTTTGAACCGCCTTTTTAGTAATTTCATTAAATTCAATTCGACATGGTTTATCTGTATCAAGTTTTAAAGCTCTGGCAAGATGCCAACTTATGGCTTCACCTTCACGGTCCGGGTCAGTTGCCAGATATACTTCTTTACTTTTTTTAGCAGCCTTCTTTAGAGAATTTAAAATCTTTCCTTTTCCCCGTATAGTTATATATTTAGGTTTAAAATTATTCTCTATATCTACACCTAACTGACTTTTAGGGAGATCAATCACATGCCCCATTGACGCTTCAACTCGAAATTCTTTTCCTAAAAATTTTCTAATTGTTTTTGCTTTTGCTGGTGATTCGACAATTACTAATTTATCAGGCACATTTTCACCTCCTCAAATCCAGTACCATTTATTGAACGAAAAAGTTTCCGGCGTCTTTCAATTCTTTAAAAGAAGAAATCCGATTTTTAATCCTGGTTAAAAGTATCTCATCATCAATGGTAATCCTTAAAAGATACCATAATTCTTTAATTCCCACATTAAAAAACAGATTAAATCCTTTGTGAATTATCTCTTCAAGGATTGCTAAAGTGAGAAATTTTTCCCGTAATAAAATCAGTAAAACATTCTGAACTTCTGAAGAAAAAATAAAACGTTCTCGAATAGAAAAGATTCGTTGAGAAGTTGGAAGATAATTGTGATTTTCAAAACTTTCAGATACTCCTATTATTTCCGTCGAAGAAAAAATTAATTCGAAGGCCATTTCGATATCATTCAAGTTATAACCCAATTCAAGCAAGCCTTTAATAATCTCTTCCTCATTGTTAATAAGATCCTCATTATGCAAAAGTTTTTTTACCAGTATAGTCACAATCTCCAAAACATTTGAGTTCATTTCCGTCTCCCCCATCATTCACTTTATACAACCCCTTCATTTACTTATACTATTATATGGGCTCTGAGAAAGTTTGTAAAGTCCTTTAATTTTATAATTGATTAAACAATAGCAAATTTAAGGCCCGGAAGCTGGGTAATTTTACCCAATAATTCTAATTCAAAAAGAGCGGTATTTAGCCTGGCCGGGTCTACATTTAGTTCTTCGATTAATTGATCTAGACTCATCTCTCCAGTTTTTAAGAGAGCCATTATTTGAGCCTGTAAATTAGTAAATCGAAACTCTTCATCTATTTCATCCATAGAAATCTTTTTATTTTGAATTTTTTCAGGTATAAGCCCAACCAGTTCTTCCAGTATATCATTACTGCATGTAACCAATTTTGCTCCCTTTTGAATGAGAGCATTGGTTCCCTTGCTCATCGGGCTAAAAATACTCCCAGGCACAGCAAAGACTTCTCTATTTTGCTCTAATGCCTGATCAGCTGTAATCAAAGCACCGCTTTTTAATCCTGCTTCAACCACTACTGTACCATAAGCCAGACCGCTTATAATCCGATTTCTGGCAGGAAAATTTCCCCGCTCTGGAGGAGTCCCTGGCGGAAATGTAGAAATTACAGCACCAGAAGTTATAATCTTTTGATATAACTTCTTATGTTCCTTTGGATAGATAATATCAACCCCTGAACCTAAAACAGCAATGGTTCTTCCACCCGCTTCTAAAGCAGCCATGTGCGCCTCACCATCTACTCCAAGGGCCATTCCACTGATAATAGTAAAACCTCTTTCTGCCAATTCCCTGGCCAATAAACGGGTTACCCGGCGCCCATAAGGAGACATTTTTCTAGAACCCACAATGGCTATACTATTGATATCCTCTTTTTTTAAACTCCCTCGATAATATATAACAGGTGGAGGATCGTAAATATGCTTCAAATTTACAGGAAATTCTGAATCTTCAAAACACAAAATTCCTATTTCTGCTTCTCTGCACTTTTTTATAAACCTTTCCAGATCCACATTATCACGTATTTTAATAAATTTCTTAACCAATTTAGGTCCAAAAGAAGGAATGGCTAAAAGTTCCTCTTCCCGAGCCTTCCAAGCCCTCTCTGGAGAACCGAAATATTCCAATAAACGTTTTATTCTGACAGAACCTACACCCTGAACCAATGAAAGGCCAACCCAATATTTACGATCCATACCTTCCTCCTCAAGATCTATTTTCCCTACATAGTTCTACAAAGAGCTTATTTCTCCTCCCTCATAAACAGATTTATGCAGAAATCAAAATATGATTTTACTGTAAAAAGCTAATTTTTTCACTTCAAAAGAAATTTTTCTAACCACCTAAAGTTCGATTTCAGTCGAAATAAGATGGTTTAACGAAAAATTTCTATGGCAGTCAAAATTAGCTTTTTGCAGTTTAATCAAATATAATTTTTTAACTATTTCCTGTATATTTTATTTCTTTCCATCAAAAGGTATTTTGCACTAAAAATTAAAGGGGCTGTCCCAAAAGTAATTAATTACTTTTGGGCATGGCCCCTTTTTTCATTGTTCATTTCAAATTCATTGAAAATTTTTCTGTTAAGAAAATAAAAACCCATACCTGACATTCTATACTGTTGCCAGTTTAGCCAGGTTATGGGCTATACACAGTAAACCCCATTCAATTTTTACTTTCTCAAGGCCACGAAGCAGAAATCTCCGGAATGACCAATTACCTTTGATCCTTCCAAAGACAGATTCCGCTTCAATTGCTCTTTGAGAACGGAGTTTCATACCTTTATCGGAACAAAGGTTTTCCTTTACCTTTTGCTTATATTCACGTAATTTAAAATTTATTCTTATTACTCGATCACCTTTGGCCCTGGTACAATTTTCTTTTAACTCACACCCATCACAATTTTCGCATTTGTAATATCTAATTTGTTTAGTATATCCATTTTCAGTCTTAATTTCTTTTGTCTTACAGTAAATGAGTCTTCTTTGAGCAGGACAAATAAACTCGTCGTTTTCTTTATCATACGGCCAGTTTTCTACTTTAAATATATCATTTTTAAACTTCTTCTTTTGTTCTTTATGAAAAGTATTATACTTAACATAAATATTAGTATTAGCTTTCTCTAAGTAATCATAATTTTCCTCACTACCATAACCTGAATCAGCTATCACATTCTCCGGAATCTTACCTGTAACTTCTTTTACTTTTTCTAAATGAGGTATTAAGCATCTTGAATCTGCCGGCCTTTGATGAATACTATAACCAACTACAAACTGATTCTCTGTACCTATCTGAACATTATATGCGGGCTTCAATTGCCCATTTTTCATGTGGTCTTCTTTCATTCTCATAAAAGTTGCATCAGTATCTGTTTTAGAATAACTGTTTCGTCCATTTAAAATCTCTTCCTGTTGCTCATATTTTTTCATTCTGGGAAGACATTTAGTCTTGAGCTCTTTAATTGTTTTCTTTAACTTCTTGTTTTTGGAGTTCTTTTCTAGACGTTCTTCAAGTTCCTTAATTTTTTCTTCGAGTTTCTTTGAATCTATTTCTTTTCCTTCACCCATCTCCTCCAGGTCATTATCCCCATACAATCTATTCTCTTCTTCGTTGGTTTTCTCAATCTCTTTTAAAAGTTCATTAATTTTTGCCCTAAGCCTTGCTTTGTACTTCTTTGTCGCTTTTCTCCAGACAAAGCTATATTTGTTTGCATTAGCTTCTATTTTTGTACCATCTAAAAAGTAATTCTCTAACTTTACATATCCTTCTTCTATAAGAAGTTCCAATACTGATGCAAATACCTCATCAATAACATCTTTCATGATCTCTGATCTGAATCGGTTTATCGTCCGAAAATCAGGTTTATTGTTACCACTAAGCCACATAAAATAAATATTTTCCCGAAGTGCCTTGGCAATTCGTCTTGATGAATATATTCTCTGAGTATAGGCATATACTATAACCTTAAGCATCATTTTCGGATGGTAGCTGCTTCTACCCCCACCTTTATATTTTTCAAGCAGGGGTTCAATATTCATCCTTTCTATAGCTGAATTTACCACCCTTACTAAATGATTCTCAGGAATAAACACATCAAAACTCAAAGGCAACATTGTCTGATTCATATTATATTCAATAAATGTCTTTTTATTATGGTTTTTCCTCTTCATATTTATATTTTACCATAAAAAAAGGTGTTGTCTTTATAAAAATTTCTGACAACACCTTTCTTTTAATATTTACTTTTGGGGGTTATAAAGGGACTTTTGGGACAGCCCCTTTTTCACGAATCAGCGATATGATTTTTACATATGGAAATATTTAAATATTTAATAAAATAAAATATCATTCCTTTAATATATTTATATTTTTAGTAAAATATTAAATTTTTGATGCCATATAGCAGGGTTTTTCCTCTTATGTCTCGAATATTTTCAAATAAAATAAAAAAATAAGAGGTGATGGTATTTGAAAAAAGTTGAACTTGGACGTCTTGGAGAAAAATTGGCCCGTGATTATTTTTTAAAAGCCGGATATAATATCCTGGCTGAAAACTACCGGACCCCATTAGGAGAGATCGATCTGGTAGTGGAAAAAGATAAGACCATTATTTTTGTTGAAGTCCGCACCCGTTCTACTCCTTCTTTTGGAGCCCCCGAAGAAAGTATCAGCCGTTCTAAACGGGAACGCTTGATCAGATTAGCTCTTCAATTCTGTGCCCACCATTATCTCTATTCCCAGAATCTCCGCTTTGATGTAATTGCCATCTCCTTTTTTGATAATGAACCTAAAATTGAACATATCAAAAATGCCTTTTTTGCAGGAGGGAATTGATCGTGTTAGCAAAAGTGCTCAGTGCTTCTTATCTAGGAGTAGAAGGCTATCCTGTCGTTGTGGAAGTGGACATCTCTTCTGGCCTTCCTGCCTTTGAGCTAGTGGGACTTCCCAATACTGCCATCCGGGAGGCCAGAGAAAGAGTTCGCTCTGCTTTGAAAAATAGTCCCTATCCCTTTCCCCTTCAGCGGATTACCATCAATTTGGCCCCGGCTGATATTCCAAAACAGGGATCTTACTTTGACTTACCTATTGCTATTGGCATTCTTGCTGCTCAAAATTTGCTGCCTACTGAACCTTTGAGTAATTACGCATGTGTGGGGGAACTCTCTCTGGATGGAAAGATTCAGCCTATCCGCGGAGCCCTGGCAATGGCTTTGACAATCCGCGATATAGGCTTAAAAGGATTGATTCTCCCCAAAGCCAATTACGATGAAGCCCAGGCTGTTAAGGATATACAGCTGGTTCCAGTTTCCAATCTGGAAGAAGTAGTAGATTTTTTCCGCACCGGTCAAATTCAATATCCCGATCTTAAAACTCCTCTCCCTACTCCTCCACAAGGGACTGATTTAGCCACCATTAAAGGGCAACATTTTGCAAAGCGGGGATTGGAGATTGCAGCTGCCGGCGGCCATAATATATTAATGGTAGGTCCGCCAGGTTCTGGAAAAACACTTCTGGCAAAAGCTATCCCCTCTATTCTACCTCCTTTGAGCGAAGAAGAATCCCTGGAAGTAACCAGGATTCATAGCATCGCTGGTATTATTGATCATAAAAGAGGCCTTATAACCCAGCGCCCTTTCCGTCAGCCCCATCACAATATTACACCTGCAGCCTTAATCGGCGGTGGAAGAATTCCAATACCCGGAGAGATCAGCCTGGCCCACCACGGAGTCCTTTTTTTAGATGAAATGACCGAATTCAATCCCAATCTTTTAGATCAACTGCGCCAGCCGCTGGAAATGGGCCAGGTTTTAATAACCCGCAATCAGTATCGACTGACTTTCCCCGCTCAATTTATTCTGGTTGGAGCTGCCAATCCCTGTAAATGCGGTTTTTACGGTGACCCAGTAAATAACTGTACCTGCTCGCCCGCAGAAGTGAAAAGATATTTTCAACGGATTTCAGGGCCCCTCCTGGATCGAATAGATATGCAGATTCAGGTTTCCCGGGTAACCGGGGATGAACTCTTCTCTTCCATGCAACCCGAATCATCTTCAACAGTACGGGCCAGAGTTCAACAGGCAAGAGAAATACAACTTCAAAGATTCCGTTCTACCGTTTTCAAACTTAATAGTCAAATCCCTCAATCACTGATAGAAACCTATTGTCCCCTCACAACAAAAGCGCAAAAAATATTGGCCAGGGCTATGGATACTTTAGAACTGACAGCACGTGGTTTTCATCAAATTTTAAAAATTGCCCGTACCATTGCAGATCTTCGCCAGGCTGAATTTATTGAACCACAGGACATAGCAGAAGCTATTCAATACCGATCTTTTGAGCGATTATATAAATGAGTCCTTTTTTTATAATTGTCAATTAATATATGTATAATTTATATTTGTCAAAATTAGTCCAAAAAAATAAAGTCCTTAAAGTTCAATCCTTCCTTCTCACAAAATTTCATCAGCCCGGCTAAAAATTTTTTGCCAACTCCCCTCTCTCCTCGCATCACCCGATAAACATAGGAGTAATCCAGATTTAGCTTTCTGGCAAACATTACTTCACTCCACCCGCGTTCTTTTAACATTTTTCCAACCTTTTCTACATTTAACCTCATTGTGACATCCCTCCTTTTTACTACTGTCAAAATTATATCCCATATTATTACATATGTCAATATTTGTGAAATATTTTTTCGCTAAAGTTGTCAAAAGCTATTGTCAAATGTCAACATTTGTATTACAATTAAAGTAGAAGATTTAAAAAAGGAAGTGACAGCAATGGCTCAAAAAAACAATCCTCAAGAAAATTTTGGTGCATATTTAAAATACTTACGTGATTTAAAGGGAATTAGCATCACCGAACTAGCCAAACGTTCAAAAGTAAGTCCCTCTTATATTTCACGGATTGAGAATGGCGGCCGTCGTCCTCCCAAACCTAAGATTTTACAAAAACTCGCTCCACATCTTGGTGTAGGATACACTGAACTCATGGTCAAAGCCGGGTATTTAACTAAAGAGGCTGAAGATTTATGGATTGAAGACGAAGAAACCAAAGAACTCTTTTTAACTTTGACAGAAAGCAAAAAAGAACTGCTCCGGACAGTCGATGGTTTAAGTGAGGATACAATCTTTATGCTGGCTAAAACTATTCAAAAGATTAAAGAAGAAATAAAGGAGAAAAATAAAGAAAAATAAAAGCAGAGAAAATAAGATATGATTAAATTGCAAAAAGCTAATTTTGAGCAACATAGAAATTTTTCGTTAAACCGTCTTAGTGAGATTAAAGGAGAAATAAGACCTCATCACAGAATGTGATGAGCTAATCAAAGACCAGGAGGATCCATTGATTAGTATGCCTTATTTCGACTGAAATCGAACTTTAGATGGTTCGAAAAATTTCTTTTGAAGCGAAAAATTAGCTTTTTGCAGTAAAATCAGATATAAAACAAAATTAAAGTAAGAGAAAAGCTGGTTCTTTATCCCTTTCTCTTTTATAGAGATAAAAATTCTTTTTAATATTTCACTTACCTTGACTTACAAAATTCTAAAGTTTTACCTGTGAGAAAGAAAGTCGGTGTATGGGAGAAGGGCCAAGCTTTCGTAATCCTTCAAGATGCTCACGAGATCCATACCCTTTATTTCGCTCAAAACCATATCCTGGATATTTTTTCGCCATCTCAACCATTATCCGATCTCTGGTAACCTTTGCCACAATAGAAGCTGCAGCAATGGATGCACTTTCTTCATCACCACCGACAATGGGGCGCTGGAAAGTTATAAGCCCTGGAATGGGATGTCTACCATCAACAAAGATAAAATCCGGTTCATGGCCCTTTTTAGCCAATTGCTCTAAGGCCAGCGACATTGCTCGAAAACTTGCCTGTAATATGTTAATCTCATCAATTACTCTATTATCCACTATACCGATGCCAACAGCAAGAGCCTGGTTTAAAATTTCTTCATAAAATTCCTCACGTTTCTCTTCTGTCAACTGTTTGGAATCATTAAGCCCCAATAGACGAAATTCAGGTTTTAAGATTACAGCAGCAGCCACAACTGGCCCTGCCAAAGGCCCTCTGCCTACTTCATCTACACCGGCAATGCGATAAAACCCCTGTTCCCAATATGCCTTCTCATACTCAAGCATCCGTTCAAACTTACTCTCTAACTCTTTTATGTAGGCTAGCTTACGTTCCAACCGCTCAGCAATCTTATGTATACCTATACGGCTATCTTCTTTTAACCTGGCAATCAGTTCAGGGGTTGGTTCTATATTTTTTAGCAAGTTTTCCACCTGATTAACAGTCAAACGGGAAAAATCTTTAACTTCCATTATCCTCACCCTTATCCGGTCGTTCCAGACTGACCTGTCCTATCCGGCCATTTCTAAATTCTTTTAAAATCATTCGTGCTGTTTGCTCAGTTTGTACACGTCCGCCAGATTGGAGAAAACCACGTTTGCGACCAATAACAAGCATCATCTCATATGGATCCTCCACTAATTCCACCCCAAAGAAATTCTGCAGATCTTCTGGAGCAATCTTTAATAACCACTTAAGCAAATGATATGCAACCTCTTCTTCATTGAAAACTTCTGTACGAATCGCACCGGTTGCAGCAAGTTTCAGCCCAACCTCCTGGTTTTCAAATCTGGGCCAGAGAATCCCCGGAGAATCCATTAAAAGCAGACCCTTTCGAACTTTAATCCACTGCTTACCCCGGGTCACACCGGGCCGATTTTCAACTTTTGCTTTTGATCGCCCAGCAATCCTGTTAATTAAAGCAGATTTACCCACATTGGGAATCCCTATAATCAACAAACGAATATTGCGGGGATTGCGGCCCCGTTTTTTTAAACGTCTATTGATGGCATCTGCTTTTTTTTGTACCTCGTTTAATACTTCTTTAAGCCCCGCCCCTGTCATTGTATTCACAGCAAAAGTTGGAGCATTATGATTTAAATACTCAATCCACTCAGCAGTAATTTGAGGATTAGCCAGATCTTTTTTATTTAAAATAATAATCCGATCTTTATTTTTAACCAGCTTCTCCAGATCAGGATTGCTGCTACTATAAGGAATTCGCGCATCTAAAAGCTCTAAAACAATATCTACCAATTTTAGATGTTCTTTTAAAACCCTCTTTGCTTTTGCCATATGACCTGGATACCACTGTATCGTCATCGCCATTCACCTACCAATTAAGCAATCTAATTCGATTGAGAGGCCAGAAAATTAAAAAAGCCTGACCTATTATATTTTCACGTGGAACAAAGCCCCAAATCCTACTATCCTCACTGTTATTTCTATTGTCTCCCAGGACAAAATAATTACCCTCTGGAACAATAACCGGGCCATAGTTACTGTACCCTTTAGTTAATATATAATCTTCTTTTAAAGGCCTATCATTGACATAAACCTGTCCTTTAATAATCTGAATTTTGTCACCGCCAACACCAATGACCCTTTTGATAAATTTACGGCTAGGATCTACTGGATATTTAAAGACTATAATATCAAATCGTTCTGGGTCTTTAAAACGATATATAAATTTGTTAACTAAAATCCTATCTCTTACTTCCAGAGTTGGACGCATAGAACCGGAAGGAATATAAAAGGCTTGAACAACAAAGGTAATAAGAAGTAGTGAAACTACTGAAGCCCAAAATATTGATCTTCCGTACTCAAATAATGTCTCTTTCGAACTCATCTTCTGGCTCCTTCCTGGGACGGGTTTTTTAAGGTGAATAATATAACGAGAGGGAGGCGTAAGTAATGTCCTCCCTCAAATTATATTTAATACATAATTTTCTCTTTAACTTTAGCTTTCTTACCAACAGTACCACGCAGATAGTAAAGTTTCGCCCGATTAACATCACCACGGCGTTTAACTTCAATTTTCGCAATTTTAGGTGAATGTAATGGGAAAGTTCTTTCAACTCCGATACCGTGAGAAACCTTCCGTACTGTAAAAGTTTCTCTAATTCCACCATTCTGACGGCGGATTACATTACCTTCAAAAACCTGAATTCTCTCCTTGCCGCCTTCTACAACCTTGTAATGGACGGCTACCATATCCCCAATAAAGAACTCAGGAAGATCATCTCTCATTTGTTCCCGTTCAATTTGATCAATAATGTTCACTTATGTTCCCTCCTTCCCATCGAACGTTCGTGCCTGGTTTTACACAGGTAGCGGACCGTTCGGTTTTCACACAAAAAATATTATATCATAGACTGTCCCAAAACTCAATATCTAAAAGGTATTTTTTCCTCATCAATTCCCTCTTCGTTATAAATCTCTTCTAATAATTTGTAATCTTCCTCAGTTAAATCCGCCTCAACTAAAAGATCTGGCCGTCTAAGAAGTGTTCTACGTAATGCTTCTTTGCGCCGCCACCTTTCAATCAAAGCATGGTTACCAGTTAAAAGTACATCAGGGACTTTTTTGCCCTGAAACTCCCGGGGACGGGTATATTGAGGATACCCCAAAAGCCCACAATAGAATGAATCATCTTCCTTAGAACTTTCATCGCCCAATACGCCAGGAATCATCCTGGAGACGGCATCAACCACCACCATTGCTGGTAGTTCTCCTCCGGTTAGAACATAATCTCCAATGGAGATCTCTTCATCAATCAGCTCTTCTCTGATCCGCTCATCAATTCCCTCATAGCGACCACAGAGAATGATAATCTCTTTTTTTTCTGCCAATTCAATAGCCTTTTTCTGATTAAAAGTTTTCCCCTGAGGAGACATAAAAATTCGGTGGGGTTTAGTTTTAGCTTTAGCAGTTATATCATAAAAAGCCCGAAAGATGGGTTCGACTTTCATTATCATCCCCGGGCCACCTCCATAGGGGTAATCATCTGTAGTTCTGTGTTTATCAGTAGCATAGTTACGGATATTAACCAGATTGATCTTGATTAACCCCTTCTCTTGAGCCCGTTTTAGAATACTCTCTTGAAAGACACCAACAAACATCTCTGGAAAAATACTCAGAATGTGAAATGTTACCATCAGTCATCACCTAATCTATTAACCCTTCAATAATATGTACAATCATTTTTTTACTCTCCAGATCAATCTCTTTTACTACATCATGAATAGCCGGAAGCAAAATTTCCTTTTTACCCTTCCGAACAATGTAAATGTCATTACTTCCCGTAGTATTGATATCTTCAAGCTGGCCTAAATATTCACCAGTATCGGTATAGACATCTATCCCTATAAGATCATGGATAAAAAAATGACCTTCTGGCAGCTCTACAGCCTCATGAGCTGGAATTTTAATAAAATGTCCCCTTAATTTTTCTGCTTCATTCATGGAATTTACTTCAGCAAATTTGACTATAGCATAATCTTTGTGAAATCTGACATTTTCCACATGCATTCTTTTTATATCTTCTTCATTTTCTAAAAATACTCGATCCAGCTCTAAAAAACGTTCTGGAAAATCGGAAAGAATAAGACATTTTACCTCACCTTTCCGATTGTGAGGTTTAGTGACTTTACCAATGGTGATCATCTCAGACACCCGATACCACCTCTTTAAAAAGTACTTAAGACGTAAAAGACCAGGATAGTACATTCCTGGCCTTTTAAAGAATTTCAACATTTACACGCTTATTTTCCTTAGTAGCGGCAGCTTTAACTACTGTGCGAATAGCTTTTGCAATCCGCCCCTGTTTACCAATAACCTTACCCATATCATCTTCAGCTACAGAAAGCACAATTCTAACTGAGTTACCACTTTCAGTTTCTTTGACAACAACTTCTTCTGGGTTGTCTACTAAGGCTTTTGCGATGACTTCCACTAAATCCTTCACGGGTTATTTACACCCCCTGAACGAGCTTACCCAAACGAGGGGTTATTTATTCTTGCTGGCATTAAATTTTTGCATAATTCCCTGCTTACGGAAAAGGCTTTTTACAGTATCGGAAGGTTGTGCACCTTTTGCCAGCCAATCTAAAGCTTTCTCTTCATCAATCTTTATAGTTTCGGGTTCAGTAGTTGGGTTATAGTAACCCAATTCTTCAATAAATCTACCATCACGTGGAGATCTGGAATCAGCTACTACCACACGATAGAAAGCATTCCGCTTAGAACCCATTCTTCTTAAACGAATCCTTACTGCCATGTCTTTCACCTCCTTTTAAACCCTGCAAATCATGCTGTATAGACTATATTTTAAAAGAAAGGAAATCTCCCAAACTTACCGCCCTTTTGCATATCATTTAACTGTTTCATCATCTTCCGTAACTGATTAAACTGTTTCAACACCCGGTTTACTTCCTGAACGGAAGTACCGCTTCCACGCGCAATCCGTCTTCTGCGACTGCCATTAATAATATCGGGATTGCGGCGTTCTTCTATGGTCATGGAATTGATAATGGCTTCTATATGATCAAGGGCCTTCTCATCTACCTGTAAATTCTTTAAATGTTTAACTTTACCCATACCTGGTATCATACCCAACAACTGATCTAAAGGCCCCATATTCCGCACCTGTTTCATCTGCTCTAAGAAGTCTTCTAAGGTAAACTCCTGTTTTTTCAGTTTCCTCTCTAATTCCTGGGCTTTCTTTAAATCAATACTCTGCTGGGCTTTCTCAATTAGACTTAAAACATCGCCCATACCCAGAATTCTTGATGCCATTCGGTCCGGATGAAATGGCTCCAATGCATCCAGTTTCTCACCCATACCGACAAACTTAATCGGTTTACCAGTCACAGCCCGAATAGATAGAGCCGCACCACCCCGGGCATCGCCATCTAATTTGGTCAAAATAACACCATCAATTCCTAATGCTTCATCAAATTTTTCCGCAACATTGACGGCATCCTGTCCGGTCATGGCATCAACTACCAGAAGAATTTCATGGGGTTTGACGGCAGCTTTTATCTCTTTTAATTCATTCATTAACTCTTCATTTATATGGAGACGACCCGCCGTATCAATAATCAGATAATCCCGTCCGTGGGATTCAGCATAGCTAAGAGCACCTTTAGCAATATCAATCGGATTTGTCTGGTCTCCCATACTAAAGACCGGTATATCCAATCTTTCACCTAATACCTGGAGCTGTTTAATAGCAGCAGGACGATAGATATCAGCAGCAACCAATAAAGGTCTCCTGCCCTGCTTCTCAAGAACCCTGGCCAACTTTCCACAGGTAGTAGTTTTACCAGCCCCCTGAAGTCCCACTAACATAACTACTGTAGGTGGTTTGGAGGCAACAGTTAACTTACTCTGAGTTCCACCCATAAGCTGGGTCAGCTCATCATTTACAATTTTAATTACCTGCTGGCCAGGAGTAAGACTCTCCATAACTTCATGACCCACAGCCCGTTCTTGAATCTTTTTAACAAAGTCTTTCACAACTTTAAAGTTAACATCTGCTTCCAATAGGGCCATCTTAACTTCTCTTAAAGCTGCCTTGACATCCTTCTCTGTTAATTTGCCTTTACCTTTCAACTTATCAAGGGCACTTTGTAATTTTTCGGCCAGACTTTGAAAAACCATTTTATACCTCCTTTTAAGCCAACGACCACAGCCAAAATACCTATTCCTCAACCATCCAAAAGTTGATCAATCAATGTAATAATCTCCTGACGTTTTTCAGGATCACAATCCAGACCTTCTACCAACTCTTTGACTAACTTAATCTTTTTTCTCAGTTCTTTATTCTTAGCCAGGAGTTTAAGTTTTGCCTCATATTCTTTCAACAGTTCTTCAGAACGACGTAAATTATCATAGACTGCCTGACGGCTGACAGCAAATTTTTCAGCAATTTCACCTAAAGAGAGATCGTGTTGGTAATAAAGTTCCATAAATTCCTGCTGTCTTGAAGTCAATAATTGTCCGTAAAAATCGTATAATTCTCCCATTCTAATTTTTTTCTCCAACAAAAATATCACCCGCAAAGCTGTAAAGTTAATTTGCTTTACAGGTGATATTATATACGAATGTTATGGGAATGTCAACAATTATTTTTCAGATTTTCAATCTTGCCAGAATGACTAAACTAAAATTTTTATGGTATTGCTATACTGCAAAAAGCTAATTTGATGATACCGGGGGAAAATCATAATTTCTTTTCTAATCTTTCAACCATTAAGCGCTTTTTCTTTAACCTGTAAATGTAAAAACGTCCGATAATATCCATTAAACTATCTTTACATAATACTTCTTTCCAGAGATAAGCAGTTTTATATCCATCTGGATTGGGTGAATTTCCAGCTCCATTCCGGAGATTTCTGCTGGCCCTGAGAAAGAAAAAATTGAATGGGGGTTAGTGTGTATAGCCCATAACCTGGCTAAACTGGCGGTAGTTTAGAATGTCAGGATATGGTTTTTTATTTTTCTTAACAGAAGAATGATATGTAAACATGAATAAAGGGACTGTGCCCCAAAAATATTTAATTGCTTTTGGGACAGCCCCGTTTTTTTCTATTTCCAGACCTCATCTTTATTTATCTTGGGTCTATAATTAATGTTGTGAAGAAAAAATTATAAAAAATAAAAAGGCATTTGCTGGCTCCGTTGAATTAATTAGTTGCGAACTAAAAACCAAAGAAAGGAGTCCAGCAAATGCAATATAATAATATCATAAAATTTCTTGATTTGCCAGACATTATTGCAACTGAAATTATTTCAACAGAGGACAGATATATTTTTATCGCTGAAGCAAAGAAAAATCACATTGTGTGTCCTCAGTGTGGTAATATCACTAATAAAATCCATGATACAAAATGGCAAAATATTAGAGACATCCCCATAAGAGGTAAACTAGTAATCATTAGACTTCTAAAGAAAAGATATCGTTGTCCTTATTGTCATAAGAGGGGTATCCCTGAAAAATATGAAAGTATTGATAAATATGCCCGTAAAACCAAACGCTTTGATAAATATCTTGCTAAAGAAACTGTCAGCAAGGATTATTCTAAAGTTGCTAGAGAAAACGGGTTAAGTTATACAGCTGTTAATAATGCAGTTAAAAAAGTAGTTGACCCTCTCATTAAACAACAAGTTTCAAAACTTAGTCAATTAAAAGCCATCAGTATCGATGAATTTGCAGTTTTAAAACGCCATAAATATGGAGTTAGCATTACAGATCCAATTAATCGGGAGTTAATTGACATTTTACCTACTCGCAAAAAGGATGATTTAATTGACTACTTTAATTGTTGGGAAGATGAACAAAGACGACAGATTCAATCGATCTCTATGGATATGTGGCGGCCGTTCAAAGCAGTAGCAAATGCAGCATTTACTCATGCAAAAATTGTTATAGATAAATTTCATCTTGTAACTTTAATGAACAGAGCCCTTGATGAAGTTAGAAAACAAGTTCAACAAACAGTAAATAATCATCAGAGAAGAAAGTTTTTTCAAAGTCGTTTATTACTCCAAAAACGAGCTGAAGAATTGACAGATGAAGAACATGAAAAGCTCATCAAATTATTTGAACTCAGTCCAGCTCTAGAAAAGGCCTGGGAATTAAAAGAGGAATTCAGAGACCTATTGCAGCTAGATGATGTGAAAGAAGCCACCAGAGCTCTAAAAAGGTGGTATAAAGAAGTAATAAAAAACAAGCTGATGCCTTTTTACCAGGTAAAAAAGATAATACAAAGATGGGAAGAAAAAATACTAAATTATTTTAAGACTAAGATAACCAATGGCTTTGCTGAGGGTATCAATAACAAGATTAAATTGATCAAAAGGATTGGATATGGTGTTCCAAATGTTATGAATCTAAGGAGAAGAGTATTTAATGCAATGTTAAGTTATTAAATTTAAATGTTTATTTCAAAATCAATTTACCAATCAATTCAACGGAGCCAACTTATCTTTCACAACATTTGACGGAGAGCCTTTATCTTTTTCCCAATTCGGTACAGCTGGATTAAAGTAATAATTACAAGACATATCCCGCCTAAAATTATAGAATATTTCCCATTCCCTAACAGCCCGGTAATAACAACTCCACCAAACAAACCTGTTGCAAAACCGTAACCCCAAAAATAAAATTCCCTCATAATCATGCCTCCTTAGGGGTTTTAGATTTTTGATATCTTTCAACTCTTCGACGAATTCGGTTCCAGACTCCCGTTAAACCCATTAATTTTTTCGCTTCATACAGAGTACTTTTAACCTCTTCACGAACATAATGGGTTCCATTTATAATTAACTCTTCTACCACAACGGATTTTTCATATCTGGCCCACCTTTCTCTAAAGCGTATTGTCAAAAGTTTTTTTAAGTTTTTGACCATAACCCCTTGATATTACTAATTTTTTTATTTAAAACTTGCCACCCCCCTTTTTTGGGGTATATTTTAAGGTTTATTAACAACAAGCGCAATTTTTCCTGGAGTGCCGTCCTTTGTAATAAGCAAATCATTTTCTTTTAACTGTATTTCAGGAGCTTCCTCAAATATTTTCATACTTATATGATAACAGATTTCCCAATTAATAATTCTATTTACAAAATCTATTCCCATAACTAAATATGGTCCTTCCTCAATAAATTCAGCTGAATGTAATCCATGCCATCCTATTCTCCCCTTAACATAAGTTGTATATTTTATCCTTTTAATCTCCAAATGTTCCGGTATCTCCCCAATCCGTTAAATTTCACTATGCTATACTCCAGATAAAATTAACTTTTTCAGAAAAATTGTTCACCATATACCCCCCTTAAAATTATATAATTTATGCCAGGATTATACTGCAAAAAGCTAATTTTGAGCGACATAGAAATTTTTCACTAAACCATCTTAGCGAGATTTCAGTCGAAATAAAGCCTCATCTGAGGATTGATGAGATAATCAAGTCACTGAAATCGAGCTTTAGATGGTTCGAAAAATTTCTCTTAAGTGAAAAATTAGCTTTTTGCTGTTTAACCGTGCTATTGAAAATAGAAAATAGTTTGATTTGCAGTATTATATATTTTTAAAACCTTCAATCCTACTCATTTTTAAACTTAGAATTGTTATAGCTAAACTTCCTATAATAATAAGTATATAAGGAGAAAATACATCCAATAAAATTCCTGAAATGAAATATGCAACAGGCACTAAGCCCTGAGTAAATGTTGAAAAGAAACCGAAAAATCTTCCCCTAACCTCATCTGGAACTATCTTTTGAAATAAGGTTATCATCGGAACATTAAGGAATGCATTAGCTATACCCATTAAGAATATTAGCCCTGCCATTGCCCAAAAAGCTATATTTACTGTAAAAAAGACAATTATTGATGGCTTAACAATAATTCCAATAAAAAATAAAAGTAAACCATGGGACAAAAGACCGCCTATAACAAGTTTGGAATATTTATTGGTTTTTGGTAACAAAGTGATTACTAAAGCACCTAACATTCCTCCAGCGGGGAAAACACTTTCAATAATTCCAAATTGTACTTCCCCCAATCCCATTACCTCTTTAACAATAAATGGCAAAGCCACACCTATAGAACCAATAAAAAAGAAATTCAAGAAGATTACCGCCATGCACAGAGATAATAAAAATTTATTTGTAAAAATAAACTTTAATCCAAAAACAAACTCATTTAAGAAAGAGTTTTTATAAGAATTGATATCTTCCTCTTCTTCTGTTTTAGAAACTTTAATAAAAATTTCCGATACTGCTGATATTAAAAAAGAGATTCCATTAAGCAAAAATACCCCAGTAACTCCTATAAAACCAATTAAAATTCCACCTAAAGCCAGACCTGTTATACTGGTAAGGTTACTAGCAAGGTTTTTCAATGAATTTGCTTGCATTAACTCATCATTTTCGACTAAATTCGGCAGTAATGCAGAAACAGCAGGATCAAAAAACGATTCGGAAATTGAAATTATAACAGTACCTGCTACTAATAACATATAAGATAGTTTATCCACAAATAAGAGGTAGGTCATTACTAAAATAACAACACCCCGGATAATATCCATCAAAACAACCATATTTCGTCGATCGAATCTGTCTACAATTACACCGCTAAAGGGCCCAAAGACAATCCCTGGCAAAGAACCAAACATCAATACTGTACCAAGAACAAATCCCGAACCATATTTTTCAAGTACATGCCAACTTAATGCAATGTAATAAATGCTGTTTCCTAACCATGATACAATTCCTCCAAAATAAAGTAATAAGAAATTACGATTTTTAAGTAATGAAAACTTGTCACTTTTCAATTTGAGTGCTATTTCTGGCATATAAATCTCACACCCTTCATATAGATTCTTAACTAATACCGTATTTTTCTGACATTCCTGTCTTTTTCCACAAATCTTTCAGTATCCAATCAACCATACCCTTAATATATGAACACATCTGAGGATCTTTGTTCCAAATTGTTCCTGACGCTATATAGCTATTATATATGCATCCTCCTCCACAGAGCGAAATAAAAGGACAGTCTATACATATTTCCATATTTAATGGAATACGTTTCGCCCATTCTATAAAATTATCCATTTCAGAAGGATCACAGTTTTTATCTTTAACATTACCTTCAAAAAATGTCCTTGAACCTACAAAACTGTGACATGGTCCCATCATCCCATCTGGAGCAATTACCAATTGACTCCCTGCTGCCCCACAATCTGTAAATCTTATTTTCCCTCTAGCAAAGTCTTTAATCCGTCTATAGGTAGTGCCTTCAATAGCATCATAAGATTGAAGGAGATCATATGTTTCCATAAGTTTTTGGACAAATTCTTCTGTTGAAACCCAGTATGGATTATTATCATTGGGAACTAAACACGGTAATTGAAATTCGATAAACTTTATACCTAATTCTTTGACAAAATACTCCCCAATTTCTGGAAGAGATTTATAATTATGTTGACCAATAGTCGTCGTAATTCCGATATTCAAACCACTCTCTTGATATTTCTTCAAATTTTTAATAACCTGGTCAAAAGTTCCCTGTAGCGTTTTGCTAGTAACCCTAGTCATATCATGATGCTCCCTTTTCCCATCAATTGAAATGGCTATATCAACATTATGTTTCTTACATAATTCCGTCAATTCTGGATTATATAAATATCCATTGGTAATGATTACTATTTCTATAGGATTACTCATATTTGGATAAGTTATCTCTCTAATTTTTGGGATAAGGGCAAACAATAATTTTTGATTTAGTAAAGGCTCTCCACCGTAAAATGTTATTCGACAATTCTCGGGTTGGGTTTTCGCTAGTTGTTTTTTAAATAAGTTTAGTGCTGCAATTCCAGTTTCTATCTCCATAGTATTTATTCGTTTTGTCGAATAATTTTCATTGCCCAAAACCACACAGTATTTACATGCAAGATTACAATCCATAGTGGTAACTAAATACATTGTATCGAATGTAACTTTTGTTTGCGGACAATTATTTTCTAACCATTCCTTTTCAAAATTCTCTTTCACCAGAATATTGTTTTTCCGTAAAAACTCAATAACATCATTTTCTACATCCTGAAGTCTATTTTGTGTTAATAATTCCTAATTCTTATCATCCAAAAAGACAACTTTATGCCCAAAAGGACTATAAATTCCTTTCCAACCAGAAGCAAGATCTATTACATAAAGTTGTTTAGACAAACGCATTTATTATCCCCCCTTATTCTATACTTCCGTATTTTTCTGACATACCCCTCTTTTTCCATAAGTCGTGCAAAATCCATTTAACCAAAGAACACATATAAGTGCAGATTTGGGGATCTTCATTCCAAATAGAATTGCTTGTTATATAGCTATTATAAATACAACCACCACATAATGAAATAAATGGACATTTGGTATATAATGTCATATTTAATGGATAACGCTTGGCCCATTCTCTAAAATTATCAAATTGAGTTAGATCACAATTTGGATCAGCAATATTGCCTTGATAATATTCAAGGAAACCAACCAAACTATGGCAAGGTCCTAACATTCCATCAGGGACTACTACTAGTTGAATTCCAGATGATTTACAATCCCTTAAACGGAATTTCCCTAATACGAAATTTTGTAGTCTTTGACAGCTTGTCCCTTTAACAACATTATATTTATATAAGACTTCAGTAGCTTTCATCAGATATTTTATATTTTGATAGTTTTTTCGTAATCACACATAATGGATTACCTTCTGGAAGTTAGCAGGATACTTGAAATTCTACTACCTCGTTATCACCTAATTCTTTGACAAAAAATTCTGCTATCTTTAGAAGGTCAGAAAAATTGTGTTTTCCTAATGTACTAGAAATACAAACAGATAGACCCGCATCCCGATATTTTTTATAGTGGTCTACAACTTTCTCATAAGTTCCTTTTCCGTCCGTAGTGACGCGGGCTAAATCATGGTATTCTTTTTTCTGTCAATAGATACCACAATATCTACAGAATATTGATTGAATAATTCTGTAAACTCAGGGTTATAAAGATATCCGTTAGTAATAACACCTATTTCCAGAGGATATGTCATATTAGGATATCTTATTTCTCTAAGCTGGGGAATAAGTTTAAACATTTAATCCTGATTTAAAAAAGGGTTCTCCTCCATAAAAGGTTATCTGTGCTACTAGAGGTTAGGTTTCTTGTAAATGTTTGGCATAAAACCTAACAGCGGCTTTTCCAATTTCTATATCCATCCATTTTTTGTGATGGTTTGATGGTTTTTTATTCCCGAGAACAGCACAATATTTGCACAGCAGATTACACTCTGTAGTCAATACTAAATACATCCAATTAAAAGCAATGTTTGGAGAAACATTTTGTTCTCGTAGCCACTTTTCTTCAAAACCCTCCTCCACGACATTATTTGAACTAGATAATCAAATAAATCTTTATCTACCTCGTGATAGTACCCATACTTGATTAAAGCCCAATCCTGTTTCTTAATAAAAACAACTTTATGTTCAAAGGGAGAATACAAACCCTTCCAGCCTAGTGCTAAATCAATAACAAAAATCTGTTCTGATGTCTTTATATAATAACTCCCATTTTGTAAATGATAAAACGGGAATCAGAGTAGAAAAGCTCTGATTCCCTCCCTTTATTTACATGGCCCTACACATAAAATACTTTATACTACGAACATTAATGAATTTTACTTGATAGTAGTTTTTTGCAATTTTCATTGCCTCTTGGCTCATTTTAATAATCTCCACTCTTCTCACTTCCCACTATGTTTTTTAAAGGCTCACAGTCTCCTCATGGGTAAAATGCATAGATGCTGTGGCCTTCAAAAATTGATATTAATTTTCTTATTTTTCATCATTAAATATTCTCCCATTTTGTTAAAAATCCTGCCAAATTAGCCATATTTTTTGGGATAGGTATAATTGTTATACAATTCTATTGTGCGGTTAAGTTATAAAAAAGTGGAGATTTTCTTGCTGACTTTCAGACAAGAAAAAAACCAGCTGGCATTTCAAAACTTAAAAGGAACGAAAAATAACTCTTCGTTATTGTAAGAATATAAAGGTTAAAGCGCCAATTACTCCTATATCTTTAAGGATCACTCTCAAAATGGTACTGCTGAATTTCTAGCTAATGCCATTCACCATGCCAAAAAAGTCACTTCACTACCTCTACTGGTCCACATGGATTCGGGCTATGACAGCATTGAAAACAGAATAATTTGTTTAAGTTCTGAAACTAAAGCTGACTTTATCATAAAACGCAACATGCGTAGAGAAAAACCTGAAACATGGTATGCCATTGCTCAACAAAATGGAACTATGATAAAAAAGCGTGAAGGCAAAATAGTTTATTTAGGTTCTCAGAAAGTTGAATTTAAAGAAAAGACAGAAAATGATGAAGTTAATCATCAAATTCGACTTATTTATAAAGTTACAGAAGAAACAATACTACCAGACGGGCAAACTTTACTAATGCCCAAAATCGAAGTAGACACATACTGGACAAGTCTACCCGATGAGCCAAAAGTTATTATCGAACTTTATGAAAAACATGGTACCAGTGAGCAATTTCATAGTGAGATAAAAACAGATTTAGATCTGGAAAGACTGCCGAGTGGTAAATTTGCTACCAACAATTTGGTTTTACATCCTGGTGTACTGGCTTATAATATATTGCGTATAATAGGGCAAATGATGGTTTGTTCTACGAAAACTCCTTTACGTAAAAAAGCCCAACGCAGACGTATTAGAACAGTCATTCATAATTTGATTTATTATTTAGCATGTCGTTTGGTTTACCATGCTCGACAATATAAACTTTCATTTGGGCATCATAGTCCATGGTTTTTAGTTTTTAAGGAGATTTATCAAAAGCTATCTTACGTATGATTAAACTGCAAAAAGCTAATTTTGAGCGACATAGAAATTTTTCACCAAACCATCTTAGCGAGATTTCAGTCGAAATAAGGCCTCATCACAGGAGGTGATGAGCTAATCAAGTCACTGAAATCGAGCTTTAGATGGTTCGAAAAATTTCTTTTAAAGCGAAAAATTAGCTTTTTGCAGTATGATCATGCCAGATATTTTAGAAAAAAGAACTCCCCTTATTTATGGGGAGATTAATTGCATCTTATTCCTCTGCAAAAAGTGCTGCGATAAAATCTTTTGGATTAAAGTCCTGCAAATCTTCCGCCTTTTCTCCTACCCCAATCAACTTAATGGGTATATCCAGTTCATCTTTAATAGCAATAACAATACCGCCTTTGGCAGTTCCATCCAGTTTGGTAAGAACAATTCCATCCACTTTAACAGCTTCATTAAAGAGCTTTACCTGATTGATGGCATTTTGACCAGTAGTAGCATCAACCACCTGAAGAACCTGAACATAGGCATCATTTGCTTCTTTATCGATAACACGGCGCACTTTTTTTAACTCTTCCATCAAATTTTTCTGGGTATGAAGCCGGCCAGCAGTATCTACAATCAGTAAGTCCACTCCCCTGGATTGAGCAGCATGAATAGCATCAAATACAACTGCCCCGGCATCGGCACCTTCAGAGTGGGCAATTACATCAACACCAACCCGATTTCCCCAGACCTTCAACTGGTCAATAGCTGCAGCCCTGAAAGTATCTCCAGCAGCCAGTAAAATCTTTTTACCCTCTCTTTTTAAACGATCAGCAATCTTGGCTATAGTAGTAGTTTTACCAACCCCGTTTACTCCCACAACCATCAAAATATTAAGACCTTCTTTAAATTCCAGAGGAGAAGGCTCACCCAGTAATTTTTCAATCTCTTCTTTAAAGATACTCCTAAGTTCTCCAGTATCTTTAATTCGTCTCTCATCCACAATATCCCGGAGATCATCAACCAGTTTCATAGTTGTCTTAACTCCTACATCGGCCTGGATGAGAATCTCTTCTAACTCTTCAAAAAACTCATCATCAATAGCCCTTCCGGTAAAGAGAGTTTCCACTTTATCGATAAAACCTTTTCTGGTTTTAGATAAACCCTCTTTTAACCGTGCAAAAAAGCCCACTTTCTTATTCTCTTCCTTAACCTTTACTTCACCCTCCATAACCTCTTCAACAGGTTCAGTCTCGTTTTTTCCAAAAAACTTTCTTAACATTTTTATCCTCCCCATCTAACTTATTTCTCATTTGATTTCAATCGGTTTACAAAGGTCAGTATATTCCTGAGCTATGGCAAATCTTTTCTTCCGGATTTCAGCTTCCTCCTGCGGAGTTTTAGCCAGAAAGAATTTTTGCCCAACTTCTTCATATTCATCTGCTAATTCTGCAACTCTTGGATCTAACTCGATTACAGTAGCACCTCTTACTTCTCCATGTTGATTGTGTCCAATAGCAATAATAGGTCTGCCCCATGTCCCCGGGCCAGCCATGGCATCACCCATATGCATAACTCCTGTACCACCTGGATGGGTATGAACTATTACAGCATTGTCTGGTATCTGTTCAGTATAGACTCTACGCAAAGATTTACCGCTAATATCAGTATAACTGGAAGCTAAAAGCCGGGAAGGAACATAACCCATACCACCTACAACAATCTCACCTTTCTGAACAACATGTCCATTTTCATCTACAAGTCCCATAGCTGCAACTTCCCGACCCTGCTCTATACTGGAAGATTTGGCTACCAGAGCATCAACAAAAGCTTTATCGATAGAGTTAATCTGGAGTCGTTTAAGCTTCCATTCCCTGGTATTAATATTAAAATTGGACTCCTCCATTTCAACCATTGGAAGTTCTTCTGATATATCAAGATACTCCAACCTCAATTCGGTAGAAGCTTTCATCAATTGCCGCTCTTCTTCCATGCTCTTAGCACCCAGAATATCTATCTGCACCTGCTCTGAACGGGTAGCCAGATCAAAAAAATGCTTTTTCGGATAAAGGATACCTATTCCCATTATCTTTTCGCTCTTTATTCCTATATTAACTACAGGAACATCAAATAAATTGATAGCACCTGTACTCACAATGACTCCGGTTGATCCCGGGCTCGTAAAAAGAAGAGCAATATTATCAGCAAGCTGATTAATTCCTTCTAAAAGAGAGCGACCGTCCATATTAACCAACTTAGAAAGAAGCTGGCGGAAAGGGATACCGGAAATCCCTCCATCAACAATCTCAGAACATGCTGTTATATATCCATCTTCATTGATAAGACCAATAGCTCCAACACCGCGCCCCTGACCTAACTCATTACTCCGTTCTACCATTCGTTCTACAATCGGTTTTGCAATCCCTTGAATCTTCATAATCTACCTCCCATGGTCTATTCTTAAATGTGTACTTTATCAATAGTCTATCACTGGTAAATAGTGAATATGCAGTTAGCTTACTTTCTCAGCAAATTTGTATGAGATCAGCTTAGATACTCCGGATTCTTCCATGGTTACACCATATAAAGCATCAGCTTCAGCCATGGTCCGTTTTCGGTGGGTGATAATGATAAACTGAGCTACCGAACTAAATTCACGGACAAAATTAGCAAAACGTTCAACATTAGCTTCATCTAAAGGTGCATCAATCTCATCAAGAATGTAGAAAGGACTCGGCTTAACCTTAAGAAAAGCAAAAATCAATGCTAAAGCAGTTAAAGCTTTTTCACCACCAGACATTAAAGTGAGTTTCTGGAGTTTTTTCCCCGGTGGCTGAGCATTAATTTCAATCCCCGTTTCCAATAGATTATCAGGATCTGATAAACTCAGCTCAGCAGTACCACCACCAAAAAGCCTGGTAAAAACCTCCTTAAACTCCACCTGTACTTTTTCAAAGGTTTTTAAGAAACGTTCTTTTATAGTTTCATCCAGTTCTGAAATCATCTCATTTAAGGATTTTCGGGCTTTGATTAAATCATCATGCTGCTCTTTTATAAAATTTAACCTTTTCGTAAGAGTTTCGTACTCTTCTTCAGCAGTCAAATTAACTGCACCTAAAACCTTAAGGCGCCATTTAAGGCTTTTTATCCTTTTTTCCACCTTTTCAATATCTTCAACAGGTTTAATCTCCTTACAATAATGTTCCAGATCGATTCCATGCTCTTCTTTTAACTCTTCTTTGATATTCTCCAGTTTGGAAGTATACTCAGCAATTTTTACTTCATATTGATTGATCTCTTTCGTCAGTTCATTTACTTTACGACGAATTTTCCTGGCCCTGGCATCTTCTTTTCTAAATGCTCCTACAAGGTCCTTTTCCTTTTGCTTTAGATCAGTAACTTCATCGCCAAGAACCTTTTCTTTTTCTAAAACTTTCTCCTTATCCTTTTTAATGACTTCTATCTGTTCTTCCAATTCCAATTTTTTAGACTCCAATTCCTGCCATTCATCCTTAAGTTTCTCAATCTTTTGATTAATTTCTTCTTTCAATTCCTTAATTTGCTGTAAACGGTTATAATATCCCTTCTCCTGTTCATCTAAAGAGGCTAATTTGATCCGAATTTCGGTAATCTCCAGCTGAATTTGATCAATTATCCCTCTTTTCTGGTTAACCTTTTCTTCTAATGCCTTTAACTCAGCTTCTTTCCGGGCATTTTCACTATTTAAAAGTTCAAGCTCAGTCTTTAATTGCTGTATCTGGTGATCAAATTTGCCCAGCTGCTCATGACAGAATTCAAACTCCTGGTCCATATTGCTCAGTAAATCTTCCTGATATTCAGTATCCTTTTGCAACTGCTGCTTATCTTTTAATAGATTAGCCCGCTTTAATTCCAGCTGGTGAATCTCTTTCTGCCATTCGTTAAGCTTTTCTTCCTGCTCTAAGACCCGTTTTTTAAGCTCCTGGCCTTTTTTAGTCAGAAATTGAAGTTCTTCTTTAAGATGGTTTACTTGAACCCTTAATTCTTCTATCTCCCTACTCCTACCCAGCAGATTATGGTTATGCTGTTGGCTACTACCTCCGCTAACTGCACCACCCGGATTAATATTATCACCATCAAGAGTAACAATTCTAAATCTCTGCTTTACGGCTCTGGAAATCTGCAAAGCAGAATCCAGATCCTTTGCAATAATAATCCGACCCAGCAAATAATTAACCACCGAAGTTAATCTGGCATCAGCCCGCACAAAATCAGAAGCTACCCCCAGATAACCATCAATAGAACTGAGAACAGACAGTTCTTTCATCCGCTTACCCTGAATCATATCTAATGGTAAAAAGGTAGCCCTTCCTCCACGGGTTCTTTTCAAATATTGAATAGCTTCTTTGGCATCTTCACCTGTTTCAACAACAATATTTTGTAAACCGCTGCCTAAAGCTGCAGCAATGGCCTTTTCTTTATCTTTGTCCACATCAAAAAGTTCAGCTACAACCCCTACAATCCCTTTAAGCTCGTCTCTAGCCTTTAAAACATTTTTTACACCCTGATAATAACCTTGCAGAGATTCTTCCATATCATTTAAAAGTTTCAATCTGGATTGGGCACCATGAAGTTTTTCCCTTAAAGAAGCAAATTCTTCCTCTACCTTCTGCAATTTGGCCCGATCTTCTTCCTGACGATGTCTTAAGTATTCCTCATCTCTTTTTAAACGTTCCAATCGTTCATTAATCTGTTTTAACTCCTGTTTCACCTTATTAAGTTGAGTAACTGCCTCATCTAAATTTCGATCATTGCGGGAACGTAATTGGATTAGTTCATCTATTCGCTCTGTTAATTTACTTTCCTGATCCTGATACCGACTGAGTTGAGTTTTAAGTTCGCTTCGCTGGTTTAAAAATTCCTTTAAATCATTTTTTAAGAAGTCTATCTTTTCTTGATCAGCCTTGATCTCAGCATTAAGTTCATCTATCTTTTTACTTTTCACCAAAATTGATTGATTTAGTTCTTCTTTTTTATTTTTAAGATCGCTTAATGTTCGATTGATCTCTTCTTTCTCAGATTTATATCTTGTAAGAGAATCCTCCCGTTCAGAGATTTCGGCCCGAATTCTCTTTTTTTGCATAAGCAAACTATTCAGCTTCTCATGAATCATCTTAATCTGGTTCTCAATTGATTCACGATGCGTTTTTAAATCAAAATACTCTTGCTGTTTTTTATCAATCAATTCCTTAACCTGATCTAACTCATTTTGCAATTTGTCCACTTTAGTTTCAAAAGCATTAACCATATTCTCTCGTTCTTTGAGATTCCTTGCAAGACGATCCCGATCACTCACATATGTATCCAGCTCTTTTTGATAAAGATACCAATTAGTTAAAAGAAGTGATTCTTCTAACTCTTTCAGTTCTTTTTTAAATTCTTTGTATTTACGTGCATCTTCTGCCTGTTTCTTTAAAGGCTCAGCCTGGCGTTCCAGTTCCTGAATAATATCCTGAACCCGGGCCAGATTAATCTCTGTATCTTCCAGTTTTTTTGCTGCTTCCCGCTTCCTATTTTTATATTTGATAATGCCTGCTGCTTCTTCAAAAAGTTCACGCCGGTCAGTCGGTTTGCTACTTAAAATCATATCAACCTTTCCCTGACTAACGATGGAATAGGCTTCTTTGCCTATCCCTGTATCCATAAGTAATTCTTCTATATCCTTTAAACGGCAGACAGTACCGTTAATAAGATAATCACTCTGACCACTTCGATCAACTCGCCGTCCTATACTCACTTCACTAAATTCAATAGGTAAGGTGCCATCTGAATTATCCAATATTAACCGGACTTCAGCAATATTCATCGGCTTTCTTTTATCTGTACCGGCAAAGATTACATCTTCCATTTTGGAACCACGCAAATTTTTAGCACTCTGTTCTCCCAGTACCCAGCGGATGGCATCAACTATATTACTCTTACCGCTTCCATTAGGACCGACGATTGCAGTTATACTGGGTTCAAAGGTGACAACAGTTGATTCGGCAAAGGATTTAAAACCGTGTAGTTCAATCCTTTTCAGAAACAAAGCCATCCCCCCTTCGTCTGTTTTATACCTATTTATATATTGTACCATATCCTTAGACAAAAGTGAACGAAAAAAAAACCTATCCGCATTAGAAAGGGATAGGTTTAACTTAAACATTTCTAAATAATTATTTGAAAATAAACTTATCTTGGCTCTACAATAAATTTAATTGCAGTTCTCTCTTCATCATCAATGGTAATCTCAGCAAAAGCAGGAATTGTAATCAAATCAATTCCATTTGGTGCTACAAAACCTCTAGCAATAGCAATAGCTTTAATAGCCTGATTGACTGCACCTGCACCTATTGCTTGAATTTCGGCCGCACCTTCTTCCCGTATAACTGCTGCCAGAGCACCAGCCACTGATTTTGGTTGAGAGCGTGATGATACCTTTAATACTTCCATCTTATTCTCCTCCTTTAAATTGTATGTAGTTTGGTGAAAGTGTATAGTAACTTGTAAAAGTCGTTCGCTAAAAGTGAGGTTACAATCAATTCAGGGCAAATTAATTATTTTATATATTCTCTATGAATACCAAAATTCCTTCTTTAAATATCTGAATTTTCTTAACTACGCACATTTTTCTCTATCTTTTTTAAAACCTTTATTTCTTTTTGTGACAGATGTCGATACTTTCCTGGCTTTAAATCGCCTAATGTCAATGGGCCTAATTTAATCCGCTTCAGTTTCAACACCGGATATCCTACAGCATCCATCATTCTTCTTACCTGGCGCTTTCGTCCTTCGTGAATGGTCATTTTAATAACAGAATAATTTTTTTTTCGTTTGATAAGTTCCACCCTGGCCGGAGCAGTCATTCCGTCCTCCAATTCAATACCTTTTTCCAATTTTTCAATGGCTTCTGAATCAATAGAACCTTTTACTTTGACCAAATACACCTTATCTATCTGATGGCTGGGATGGGTTAAAGCATAGGTTAAAGAACCATCATTTGTCAACAAAAGAAGTCCTTCAGTATCACAGTCTAATCTACCCACTGAATGAAGACGTTGAGGAATATCTTTAACCAATTCCAGAACAATAGGCCGATCGAATGGGTCATCCATAGTTGTGATATAGCCCGCAGGCTTATTCAGCATAATATAGACAGGTTTTTCTTTCTTAATGGGTTTACCATTAACTTCAATTATATCTTTCTCAGGATCAACTTTTACTCCTAATTCCTTAACAACTTTTCCATTTACCTTTACCTTACCTTCAATAATTAACTTTTCCGATTTGCGGCGGGAAGCCACACCCGCCCGTGCCATTACTTTCTGTAACCGTTCCAGTGTACTTCACCTCGACTTTTTAACAGATTTAGAAGTTGTACCTCTGCCTGGTCAATATTAATGGGAATCTCCACTTCAATCCCCCGATTCCTTAAACGGGAGAAGAGTTCTACTAAAATAGGAGGACGAAGTGAGACCTGATAAAGAAAATCACGTTCCTGAAGTACTTCCTCTACACTACCATACCGGATAATTCTTCCATCATGGAGTATATAAATCTTATCAACAATCTCCGGTAAAAAGTTTATATCATGGGAAGTTAAAAGAAGAGCAGTTCCATAACTTAAGTTGATCTCTCTTAAAAGTTTGATAATATCTTCTTTGGATTTGGGATCAAGTCCGTTAAAAGGTTCGTCCAAAATCAATAACTCAGGCTTGAGTACCATAGCTCCAGCCAGGGCAACTTTCTTCTTTTGGCCTCCGCTCAAATAATGTGGAATTTTATGTAAAAGATGAGTTATCCCCATCCGCTCACTTACTTCCTTAACCATCTTATCTACCCGATCTTCTGGAAAACCATAGTTACGGGGAGCAAAAGCAATATCATCATAAACAGTAGGACCGATAATCTGTTCATCCACATTTTGAAAGACTACACCAATTTTTTTAATCACTTTTTTTTGATTTTTTACAGGATCACAGCCAAAAACTGTTATTTCACCCTCAACAGGCTTTAATAAACCCAGAATATGATTCAAAAGGGTTGTCTTTCCCGATCCATTTTCACCCAGGATCGCCACCCGTTCTCTTTCATGAACAATAAAATCAAGACCGCATACTTTTACCTCTGTTTTATCAGGATAAATATGTTTAAGGCATCTAATACGAATAATTTCTCTCATAGAATCACCACCGCAAAAATTACTATAACTCCAACCAGTATCAATAGATAATCCCACCAGTGAAAACTAACCTTTCTTTTTACTTTTAAACTTCCAGTATAACCCCGGACAATTAAAATCTTATACATCCGCTCACTTAAATCAAAAGAATGAATAAAAAGTACCCCAAGGGCACCAGCTAGATTTTTTATATTAAAGATTACATTAAAAGGATGATAACCACCCTTTAATTTAATATTGGTTAACAGATTCTGAACTTCCTTAATCAGAATAAAGAAAATCCGATATGTAAAAAACATCCCATCAACCAATACATCGGGCAAAATATAACCAAGAATACCAAAAATCTGGAGATAGGGTGTGGTAAATATAAGTAAAAGCAGTGCTAAGGCTGCTGTAACTGCTTTTAAAATGACAGTAACCCCGGCAGCAACAGAATAAGAGAATTTAAATAACGCAAAAACCATGCTAAAAAATGCCGGATAAAGAGCATAATGTCCTACTATTAAAAGGGAAATTCTGGCCAAAAGATAGCCAATAATCAATAAAACCAAAATTAGAGTCAAATGTATCGGTTGTTTTGCTATAATTATAGCTATAATCATACAGATGGTAAATAAAAACTTAGAGACAGCAGAGCTTTTATGGAACACGCTATCTCCTTGATTAGCAGTTAAATCGATAAACGCCAGATCCATATCAACATTTCCCCTTCAATAAAATCTTAAATGGTTATACTGCAAAAAGCTAATTTTTCGCTTCTTGAGAAATTCTTCGAATTATCTTAAATAAAATCTTGACCTATTTAAGCAGATCAGGTCTCACCCGATTCAAAAATTTAACCATTAAAACTGTAATCAGAACTTCCAATCCAATCCCGATAACAAGAATTATAACAATGGCACCAATGCCTGAGATATTGAGAAAAGAAACTTCATTAATCAAGGATCTTAAGCCAGTAATGGTATTTTGAACGTGTTCATGTTCGTCTTCTACATCCAGTGTATGGTCATGATGTTCATGTAAAAGAACATATTCCCAGCCTATTTGGGACAAACCAACAAGAGTCAATATCAAAATAATAGAAAGCAATAGTGTTAAACCGGTAGCCAGTCCTGCAGCAGTCTGGTCTTTTAACTTTTTTCTAAATGCACGGAAAAGAAACGAACCAAGCATAACTTCCAATCCCAAAATTAGAGTATTAATTCCAACTACTGTAATTCCGCCGTGACCGATAAAACTCAACAAAAAATTAACAATAAATACAGCCACAAATCCTAACCATGGTCCTACCAGAATACCTGTTAAAACCGTTAAATTAATATGAAAAGGTAAAGCACCCAATGGAATAGACATGGTAATCAGCATCAGAGCACAAACCACGCCAAGATAGGGAACTTTTTTACGCAAATCCTCTTTTTTTAATTTATAAACAGCAATCATCAACATGATAGCAGTAAGTAAATAACCGCTGACCCACCAACTTATCGGTAATACACCATCAGGTATATGAATGTGGCTCATTAAAATGACACCTCCAAATAAACTCTCAAACTGGTCTGGTTATAAACTATATAGAACAAGTTTACAAAATTAATTGTACTTCTTTTACTGGAAAAAGTCAATTAAAAGCATTAGGAACAAAATGTTCTTGGGGCACTGCACAAAGCTAATTTTTCGCTTGAAAGGAAATTTTTCGAATCATCTAAAGTTCGATCTCAATCGAAATAAGGAAAATTTGTTGATGCCAGGGATTAAAGTATAACTTCTATGGCATTAACTAAATAAAACCATAAACGGCCTGACTTTTTTATGCAAATGTCTTAATAATCAACGAAATCCATCTCCAGAAGCGTTGAACCAGTGACATTTCTGTCACTTCTTCTAATGCGATAAGATCCCGCTGACCCACTTTTTCTCCATTTATATGAATCTCCACACTGCCTACTTTCTGCCCGGCTAAAATGGGCAGCTGGAGATTTTCTTTCACTGAAATAGTAGTGGTTACTTTAAAGTCCTGTCCTTTTGGAACTGTAACAACAAAATCCCTGGGTGCAACCATCTTTAGTACTTTTTCACGACTCTCGGGAATTTCAACAGTATAAAGCAGTTCACCTTTTTTAAATAAAGTTACATTGGAGAAATTGTCAAGACCATAATCTAATAGTTTAATAGAATCCTGCCAGAGCTGGTCAGCATGGAGAACTACTGCAATTACCCGCCGACCGTTTCGTTTAGCTGTCGATACCAGACAACGACCTGCAGCCCTGGTATAACCTGTCTTTCCACCATCACAATCTGGATACATCCAGAGAAGTTTATTATGATTGCGCAAACCCCTATCCCACCTATGAACAGGCCATGAAATGGTTTTATACTTAGTAGCCGTCAATTTACGAAAAATTTCATTTTGCATGGCATAACGCATAATCATTGCCAGATCATAAGCTGTGGTCAGGTGTTGATTATCAGGTAAACCGTGAGGATTTTGAAAAGTAGTATTTAAAGCCCCTACCTCTTTTGCCTTCTGATTCATCAATACTGCAAATTCTTCCACACTACCTGCAATATGTTCGGCCACTGCCACAGATGCATCATTTCCTGAGCTGAGCATAACACCATAAAGCAGTTCTTCTAAAGTTAAAACTTCTCCAGCCTCTAACCATATAGATGAACCGCCAGTTGATGCCGCCCGTGGACTGGCTTTGACTCTGTCCTCAAGCTGGCCTAATTCGATTGCAAGAATGGTTGTCATAATCTTTGTAGTACTTGCTGGTGGGCGGCGCTTATGAATATTTTTACCGTAGAGTACTTTCCCAGTTTCTGCATCAATGACAATAGCTGCATCAGCTGTAACATAGAGGGATGCTTCTGTCACTTCTGGATAGATAGCCAAAAGTAAAGATAGCAAGAAGGTCATAATAACCCCCTTGCCTATTACTTTCTGTAAATCTTTAATTGGTTCCATAAATTCCACTCCTATTTTTTAACTATAATAAAGTATATTCTTTCATGAAAAAATTATTCATGATTAAACTGCAAAAAGCTAATTTTGAGCACTATTGAAATTTTTCGTTAAACCATCTTAATAAGATTAAAAAGAATGGCCTCATCACAAAATGTGATGAGGCCTTATTTCGACTAAAATTGAACTTTAGATAGTTCGAAAAATTTCTTTTGAAATGAAAAATTTACTTTTTGCAGTAATATTACAAAATACTATAATCACGATTGATAATTTTTATACCCATCCATACTTCCTCCTGATTACATTTTTTATTATTTAGTTATTAGCTCATATATATTATTACTCAAAAACAATAATTTTTAATTTTTTCATAAAACAAAGTAATTATTCTTTTTATCATCCAGTAAAAAAGAGAGACCTTTTTTAAAGGGCCTCCCTAATTGATATCTTTTACTGTTTATCCCCAGAATGTTGTTTCTTTTGCCCTAACATATCTTTAACTTCACGTATTAGCTCAGGTGCAGTATTGATTAAACGCTCAACAACGGCATTATTGGTAACCGGTAATAGACGCACCTGTTCTTTACCTACCACCAGAAAAGCAACCGGACTTAGACTTACTCCGGCGCCACTACCTCCACCAAAGGGGATAGCATTACTTTCCTTATCTTTTCCACTGCTACCGCTCTTCATTATATAATCACCACCGCCAACGGCAAAACCAAAGCTAACCCTGGATATGGGAATTATCACTTCTCCATTGACTGTCTCCACCGGATCACCAACGATTGTATTAACATCTACCATTCCTTTGATATTCTCCATTACTGAACTCATTAATGCCTCAATTGGATGGTTGGCCATCTACTTTTTACCCTCCTTTTATATTCACTCAGGAATATCTTTAACCCTGCAATCATAATATTTCCTATTCGGATACTAAATATGCTTTCAAATCTCATCTCCAATCCAGGTTTTTCAAAATGTGGAGTCACAGAAATCTGGGGGTCAGTCTTCATATTACAGACCAGTGATAATAGATCAAGAAAAATTGATTTCCCTGCCCAGATCAAACCTGTGGCTATTCCAGTTACAGCAGCATCAGGAAAACCAAAATATGTATGCCAGACCAGTTTTCTACAGTCCCCTCTTAGACCCATTCCTAACATACCCAGAACACGGTAAACTACTACATTCTCCATCCGTACTTCTTTGTTGTGACGATCTTCCTTGCGGAAAGTTTTCATCATTTCCATTAAAGCTTCAAATTGATTAGTAATCTTTAATAAAAATTTAATTTTTTTAATGATTTCTCTTAAATTGAAAGTGTGGACCCCAAATTCTTCTTTAACTTCCTCATCTTTTTTCTTTCCCTTGGCACCAAAAAACTCAGCCTGCAATCTAAGGACCGGAAAGAGGAAACGACGACGAATTTCAACATATGATATCTCCAAACGATAATGAATCAAACCAAAAAGAGCTTCCACTTGAATTTTCAAATTATCATCCTGGTTGATACGAAAGTAATCTAAAGAGACTTTAACTGGTAAAAGTAAAATCCACCCAAACAAGGTAAAAGGTATGACCAACAAAAAGAACATATTGAACTCCTCCCACAACGGGAAAGATTGTTAAATATTAAAACCTGGTAATTACTCTAAAGTTTATTTTACCACCACTAGAAAAGTTTATACTAAACATTTTTTAGGTCATCTAAAGTTCGTCATTAAAAAAATAAAATGCCCTTCAGGCACTTAATCTTATTAAACTGCAAAAAATATAACTTCTTAAACATTAAACAAACCGTGCCCCTAACCATGGCACGGTTCAATATATCAATCCCCGGAAGACTTATGTAAAGATATTGCTTCATAATCTTCGGCTAATTCTTCATCTTCCTCTATAGCTTCTTTAACAACATCCTTTTTTTCTAATAATGAAAATTCAGCAGGCTCTGGTAGTTCGGATAGATCTTTAAGACCAAAGTATTGGAGAAATTTTTCTGTAGTCCCATAAAGAATAGGAGTCCCGATAGTATTTTTCCTTCCTAATTCCTGTATTAAGCCTCTCTTTTGAAGAGTAAGAAGAGCTTTTTCAACTTTAACACCGCGGATTTCCTCAATTTCAGCTCTGGTGATAGGCTGTTTATAAGCAATGATTGCTAGAGTCTCTAAAGAAGCCTGGCTTAGACGCTGCTGAACTTTGGGTTGGTAGAGTTCTCTAATATATTCGGCATATTCAGGTCGGGTACAGATGGAATACCCTTTCCCCAATTTCTGAATCTGAAAACCCCGCCCTGTCTTATCATATTCTTCGGCCAAAGTTTGAATCAATTTTTCAATCGTCTCTTTAGAAATTCCCACAACCCGTTCAATTTCTTCAGGAGTAAGAGGATCAGTGGATACAAACAATAACGCTTCTATCAATGGTTTATATTGGTCCTCCATCCAATTCACCTCAACCTTCCCGACAAATCAAAATCTCTCCATATAATTGATTTTGAGATACTTTGATTTTTTTTAATTTTATCAGTTCCAGTAGAGCAAGAAATGTTACCACAACTTCAATACGTGATGTTGTCGTTGAGAAAAGTTCACCAAAGGTAATCCACCCTGAAGACTCTTCTATAATGGCTTCCAACTCCAGTAACTTATCTTTAATGCTAATCTCTTCTACTCTAAATTCGGGCTGGTCATCTTCTTTAGCTTCTTTTAAGGCTTTTTCCCGCTTTGCTGCATCTCTTAAGGCTTTAATAAACGCTTCTCTAAAATCATCCAGGGTTACATTTTCCAGGGGATTAAATTCCGGTAAGTCAGAGACGATTTCATCAATTAATTTCTCATTATCCCGGGTAAAAAATAATCCTCTGTTCTCTTCTCTTTCCCTCAATTGACTGGCCAACTCTTTAAATTTCTTGTACTCTAAAAGTTTAGTCACCAATTCATGAGGCTGAGCTTTCTTATCGTCTCCTTTTTCCTGATATGAAGGTAAAAGAGTGCGGGATTTGAGTTCCATTAGCTGGGCTGCTGTTACCAGAAAATCTCCGGCAAAATCCAGATCCAGTTCTTGCATTTTACGAATATAGGCCAAATACTGCTCGGTAACGGCAGCCAGAGAAATATTATTAATCTCTAGTTTGTTCTTTTTTACCAGATGAAACAACAAATCCAGCGGTCCTTCAAAAAAACCCAGATTAACTTGATATTCCACCTATTTCACCTCTTTAAATGCATAGCCTCCCTGATTTCTTCCATAGTTTGACGAGCTATTTTGGTTGCCTTTTCTTTTCCATTTTCAAGAATCTCATCTATAATTTCAGGTTGTGCCTCCAATTCTTTACGTTTCTTCTGGATTGGAGCCAAATATTCAACAAGCATCTCAACTAAATACTGCTTACATTTAGCACATCCGATACCAGCTTCACGACATTTTGTACTACATTCTTCAACTAACTCAGGATGCGAGAAAATTTTATGATAATCATATACAGTACAGACCTCAGGGTCTCCCGGATCTTTTAAACGAACCCGCTGTGGGTCGGTAATCATACTTTTTACCTTCTTTAAAATTTCATCTGGAGAATCTGCCAGATAAATAGCATTTCCATAGCTCTTACTCATTTTCCGCCGGTCAGTCCCAGGCAATCTAGGAACTTTAGCTAATAAAGGTTCTGGAATTGGAAGAATTTCTTCCCTCTCTTCCCCATCACCATTTTCTTTAACCTTACCATAAAGATAGTTAAACCGTCGGGCTATTTCCCGTGTTAACTCAAGATGCGGTAATTGATCTTCACCAATGGGAACAGTATCAGCTTTGTAAATCAAAATATCTGCTGCCTGTAAGACAGGGTAGCTTAAAAGTCCTAAAGAAACCGAATCACCCAGATTCAACTCCTGAACCTGTTCTTTATAGGTAGGATTCCTCTCTAATCGTCCAACAGAAACAATCATAGAAAAGAGCAATGCCAATTCAGCATGTTCTTTCACATCAGATTGAACGAAAATAATACTCTTTTTAGGGTCAATTCCTGCACTTATCCAGTCGATAACCGTTTCACGGATATTATCTTTTAATTCATAAGTCCGGTTATATTTAGTAGTCAGAGCATGCCAATCAGCAACCTCAAAGATACATTCATAATCATCCTGCAAACTGGCCCAATTCTCTAAAATTCCTTTCAAATGACCTAAATGCTGTCTTCCAGTTGGTCTACTTCCACTCAAAATTCTTCCCTTTTTCATCTTTCATCCCCCCATTACTTTAAGAATTACGATCAGCTTCCTTTAAAATTTTTATTCGTCTATATAAAGCATCCGGTCGGTGATGGTCAATAACAAGATTAATTACATCCTGATCACAACCGATCTTTTGTAAAAGTTCAGCTCCCAGTTTCCCGTGATTTACAGCAACAAAAAAAGCGTGACGGCGGTTTTGAATAAATCCACCTTTTCCCTTTAATGCCCAGCGTTGAATACAATCTGGTAAAAACCGCTCCAAAAGAACAATTAATATCCGATCCATAATTGTCAAATCTCCTGCCCTTTTTCCCACATCATGAAGTAGAGCAGCTTTTATCATAATTTTTAACTCCATATCATCTTCATCAGCTACTATCTTCCGGTTTATTAAATATTCTTTTACTTTATAACTTACATCAAGAGCATGGCGCTGGTCAATAATGGACATTTTATAAAAAAGCTCTCTCTCCATCGGATTTAAATATTGTGAGATAAACTGAACCTCTTCTTCTTTAACTTTTGCTGTAATAGCACTGTAGAATTGTTTGACCCGATACAGCATTATTTTATCACAACCCCATAAGTCTAATCACAAACCAAATTATTGGAGAGATAATTTTACCCAAAATACCAGTCATTGCTAACATAAAAAGAATCATCATTCCTATATTACCTTCCAGATAATCCAAAATATAAGCCTGTCTGGATGGAAGAAGACCTGCCAGTATCCGGGAACCATCGAGTGGAGGAAATGGTAATAGATTAAATACTGCAAGGGCAACATTTACAATTAGCATCAAACGAATAAGATCAAAAATACTTATCATTATAGAGAAGGGCATCCCAAAAGTGCTGTAATTAAAAAATCTCCATACGTGCAGAATTATAGCCATCATAATTGCCAGGGTCAGATTGGAGAGCGGCCCAGCAAGTCCAACATACAGCATCCCTTTTCGGGGATTTTTAAAATAAGTTGGATTTACAGGAACCGGTTTAGCCCACCCAATCCTTTGAGTCAATAAAAGTACAATCAAACCAAAAGGATCAATATGAGCCCGAGGGTCAAGTGTCAATCTCCCCATCCAACGCGGAGTAGGATCTCCTAAAAGATCAGCAACTTTCCCATGTGCAAATTCATGGATAGATAATGAGAGTAAAAAGACAGGAATTCCTAAAATTATCGAATACCAATCAAAACTCACTTTGCCCACCTTTCCTTTCCTTTAAATACTCTTTAATAAATTCCAATTCCTCCTCACGGCTTTTAACTTTACCGTTCAATTTCGCTTCCTTAACTTTGGAAATCACCTCTTTAAAGAGTGGGCCGGGAGAAAACCCAAGATTAATTATATCTTTGCCAGAGACCTCTACATCTATCCTTCGTAACCGATTATAAAATTCCAAAACCTGATCTAAAATCAGCTGAGAATCACTAATCAAAACAAGATACATCAACTCTTCAGAGCCTAAAGACTCCAAAAGATTATAGATTTGACTAGGTCTTAATTTTCCTTCACTTAACTTTTCCTTTACACGATATACTTCTTCATGGATAAAATTCAGCTGAGCTCGATCCTTTAAACTTAGATTCCAGTCATTAGCAATTCTTTCTATAGTTTCTTTAGACAAATTAGCAAAGATAACCATCAAAACCAAAAGCCACCGTTGAACTATACATTGATCTTTAAATAGCTGAATAACCCAATCAATTCGCTTCAAATTTTTCCACTGTTGATCGGTAAGTTTAAAATCAGGTGCAATCTCCCTTAATATACCATAATCATCCAGATACTGTAAAGTTTTTAATTCTTTTCCTTCCATTAAAAGAGATTTCAGTTCTTCCCAAAATCTAGGTCCTTTGAGTTCTTTAATAACCCCATGCTCAACGGCCTGACGGATCAATAGATCAGTTTCTTCTTCAATAGTAAAGCCAAATCTTACAGCAAATTTGATTCCCCGTAGAATCCGGGTTGGATCATCAATAAAGGTGAAACTGTGTAGCCCCCGTATAATACCTTTTTTAAGATCTTCATTTCCTCCAAAGAAATCTATTAACCAGCCGAACTTCTCCTTACTAAGAGAAATAACCAGTGTATTAATAGTAAAATCCCTGCGGTAAAGATCCTGCTTCAAACGTCCCGGTTTTACTTGAGGCAAAGCGGCAGGATATTCGTAATATTCAACCCTGGCAGTAGCTACATCTAGATGAAAACCATTCAAATCCAGAGTAGCAGTACCAAAATTAGGATGAACATCCAGTTTACCCCCTAAAACCTGATGTAATTTCCGGGCAAATTCAATACCATCTCCTTCAATTACCAGGTCCAGATCTTTATTAGGGCGCTTAAGGAGAAGATCCCTTACAAAACCACCAACTAAATAAGGCTCAACATGTAAAGTCTCACTTAAATCTCTAATTTGACAGAAGAGATCAAATAACTCCGGTGGAGTTTGAGCCAGACAGGATTGGATATTATAATATTTTGGATCTACTTTTACCAATGAACTGCCATAATAACTTGGCCGTACGGATATATCTTCTCCATAGAGAACATTTAAAAGATCAGTACGGGTAATAATCCCCAGAAGTTCTCCATTTTCATCAACAACCGGTAAGCGTCCAATATCATGGGTCACCATTAATTTCTGTACCTGACTTATAGGAGCATTGGGTGAGACAGTCACTACTTTTCTTGTCATATAACCCTTTACAGGTACATCAGATAAATTATGCTTTTTCACTTTATCTAAATCCCGTCTGGAAAAGATTCCTTTGATACCATCCTCATCCATAATCACAAGCCCGGAGTGGCCGTACCGAAGCATAATCTCTTCTACCTGCCGAATGGTAGCATCAGGAGGAACAGTTTTTACCGGAGTTGTCATAATATCTTTAGCAAGCCGAGGTAGCTGGATATACTCATGCAACATCTTTTTAAGCTTTCTTTTGACATCCTCTAATTTTGCCCCTTTAATCACTGCCGAAGCAGCACCGGAATGACCACCACCACCAAAATATTCAAGAAACTGATTTAAGTTTATAGAATCTACATCAGAACGTGCCACAATAAGCACCCGACCTTCCATTTCTACAACAACAAAGTATAAATCTGCTTCTCTGATATCCCGTAATTTATGTATAATATTGTTAATTCCTAACAAATATTCCTGCAAAACAGCCGAATAGATATCAATTCTAAGTCCGTGAATCACTTCATGTTCCACCTGATCTAAAAGTACATTTAATACTTCTTGCTGAGCTTCATTTAAAGGTAACTCTACAAATTTTTCAACTACACTTAATCTGGCACCTTTTTTTAAGAGAAAGGCTACCATTTCGGCATCCAATGGAGTAGTTGTTGAATATGTAAGACATCCTGTATCATGATAAATTCCCAGAGCAAAAAGAGTTGCTTCAATAGGAGTAATGGGAATTTCTTCTGACTTGATGCGTTGGATTAGGATGGTAGTGGTTGAACCTACCGGCGAGGTATAATCCACAAAATCAAAGTCAAAAATCTTTTCATCCAGCAGATGATGGTCATAGACTATTTTACTGATCTCTTCATTAAACAACAGTTCACGAAAAGGTCCAACCCTGGCAGGATCTTTCGTATCCACCAGAATGATTCTTTTAATTTTTTTAAAGTCAATATCCCTTGGGCGGAACACTTGAAACTGATCCTTGAATAATGCCATAAAGTTTTTTACCTGATTTGATAGATACCCAGGAAAAACCGGAACAGCATCGGGATAGATTTTGTTTGCGGCGATCATTGCAGCCAATCCATCAAAATCTGTTCCTTCATGGGTTATAATAACATCCATAATAATCTAACACCTCTTCCTTCCGGTAAACCTTGCAGTCTATTTCATTATTATATCACAAAGGGTTTAATAAAAAAAGACATAAAAAGAGATTGCAGCCTTATTAAGCTGCAATCAAAAAAGTTATTATTTGACTAAACTGCAAAAAGCTAATTTTGAGCGCTATAGAAATTTTTCGTTAAACCATCTTAGTGAAATTTCAGTAGAAATAAGGCCTCATCACAGGATGTGATGAGCTAATCAAGGGCCAGGAGGGCCCTTTGATTAGTGTGCCTTATTTCGACTGAAATCGAACTTTAGATGGTTCGAAAAATTTCTTTATAAAGCGAAAAATTAGCTTTTTGCAGTAAAATCATTATTTGAGTTTAGGATCAAGAGCATCACGAAGCCCATCACCTAATAGGTTAAATCCTAATACAGTTAGTGCAATTGCCAAACCAGGGAATAAAGTGTACCATGGTGCAGTCCTTAAATAGCTCAATCCTTCATAAACTATAGAACCCCAACTTGGAATCGGTTCCTGAACACCTAAACCAAGAAAACTTAAACCGGCTTCAGACATAATAGCTCCAGCAATTCCCATAGTAACGGAAACGATCAACGGAGCCATACAATTGGGAAGAATATGTTTAAAGATAATTGTAGGAGTTTTAACTCCTAAGGCCCTGGCAGCTTCAATATATTCCATTTCACGGATGGAAAGTACCTGGCTCCGGACAATCCGCGCCTTACCTGTCCATCCAACCACACTCATTGCTATAAAAATATTGAATAATCCAGGTCCCAGGGCAACCCGAACACCAATTATAAATAGCAGCCCTGGAAAGGACATAATAATATCAACGATTCTCATAATGATCATATCTACTTTTCCTCCAAAATACCCTGCAATTGCCCCCAGTGTTACACCAATGACGAGAGTAATAAATTGTACCACAAAACCAACGGTCATTGAAATACGGGTACCGTAAATGAGACGGCTTAAAATATCACGCCCATAATAATCTGTCCCAAACCAATGTGCTTTAGAAGGCGGTTTAACTGATTCCAACAAATTAATCTGAAAAGGATCATATGGAGCTAAAACCGGAGCAAAAATAGCAACAAGCGCCAGAAAAATAATAATGTATAGTCCAAACATTGCTGTAGGATTTCTCTTCAAGCGCAGCCAGGAATCATACCATAGACTACGGCTTTTCTTCAACCTCCGTTTTGCCAACTGAAGATTACTCATTTAATACTCCCCTCCTCCCCTCACTCATAGCGAATTCTTGGATCCAGAAAGCCATATGTCAAATCAACAATTAGATTAGCAAATACAAATATAACTGCACCCACCAATACAGATCCGGCAATTACCTGAAAATCACGCTTATTTATAGCCTGTACCACATACCGACCGAATCCTGGCCAGCCAAAAATGGTCTCAGTCAAAACTGAACCGTTCAGATATGATGCAAAATCAAGACCAATAATAGTTACAATGGGAATCAGAGCATTTTTTAAAGCATGTTTAAATATAACAATTTTTTCACTCAAACCTTTAGAACGGGCTGTCCTAATATAATCCTGGCGAATCACTTCAAGCATAGTAGAGCGGGTCATTCTGGCCAGAAAAGCTGCAGCCCGGGTTCCAAGAGTGATGGCAGGTAAAACTATATATTTAATACCTCCATCTCCCATCCCGGATATAGGAAACCAGCCCAAAGTCATACCAAAAACAAAGACAAGAATAAGTCCAAACCAGAATACCGGGGTTGAAATAAAAATCAAAGCAAAAACCATTACTGCCCGATCAACCCAGGTATTATGATAAACTGCAGCAAGGATTCCGATTAATACTCCCATTGTAATAGCTACAATCATAGCTGAAAGAGCCAATCTGGCTGTAACAGGTAATTTTTCCATTAAATCTCTGGCTACCGATCGGTGTGTAATATACGACTTTCCCAAATCACCCCTTAGTGTACGACCAACATATCTTATAAACTGTATATACCAGGGATCATCCAATCTCAATTCCGCTCTAATTCTGGCGATAACTTTATCATCTGCCCGCTGACCCATCATTGTAGTGATAGGGTCTCCTGGAATTATAAACATTAGCAAAAAGGTAACAAACAATACCCCGAGCAGAACCGGCACAATAAGGATAATACGTCGAATTATATATTCAAACATTGGTCTGCCTCACCTCTTAGCATAAAATGGTAAAATAACACTCCCCCCTAAAAGAGGAGAGTGTTATAATGACAGTTTATTTATTCTTTAATTCTTTGTCAATCCAGATGGTAGTTAGCTTATCTGCATCGTACATTTGATGCCAGATTTCGCCTTTTATCCATGGCTGCTTGAGAGTGAAGCTAGTGGTATGATATAACCAGACATATGGCTGCAATTCATATACTCTTTCAACAACCTTTTCAGCCAGTTTATAACGAACCTTTGGATTAGTGGTTCTTTCCATCTCTTCGATCAGCTTATTGATAACCGGGTCATTCATATTGATTCTCTTCTGCTTATAGAAGAGAGGCTTTAAGAAATTGTAGGGATCAGCATAGTCAGCCCACCATGAAAGGTAATACATTGGTACTTCGCCTTTCTTAACGGCGGAGAAGAATACAGACCAGTCATTTTTGATGATATTTACCTTAATACCAACCTGAGCCAGGTAAGCCTGGAAAGCCCCAGCCATTCGTACAGTTGTAGAGTTAGTAGTAGTCCAGAGATCGATCTCAAAACCATCTGGATAACCAGCTTCAGCCAACAATTGCTTAGCTTTTTCCGGATTATACTCAATTGGTGGTAAATCTACATAACCTTCCATATCTGGAGGAATTGGACCAGTTGCTAATGTATCAGTACCACGACGGAGAGTATCAATAATGGTTTGAACGTCAATAGCATGAGCAATAGCCCGGCGAACCTTTGGATCATCCAGAGGTTTAAACTTTTGATTCATAGCCAGATAATAAGTACTGAGTTCAGTCTGTTCAACAATATAGTTTTTCCAATATGGATCTTCAGTCCATCTCTCCCACTCTGCATCTGGAATACCGGCCATATCTAAATTACCGGCCTCAAATTCTGCAATAGCAGTCAAAGGTTCTGGAATTACCCGATATTCAACCCGATCAACATATGGCCGGCCCTCAAAATAATCTTCGTTGGCTTCAAGAACCAGAATATTATCATGTTCCCATTTAACCAGTTTCCATGGACCGGTACCAACAGCGTGTTCACTGAATTGATCTCCATACTCTTCTACTACTTCTTTAGGAACTATAAGAGCATATGGCAGAGTCAGGTGCTTTAAAAACAGTCCAAATGGGTATTTTAAAATAAAGGATACAGTATAATCATCGATAACTTTAACACCTTCAACACCTTCAGCTTCACCAGCTAATGCTGCATCAGTTCCCAGGATCATATCAAAAGCCCAGGTTCCTGGAGAAGCCACTTCTGGATCAAACAGACGGTCAAAGGAATATTTTACATCATGAGCAGTTAATGGACGACCATTATGAAACTTAACATCTTTTCTTAAATGAAATGTCCAGACAAGACCGTCATCACTTACTTCCCAATCAGTAGCAAGACATGGTACTACATCATTAGAATAATAGTCAAAACGAACCAGACCATCAAATATCTTTACGGCCATTGCGCCACTATCAAAACCTGATGCATAAGCAGGATCGATAGTTTCCCAGTCTGAACTATTGTAGAAATGTAAAGTTCCACCATATTGTGGTTCTTCTGCTAGAATAGTCAAACTAAACAGCATAAACATTGCCAAAACCAAAATAACTACTCTACTTCTCATACAGATACCTCCTTAAAAAATTTTAGTTCTATCAAATTCCCCTCCCTTTTTCAAGAGGTGAAAGCTTAAGTTTTCTTTATAGGGTCGGGATTTTTTAAAAAAAGAAGGAATCCCTCCTCCTGAAGTATTAACAGGCATCAATGAAACTCTGAAATAGATTTTTAAATTGAGGATATTTTTGCCACATCAACTCAGGATGCCATTGAATACCTAATGCATACTTATATTCGATTCCTTCAATGGCTTCAATAATTCCATCTTTTGCTTTAGCAGATACAATAAAACCGGGAGCAGGTTCTTTGACAGATTGATGATGGTAACTGTTAACAGTAATTTTATTTGTTTTAAAAATAGCTTCTAATTTGCTTCCTTTTACAATCTCCACACTATGGGTTGGATACCAACGCGGAGCAGTCTGTTTATGCTTATGTACTTTATCTTTACCATAAAAAGATGGGATATCCTGAACAATGGTTCCTCCTGCTGCTACATTAAGAACCTGGCATCCACGGCATATACCTAATATAGGTAGATTCTTTTCTAAAGCAATTTTAGCTAAATGCAATTCAAAAAAATCCCTTTCTGGATCTATCCGTCCCATTTCCGTATGTGGTTCTTCACCAAATAACATAGGATCTACATCAACACCACCGGTAAGCAAAATTCCATCTACACGTTCAACCATTTCAGCAATTAAAGCCACATCTTTATCAATAATGGGCAGGATAAGAGGAAGACCTCCAACATTTTCAATGGCCCGGACATATAACTTTGGCAATGTAAATTCCAGAGGATCATTTACCGTTTGTTGTGAAGAAGTAATTCCTATTACTTTACGCATAACCTATAAGCACTCCTTCAATATTTTAATTTAAAAAAGTCATATTTACATATAAAATTTCTAGACTGGTAATAAATTTCCTGTTTCAATATTAAAAATATTACGTAATATTTTAAAAAATATCTTTCATCCCCTTATTTTATTAACTCTTACGCAAAACTTTCCCCGGTTTTTTCCCGGTATGTTCCCCATTTTGAACCACGATGGTACCATTGACAATTACATGAAAAATTCCCACGGGATATTGTAAAGGATTCTTAAAATCAGCCATATCTTTAACAGTAGCTGGATCGAAAATGGTTATATCTGCATCGAGACCTTCCCGTAAAATTCCTTTTTGCATCAAACCTAATCTGGCAGCAGGCATTGAAGTCATCTTTTGTACAGCTTTTTCCAGGGTTAATACTCCTTCTTCCCGAACATATTTACCTAAGACCCGGGGAAAAGTTCCAAAATTACGCGGATGGGGTTTACCCTTAGCTAAAGGCCCATCTATCGCAAGAGCACCTCCGTCTGAACCAACCATTGCCAGATCATCTGTTAACACCCTAACCACATCATCTTCACACATAGCAAAACGAATCATTCCCACAGCTAATTCCTCTTCAATTAAAAGATCAATTACTACATCTGCTGGACTTATACCACGCTCTTTTGCCAGAGTCTGAACATCTTTCCCTTCAGCTGTACGGTTCTTTTCTGTTTTGACACTTGAAATAAAGAGATTGTGCCAGCCTCTTGGGCCTTGCTGGGTTTCTAATATGGATAAAAGGATTTTTCTAGTCGCCGGATCTTTTAAATGTGCCAATAACTTTTCTTTCCCACCTTCATGATATTCTTCAGGAATCACCGCACTCAAACCAGTAGCTGTCGCTATATATGGATAAACATCACAAGTCACATCCAGTCCCTCATCATTCCTTACCCTATGCATCAATTTTAATGTCCTATCCACTTCCCCCCAATGATCTGGTTGACAAACTTTATGATGGGAAATTTGGACGGGTAAACCTACCCTTCTACCTATATCAATACTCTCTTCCACAGCTTGATATAACTCAGCGCTCTCATTACGCATATGAGTAGCATAAAATCCTCCATAATGAGCCACTACTTTTGCCAAATCAACCAATTCATCTAAGTCAGCATAACAGGAAGGCGGATAAATAAGGCCAGTAGTAATTCCAAAAGCACCTGCTTCCATACACTCTCTGACCAATTGACGCATTTTTTTTATCTCTTCATTACTTGCCTTACGTTTATCATAATTCATAACTGACTTTCGGATGATACCATGACCAATAAGGGGAACCACATTTAGTGATACACCCTGTTTTTGCAGTAAGTTTAAATATTCATCCATAGTCTCCCAATTTAACTCAAGACCAAATTCTTCAAGTTCATTTTTAAGATCTTCTTTAGCCATCTTACTCATCAAAGGAGCAAGAGTAAAACCGCAGTTACCTATAACTTCAGTAGTCACACCCTGACGGACTTTACCCTGAGCTAGCCCATCCACCAAAAGCGGTAGGTCGGAATGGCTATGGATATCAATAAACCCGGGTGAAACTACCATTCCCCGAGCATCAATCACCTGCTTTGCCTCTGCATCAGGCGAAATCTTACTAATCTTTACAATCCTACCATCTTTAATCCCTATATCCCCTCTAAACCAGGGATTACCCGTTCCATCCACAATCTTTCCATTCCTGATCAAAATGTCATACATCATCCCAACTCCCTTCTCCTTTTGTTATTTCCATCTTTACACAAAATTTTAATAAAGTCAAGGAGGGGATGATAAAGAATTATTAATTATTAGAACTTTTTGACAAACTTTTTTTCAGAGACTTACCTGTACACTACCAGAAAAACTAAATATAATGTTCTCCGTGGGAGCAAGTTATGTGCAACTCATGAAGTGAAAAATTAACACAATCAACTTACCTCCCATCTCGGACATTTAGCACCCCAACGGGCAATTAATTTACCATTTTGCTTGAAATTTATCACTTCACAGTGGTTTGGACATCCATCACATTCAAAACTGCTGGCCTGAAAATCCATCTTAAGCATGTCAAAACCTTTAAATTTTGTAGACTTTTTCCCGTATTCTACCTCTTCTCTGGCAAGAAGAGCAGCACCTATGGCTCCCATAACATTAAAATATTTAGGAATTATAATCTTAACCTTTAAAGCATCTTCAAAAGCTTTTCTAATACCAACATTAGCGGCAACTCCACCTTGAAAGATAACCGGTTCTAAAATCTCTTTGCCTTTTCCTACATTATTTAAATAATTTCGAACTAAAGCAGTACATAATCCTGCTATAATATCTGGAATAGGATGTCCCATCTGCTGTTTGTGAATCATATCCGATTCAGCAAAAACAGAACAACGTCCGGCAATACGCACCGGGTTTTTTGACTGTAAAGCCAGATTCCCAAACTCCTTAATCGGAATTCCCAACCGACTGGCCTGTTGGTCAAGGAATGACCCGGTTCCTGCTGCACAGACAGTATTCATTGCAAAATCTACTACCACACCCCGACGTACTATAATTATCTTCGAGTCCTGTCCACCAATCTCCAATACTGTCCTCACATCGGGATGAATATGAGTAGCAGCAACCGCATGAGCCGTTATCTCATTTTTGATAGAATCAGCTCCAACCATCACCCCAATCAAAGCACGGCCGCTTCCAGTAGTTCCGACTCCCAAAACTTTCATTTCAGGACGAGACAGATAAAGCTCCTCTAGCCCCTTTTTGACTGCTTCAATAGGACGGCCGCGGGTACGGATATAAAGGGAGTCCTGTACTTCGCCTTTATTGTCAATAAAAACAATATTTGTACTGACAGAACCAACATCAATTCCTAAATATCCTTTCACAGCTGTACTACTCTCCTCTCACTTTTTCTACGAATCAGATCTATAAAAGCTTCCAATCTGGTTACAACCCCTGCTTCACCAGAATGCTCATCAAAAAAGAGAGACAAAACAGGAATATTTTCCTTTTTGCTTACAACCGGCAATATATTTTCAGCAACAATCTCGGGCATACAGGTGAAGGGGGCTACCTGAATCACCCCATCAAGCCCCTCTCTTGCGTATAAAACAGTTCTTCCAATAGTCTCTTGACCATGTCCACCTATCATTACGTTAAGATAAGGGGCTGCAGCTTTTTTATAACAACTCCGGTCAATCCGGTGCAATACATGATCATCAATCCAATGGCTTAAAAATATCTCCCGATGCACCTGAACTCCCATCAAACCCAATTTTTCTTCAATATATAAATTTACAAATGGTTCCAACAACAAATAAATTTCCCCTACAATTCCTACATGAAGAACCTGATCATGATTGGAATCAATTAGCTCCTGTAAATACTCTTCTCCTTCCTTTTTTACCTTTTCAATACTCTCTACTGAAGCTGCATCTTCCATTTTCTTTATTAAATAGCGAAATCTACTGTTAACTTCCTCAGGTTTACTACTTCGGGGGCGTACATACTGAGCAATCTTTTCCAATTTATCAATGGCCCGAATTTTTGCCATCACATACTTTAGAATTCGATATAAACGACTTAAAGATAAATGACCTCCGGCTAGATACTTAAAGCTCTGATAAATACTTAGAATATTTGGTTCTATAACGATCATTTCTATATCTTTTTTTAGATCATGTAAAATTTCCCGTTGAACTTCAGCATAATAGCCAAAACGACAGGGACCACATCCACCTGCCATCAATATGCACTCTGCTCCTTTGTCTATGGCTTCCAGATAATTACCCAGATTGACTTTTAAAGGAAGACAGGCAAACTCAGGTGCATATTGAACCCCCAGATCCATTGTCTTTTTTGTGATGGGTGGCGGTTCAATAGGTTCAACTCCCATCTCATTGAGAAAGGATTTGACAGAAATATTCATATATCCCATATGGGGAAAAGTTATTTTTTTCATCAGCACCCCCTCCTCAATTTAATCATATCGATAAATGCTTCTAATCTAGTGATAAATCCCGCCTCTCCGCTGTGTTCATCTAAATTAATGGAGAGAAGGGGAAATTTTCCTTTACGCTTAGCTCTCCGCTCTATTAATTCATTGATCAGTGAATCAGGACCACATCCAAAGGCCGCCAAAAGTATCATCCCATCAAGCGAACTGGATGTCAAAAGATGATTGGCTGCTCCTAAAATCTTTTTATTAAAAGTCCAGAAAAGATCCTTTTTTTGCTGAGCAGCCCCTTTTTTAATCTGCCTTTTTGAGATCATTTCTGGCGTAATAAGGATTGCTCCCATCCCTCGTAAGCGGCGGATTAAATCCATGTTTATAAAGGTCTCATAGATTAAATATGGATGGCCAAGTAAAGCAATGACCAAAGGATCTGGCCCTGGATCAGGTAATTTTATATTCTCCAGAATCTCTATGGGAGTTTTACCCTGTTTTAGTTTATTTTCATATTTAAACTGTATCTGCAATGCCCGGTAAAGTGCTTTCATAACTTTTAACCAGCTCTTTGTAAATGGTTGAGCTGCTTTTAGAGCTCCTTTAAAAATTGTCAGTCTCGATTTACGCATATTAATATCCGGCGCAATCATTGGTGGTAGGTCTTTAAATTGCGCCTTGACCATATCCGGTAAACCCAAAAACTTAGGACAGATCCATTCTTTGCGATGGATACTCATAATCCGGGGCACGAAGATATAATCTACTTTATCTTTTAAAACCTCTACATGGCCAAAAAAAAGTTTAATCGGAAGACAAATCTCACCAACCGCCTTTTTAATTCCTAAATCTAGAATTTTTTTGTTAGTAGGGGGTGAAAGAACTACTTCTGCCCCCAATTCTTCAAAAAAACTCTTCCAGCCTGGAAAAAAGCTATAATATAAAAGGCAGCGTGGAATGCCAACACGTATTCCCATAAGAAACCTCCTTACTTATTATCTCTTTTTTCAGGCTTTCTATCCGAATCTACAGTCCGTAAAACCTCAGGCCTCATTCTTGGTAAAGACCGGGCCGAACTACAGAGTATATATGACTTCAAACTTTTAAAATCAAATGGAATAATGGGCCAGAGATAAGGTACTCCAAAACTTTCGGTTCTAAGAAAGATTATGAAGATCAAAAACAGTCCAGCTAAAAAGCCCCAGAGTTTAAACAAAACAACCAGAACTATCAAAAAGAAACGGTAAAGTTTAATTACCAAAGCTAATTCATATCCGGGTATAGTGAAACTGGCAATTGCCGCAATAGCCATATAAAAGATAACTTCAGAGCTAAAAAGTCCAACCTGCACCGAAAATTCTCCCAACATTAAAGCACCAATTAAACCGAGTGAAGTTGCTAAAGCATTTGGAGTCTGGATTGAAGCCATTCTGATTAAATCAATTCCAATACTTGCAAGGATAAACTGTAATCCTAAATTGATAGCCCCTATTTTCTTTGGACCAATAAATTGGAGTCCTTCCGGTAAAAGATCCGGTTGTATCGAAAATAGAAGCCAGAGGGGCGGTAAAAGCATCGAGATAAAAACAGCAATTAATCTAATCAAGGTTAAATAAGTACCCATAATGGTATTTTGCCGGTACTCCTCCATACTCTGGGTATGGGCTAAGAAAGGTGCTGGTAAAATTAATGCTGTAGGCGAATTATCAACTATAATAACCAGATACCCTTCCAGGATGTGGGCAGCAGCAGTATCAGGACGTTCTGTATAACGAACCCTAGGAAGGGGATTTAGAGATTTACCCACCAGGTATTCTTCAATATTTTTATCAGCCAGTGGAATTCCATCTACATCAATCTGTTCGAGCTTTGTTCGAACCTGATCGACCATCTCAGGATTAGCTATATCTTCAATATAAACTAATGCCACATCTGTTTGTGAACGCTTTCCAACCTTTATTACCTCTGCTCTCAGTTTGGGATCACGAATCCGCCTTCTAATCGATGTCACATTAAAAAGCATAGTCTCAACAAAACCATCTCCAGGCCCCCGGGTCGCTTTTTCCGATTCAGGTTCCTCAGGACTTCTGGACAGCCAGGTTCTAGCATCAATAATAATTCCTTTCTCTTCTCCATCCAGTAATAATAACTGAGGACCAGCCAGAATCTCTTGAATTCCTTCAGTTAAAGTTTCTACCTCCTGGATTTCAATAGCGATAATATGCTGTTTTAAAAGTTTTTTAATAACATCAACACTAAGATCTTCCCTCTCAATATCCAATAAAACCTTCATTATTTCTGCCAATAATTCTCCATTACTCAAACCATCTATAAAGATAAGGGAAGCATCTTTACCTCCAATGATAAAATTTCTCTGGAGTAAATCAAAGGTTTTGGGCATATTAAATTGTTCATTTATATAGTCCAGATTATCCTTTAGCTTTTTGCTAATAGGTTGTTTTTTCATAAATCCCACTCCTGTTTAAAATCTCCAGGATAGCACGGGTAGTTACATAAACACCGTTTTCAATACTATCTGCCTGCATTTTACCTATATCACCAATACCTACAATAATGGGAACATCCATTCCATTGAGAATATCAACAGTATCCCCTTCTATAAATCTGTGTCCCTCAGGTTCCGGGATACCATATTTATCTACAGAACCTTTCACTTTATTACCGCCCTGATCAATAGAAAAATTCACCTCAACCCCTTTTACATTGGGAGAATTGGCAGCGACTGCTACTACTCCTAAAATATCAATATCCGGATGGTTATCAAGGTATTGAAGAATTTTCTCCCCCTGGCCCAGACGTGGATTACCACAATCATCTACCATCACAAGAACCGGATCTTTTTTGACCTGTTTGATTAACGCTACCAATTCCTCACCCTGAAGGGGGGTCGGATTACCTTTTGAAGCTGAGATAGTTCGTAAATTTAACTTACGTCCCGCTTCTTCTACAGCCCGACAGGCTATATTATCTCCATCTGTTATGATAATAACTCTGATCTTTGGATTCATTTGAACCTCCTTAGCGTTTTGGCTTAAATAAAGCTGCAATTAGAAAACCGAAAATAACGGAAGCACTAACTCCTGCACTGGCTACTTCCAATACTCCTTTAAAAAGTCCGAGCAGTCCATCCCGCTCTGCTTCCATTATTACACCTTTTGTAAGAATATAGCCAAAATTAGATACAGGAATACTAACCCCTGCTCCGGCAAAGTCTAAGAGCTTGTCATAAATTCCAAAAGTCGTTAATATAGACCCCAATACCACTAAAGTTACCAATAGATGAGCAGGGGTATAATTTGTATTATCCAAAAACAACTGACCCAGAACACAGATTAAACCTCCAACTATAAAAGCCTTGATTATCATTAACATCCTCATTTTCCTCCATTAGACAGGTTTTTCTATTGTAATTCCATGGGCAATAGAAGGAATAGAATCACCCTGTAATGCAGTAATAGGGCTAAGCAAAGCTCCGGTACCCACAATCATAATCCTGTTAAACTCTCCTTGATTCAGTTTCTGGTAAAGATAAGAAGCCAGAACTATAGCAGATGCTGCGGCACCACTCCCTTTTGCACCAGTTTTTTGATCATCATTATAAAGCATTACTCCACAGTCATCCAAAATAGCATCTACATCATAGTTTTTCTCACGCAATAATTCCCGGGCCAGAGTTTTACCAACTTCCCCTAAATCTCCGGTCACAATTAAATCATAATCATCAGGACTACGATTTAAGTCACTCAGATGCTGAATAATGGTATCTGCTGCTGCAGGCGCCATCGCTGCTCCCATATCATTGGGATCTTTTATACCAAAGTCTATTACTCTTCCAATGGTAGCATGAGTAATGCGCGGTCCTGAACCACCTTTACTCAAAATAAAAGCTCCAGAACCAGTAACCGTCCACTGTTTATATGGTGGGTATTGAATACCATATTCATTAGGCATCCTATATTGTCGTTCTGCCGTCTGATAATGACTGGATGCAAAAGCCATAATATTTTGTGCAAATCCTCCATCAATGACCATACATCCTACTGCTAATGCCTCAATTAAAGTTGAACAGGCACCATAAAGCCCGATAAAGGGAATCTTAAGCTCCCGCGCACAAAAGTTAGCTGTTACAATCTGATTTAATAAATCTCCAGCTAGCAAAAAATCCACCTGCTCTGGTTTTAAATTGGCCTTCTTTAAAAGATTTTGACAGTTCTCACCACAGATTTTCCTTTCAGCTTTTTCAAAAGTCTGGGTATCATAATAGGCATCACCGACAATTTTATCAAAATAATCTTTTAAAGGACCTTTCCCCTCCATTTCACCAGCTATTGCGGAAGTAGCAGTTATAACCGGCGGTGAATCGAAATAAATTGTCTTGCCTGTACGTTTCACCTCATCTCCTCCCTAACTGTGCTCAAAATTTAAAAATAATTTTTAATACTCCCATCAAAAATGCTGTGACCATCCCATAAGTAAGCACAGGTCCAGCAACAATATACATTTTGGCTCCTAACCCTAAAATCCATCCCTCCTGTCTAAATTCCATAGCGGGAGAGACAATAGCATTGGCAAAGCCAGTAACAGGAACTGCAGCACCGGCTCCACCAATCTGACCTATTTCATCATAAACCCCTATGCCTGTTAAAAAGGAACCAATAAAAATTAGAATAATAGTAGCCATAGGACCTGCTTGATCTTGATTCATACCAAATGCCTTAAGCAATTGGATTATTCCCTCACCAATGGCACAGATGATTCCTCCTACTAAAAATGCAAAGATTAAATTGACCAATTTTGGTTTTTTCTGTCTATATTTTTGAATCATTTGATTATATTCATCCGGAGTTTTGTCTACATTTATCACTATACCACCTCCGTTTTAAAGACTTCCCTTTTTTTAAAAAAATATGCCCTAAGACGAGGAAAAAGGGGGTTAAAGTCATAGTATTATACTTAAAGGTAAGAAGGGCTGGAGATTTCCAACCCTTCTTTAAAATATGTGGGCCAAAAACCTGTTATAAGTTTTGTTCTCTTTTATCACGAACCGGGAACGCTAACTGTACATTTGCCTTATACTCTACAATTTTTCCATCCCGTACTGTACCTTTCAAACTGAGAATCTCAACTCCTGAGATCCCATCAATAGTTTCACAGGCTTCAGCAATCGCATTCTCAACTGCTTCAGTCCAACTTTTCTGAGATTCACCAATTAATTCAATAACTTTGATGGTTGTCAACGGTTCTTACCTCCTCATACAGATTTTATATTTGATTTTACCACAAAAAGCCAATTTTTTGCTCTAAAAGAAATTTTTCAAACCATCTAAAGTTCGATTTTAGTTCGAAATAAGGTACACTAATCATAGGTCCTCTTAACCTTTGATTAGCTCATCACCTCCTCATATGAGGCCTTATTTCTCCTTTAATTTCATTAAGATGGTTAAACGAAAAATTTCTATGGAGCTCAACATTAGCTTTTTGCAGTTTAATCATATTTATTATGACCTAAAATTCTTTATTTAATTAAGATAGTTCTTGTAAAAAATTTTCAAAAATAATATACCAGTCACCAATATATTTACTTTAAATTTCCATATAAAAACTGTTTTTGACGTTTTTCTAATTTTTTTTTCAAAAAATTCATTCAAAAGCAGGAAATAATGGGTCTATAATTAATGTTGTGAAGAAAAAATTATAAAAAATAAAAAGGCATTTGCTGGCTCCGTTGAATTAATTAGTTGCGAACTAAAAACCAAAGAAAGGAGTCCAGCAAATGCAATATAATAATATCATAAAATTTCTTGATTTGCCAGACATTATTGCAACTGAAATTATTTCAACGGAGGACAGATATATTTTTATCGCTGAAGCAAAGAAAAATCACATTGTGTGTCCTCAGTGTGGTAATATCACTAATAAAATCCATGATACAAAATGGCAAAATATTAGAGACATCCCCATAAGAGGTAAACTAGTAATCATTAGACTTCTAAAGAAAAGATATCGTTGTCCTTATTGTCATAAGAGGGGTATCCCTGAAAAATATGAAAGTATTGATAAATATGCCCGTAAAACCAAACGCTTTGATAAATATCTTGCTAAAGAAACTGTCAGCAAGGATTATTCTAAAGTTGCTAGAGAAAACGGGTTAAGTTATACAGCTGTTAATAATGCAGTTAAAAAAGTAGTTGACCCTCTCATTAAACAACAAGTTTCAAAACTTAGTCAATTAAAAGCCATCAGTATCGATGAATTTGCAGTTTTAAAACGCCATAAATATGGAGTTAGCATTACAGATCCAATTAATCGGGAGTTAATTGACATTTTACCTACTCGCAAAAAGGATGATTTAATTGACTACTTTAATTGTTGGGAAGATGAACAAAGACGACAGATTCAATCGATCTCTATGGATATGTGGCGGCCGTTCAAAGCAGTAGCAGATGCAGCATTTACTCATGCAAAAATTGTTATAGATAAATTTCATCTTGTAACTTTAATGAACAGAGCCCTTGATGAAGTTAGAAAACAAGTTCAACAAACAGTAAATAATCATCAGAGAAGAAAGTTTTTTCAAAGTCGTTTATTACTCCAAAAACGAGCTGAAGAATTGACAGATGAAGAACATGAAAAGCTCATCAAATTATTTGAACTCAGTCCAGCTCTAGAAAAGGCCTGGGAATTAAAAGAGGAATTCAGAGACTTATTGCAGCTAGATGATGTGAAAGAAGCCACCAGAGCTCTAAAAAGGTGGTATAAAGAAGTAATAAAAAGCAAGCTGATGCCTTTTTACCAGGTAAAAAAGATAATACAAAGATGGGAAGAAAAAATACTAAATTATTTTAAGACTAAGATAACCAATGGCTTTGCTGAGGGTATCAATAACAAGATTAAATTGATCAAAAGGATTGGATATGGTGTTCCAAATGTTATGAATCTAAGGAGAAGAGTATTTAATGCAATGTTAAGTTATTAAATTTAAATGTTTATTTCAAAATCAATTTACCAATCAATTCAACGGAGCCAACTTATCTTTCACAACATTTGACGGAGAGCCGAAATAATTAACTTAAGGCGAATATATAATGCGAGGAGGTGTTGATTCATGGCAATAGGGGATAGAATCAGAGCGTTGGTTAAGCAGAGGGGGATGAAATTCATACATCTAGCAGAGCAGGTAGGGATTTCACCATCACATCTATCCGACATTGTCAACAACAAAACAGGTCCATCGGTTAAAGTTCTTGAAAAAATCGCAGATACTCTGAACACTACAACTGATTATTTAATCAAGGGAACCTTAGATGATGATGTGATCATTAAAAACCTACCTGAAGAATTGCAAGCGACTGCTAAACGTTTTAGAGACGACCCAGAATTCCAGGTTATGATGCATAAACTTGGCAGTCTACGTACTGAAGAAATTAGCAAGATCATCTCTGCTATCAAAACTTTTGAAGAAATCTTCGGCAGCCGTGAAAAAGATGAGTAGGAAGGGATCTTGATGTTCAACAAAAAAATTCAGTTACATACAGAATATATCAATGACATTATTGAACGTAATAATTTAAAATTTCCTGTCGATGTCTTCAAACTCTTGGATTTGCTAGTACTAGAAAACGATAACTTTATGGTGAAAGCATTACCTCTACCTATTTCTCGCCCGGCAATGCTTATACGACGTAAAGACCATAGTAGTGAAAAAATTTTGCTCGCCTATGACGACAATAGACCGGAAAGCGAGATTCGCTTTTCTATCTTGCATGAGATTTACCATTACCTGTATCATACTAACACTATAGCTAATTGTTTTCATGATGATATGGAAGACGATGAACGCGAAAGTGAATGTAATCAATTTGCATTAAATATTCTTGCTCCTGAACAGATATTTTTAGCTTACTATATCAAAAATGACTTCAATATCAAACGGGTTGCTGAAGAAATGAAGATCCCTGAATACTGGGCGCACAAACGACTGCAAATGCTAAGAGAATCAAGTCTTGCAACATAATTTATATATGATCAGGTGAAAAACCTGATCATTTTTTTTAATGTTAATACGTTCTTTTGATATCGAGTAGGGTAACGCCAAGGTGATCAGCCTCGGCGTTATCCCTTTCACAGAAGCGTACGTACGGGCCTCGCATACGGCTTCTGATAAACCTCAGTCGCTATTCATAATAGCGATGCAAAACACCGACCTCATATCTCTGTAAATTTACCAATCCAATCTCGTCAAACCATTTATTAGGCAATGCCATATTGATTAATGGGCTGGCAGAATTCCTCCATCTCCTCATCGAAATCTTTTTGAACTCCCCTCGATAGCCCATTCTTCTTAGTTCCAACTCTTCCACTCTTTCATCTTCTCCATCCTCAATCTTCGCCTCATCCATTCCATTAACCTGGCAAACACTGTCTTACAATTCGCTATCCTGAAATAATTCGCCCATCTCCTGATAATTGGATTTATTTCTTTAATTATCATCTCCAGGTTCTTTCCATAATTCCTGGGAGTAAATTGCCTAATTTTCTCTTTAAACTTCTTAATCTTTTTCAGATGTATTGTGACAAATTTGGAGTATATGACAACCCTCCTTTATTTACATTAGTTAAATGTGTTTTCTCCCTGTTCACTACCAACTTAAGTTTATTTCCCTGTATCTCATAGGCTATGTCCAGCCGGTCAAAGCATTTCGATAAGTCCATATCCACCACATATTTTAATCCGTACCTGTCCATGAACCTTTCTGCTTCTGCTACTGCCTGCTGGCAGGAACGCCCCGGTCTATAGCCATAACTTGATGGGTAAAAATCTCACCGTTACCAATGACGCCCTTGCTTACAGGTTGTCTTCCCGCTAGTTAGACAACAGGGCTTCTTTCAGCCCATCAGCTCAGCAAACATGCCGGGCGAACAAAAAAAAGCATCCGGTTTATTATTCCGGATGCTTTTTTATATAATTAACCATTTTCATCAGTTGGTAAGAATGGGTCAGTAGTAATGACATTTGTATCTGTAGTTTGCAGCACAACAGTATCAGCTGCAATTATTTGTGTTTTGGCCTGATAACTTTCCATATTAATTGTAAATCCAATTGTTAATACGAATACAGTTAATAGAATTAGAACCAACACCCAAAACTTTTTCATTCCAGATTCACCTCCCTTTCAAATTCTTTTAGTTTTTTTAAGTCGAATTTCATATTATATTTTTCAAAGATAATTTTAGCCTGAGATAAATATATTTTACATTCTTCCATTTTCTTTTTATAATATAACCAATGACTGAGTAACATAAAAATTCTCCCAATATCTTTCTCCATCCGTGGAGGAAATTTAGTTGTTACATCTTCCAGAGCAAGATCTAAAGCTTTTATACAATAAGTTTTAACCTTAGAAATATCACTTTTTAAATAAGTAGCGGCAAGACCTTGTAAACTTGAAGTAGCTACGGTTCGGTCTAATGTATAAATCTTATCATCTTTCAAACTCTCTTTATAATATCTCCTTGCCTCTTTTAGCAAACCCTGGGATAAATAAATTTCTCCTAAATTATGTAAAATACGAATATAATTAACAAGATCGTCTTTATCAGACAGAAATTTCTTTGCCTTTCGATAACAACGTTCTGCCAGATCAAGTTTATTTTCTCGATGAAAAATGTAACCGATACCCATTAATATCTTTCCTTTTAATGTGTTATTCTCAATAAGATTTACTAATTTAAATGCTTTCAAATAACTCTTTTTTGCCTTAGAAAAATTAGATAAACGTACATAACAGTTCCCCATGTTAAATAAAGCACTAACTTTACGTTTTAGAGCCTGCTTTGAATTTTCATTTTTGAGCAATTCAAGGGTTTTTTCGTAAATAGGTATTGCTTTCTGGTCTTTTTTTTCTCTTGACAATAACACCCCTTTAAAATTGTTAAATTTAGCGTACCAATAGATATCCCTATTCTTATAATAATTCAAACCTTTTTCGCATATCTTATATGCTTTTGTTAAATCATTTAATTTATTGTAAGATATACATAACAAGAAATAAATTTTTCCTAATAAATCGTCTTCCACTTCACCAATTTGCTCCAGAATTTGTAATGCATATGTTAAGTTCCCCACTACCAGATGGTAGTGTCCCTGCTTAAACTCTTCTTTAGCCTTCTGAAAATACTTTTTAATCTCATCCATGTATCGTTGTATATCCTCCACTACTAACACTCCCTTTTTGAATAGCAATAGCTGATAAATATTTATTAATTTAATATAACTATTCAATATAATTAGATAATTTCCTGTATAATTTTTATTTTTTTGTTGATTTTGTTCTTATATTGCAAATAAATTCATTTTTATTATTTTTTTTTTACTATTAACGAAAAAGACTCCCTTTTTATCAGGGAGTCTTTTGTTTAAACCGAATTAACTATTAATTTCTTTAGTAATCACTTTTAGTTATATTAGATCCTGTAACAATAGCAACACTTGCGCTAGCGCCTATCCGGGTTGCTCCAGCATCAATCATGGCTCTAGCTGTCTTTAGGTCTCTTATTCCACCTGAGGCTTTAACCCCCATTTCATTTCCGACAGTCTTCCGCATTAATGCAACATCCTCTACTGTTGCACCACCGGGACCAAAGCCGGTAGCTGTCTTTACAAAATGAGCACCTGCATATTTACTTAAGAGACATGCCCGGACTTTTTCTTCATCAGTTAATAGTGAAGTCTCTAAAATTACCTTTACAATAGCCCGTCCCCGGGCAGCTTCAACTACTTCTTCAATATCCCTTTTCACTAGAGCATTATTTCCAGATTTAAGAGCACCCACATTAATAACCATATCTATCTCAGTTGCTCCATTGGCAATAGCATCACGGGTTTCAATAACCTTAGTGGTAGTTGTGGTAGCTCCCAACGGGAATCCAACTACTGTACAGACTTTAACTCCGGTTCCCCTAAGAAGTTTTGATGCTAAAGCCACATAAGCTGGATTTACGCAAACTGAAGCAAAGCCATATTTCTTTGCTTCTTCACAGAGCTTGCGAATATCATCCTCAGTAGCATTCGGTTTTAATAAAGTATGATCAATCATTTTCGCTACATCCTCGCTGACCTTTTCAACACCCAGGCTAGTACTGACCCGATCAGCTCCACTATCTATTAGATTTTTAACACCCGTCTGGTTCAATTCCACACACTTCCCGCATCCTTCACACCCGGAAGTACCAACAGTACATGCATTAGATGATGATCCAGAATTTATCACTTTCTGAGTGGAAACAGACTCTAAGTTACAGGCCTTTAATATCTGATTTACATCATTGACCATTACCAGACCATAAGTTTTTATAAGTCGCTGGTACTCTTTTAATTTCTGACTTAACCCAAAAGTTAAACGTTTCTTGCCATTGATCAAAAGATCAAGTTCATTAACTCCAATAAAAATTTTGTGTTGGCCTATTATACCCCGCACAAGTACACGGGCAGCAGATTCATCTTCCAATAGATTAGCTACTTTAGCTGCCAGACCTATAGAAAGATAAGGTACATAAATTACACAATCCCGGGTCAGTTCAACAATGGCTCTGGGAAGAATTACTTCAAAACCATCTATCTTAATCTGTGATGGATCAACACTTCGACTTAAAACAACCTGGCCTTTGATACCTGAAGCTGCCAGTGTTTTTATCTGAGAAAGAGCACTTTCTAAAGCTTCACCCGTTCCATCCAATATGACGAGAATATTAGCATTTGCACAATTTATCTTACTGTTATACTCATATTGCGTCTGGTTCACTTTAATAGTTGAATCTTTTTGCATATCTGCCAGTACTTTTCTTGCTGTTTCTTGAATCAAAGTTTCCAGATTCAACCATATCACCTCCTACTTCATTTTCGAAAAACCTGATTTTTACCCACCTGAATAGAATCTATAATACCAATGATTACAGTATTCACCGGCTCTAAGGTCTCCACACCCATTGCCTGACGGGCAGAGCCCCCCTCTCTTAAAACCAAAACCATCTCACCAACACCAGCACCAACAGTATCTACAGCAATAACTTCTTTCCCAGAAGGTTCACCATCAAGGTTTACAGGTTGGACTATCATTATTTTTCGACCTTCATAGACTTTTTGCTTATGAGTAGAAGTTATTGTTCCTTTAACTACCCCAATTCGCATCTTATTTCACCTCAGGTTCGGTAAGGTCTATATAATCTATTATTCCCACAATTGCCGCATCTATTGGAACAAATTCTTCATCAAAGGCAAAGCCAGCGTCTTTACTATCTACAAGATATACCCACTCCCCCGCTCCGGTACCAACAGTATCCACAGCTACGAGGGGATCTCCTAAATCTTTCCCGCTGGCATCGGTAGGTTGTACTATAAGCAACTTTTTTCCTTCTAAAGTTGGATACTTCTGGGTTGCTACTACCCGTCCAATAATACGTCCTGTATACATTTTGGTATGAAGACCTCCTTTAAGCCTCGTCCAATTCAATCTGCATAATTTTATTAACCCGCCGACTGTGCCTTCCTCCGCTGAAAGGAGTCTCAAGCCAGGTCTTAACTATTTCTTTTGCCAGAGCCTCACCGATTACTCTTCCCCCTAATGTTAACACATTTGCATCATTATGAGATTTACTATTAACAGCTGTAAAATGGTCGTAACACATGGCCGCCCTTATACCTTTAACCTTATTGGCAACCATACAGGAACCTATTCCTACGCCATCCACAATAATTCCATAGGTAAACTGTCCGTCTGCAACAGCTCTGGCTACCAGGTAAGCAAAATCGGGATAATCTACAGATTCTTCACTATGACAGCCAAAATCCCGTACCTCATAACCCAGTTCATCTTTAAGATATGCTTTCAGAGTCTCTTTTAAAGCATATCCACCATGATCACTGGCAATAACAATTGTTGGTTTCAAAGCCAACACCTCACATTAACCCACAATCTTTTCTATATCATCATGGGGACGTGGAATAACATGTACAGAAATCAGTTCACCGATTCTTTGCGCAGCTTCTGCGCCTGCTTCAGTAGCAGCCTTAACTGCACCCACATCACCACGAACCATAACAGTTACTAGACCACCGCCAACCTTTTCATACTTAACAAGGTTTACATTTGCAGCCTTAACCATTGCATCTGCAGCCTCAATTGCACCTACCAGACCTCTAGTTTCGATTAAACCTAAAGCCTGTAATGCCATTTTAAAAAACCTCCTTTAAAATTTATAAATTTTTATTTATTATTACCAGATCATTTTAATCAATGCTGGATCAGGACGTGGAATAATCTGACTACCTACAAAGACGCCTTCCTTTTCAATCAACTCTTTTCCAGCCTGAATAGCTGCCTGAACAGCACTCACCTGTCCTGTCAGAGTAAAAAATGACTTACCTCCAATTCCTTTCGCCAGTCTAAGTTCTATCAGCCTGACTGCCGCTGTTTTAACAGCAGCATCGGCAGCAATAATTCCGGAAGCGACAGTAAAAGTCTCAAAGATTCCCAGGGCATCAATCTCATCAACCTGGGTTGAAGCATTGATAGCAGGAAAAATGTCAGGGTGAACATTGGGGATGAGCAAATGATCTACCACTGCTTCACCACCTCGTAGTACCCCTGCTTCCACAGAGCTTTTGACTGCACCTACTTCACCACCAACCAGAATCATATATTTACCCGGACAAATGGTCAAAGTCTCAATTAGCTCCACCTGAGCTGTCTTGACCATGGTATCACAGGTGAGAAAACCTCTGGCAATACTATTCAGTTCTACTAATCCAATTGCCTTTTTCAGTGCCATCACCTCATTTATGAACCTTCAATATGAATATAGTTATCAATCTGTACTACTTTTCCAGCAATGGATGCATGAACAGTTGCACCCAATTTACCTTCGGGAATCTTCCCGATTAGTTGACCCATCTCAACCAGATCCCCCACTTTAACCACTACTTCAGCAGGTACTCCCAGATGCTGACGTAGGGGAATTTTAACCAATCTAGGGGTCTTCACCCGCTCTCCAATGGGAGTTGTCTGGGAAAACTCCAGCAACCGAAAGCGCCCTTTAAGGCGTTGGCCCGGGATTTTACGAAACTGGCGCATAGGAGATGGTTGTACATTATTTCTGTCTGGCTGATTTTTAATACCTGCTTTTTTAAGTTCATTTTTCACCGCCTGATTGATCCTCCGCGGTGAAAGTCCCATATTACAGGCATAAATACACAATCCACATTCTGAACAGAGATATGCCTGTATTAATTTAGGATCTGCCAGATTGTGACTTACTGCCCGCATTATCAGATGGGGCTTTAAACCATGACCCAAAAGACCTCTCGGACAGACTTGGGAACAGGATTCACATCGGCAGCAGACCGCTTTTGCGATGCGGATCATCTGTTCAATGGGCATCTCTTTTTCTTTTACCAATGGATGATCAGAGGATAAAACAATAACTCCACTTGTGGTTTTAGTGATAGGTTGAGTTAGATCATCCACCAGCTGTCCCATCATTGGCCCGCCCAAAAGGACTCGATAATTATCAACAACAGGACCTCCCGCCATTTGAATAGCCTCAGCAATACTAATCCCTACCGGTAACCGTAAAGTCAAAGGTTGCTTAACGTATCCATTAATGGTAACCAGACGATGGGTAAAGGGACGGCCCTTGATAGCTTCACTTACCTGATAAAGAGTAGTAACATTATTGACAACCACTCCTACTTCTAATGGGAGCCCTCCCGGTGGGACTACCCGGCCTGTTACTTCGTAAATAAGAACTTGTTCATCTCCCATAGGATAAATATCATCCAGTAAGCAGAGTCTGATCCCGGGTTTTAGAACAGCTTTCAGAGCCTGAATGGCTGCTTTGTTTTTCTTTTTCACAGCAATGATACCTTCTTTAGCCTGTAAAGCTTCTTTTACTGCTAACAACCCCCGGACAATTTCACCTGCATGATGGGTCATCAACAGTCGATCCACATTCAAAAGTGGCTCACATTCTACACCATTGGCGATGACATATTCAATATTTTGACTTTTAAGCTTGACATGAGTAGGAAACCCTGCACCTCCGGCTCCTACCACACCTGCTTCTTCTATGACTTTCAAAAGGTCAAAAGCCAATTTCCTCACCTACTCCTTAAATAATCCGGAAATGATCTATCAGGACACACCGACGTTCACGGGTAAATGTCCGGGCAGATGTTAACCCATCTCCCGTAGTTCCGGCAATAGTCAAAGTAGTATAACCTTCCCCTTCATAGCCAAGGCCTGCATAAGAAGGACCATTTTTAACAAATATATTACAATTACAGAGCCGAGCCATTTTACTTAAACTCTCAATATTCCGTGAATGCATAATAGCTGTATGATAGTTTTGCTGTTCTACTTCTACCGCCAATTTAATGGCCTCATCAACATCGGAAACACAGACAAGGGGAATCACAGGCATTAACATTTCTGTCCAGACAAATGGATGATCGGCATCTGTTTCACAGAAGATCAACCTTATTTCATCTGAAACATGGATACCTATCTGTGCCAAAATATATTTAGCATCTTTACCTACCATCTCTTTATTCAAAGTTGGATGTTTGGGATCGCTGAAATCTTTAAAGACCACTTTCATCAACCGTTCCACATCTGTTCCACTAATCTCATATGCACCGTATGACTTCATCCTACGTTTCAGTTCATCTGCAATACTGGCAACGGCAATAATCTCTTTTTCAGCCACACAGAGAACATTATTATCAAAGCTGGCACCATCTACTATACAGCGAGCAGCCCGATCCAGATCGGCAGTCTCGTCTACCACCACGGGTGGATTACCTGGTCCAGCTGCTATTGTAGTTTTACCTGATCTCATGGCTTTACGAACCACCACTCCGCCACCAGTAACTACTAAAAGATCAACACCTTTATGACTCATTAACTGTTCACTGGTCTCTAATGTAGGTGATTCTATTGAATTCAAAAGATTTTCAGGTCCGCCAACACTTACAATAGCCTGATTTAAAATCTCAACAGCCCGATTGGATACCCTTTTTGCACCGGGATGAGGATTGAACACCACAGCATTACCCGCTGCCACCATACTGATTCCATTATTAACAATGGTGGAAGGGGGATTTGTTGAAGGTGTAATTGAACCCACCACTCCATAAGGGGCTTTTTCTACCAGAGTTAAACCGTGGTCACCACTGAAAGCTCTGGGCTCTATATCCTCAACTCCTGGAGTTTTTTCTGCTGCAAGAACTATTTTCGCGATCTTGTGAGGAACACGTCCAAGACCAGTTTCCTCAACAGCCATTCTACCTAACTCCTGGGCATGGGAGATGGCTGCTTCACGCATAGCCTGAATTATCTTTTTCCTATCTTCCAAACTCATTTCCATTAACCTTACCTGAGCCTTCCGGGCTGCTGCTACAGCTTCATCTACTGTTTTATGGATCCCATTACGGCCTGTTACCACTTTTGACTGCATAGAGATCTGACCCAAACTCCCGGCGGTAATTCCTTCCTTCTCTAATCTTTCCAATACCTGTTTTACAATTTGATCAATTCTCAAATCATCAACCGCCAAAACTTACACCCCCTAACTTTTGGAAAAGATTAATTTACCCTCCAATTCAATTGAATCAACGATTGCCATAATCGCCGCATCGACAGGGGTTTTATCAGTTTTATCTGTCTGACGGGCTGAACTACCGGCCACCATCAAAACCACTTCTGACTCACCTGCACCTACTGTATCCACAGCAACTACTGGATCTCCTTTTGGAGTCAAATCTTTAATTTTCAGGGGTTGGACTATTAGCAGTTTTTTTCCAACAAGTCGTTTATCTTTGCATGTTGCGACCACTGTACCAATTACTCTCCCTAGAACCATTTTCTCACCTCTTTCACATCAGACCATACGCAGTTGCAATCCGTAGCGCTTCATTTCATCACGAGCCAGTGGAGTGATAATTGTACCTTCTGGCACCACAATTTCCCTTTGATCCTTCATCTTCCTAACATCTACAGCTGTTAAAACTCCTTTTTTCACTGGCCCATTGGGTTTAAATGGTATTGAAGCAAAAAGATGTTTCAAACCCCTATCAGTCATCCACTCCATTCCCATTATCTTACCTTCTCTGATAAGACTCTGTATTCTCCGAATAATAGGAGAAAGATCTTGAGATTGATAAAAATCCAATACGGGTTGAACAAAAATCTTTCGCGCACGGACAGAAACTCCTTTAATAAGTGCTTTAGTCAAAAGGAGACTGACACTACATTCAGGTTCTAAATGAACCATGCGTGAAAGCACAGCAAGGGGGATCCAGGGTAAGCAGATTATTGAACTCTCACTTAAAATCTGATCCAATTCTGCTTCCCCTTCCCCTTTTACCACCCGATAACGTAAAGCAGCCGGAAGTTCTGATTCCTGTAAATCTGTTTCACCCAAAAAAATACGAAATTCCTGATTCAAACTTTGCAGAAAATCAAGTATATCTTGTACATAAGAAAGTCCACTACAACTACCACTTAAAACTACCAATGGAAGTGGCTCAAGTTTTCTGGTATTTATCTCTACCCCCGCCAACTTAATCTGTTTTAGAACTTCCCGTACAACCAGTTCAATCAATTGCCGTTCTTCCATTTCCAATAACAGTTCCTCCTAAAAATTACTTGGTTTTAGTTTTCTCTACCTTAATGGGAAAGATTTTTTCTAAATCACTATGGGGACGTGGGATCACATGGGCTGAAACCAGTTCGCCTACCCGATTAGCAGCTTCAGCACCAGCATCAACAGAAGCTTTAACAGCCGCTACATCACCGCGAACCAGTACAGTTGTAAAACCTCCACCAATCTTCTCAAAACCAACAACTTTTACATTAGCAGCTTTAGCCATAGCATCAGCAGCCTCAATCATCCCTACCAGTCCTCTAGTTTCTACCATACCTAATGCTTGATATTCCATTCTATTAACCCTCCTTTAATATTTCTACAAAATTACCATTTTTCAGTCCAGCAGCATTTCCTTCTTCAATATCCAGATGCATTTCTAGCCGGAAATTTGGACTTACTCTTACTAAAACCTGGTCAAAGACCAATGCACGCAAACCACCACATCTGACTTTCACAATCTCTTTGTCCCGAACCTTGAAGCGTGCCCCATCCTCAGTTGACATATGAATATGACGCTGGGCACAAATGACTCCATTTTTTAATTCAACCACACCCTTCGGCCCTACCACTATACAACCGGGTGTGTCTGCCAGATCACCTGAAGGTCTGACAGGAGGCATAATTCCCAATTGGTATCCATCTCCAATAGAAATTTCAACCTGAGTCTGGTTACGAACCGGGCCCAAAATTCGTACATCTTCCAGGATACCTTTGGGACCAATTAATTTAACTTTTTCCTTTGCGGCAAACTGACCGGGCTGAGATAAGTCTCTCAATTTGGTCAGGGTATAGCCCGGGCCAAAGAGACAGTCTAAATCTTTTTGACTGAGGTGAATATGTCGATTTGAAAGAGCAACGGGAATAGCCATACTATTATTCCTTTTACACAACTCCTTAACCACTTCAGCAGTAATCAAACGTATTAATTCCTCTTCTTTCAATAAATTCATCCCTCCTTTTATCCTAAATTACAAAAAGAAAATTTATATTTAAGCAGGATACTTAATACCTGCTTTTTCCAGAACCAGAGTAGCAGTCTCTTCATCAGTAATCAATACATTAAGAAAGCCACCTCTCATTGCTCCCAAAATACCAGCTGCTTTTTCTTTTCCGCCAGCCACGGCAATAGCATATTCTTTATCTTTCAGATCATTCAATTCAATACCAATAGTCCGTTCATCCAGAGCCGGATCAGCAACCTCACCATCTATAGTAAAAAAACGGGAACAAATATCTCCAACAGCACCTTTAGCTTGAAGAGCATAAATTTCCTGAGCAGTAAGATAACCTGCCTCTATTTGGGCTGCAGATGAATCAAGGGCACCAATACTATAAATAGCTACATTAATCTCTGCCCCCACCTGAATGGTCCTCCTCAAACTGCTATCTGACATAAAGGCTTTCTTTACACTCACAGTATCTACAATAGCCGGGACAGGCAAAAAATATGCTTTGCCTCTATAGGCAGTAGAAAATTTTTCGATAATCTGACTGGCATGGATATTAGTTCCAGAAAGGCCCATGCCGCCTTTCATCTGCACTACTCGAATATTGGAAAGATTTTTAGGTTTTAAAAACTGAGAGACGTGATGAAGAGTATTTCCCCAGGCTACTCCAATGGTATCTCCATCTTTCAAAATCCGATATAAATAATTGGCAGCAATCTCTGCCAGAGTCAATATTGGATTTTCTCCAACCAGCGGAGTAATTATTACTTCCTTTAAATCAAATTCTGTCCTGAAAATTTCTTCCAACTTAGAACAGTAACCAAGGGGATTATGAATAATAATCTGAACAATACCCTTTTCCCGGGCCTGAGCAAGTAAACGAGAAACAGTTGGTCGAGAAATACCTAATTTATTAGCAATAGCCTGCTGAGTTTGTCCATATTCATAGTACATCTGAGCAACCTGAACTATCAATTTTAATCTTTCAATACTTTCCATACTCTCACCTGATTTGCTTTTTACATTTGTTCATCTTTATTTTACAAAAGTTTATATTATCATATTCTACATCGACGCTATTTTTCCTGTTAGATTTACAAATTTTTTTTGGATTTTTATATAAAAAATAAAAAATATTGAGTTATCACCGGTTCATAGCTTATGATAATTTAGAAGGCGGGGCTTTTTAATCCCGCCTTTTCTTTAATTATTGAAGGAAAAAATCCATAACCTTTGTATATTGGCTCTGCCGTTCATTCTTAGCCAGTAATTTCTTTAACCCATCCCAAAACCTTAATAACACCTTCAGGAATCTGTTTATTAAACATAAACCACTGAGAAATAAGCCAGGTACAGAATCCAGCCAGGCTGAAAATAAAGATCAGTATCAACAGGGATTTCAATAATTTAGATAACATAAATAAAGATACCTCCACAAAATAACTTATATTGTTAAACTGCAAAAAGCTAATTTTTCGCTTCTTGAGAAATTTTTCGAATCATCTAAAGTTCGATTTCCGCCGAAATAAGGCTTTCTAATCAAAGGACCCTCCTGGCCATTGATTAGCTCATCACCTCCTGTGATGAGGCCTTACTTCGTCGGAAATCTTACTAAGATAATTTGGCGAAAAATTTCTATTTCGCTCAAAATTAGCTTTTTGCAGTATAATCTTTATATTTATTATCGGTATCTTTATCAAAAAATATGTAATTTAAAAAAATCAAGCCAACATATGTTTAATCTCTTCTAACACCTTTTTTTCTAAACGACTAACATGAACCTGTGAAATCCCGAGAATCTCTGCAATCTCAGTCTGGGTCCTCTCCTGAAAGTAACGTAAAAAAACAATACGCCGCGAACGTTCATCCAGTCTAGAAAGTACCTGTCGTAAAGCAATCTTATTAATTTCTCCTTCTACAAAACCCATTTGATCATCATAAATCTGATCTATAAGTAAAATTTCTTCCCCTTCTTTTTCAAAAATTGGACTAAAAAGTGAAGTGGGCTCCTGGACTGCTTCCATAGCATTAATAATATCCTCAGGAGTAAGACCTGTTTTTTGGCTAATCTCCTGTACAGTAGGTTCTCGACCTTCTTCTTTGATAAAACTTTCTTTAAATTTACGTATTCGACTCGCCGATTCTTTCAACGTCCTGCTAACTTTCACCAGACCATCATCCCTGATAAAACGGCGGATTTCACCAATAACCCGGGGAACTGCATAGGTTGAGAATTTTAAATTTCGACTCAAATCAAAATCGCGAATGGCTTTAATCAGTCCGATAGTCCCAACCTGGAAGAGATCTTCCATCTCATAACCGGAATTTTTAAAACGGTGAGTAATCTTCATCACCAATCGTAAATTATGCTGAACCAGACGTTCTTTAGCCTGGTCATCACCTTCCTGGGCCAGAGCAATCAATTTTCTGGTCTCAGCATCACTTAAAATTTCGTGATGGGGAATATGTCCAAACTCCTGGCGATAATTAGCCATTTACCATCCCCCCCCCACTTATTCACTTTTTTCCGGTATTTTGACCATTCGAACCAGTGTTCCCTCACCGGGTGTTGAAATAATCTCCATTTCATTCATAAACGAATTTATAAAGACAAGCCCCAACCCCATACGCTCTTCACTGGTAGTAAAAGAAGGCTGCATAGCAGCTTCAATATCTTCAATCCCAACACCAAAATCTTCAACTTCAATCTTAAGTTTTCCATCTTCAATAGTCATATTTAACACAATAGTTCCGTCCGGTCTGTTCTCATATCCATGGATAATACAATTAGAGACAGCTTCAGAAACAGCTACTTTAATCTCCTCAATTTCCGCCAAAGTAAAATTCAGTTGAGCAGCAAAAGTAGCGGCGGCTATCCGTGCAAAACCAATATTTTCACTCATACTGGACATTTCTATTCTTGCTCTATTTTTAATCATCTCCATATCCCCCTTTTTTAAATCATAAAAGATCAAAAGCAGTTTCAGCCTCAGCTTTATTTTCATAAATCCTAATGATTTTTAACATTCCCGAAAGTTCAAAAATCCTTCTTACCCGTGGACTCACTGCAACAGCTGCTAAATTGCCACCTCGCTGTTTTATCGTTTTATATCGACCCAAAATAACTCCCAATCCAGAACTATCTATGAACTCAATTCCTTTTAAATCCAGGATCAGATTTTTTAAAGAAGGATATTTTTGTAAATACTGATCAATTCCCTGGCGCAGATCATCAGCGGTATGCAGATCCAGCTCTCCTTTAATCTGCACGATTAAAGTATCTTTTTTCTTCTTAATATGTAGTTCCATATTCCCCCTCCTAATAACTTTCTATTTTTTGCCACTTTTCGTTATTACTTAATTTCTCGATGAAAGAAAAAATTCCTTCAATTTCTTAGCATTTTTTTAGGGATTTCGAAAAACATCTATAGGTACTTATTATCACCCCATTATTATATCTTTTACTTACAATTATGATGAGGCCTTATTTCAACTGAAATCGAACTTTAGATGGTTCGAAAAATTTCTCTTGAAACGAAAAATTAGCTTTTTGCAGTAAGATCATATATAAATTATAATTTCCTAAACATTAAAAAAAGGTTTTTGAAGTTATTCCTTCAAAAACCCAAAATTATGATTAATCTTCAATCAAAAACTTACCATTCTCAGCTACAACCTTACCATCTAATATAATCTTTCCATCTTTCCTTAAGTCTTTAATCATATCCCAATGGATTGCAGAAACATTTTTACCGCCAGACTCAGGGTAAGCCCGGCCCAAAGCCAGATGGATGGTTCCACCAATCTTTTCATCAAAGAGAATATCTTTAGTAAAACGCTGAATTCCGTAGTTGACTCCAATTCCAAATTCACCTATGTATCTGGCGCCTTCATCAGTATCCAAGCTAGATAAGAGAAAATCTTCATTTTTAGTGGCAGAAGCTTTAACAACTTTACCATCTTTGAACTCTAAGCGGATACCACTAACTTCTTTACCCATCCGCATGGCAGGAAAGTCATAAGTAATATAACCATTAGCAGAATTTTCAATAGGTGCATAGAAAATTTCTCCGTCAGGCATATTATTACGACCATCACATTTGATACCTTCTCTACCTTCAATGCTAAAAGTCAAATCTGTACCTGGGCCAACAATTCGTACCTCTTTGCCAGCATCAAAAATAGCCTTAATTTTATCTTGATATTTTGAATTTTCAACCCAGTCAATATTTGTAGCACTATAAACAAAATTTTCATACTCCTCTAAAGACATCTCCGCTTCCTGAGCCAGAGCTGGAACCGGGAAGTTACAGCCAACCCAACGCACATTGCCACCCATTACATATTCAGAAATCGGCATTAAAGCCTTCTGATGTAGTGAAAGCCGCTTTGGATCAATAGTACTCATATATTTAGTATTCTCAGGCGCATTGATACTTATTAAAGCATCACATTTCTTAATCATATCCAGAAAAACTTCATTGGTTCTACCGATAATCTCTTCCGAACCATACTTCATAAATAAATAACCAGCTGTTTCTAAAGTAATGCGGGTTACAGGTTCTGCACCGGCCTGAGCAACCTTTTTTACAATCTCTTCAATTAAAGGCCTGGCCAGAATACTACCGGAAATCAGAACCCTTTCCCCCTCTTTTACTTCAACAGAATAATTTACCAGAATATCAGCCAACTTTTCAATACGTGGATCACCCATCAATTTTACCTCCTATTTTTTAAAATTTATCTTTATAATTTATACATTCTACATATCTTTGAACATTCCTTTTTTCTTCCTGCTCTTCGAATTTGCCTTAGTTTACTGCAAAAAGCTAATTTTTCGCTTAATAAAAAAATTTTTCGAACCATCTAAAGTTCGATTTCAGTCGAAATAAGATGGTTTAACAAAAAATTTCTATATCGCTCAAAATTAACTTTTTGCAGTTTTTTATAAATTATCTACACCAAATGTTATCTATAATCTGCGAAACGTATAATTTCCTAAATATTAAAAAACCTCCCACATCCTGCAGGAGGTTTACCACCTTTAACCCATTTTCCTTTCAATCTCTCTGGAATATTAAATTCTCATATAAATATCCTACCCGATCAGCTTCCATCAATCTACTAATTACCTTGAGTTAGTTCAAAAGTACCTCTAACAAGAATTTCTTTATTATGGATCATCATCTTACCCTTTGCCATCACACTTAAAATCATTAATGTCTCAGAATCTAAAATGACCAGATCAGCATCTTTACCCGGTTCAAGACACCCTTTTTGTTTCAATTTTAAAATCCTGGCTGGATTTGAAGTGATTACCCGCAATGCATCTTCTAACTCTACTCCATCTTCTAATACTGCATCACGAAATTCCCGATGAAGAGAACTAACTTTACCAATACCCAATCTTTCAAACTGGCCATGCTCATTAAAGACAGGTAAACTTCCCTGACCATCAGAACTAAAAGTAATCTGTTCTACAGGTACTCCAGCCTCTAGATATTTCCTAAGCCCTGTGCTTGCCTTAACCTCATCATTAGTTATCCACCGCGGATCTGAGCTGGTAGTTAAATCTAGATACCCCCCCTCTCTAGCATATTTAATTCCCTCCTTAAAAATTCTCTGGTTTCGATTGACATGGGTAGGAAGAAACTGAGTGATAGGAATCTCAGTAGTTCTGGCTATCTTGAGCAGGTCATTGAACATTACTTCCCCATCTCCCAAATGAAAATTGACAATACCGGCTTTACCGGATAAAATCCCACCAACCCTTGCTTCAGATACAATCTTCAATAGTTCATTAAACTGGGGCTGAGATGAACGATGATCAGAAATAGCCAATTCTCCTATACCAATTACTTTGTCAATGAGAATAATATCATCCCGCGGACGATCAGTAATTGTACGAACGGGGAACTCATAAGAACCTGTGTAGATATATGTTGTAATTCCTTCTATTTCAAGAGCCCTGGCCTTTGCCAGAAGTCCAGGTAAACTACGGGTTGTACCATCAGTACCCAGGCATCCAACTACTGTAGTTACTCCAGCAGTGGTCAAATCTGTCAACTGAATCTCCGGTGTCCGGGTGTGAAATCCACCCTCACCACCGCCACCGCAAATATGAACATGGGAATCAATAAATCCCGGTACAACTAATGCCCCATCTGCATCAATCTCCTCCACTTCCATCCAGTCCGGAAGAGGAGGAATTTGATCCATAATTTGGGCAATTTTATCATCAACAATAAGAATATCCTTTTTTCCTAAATAAGTTGGTGCATATACTTGACCATTATAAATGACTTTAATCATAGTATTAACTCCTTTCAACTCAAATTGTTTATAAATCCCTACTCCTTTTTATAAAAACAAAGGAAGGGTTATTTACAATTAAGCCCTGATATTGAAAGAAACTATCATTATGTAGGTCACTGACACTAATTCGATTATCTTCTGCAACCGTCAACATATAATTAATGATTAAGCTGCAAAAAACTAATTTTGAGCAACATAAAAATTTTCCGTTAAACCATCTTAGTAAGATTTCGGTCGAAATAAGGTCTAATATGAAGATTGATGAGCTAATCAAGGGCCAGGAGGGCCATTGACTAGTGTGCCGTATTTCGACCAAAATCGAACTTTAGATGGTTCGAAAAATTTCTTTTGAAGCGAAAAATTAGCTTTTTGCAGTAAAATTATTAATGATATCTTTCAATTCTGAACATGTCTATACCAATCAAATTGTTATAATTTCGACACCTGCAAAGGTGGAAGTCTAAGGTAAATAACTAGATTGGCCCTACCAGAAACAAGAGCAATAACCCTTTTTTGCTTCACTTTTTTCTCACTCCTCTAAAAAAACCAGGCATTTTTTATAATTTCGTCAAATGATAATTTCTTCCTTCTTTTAAAACTACTTAGTCAATACTTCATATACAAGTTTAAACTGCAAAAAGCTAATTTTGAGCACCATTGAAATTTTTCGTTTACCATCTTAAAGAATGACCTCATATGAACAGGTGATAAGCTAATCAAGGGTAGGAGGGCTCCATTGATTAGTATGCCTTATTTCGTTAGATAGTTCGAAAAATTAGCTCTTTGCAGTAAAATCATATAATAATTTGGGTAATTTTATAAATCTTTTGAAATGAAGAAACATTTGCTTCACATATAAAAATCCTCCTGCATGTTGCAGGAGGATTAATCATCAACCTTTAACCTACTTTCTTATCAATCTCTTCTGCATACCCTATAATCCGATCTAAAGTATGCTCCCAGAGACGAGAGATAGCATCAAAATCCATATTGGGAATGTAGAAAGTCTCCATATGATCATGGGTTTTTTTGGCCTGACTGATAAATTTAATGGCTCTATTGAAGAGTTTATTAAAGATTTTCTCATTCTCCTCTACCAATTTTTCATATTTCTCTAAAATCTCAGCATTGAGACAATAATCCATGTTAATCTTCTCATCCCCATTTTGAGGAGAATAGAGATGAGGTTCTATAGACTTAGTAAAAGCAATACTCAATTCAGGAACAACTACATGCTCAATCTTCTCTGGATTCAGGGCACAGTGATACATCTCCACTTTATACCCACGCTCAACTGCAGCAGTAGCAATTTTTCTAAGTAAAGTAGATTTTCCGGTACCCGGCCGTCCTTCGATAATATAGCGCTTTTTACATGGTCCAACAATGGTCTCCAGATAATTTACCATTCCATCAGGAGTAATGGCACTGGCAAATAGGTGTCTTTCTTCACCAATCCTCGTACTTACATCCCGGGTAAAAACCTTTTCAATTAAATTAGCAGCAATCTTGTTTGCTTTACCATAATCCATAGCTTCCTGATTAGCCTTCTCCCAATCATCATATACTACCTGGGCTGCCTTCAAAAAGCGATAGGCTCTCTCAAAAAGTCTACTAACTTCCTGATTAGCCTCAATGATATCTTTTTTATGAGAACGCATCCCTTCTTCATCCCAGAAGTCACCCAGATGAATAATCTCATCAACACAACCCGGGTTTTTGGGATCTACAATATGTGGTGCGGTACCATCAATCAAAGCAACACCAATAGCCGGAATAACAACCCCATCTAAAGATGCATTATCTGAAGAACAGTGGTGAAACTCAATGTCATAACCGCGTTCTAACATTGCTTCACCAATCTTACGCATAAATGTAGATTTACCTACTCCCGGACCGCCTTTTATAATAAAAATTCGAGTTGTATCTGGTGGAATAATATAATCATAAAATGAATAAAATCCTTTTGAAGTATTTCCACCTGGAAAAACATGTTTAATTCTACCTTTTTGAACTTTTGTCATAATAAAACGACCTCCTCAATGCCTTTGGTTTGCTATAGCATATGCAGAAGGTCGAAAATCTGTGCACACTATTATTATATTCCTGTATAAACTTTTTTGTGCAATTTTTTTTAATAAAATTTAATGTGTTTCAGTTAATTTTAATATAATTATAAATCCAACATCCATCTCATATTTGAAGGCCGTTCTTCATCCCGTGGTAATATGTAATTGACTCCTAATGCATTACCGCATTTATTAATCTCTTCGATTAGTTCTTTAGACAGGCTTATTTTAACCTGATTCCCCAGTAATTCTATATTCAAGTTGGAGTTTTTTATACACAATTTTACTGCAAAAAGCTAATTTTTCGCTTCAAGAGAACTTTTTCGAATCATCTAAAGTTCGATTTCTGCCGAAATAAGGCACACTAATCAATGGGCCCTCCTGGCCCTTGATTAGCTCATCACATCCTGTGATGATGCTTTATTTCTCCCTCAATCTCACTAAGATGGTTAAATGAAAAATTTCTATAACGCTCAAAATTAGCTTTTTACAGTTTAATTACTTAATTCAAAATTAATTTACCTGAACATCAAATCATCCTTTCATAATACTTTGATGTCCTTATTCTTTCCCTTTCTTTTAAAAATCTTGCACTTTATAATAATACCCGCAGTCTTTGTTTCAATAAACTATAAAACCTGATTTTTGCCATAGCGATAATTAATGCTTCTTTTACTTCATTTTAAGTAGGAATATTGTTAAGTAATGTCGAAATAGAACATTATTGTATTCAATCATACAAAAGGAGGAATAGCAGTAATGGACTCAAAAAAACAAAAAATTATTAGTTTTCGTGTAAAATTACTTATTATTTTTGTAATTATTAGTTTAACATCCTCTCTTATTGTTGGCTTAACCAACTACTTCTCCTCAGCTAAAAATGAAGTCAACCTTTTAAAACGCCATGCTCAATTCGCAATCCAGGTTGCTAAAGGAGCCGTCAATGTTGATCAAGTTTTCTTTCTAAAAGCAGGAGATGAAGGAAAATCTATCTATAAAAACTTATATTATACGTTAAATACTGTTCGTAAACAAGTTGGGGCATCCAAACTTTATATCATTAGTCCCGCAAACCAAAACTCCGGTATAATAAAAATAGCTTTTGGAGAAAATGATTATAAATCACCTATTGATACCCCTTTTACATATCCTGAAAACCTCCGTACACTGGTTCATACTGCTTTTCAAGGAGAAACAGTTATAACTGACAAAATATACCGTAATAAAGAGGGCCAACCCTTGCTAACTATCCTGACGCCTCTCTATACAAAGAGTAACGAGTTAGCAGGGCTACTGGTTCTGGATTTTGATGCAACTAAAACCCTGGTACGTCAGCGTCAGCTAATCTCTTTTATGCTCCTCCTTACACTGATTAGTGTCGTCTCTTCGGTAACTATCAGCCTTTTATTAACTAATCCTATGATCAAAAAAATCAAACTTCTTGTCAATAAATTAAATCAGGTGGCAATGGGAAATCTTAAAGAGAAAATTGAACTCAAATCCCGGGACGAATTTGGTCTACTGGCCAATACCATAAACCAAATGATCGACAATCTACAAAAAATTATACAGCAGATTTATCAAAGCAGCAATTCTGTTCTGGAATCCATTCAAAATATTTCTACCAGCACAGAAGAAACCTCAGCTTCAATGGAAGAAATTTCAAGTTCTATTATTGAAATCACCAATAATTATAAAACCCAGGATCAGAAAATTACTCAAGCCGTAGAAGAGGCCAATCAGTTAACGGAAATCATCACCCAGGTTTCGGATAATACCCATAAGATGGAAAGTACTTCTAAAGAGACAATACAATTGACCAAAAATGGTATGAAAAAAATTAATCATCTTAAAAACACCTCAATCGGAAACGCTAATTTTGCCAACCAGGTATTAAACACAGTTCAAACACTAGAAAAAAAATCCAGTGAAATTAACACAATTATTGAAACCATTCAATCCATCGCTGATCAAACCAATCTGCTGGCCCTGAATGCAGCCATTGAGGCGGCAAGAGCTGGTGAAAATGGTCGCGGTTTTATGATTGTAGCTGAAGAAATTCGTAATCTGGCCTATCAATCTGCTAATTCGGCCCAACAGATAACTGACATCGTTAATCAACTGCGTCAAGGTACAGTTGATGCAGTACAGGTTATGGTCAAAGTACAAAATATTCTCAATAGGCAGCGCCAACTTGCTGATGAAACCACTGAAGCTTTTCAGCAAATCGAATCCGCTATTGAGGAATATAATACCCAAATTCAATCCGTTAATCAGAGAGTACAGGAACTGCACCAGATTCAAAATCAGTTTACAACACTCCTGAAAGGTATTGCAGAAATCTCTAACTCCACTCTTAAAGCCAGCAATAGCATCTCCACTGCCAGTGAAGAGAGCGCATCAACTGCAGAACATCTTGCAGTAATAGCCCAAAAACTGGCAGAACAAGCTGAAAAAATGATGAAAGAAATTGGCCAATTCAAGATTTAGGTACAAAAACAAGCCTGTTAGATAATGCTAACAGGCTTAGTTTTTAATACAAAAATGGCACGGGTGGCAGGATTCGAACCCGCGACACGTGGATTTGGAGTCCACTGCTCTACCAGGCTGAGCTACACCCGTGCGTTTAAAAATATCTATTTTGGTGGAGGTGGCGGGAGTCGAACCCGCGTGTCCAGCAGCTTCAGCCGAAGTTTCTACGTGCGTAGTCTGTAGTCATCTTTCGGGACCCACTCGCCTACAGACACGCCCATGAGCCCCTAGCCTGTTAAGATTCCCCTATCACCTACAGGCTTCAGTGATAGAGTAGTTAGCTGATTATGATACTCCATTCAACTCCGCTAACAAGAGTTGAAGGAGCAGACTGCCGTTCTCTTCTTAGGCAGCCAGTGCGTAGTTATCGTTTGCAGATAATTTTAAGTTCCAGTGTTTTACGAGGAACTGGAGACCTCGGCACGCTTCTTCGACATCCACTACCAGAGCGAAGCCAAATCACCCCCATAGTGTACACTATAGGGCATACATTACAGTTGTTATTATAACATAAAATTTAATACCTTTCAAGATTAAATTTTAATTAATACCGTCCTCTTAAAGCCCGGTCAATCTGGCGCTGTGCGGTTCTTTTAGCAATATCTTCACGTTTATCATAAAGCTTTTTACCTTTGACTAAAGCCAATTCAACTTTCAACCAATTACGGCGAAAATAAAGACGTAATGGAACCAGACTAAACCCTCTTTCTCTAACTTTTCCATAAAGACGACGAATCTCATGTTTATGCATTAAAAGCTTTCGTTTCCGTTCAGGGTCATGATTAAAACGATTGCCAAATTCATAAGGACTAATGTGCATATTATAAAGAAAGATCTCGCCGTCTTCTATCTTGGCAAAACTATCTTTTATATTAACCCGTCCTAACCTGACTGACTTAACCTCTGTACCTTGAAGCTTTATCCCGGCTTCATAGGTTTCTATGATATGAAAATCATGACGGGCTTTTCTATTTGTAGCAACAACTTTAATATCCTCAGCCATCCCTTAACCCTCCCACAGCTAAAAACTTACTTTCTTTATTATAACAATTTTATTCTTACTGTCAAGTTAGAAGTCAGAAGTTAGATAATAACTTAACTCTAACCCTGACTTCTAATGGTTTATTTCCGAATTTCATACCAGAATCAGATCAATTTCACGTTCCTCTAAATTAACCCGATAGACTTCAACTTTCACCCGGTCTCCTAACCGATATACTTTGCCCGTCCGTTCTCCAATTAAAGCATATTGATCTTCATGATAATGATAATAATCATCGGTCATGCGGCTAACCCGTACCATACCTTCTACAGAATTCTCGAGTTCAACAAAGAATCCAAAAGAAGCAACACCATTGATTATCCCTTCAAATTGGTGACCAATTTTATCCAACATATATTCAACTTTCTTTAGATCAATACTATCCCGTTCAGCATCCATAGCTTTTCGCTCTTGAAGGGATGAATGTTCAGCAACCTCAGGTAATAACTCCTCTAATTCCTGAATCCGTTTATTTGTAAGTGAACCCTTCTTTAAAACCTCTTTAATAATCCTGTGAATTTGCAGGTCAGGATAACGCCGGATAGGTGAAGTAAAATGGGTATAATATTCGGTAGCCAATCCAAAATGGCCAATAGGAACTGTGGTATATTTGGCTTGCTTCATTGACCGCAAAAGTACTGTATTGATCATATGCTCTTCTACAGTTCCTTCAACTTTTTTTAGAATCTCCTGGAGTTGACGTGGGTGTACTTCATTTTGAATTCCTTTAATATGGTAACCAAAATTATGAATAAACTCGTTAAAATCAGCTAATTTTTGCTGATCCGGTTCCTCATGGACACGATAAATAAATGGAACCTGCCGCCAATACATATCTTCGGCTACTACTTCATTGGCTTTAATCATAAACTCTTCAATAATCTTTTCAGCAATATCTCGCTCTACTTTTATAATATCAATAGGTTTGCCGTTTTCGTCTAACTTCACTTTGGTTTCTGGAAAATTAAAATCAATACTTCCCCGCTCCATCCGCCTTTTGCGTAATACCAGACAGAGTTTTTCCATCAATTCCAGATAGGGTACTAATCGGCTATACCGTTCCCTCAGTTCTTGATCATTATCAACTAACATTTTATTGACTTGATTATAGGTCAACCTTTCACTACTTCTAATCACACTTTCAAAAATATCATATTTTATAACCCGTCCATCCCTAAGGTCAATATCCATCATACAGGTCATGGTCAATCGATCTTCATAAGGATTCAATGAACAAATTCCATTGGAGAGCCGTTTAGGGAGCATGGGAATTACCCTATCCACCAGATAGATACTGGTTCCCCGTTTTAACGCTTCCTGATCCAGGGCCGAACCCTCTTTAACATAATGGGTTACATCAGCGATATGTACTCCCAACCGGACTGTATTTTCATCCAGCTGTTCAATAGATACAGCATCATCAAAATCTTTTGCATCCTCACCATCAATGGTAAAGGTAATGAGATTTCTTAAATCCTGCCGCCGTTTGATCTCACTTTCCGGAATTTCTTCACTTATTGCATTAGCTTCTTTTAAAACATCCTTTGGAAAGTCCAGAGGAAGATCAAGCTGATGGATAATACCAGCAATATCAACTCCAGGATCACCCACATATCCTAAAATCTCAACAATTCTTCCCTCAGGATTTCGCCGTTTTTCAGGCCAGCGGGTAATTTCAACAACCACCTTTTGACCTTCTTTTGCGCCATTAAATTCTTCTTTAGGAACAAAAACATCATTAGTTATTCGTTTATCATCGGGAACCACAAAACCAAAATGCCTACTCTTTTCAAAATTTCCTACGATTCGCCTGTTGGCTCTGTTCAATATCCGGATTATCTCTCCTTCTTTTCGCTTCCCTCTGGTCTGCTTATTAATTCTGGCAATAACCCGGTCATTATGCATAGCACCATTTAAATCCTCAGGGCCAATAAAAAGATCCTCCATATCTGGATCATCAGGAATCACAAAGCCATATCCCCGTGGATGTCCATATAAACGCCCCACTACCAGATTCATCCGTTCAGGTACCCCATAAAGGTTGGCCCTGGTCTTAACAATCTCCCCATCTTTCTCCATCTGTTTTAGTAGTTTTAAAAATGCTTTGGATTCTTTTTTCGGAATTTCAAAGACCTTTAGCAATTCTTCTGCAGACATAGGTTTATATGCTTTTTCCCGCATAAAGTCTAAAATTGTCTGTCTAGCACTCATTTTTATCTCCCTCTTTTACGTTACATTTTATTTACTATAATCTATCCTTGAACTGAAAGCTACCTTTTTAAGAACCTCTCCTCTTTTAAGTGGGGAGAGGTAGAGCTTGTTGCAAACCTCTCTTTTTTAGAGACATGCCCGTGCACTGTCAGAAAAACTAAACATAATTTCTGAAGTGTATAAGTCAAGGCTAAAGCCAGGATGGCGGAGCGTCCAGTAGCAGAAGAAATTATATTTAGTTTTTCTGAGCCTCTGTGGGAGCAAGTTATGTGCGCCTCCCCTTTTTCAACAGCCTGAACCTCTCCCCTTTTAAGTAGGGAAAGGAAAATTTTTGACCAATAATCTCTCACCATTTCCACCCATCAAAAGCTATAATCTCCTCTAAAGGTTTACGACCACGATCTTTCTGCTCTCCAGCAGGATAACCCAATGGTGTCATTGCTACTACCCGATATGGATCTGGAATATTGAGAATTTCTTTTATCTGATCTTCAAAAAATGCACCAATCCAGCAGGTTCCTAAACCTTCATAATGGGCTGCCAGAATCAAATGGTCCATAGCAATGGCCCCATCCACTGCAAAAGAAGTCATATAGTTACCATGGCCCTGATAAACTTCCTCTTCATTGACACAGCAGACAATGATACAATCAGCTTCAGCTAAAAATTTCTGGCCTTTGGCTGCTTTAACAATCTTCTCCTTTAACTCCTGATCTTTAACCACAATAAATTTCCAGGCCTGAGCATTTTTGCCCGATGGAGCCAGTCTGGCCGCATTTAATATCCGCATTAATTTTTCTTCTTCTACAGGTCTACTCTCATATTTCCTGACACTCCGGCGTGTTTTAATCAGTTGATAAAAATCCATCCTGATTCCCCCTCTTTAAGTTTTTATAATCCCAGTTCTTCATGAATTGACTGCATAGCTTCAAGTCCAAGAGTAATAAACTCTTCAAGACTCAATCCCATCTCTTCACAGGATGAAATCTGCTCTCTTGATGCACCTCTAGCGAAATTTTTCTCTTTAAATCTATTGAGCACAAAACCGGTATCGATGGCATTTAACTTTTTCTCCGGATGGATTAAAGCAGCCGCTACAATCAAACCGGTCAATGGATCACTGGCATAGAGAGCTTTGTCCATCAAACTTTTCCGTGGAAGCCCGTGTACATCATTATGTACCCTTATTGCATACACAATATCTTCATCTAATCCCTTTTCTGCTAAAAAATCTGCTCCCACGATACTGTGCCGCTCAGGGTCATTAGCTGTCTTATCATAATCAATATCATGGAGCAATCCGGCTAAAGCCCATTTCTCTTCATTTTTTCCAAAATGATTGGCAAGCCGTCTCATTACCGCCTCTACAGCCAGGCAATGTTTAATCAAATTTTTCTGTTTAATCTCCTGTTTTACCAGATTTAATGCTTCTTCTCTACTCATTATTTTTGCCATTATCCATACCTCCTAATATAATTTTTTATAATTTGATAAATACCGCACTAGCTTCGGCCAAAATATTACCTTCTTCATCCTCTACCCAGGCTTTCATACCACAACGACGCTTTTTCTCTTCAACCAGTTCACCAAATATCTTTAACTCCCTACCAATGGGTACCGGATTACGAAACTTAACTTCTAAAGTAGCAGTTACTGCTTGAATACCGCGAAAATTGATCACTTTTGCCATTGCTTCATCTAAAAGAGTTGTTATCAGACCACCATGCATAACCTCAGGATAACCCTGATGGAATTCTTCCGGCGTAAAAATGGCCATAACTTTGTTTTCTCCTACCTCTCTAAAAACTAACTTGAATCCGATAGGGTTATCCTTTCCGCAAGCAAAACACATGTTCAAATCTTCCATATTTTTTCCCTCCATAATTAAACTAACCCAAAAAGAGTAGTTTTAACCCATTTTAGATGTACATTTATAATGAATTCGGTAAAAATTGCTTTATCCCTGCCTGAAAACAAATAAAAACCCCATGAATCCACTTAGGAACTCATGGGGTGATATACTTGTCCAGATTACATAAAGAGTGGAGCAAATACTAAGGAAACTATAGTCATCAGCTTAATTAAGATATTCAAGGACGGACCGGAAGTATCTTTAAATGGGTCACCAACAGTATCACCAACAACGGCAGCTTTATGAGCATCGCTACCTTTACCACCATATTTACCGCCCTCGATGTATTTCTTAGCATTATCCCAGGCACCACCGGCATTGGCCATCATTATAGCCATCAGTACTCCGGTTACCAGAGCCCCGGCTAAAAGACCACCTAAAGCTTCGGCACCCAGTATCAGACCTACTACAACGGGTACGACTACAGCCATTAGACCTGGAACAATCATTTCACGTAAAGCAGCACTGGTACTGATATCTACACAACGTGCATAGTCAGGACGTCCTTTACCTTCCATAATACCGGGAATTTCTCTAAACTGACGACGTACTTCATCGATCATACGGAAAGCAGCTCTACCTACAGCTTGCATGGTAATTGCAGAGAAGAGGAATGGTAGCATACCACCAATCAAAAGACCAATAATTACATTAGCATCCGTTAAGCTAATACCGGTTCCAGTCAGACCAGTAGCATCAGAATATGCAGAGAATAATGCAAGAGCTGTCAGAGCAGCAGAACCGATAGCAAAACCTTTACCGATTGCAGCAGTGGTATTACCAACTGCATCTAAAGTATCAGTAATCTTACGAACATCTTTACCCAATTCAGCCATCTCAGCAATACCACCAGCATTATCAGCAATAGGACCATAAGCGTCTACTGCTACAGTCATACCAACAATGGAAAGCATACCAACAGCGGAAAGAGCAATTCCGTACAGACCACCCAATTTGAATGCAAAGAAGATAGCAATTGCGATAATGATAATTGGATATGCTGTACTCTTCATACCAACAGCTAAACCACCAATGATATTTGTTGCAGTACCGGTCTGGGATTGGTCTGCTATGGTTTGTACAGGTTTATAATCCGCAGAAGTATAGTATTCAGTAATTCGACCAATCAAAATACCAGCAATCAAACCGGAAATAGTAGCACCAAATACCCCCATATCACCAATGGTATACTTCACTAAAAAGAAAGTAGCTACCAGAGTAATAATACCACTCCAGATGGTTCCCATTTCAAGAGATTGTCCTAAATTACGACCTTCTTTAGCACGAACAAAACGGGTACCAATGATAGACGCAATAATACCTACTGCAGCAATATAAATCGGCAACATAAGATAGTTAGGACCTTTAATAGCACCTAATGTAATAGCAGCAATAATAGAACCGACATAAGATTCAAAAAGGTCAGCACCCATACCTGCAACGTCACCAACATTATCACCAACATTATCAGCAATTACCGCTGGGTTCCGTGGGTCATCTTCAGGAATACCGGCTTCTACTTTACCCACCAGGTCAGCTCCAACATCAGCAGCTTTGGTATAAATACCACCACCTACACGTGCAAACAGTGCAATAGAGGAAGCACCAAAAGCAAATCCTTGAATATTTTCCAGGCCAAATATATAGCCCAAAATTCCAATTCCCAAAAGACCCAGTCCTACTACTGCCATACCCATAACAGCACCGCCAGAGAAAGCAATCTCTAAAGCGGAATTCATACCTTTTTTGGCAGCAGAAGCAGTCCGGCCATTAGCACTGGTAGCAATGTTCATTCCTAAAAAGCCGGCAAGGGCGGAAAATAAAGCACCGGTAATAAAAGAAATAGCAGTTTTATATCCTAAAGATGGAGTTAAAAACATAATAGTAGCAACAACAATTACAAAGATTACCAGAATTCGATATTCACGATTCAAAAAGGCCATAGCACCCTCATGGATCGCTTTGCTCAATTCTCTAACACGATCATTGACAAAATCAGCTTTTTCTATTTTACTAGCTAGGTAGAACGCGAATAGCAGAGCTAATATACCTGCAACAGGCGCCGCAAACAACACAACAATCATCCTCCTTATTCTGTTTTTAGTATAAGAAAGAACCCAAATAAGGACTCTTTTAAAGAACCTACGGTCCTAGACCAATGCGGCTACTGCCAGTGCCAAAATCATAAAAATAATAGCTGCAGCAGTTGTCAGTTTCGCAAAAAATTCATCCAGCCCTTTCTTCTTGCCAAAAAAAGCAGTGGCTCCTCCATCAATAGTACCGGATAAACCAGCACTTTTTCCGGACTGTAGAAGTACACCAGCAATCAGAATAAAAGATACAATGATCAATAAAATTTTTAGAGCCAATACCATTCCCCTCACACCTCCCCCGATTAAATTCGCCAATCTTTATTTTAACACAAGACCTCTAAAATTACAATACTTACAGCTACTTTTACCACTCTATCCCGAATTATAGAGAAAATGAGGCCTGTTCTATTAAACAGGCCTCTATATATATATAAACACGGGGAGGATAGTTTATCTTTTTAGATTATAAAAAGCTTCCATTCCCGGATAATTTGCCACTTCACCTAAGTACTCTTCAATCCTAAGCAGTTGATTATATTTAGCAACACGGTCAGTCCGGCTTGGCGCACCAGTCTTAATCTGACCTGCATTGGTAGCAACAGCAAGATCAGCAATAGTAACATCTTCAGTCTCACCAGAACGATGAGAGATAATAGCAGTATAACCAGCTCTTTTAGCCATTTCAATAGCTTCCAGAGTCTCGGTCAATGTACCGATCTGGTTTACTTTAATAAGAATTGCGTTGGCAACACCCATCTCAATACCGCGCTTTAAACGCTCAGTATTGGTTACAAAAAGGTCATCACCTACTAACTGAATCTTGCTTCCCAGACGCTCAGTCAGTTTTTTCCAGCCATCCCAATCATCTTCACCCAAAGCATCTTCAATAGAGATGATGGGGTATTTTTCAACCAGTTCAGCATAGAAATTAATCATTTCATCTGAAGTTAAGGTACGGCCTTCGCCAGCCAAATGATATTTACCATCTTTATAAAGCTCAGTAGCTGCAACATCTAAAGCCAGTTTTACATCAGTACCTGGAGTGTAACCGGCTTTTTCAATAGCTTCGATAATTACTTTCAGTGCTTCTTCATTGGAGCTTAAGTTTGGTGCAAAACCGCCTTCGTCACCAACAGCGGTATTCAAACCTTTTTCTTTAAGAACTTTCTTTAAGTTGTGGAAAATTTCAGCACCCATTCGTAAAGCACTAGCCCAATCAGTAGCACCTACAGGCATAATCATAAATTCCTGAATATCTACATTATTATCAGCATGCTTTCCTCCATTTAAAATATTCATCATTGGGACTGGCAGTGTACGGGCATTGAAGCCACCAACATATTTGTAAAGAGGCAGGCCTAAAGCATTAGCAGCTGCATGAGCAACAGCTAAGGAAACTCCTAAAATAGCATTAGCACCTAAATTACTCTTGTTTGGAGTCCCATCCAGCTCGATTAAGGTCTGATCGATCTCAACCTGATCTCTTGCATCCATTCCAATGATCTCTGGAGCAATGGTCTCATTAACATTCTCTACAGCTTTCCGGACACCTTTACCCAGGTAATAATCTTTGTCTCCATCTCTCAATTCTACTGCTTCATATGCACCGGTAGAAGCACCAGATGGAACAATGGCCCGTCCCATTGCGCCATCAGCCAGTATAACTTCTACCTCTACAGTCGGATTACCACGAGAATCTAATACTTCACGTGCATAAACATCAATAATGGTAGTATCAATCATTGTTAACTCCTCCTTTATTATTTAAAATCTACGATTAAACTGCAAAAAGCTAATTTTGAGCGACATAGAAATTTTTCGTTTAACCATCTTAGTAAAATTTCAGTCGAAATAAAGCCTCATCACAGGATGTGATGAGCTAATCAAAGGCCAGGAGGACCCATTGATTAGTGTGCCTTATTTCGACTAAAATCGAACTTTAGATGGTTCGAAAAATTTCTTTATAAAGCGAAAATTTAGCTTTTTGCAGTAAAATCATCAATTATTTAACCAGAAGAGATTTACCTGTCATCTCCTCAGGTTGTCCAATACCAAGAATTTCTAACATTGTCGGTGCGATATCGGCAAGGATTCCACCTTCCCGAAGTTTTACACCCTCAGGACCACCAATATAGATCATAGGTACAGGATATGTGGTATGAGCAGTATGAGGATTATCGCCTTCCAACATCTTTTCGGCATTACCATGATCCGCTGTTAAAAGAACCTGACCGCCTTTATCCAGGATAATTGGAATCAACTTTGCCAGACATTGATCAACAGCCTCAGCAGCCTTAATAGCTGCATCAAGATCTCCTGTATGACCCACCATATCACAGTTAGCATAATTTAAGATAATAACATCATATATATCTTTATTAATCTCTTCTATCAAAGCATCTGTAACTTCAAATGCACTCATAGACGGCTTTTGATCATAAGTAGCCACTTTTGGTGAAGGTATTAAACGACGTTCTTCCCCTTCTACCGGTTCTTCTTTACCACCATTAAAGAAGAATGTTACATGAGCATATTTCTCAGTTTCAGCAATCCGTAACTGTTTGAGCCCGGCTGTACTCAAAACCTCAGCTAAAGTTCCTTTAATCTCTTCAGGTGGGAATGCAATTGGTAAATTAAAAGTTTCATCATATTCAGTCATACAGATATAGTGGAGATTAAGATATTTGCCACGATCAAAGGCATCAAACTCCGGCAAAGCCAGAGCGCGGGTAATCTGCCGTGCACGATCAGCCCGGAAATTATAGAAAATTACTGTATCTCCTTCTTTAATAGTTCCGCGCGGACTTCCTTTTTCATCAACCACAACCGTTGGTGTTACAAATTCATCTGTCTCACCAGATGCATAAGCCTGCTCAACGGCTTCTATTGCAGAAGAAGTAGTTTTACCTTCACCGAAAACCATAGCCCGATAACTTTTTTCAATTCTATCCCAGCGCTGATCCCGGTCCATGGTATAATAACGGCCGCTAACTGTTGCAATGGTTCCCACATTCAACTCATTAATCTTTTCCTCTAATGCCTGAACATATTTTTTAGCACTCTTTGGCGGTGTATCTCTACCATCTAAAATGGCGTGAATATAAACTTCTTCTACTTCTAATTCTTTTGCCATCTTAAGAAGACCAAAAAGATGGTCAATATGGCTGTGTACTCCACCATCTGAGAGAAGTCCCATTAAATGAAGAGCCTTACCTTTAGCTTTGGCATGTTCCATCCCAGATTTCAGAACGGGATTTTTAAAAATTTCACCGCTTTCTATAGCCATCGAAATGCGGGTGAAATCCTGATAGACAATTCGACCACTTCCAATATTAAGATGACCTACTTCCGAGTTCCCCATCTGACCCTCAGGTAAACCTACAGCTTTACCTGAGGCTTCAATTAAAGTATGGGGATATTTCTGAAAAAGAGAATCGATATAGGGAGTATCAGCTAGTTTAATTGCATTACCTTTTTTTTCAGGATTTTCTCCCCAACCATCCATGATGATCAGGGCCAATGGTTTTGGTCTCATAAACTCCCCCCTTACTGCATATTATTCGAACTTGACAATTGCTGCAAAAGACTCAGCATCTAGACTGGCACCACCTACCAGAGCACCATCAATCTCTGGTTCTTTCATATATTCAGAGATATTGTTAGGTTTTACACTTCCGCCATATAAAATCCGCATCTTATCGGCAGAATCTCCAAATTTATTGCGTACTACATTACGTATAAAACCGATAGTCTCATTGGCATCAGAAGAAGTAGCTGAACGACCGGTACCAATGGCCCAGATTGGCTCATAAGCGATAATAGCCCTGGCAACCTGTTCTTCAGTTAAACCATCCAATGCAGCTAAAACCTGACGCTCACAGACCTTCTCAGTTTGCCCGCTTTCTCTTTCTTCTAAACTTTCACCAACACATATAATGGGAATCAATTCATGAGCAAAAGCTGCTTTAACTTTTTTATTTACAGTCTCATCGGTCTCAGCAAAATATTGGCGACGTTCAGAGTGACCGATAATCACATATTGACAGAGTTCCTTCAACATCACAGGAGAAATTTCGCCAGTAAATGCTCCTGAATCTTCCCAATGCATATTTTGTGCCCCAAGACCAATATTGGTTCCTTCTAAAACCATTTTAACCAAATAAAGATCAACAGCAGGTGGACAGACAACAATCTCTACATCATTGACATCCTCAACCAGGGAAATCAGAGCTTTGGCAAGCTCAGCACCTTCTGAAACTGTCTTATTCATCTTCCAATTTCCAGCGATAAAAGGCTTACGCACCTTCCTCTCCCCCCTTCCGAACATTTAAATCAACTTACTCCAAATCACTTAATGCAGCAATTCCTGGCAATTCCTTTCCTTCCAGAAACTCTAGTGATGCACCACCGCCGGTAGATACATGGGTCATCTTATCTTTTAAACCGGCTTTAGCAACTGCTGCTGCAGAATCACCGCCACCAATAATAGAAGTTACATCTGCTTCAGCCAATGCTTTAGCTATAGCAAATGTACCTTTAGCAAATGGCTCCATCTCAAATACACCCATCGGTCCATTCCAGACAACAGTTTTGCTATCACGGATAACAGCAGAGAATACATCAATAGACTCAGGACCAATATCTAATGCTTGCCAATCAGCAGGAATAGCACTTATCGGAACTACTTTGATATCAGCATCTGCACTGAATTCAGATGCAACAACCACATCTACAGGTAAAACTAACTTAATTCCTTTATCATCGGCTTTTTTAATTAACTCTTTAGCAAGGTCCACCTTATCTTCTTCTACCAGAGATTTACCTGTTTCATAGCCCTGAGCACGTATGAAGGTATTAGCCATACCACCACCAATAATAAGAGAATCTACTTTATCTAACAAATTCTCAATTACACCAATCTTATCAGAAACCTTAGCTCCACCAATAATAGCAGTAAATGGCCGTTCCGGGTTATGGATAGCTTTACTCAATGCTTCAATTTCACGCTGCATCAAAAAACCAGCACAGGATGGCAGATATTCTGCAACTCCAGCTGTAGAAGCATGAGCACGATGAGCAGCACCAAAGGCATCGTTAACAAAAACGTCTGCAAGTTCAGCTAATGCTTTAGCAAATTCCGGGTCATTTTCTTTTTCGCCCTTATAAAAACGGGTATTTTCCAAAACCAACACATCGCCAAATTTCATCTGTTCAATGGCTTTCTTTGGCTCATCACCAATACAATCATCTACTTTATAAACTTCTTTTTCTAACAACTCAGATAAACGATGGGCAACAGGATCCAAACGGAATTCCTCTTTAACCTGGCCTTTCGGACGACCCAGATGACTTGCCAGAATCACTTTAGCATTGCAGTTTATCAGATATTGAATAGTAGGAAGGGCAGCTCTAATTCTGGTATCATCAGTGATTTTTCCATCCTTCATGGGAACATTAAAATCCACACGGACTAAAACCCGTTTTTTTTCAAAGTCCATATCTTTTAAAGTCTTTTTCCGCAACATCACATTATACCTCCTTTATTTCTCAGTAAAGGGTGGAGAAATAGTACTCCACCCCCATTTTTCATTTTATCCTTTTTAAGTTATTATAATCCCTTGCTGGCAATGTAGATAGCCAGGTCAACTACACGGCAGGAGTAACCCCACTCGTTATCATACCAGGCCAGAACCTTAACCATGTTATCACCTAATACCATGGTAGATTCTGCATTAAAGATGGAGGAATGAGGGTTCCCCTGGAAGTCTTTAGATACCAGTGGCATATCATTATAAGCCAGAATACCTTTCAGTGGGCCCTCTGCAGCCTCTTTCATAGCTGCATTAACTTCTTCTACAGTTACATTGGTTTTCAGTTCAGCTACCAGGTCAACTAAAGAAACAGTTGAAGTAGGAACACGAACAGCCATACCGTTGAATTTACCTTTCAATTCCGGTAATACAAGTGCAACAGCTTTAGCAGCACCGGTTGTAGTTGGAACCATGTTTAAAGCAGCAGCACGACCACGGGTAATTTTCTTCCATGAAACAGGAGCATCCAGAATAGCCTGATTACCGGTATAAGCATGAATAGTTGTCATTAAACCTTTGACAATTCCAAACTTCTCATTCAAAACTTTAGCCACTGGAGCCAGACAGTTGGTTGTACAGGATGCATTGGAGATAATGTGATGATTAGCTGGATCATATTTATCTTCATTTACACCCATTACGATGGTAATATCTTCACCCTTAGCAGGAGCGGAAATAATAACCTTCTTTGCACCAGCATCTAAATGTTTTTTGGCATCTTCAGCTTTAGTGAAAAGACCGGTAGATTCTATAACGATATCTACACCAAGTTCGCCCCACTTTAAGTTTGCAGGATCTTTTTCAGCAGTAACTAAAACCTCTTTCCCATTTACGATAATTTTGTTATCTTCAGCTCTTACATCTGCATCCAATACACCATAGTTGGAGTCATATTTTAAAAGATAGGCCAGAACTTTAGCATCAGTTAAGTCATTTACTGCTACGATTTCAATTTCTGGTTTAGTCATTGCATACCGGAATACTCTTCGACCAATGGCACCAAAACCATTAATCCCCACTTTAACTGTCATGAAAAATCTCCTCCTTTTAAAATTTTTTTATATGATTGTACTGCAAAAAGCTAATTTTGAGCGACATAAAAATTTTTCGCTAAACCATCTTAGCAAGATTGAAGTCGAAATAAGGCCTCATCACAGGATGTGATGAGCTAGTTCTAAGGGCCAGGAGAGCTATTTGATCAGGTAGCCTTATTTCGACTGAAATCGAGCTTTAGATGGTTCGAAAAATTTCTCAAGGAACGAAAAATTAGCTTTTTGCAGTTTAACCTTACTTTTGCAGTTTAACCTTATATCTAAATTTAAGTTAAACTACCGTTTATGAAAAATTTCTAACATCTCTCTGGCTGTCTTTTCATCAGTAATCAGAATATCATGATATTCTGGCGAGACGACAGAGAGAATGGCTCTAGCTTTTTCTTCTCCTTCTGCAATAGCAATCACCAAAAGATCATCTCTTTTCAAATCATCAAGTTTTAAACCAACACTGGTAGTCGTATAAACAATCTTTCCATCTTCACTAAAATAGAACCCAAAAGCTTCACCTACAGCTCCTACTTCTTTAAGATAATTGATTTCTGAAAGAGACAATCCCCGCCTTTTTGCCATCTCTTCAGCAGTACCCACACCATGAACCAGAATATTAGCCCTGGCCAGCAAATCCAAAACTTCTTTAATCTGAGGTTCCTGACAGAGGCTGTTTAGGGTGGTTTCCTGCAAATTATCGGGAACATGGAGCATACGATATGTACCACCTAATTTTTTTGCTATCGTGGCCGCTATAGTATTGGCTTGAATCTCCACGTCTTCTCCAAGACCACCCCGACCTGGAATTACTATAATCTGACGATTCTCACCATCCCAGGTCATAGTATTTGCCACTTCCGCCATAGTAGTACCACCAGTTACAGCCAGAATTGTTAGTTCATCTTTTCTGTTGGCAAGAATCTTCTTCAATTCTCCAGCAGCAAAACGCCCCAATTCGGTTTTATTGTATTCGGGATTATAAGCCCCCGGTACAATAAGAACCTGTGAAATACCGAGGATCTTTTGAACTTCAGCTTCCAGATCACTAATTCCCTTAATCACCTTAATATAATCTACAAGTTCATTTAAAAGTTCCTTCCCTTCATCGGTTAAAACAGCCCCAGCAGAGGTGATATGAATTAACCCTATATCTTTCAAAAAATCCAGTTCATTACGAACACTTCGCTCACTTTCGTCCAGTTTTTCTGCCAGAATGCGTCGCCCTATAGGTTGTAGATGCTGAATTTCTTTTAATATATTATATCTTTTCTCTACAACCATTATTAAATCCGGCAAAAGTTTGCGCTGTATCCTGAAAAGCCGCTCCAATCTTTCACCTCCTTTGGGGACGTATTGAGCGGGATAAATTTGACCCACTGGAACAAATTTAACCCGCTATTATCAAAAAATATATTTACATCAACTAGTGTTACCACTCCGTTATTATATATTCAATCAGCCAACGGGATGTTATCTGTCCCGCGGGTGCGTTTTTTGACCCACAGAAGAAAAAAACAAACTTTTTTCTATTCAGTCTATTCTACATAATGTGAATAATTCCTGCTCCAGAGAAAAAAATTCTAAAAAAATTTTTCCCAGATAATTTTTCATTAAAAAAGGCTGTTGACATGCAAAATGTCAACAGCCAAGGGTAATTAGTTTATTGTCCCATTGGAATTCTTCCTCCAGCCATATAGTATCTAGCGTAGAATTCCTGTAAGAACTGGTTGACGATATTTGCATCATGGATGATCAAAATATTTTCATCATTTACGTCATTTCCGTTAGCACTCCAATTGGCCGAACCAACAATAACTACTGGATCACTGTTTGTATCAGCATCGATTAACATAGTCTTACTGTGTAGTTTTCTATCCTCTCCGTCCTTATAAACTGGTGCCGGGTTAGCCCAACGAGTATTTGGATTATCTAGACTTTCATATGAAGCTGTGCGTCCTGTCATATCTACTGATGCCGACCACCAGCTATTCCAGTATGATGAATCAAAAACACCTTTGACATCAAAACCGGTAAGGGTTCCAATCAAATCTTCTTTTGAACCTTCCCATAAATATTTTAATTCATCTAATAACGTCTGGTTAGACCATGCAAAAATGGTAAAATAAGCATTAAAATCAGCATTATTCCGTACATAATTGGTTATATGACCTATTGCATCATCTCCTGGAGAGAAATAGACTTCTACTATGCGTCCACCTACATCAACTACATGGGCAGTATTATCAACCTTTCTGGAATGGAAGTTAGATACCTGAGGATCTGGTTGCATAGTACTGCTGCCCCACATTTCATCAAATTCCCTCTTGAAAATATCAGCCAATTCAACTGAGTTAATTTCTACCACATGTTGAGTATTCCCACCAAGAATACCAGCAAGTCTATTTTCTTCTGAACCATATAATCCGGTTTCGGTAAAGTTCCAACTTCCTGTCCATACCCAGGTGTTGTCAAAAATTACAAACTTATTGTGCATCTGATCGGAAGGAGAATAATATGTTCCATCAGATTTTTGTTCCGCATCTACAAAAAGGTAACCGGAAACTTGATTTCCTGCAACAGTTACTGTGACATAATTAATTCCATCCGGAGTAGAAGGAAGTCCATATTGCCCTCTTAAAATACTATCTTCTACTGCAAAAATTGGAGAATCAGAGAAGATGATTATATCATCAGAAGTACCAATTATACCATCTCCACCACGTGCCATTTTTTCTAGATAAAGCCTCATAATTTGATAACGTTCTTCATAAGTAGCATCTGATGGTTGTTTTGCATCGACAATTAATCTTATATTCACACCTGCCTGTGCTTTCTTTATAAGAGCATCAACAACTCGGGGCAAATTAATTTCATAAATTGCCATATCAATAGATGTAGTTGCGTTATTAATTCTTTCTATCAAACGATCCTCTAAATTAACATGATGATTTGCCAGGTTATTGGTTGTTGCATATCTTGTTAACGCACCTTTGTTAAAGTAAACATTTATCGCACCTGGCCCGGTTTCAACTGTATTTATGCTCTCTGGTGCCCCTTCATCAGTCAGTCCATCATGATCATTGTCAATAAAATCTGACAATGAACCTACAGAATTTGGTGATTCTGCACCTGGATTACCTGCTAACCATGTATCAGGAATCCAATTCCAGTGCAGATTAAAGTAATCAGTAAATGCAGCAGCTAATGGCTGATTTTCAATGTATAAGGTATTTTCATCATTCTCAGTATTTCCAGAACCCGTCCAATTCTGTGATCCAATTATAACTATATACCCATCAGCCACCAGAGCTTTCATATGTTCTTTTCCGCCCCAATTTTCTACTTTAACAGGAATACCTACATTTCGGAGTTGTTCATGTTTACTGAACTCATTAGCAGCTCCCGATGCATCTATAATAACTTTGACATCAACTCCACGATTATATGCAGCAATAATCGCATCAGCAATTTCCTGATCAGTCAGATAGAAAATTTTAATGTATAATGTACTTTGAGCAGCATTAATAGCACGAATAATGGCATTATGGGTGGCATCATCCGTTGGTGAGAAATAACATTCTATGATAGATCCATCTTCTAATGGCGGAAAAATATGTTGGGTATTATCAGTTTTGGCATCATGGAACTTTCCGGAGTACATTTCTTCAAATTCTTGTTTATAGGCAAGGGCCAAATCGGTATGTCTGATAAGTATCGACCAGTTAGAATTATATTCGGCGTTAATACCTGTATCTGAGATGTTAGTAGAACCTGTCCAGACAGAACTATCATCGAAAATAAAGAACTTGTTGTGCATAATTCTATCATCATTGTCAGCAATTACTGCACCTGCTGGCAATGAATCAATTAATTTCTGTGTATCCTTATAGTAATAATAACCTGAAGAATCTGAATCGACTACACCGCGGACCTGAACACCGCGATTTACAGCATCTATTAAAGCAGCCAGTATCTCTTCTGTTTCTCTCATTCCGTAAATAGCAAAATCAATAGAAGTAGTGGCACTATTAATGGCATTTACCAGAGCATTAGCCATATTTTTTGGCCCATAATCAGGCATTACAGTATTGAGGTTATCAGAAAAATAGACATCATACCATAAATCAGAAGTACCACCACCTATACTTCCTCCAGAACTACCAGAAGAGCTGGTATTGGAATTTAATGCTTTCGGGGTACCATAGCCTCCATCATACCCAACAGTTGATGTGTTCCAGTTAGATGAATCAGTACCGCTTACCAGGGGATCAGTTCTTTCCATAGTAGCTTTAGTATCATTATCTCCTGCATACCAGGCATCAACACTGTCTATCAATGTCCCTGACGCATCTCTTAACTCAAGAGTCTCTCCAGTATTTCCTAAACTCCCGGTATATATCAGATCAGCAGATATACCTGGAACAGAATTATCATCTGTTCTTTCCAGAAGAAAATATCCTTTAGCTGGGATAATTCCTGATAAATTTATACTTGGAGTCCCATCTACAGCATTTAAAGTCCAACCTGATAAATCTATATCTGAGTTTGTAGTGTTATATAACTCAATCCATTCATCATAGGTGCTATATGTTGTCCCCACCCAGGCTACTTCATTGATCACAACTGAACCAATATTCGCCGCCTGTATATATTGTCCAGAGACAATAAAAACCCACACCAAACTAATCATTAATACCAGAATAGAGACTCTTTTTGAAGCTAACATCTTTTTCACCCCTTAATTTAAAATTTTTTTAAATCCCTTAAACTTCTCCTTACCTTTTCCCCTTACCTAATTATAATTTTTATATCTTTGATATCTCCCCCTTTACCATAAAATTTCTCTTTATAATTAAGCATTTTCCATACAATTTCCTATTTAATTCTTGTTAAATTTTACTATATATTAGCAAATATGATTAATTTCATATAATCCTGGCTTATTTACTGTTAGCTATCTGAAATATTAATATAACTATTTGACATATATTTCCATATTCCTGTCTGAATTTTTCTTACTATATTATATTTTTTATATCTACCAAAAGGCTTCCCTCAAAGAGGGAAGCCTAATCTTTTTTCTTCTCCATTTCCTGGGTACGTTTTAGTAGTCTAGCAAGTCGATCTTGGGCCTTTTCTTTAATCTTTTTGGTCTCTTCATGGTCAATTTCGATATTGATATAGACAATATCTCCCTCTTTAATCTCTTCTGGTAAATGCTTCACAGGCCAGATAATCTTACCTCTCTCATTTGATGAAATGAGAAGTAATGCTTTTCCTGCTTCAATCTGGTCAACGACCGCTCTAATCCGCAAAAAAATCCCTCCCACTATAGTTGAATTTACTGGTATATTTCCACTGAAACATCTGTTTTGTCCTTTTTTAGTATATTAATAAGTTGTTACTGTAATTGTATTTCCATCAGATGTCATGACAATATCTCCATTTAAAGCTCCATCCAGGTCAGTACGATAAATTGTAATATTTCTGCTATTCAATGTATCTAAAGTTTCTTGATGTGGATGTCCATAAGGATTATTTTCACCGCACATGATTACCGCACCAACGGTTGGAGTTACAGCATCAACAAATTCCGGAGCTGTAGCGGTATAGCTACCATGGTGACCAACTTTTAACACATCTGCATCAACATTATAACCTTCTGCCATAATCTCAGTCTCAATATTCTGACCAGCATCACCAGTAAAGATAAAGCTGGTATTTCCATAAGTTAGACGAAGTACAACTGATACGTCATTAGTATATTGTGGATTGTTTACAATAGCATCAGTTGGACTTAAAATTTCAACATATACGTCAGGACTTAAATAGAAACTATCTCCTCTCCGTGCCAGGTAAAGTGGTACATTGTTAGTTTCAATAGCGTTCATATAATCATCATAGCTTTGAGAAGTATAAACTAAACCGCTATCATAAGCCTTATATACTGGCCAGTTATTGATAACTGCATCAAGACTACCAATATGGTCAGAATGTGGATGAGTAGCAACAGTAACATCAATGTGATCAAGACCCAGATTAGTCAGATAACTTATAACCTTGTTTTCAATTTCGCTCTCCCAGCTACCAGCATCGATCATCATAGCTTCACCAGTAGGAGCCTGAATTAAGATTGCATCTCCCTGACCAACATCAATGAAGTGAACTTTTAAAACTCCTGGCGCTGGGTTTTCACCAGTACCGGTAGAACCACCAGAAGAACCACCAGTATCTCCACCAGTATTGCTACCACTGCTACCACTGCTACCGCCATTTACTGTTCCAGGAGTTGGTGCAACATTACTCACCCAGTCAGATTCAGTATCAGTATCAACATCTGCAGGGTTCCGCTCAATAGAGTTACCGGTCTTAGCATAAATGTTCCAACCAGTCACATAACCTTCCCAGGCAACATAGTCTACTGCATTACCACTACTGTCCTTTAAAATCAACTGATCTCCTGAATTGCTTAAAGCCAGAGATAAACCGGAAATGTCCGGATTAAATCCAAATAAAGAATTAAATCCATTGCTATCTTTAGCAATAATCAGTGTAGATTGACTCTGAATAACTGTTCCACCAGGTAAAGTATATGTTGAATAATTATCAGTGAGAGTCCAATTGCTCAAATCAATAGCTGAAGAACTCATGTTGTAAAGTTCAATGTATTCTTCTTTGCTATCAGTACCAGGAGTATCATAATATACTTCTGATATTACTACAGTATTTGAAGCCAGCGTAACAATTTTCTCAATATCCCTATTTAAACTTTGCTTTTCCTCTAGACTAAAACATCCTGTCATTACCAATCCTAAAACCATCAACATTATAGCCAGCCAGGTCAGTCTCATTCTTTTCATTTAAATCCCTCCTATTTTTTATTTGTTAGTCCTCCTACAATTTAATCCCTACATCCGCCTAATATTAAATTCTCCAAAACCCCCCTTCTTTCTTAAATTCCACTTTTTTCCTTAATAAGTGGTATAGTTATAATTCGACGTTTGTTGCCATATTCCTGTTTGAAAAAATAAATTTATCAACTTTTTAACAACTTTTTTATTTTTTGACTATTAGCTAAATTTTATACCACCAAATTTTCCTATGCCAGAAAAAAATCCCTTTACGGCCCAAAACACCGAAAGGGATAATAACTTTAAAAGGCGAAGGTCAAATTTACCTTCGCCTTTTAAACAATTTAATCATATCTCCGTCGTTTGTTAGAAGGAGGAATACCCAATTCATCCCGATATTTGGCAACTGTTCTGCGGGAGATAGAATAACCCCTTTCTTTGATTAATTCTGCAATTTTTCTATCACTTAAAGGTTTAGTTGGATCTTCGCCTTGGATCAATTCCTGGATAATCTCTTTTACACTGACTGAAGCAAGTCCGTCTCCATTGCCACCAGAAATACCGCTGTTAAAGAAAAATTTAAGTTCAAAGATTCCATGGGGAGTCTGGACATATTTATTAGCCGTAGCTCTACTCACAGTGGATTCATGAACTTGAATCCTTTCTGCAACTTCATTTAATGTCATAGGTTGGAGATATTTTATTCCATAATCTAAAAAAGGTCGTTGCAGTTCCACCAGTGTTTCTACTATCCGATAGATAGTCATCCTTCGCTGTTCAATACACTTAATTAGCCATAAAGCCGAATTCAACTTTTTTGTTAAAAATTCTCTGACATTTTTATCTGATTTTGAATTTTTTAAAATTTTTTGATAATAAGAATTAATCTTTAAATGTGGCTGAGTCTGTTCGTTCATAACTACAATATAATCATTTCCTACTTTTTGAATAAAAACATCAGGCTCTAAATATCCAGTTGTATAATTAGTCGAAAAATTAGCTGCAGGTCTAGGATTTAAGGTTTTAATCAAATCCGCTGCTTTTTGAACCTCAGTCGGCGAAACTTTAAGTTTATTGGCAATCTGCTTTATCCGATTCTCGCCCAGGTCATAGAGAAAGTCCTTTATGATTTGTTCTACCAGAGGTAAGTCACCATATAAATACCTGCACTGTATAATCAGAGATTCGACCAGATTCCTTGCTCCCACTCCAATAGGATCCAGAGTTTGAATCTTCTTTAAAACTGCCATTACTCTGGGAACTTCTACACCCAGGGCCTCTGATACTGCCTCTATCGGAATACTCAAAAACCCTCTCTCATCAAGAGAACCAATCAAATATTCACCAATTTCCAGTTCAACCGGATCATGGATCAATAAATTGAACTGAGATAATAGATATTCAGTAAGGGTAGGTTTAATTGTGATATAATTTTCATAATTATATTCTTCCGGATCACGCTCTAGACTTTGTTTAAGCTCAAATGAATAATCTATATATGCCAGATAGTCTTCTAAAAAGTCTGCTTCATCAAGCTCAAGCTCTTCCTCCATGGGTTCATCTATTTCTACTTCTAGAATTGGATTGGATTTAAGTTCTTCTTGAATATACTGATTTAATTCAAGAGTAGAAAATTGAAGTAATTGTATGGCCTGTTGAAGACGTGGGGTCATAATTAATGTCTGTTTTTGTTCAATAGCAAGATGTTGTGATAAAATCATGGCATTAACCACCCTTTATCTTCTGGTTTTGACGAATTTTATTAGCAATCTTAGTTATTCTCCTCAAGCGTCCATTTACTCCTGATTTACTTAAAGGTGGATTTAATAACTGACCCAATTCCTTTAAACTTACATAAGGGTGAGCTATTCTCAACCGAGCAATTTCCTGCAAACTGGCAGGAAGTGAGTCTATCCCATATTTATCAGCAATCAATTGAATATCTTCCAATTGCTGCATAGAAGCAGTAATAGTTTTTTCCAGATTGGCCGTCTCACAGTTAACCCTACGATTGACATCATTTTTTATATTTTTCATCACCCTATAATCTTCATATTTGAGTAAAGCAGAATGGGCACCGATTAAATTTAAAAAAGTAGCAATATCATCAGAATTTTTAAAATAAATGACGTGGCTATTCTTCCGAAATGTCATATTTCCATTAAGTTGAAAAGAATTGAAAAAATCCAACAGTTCTCTGGCATATTCTTCATGGTCAAAACTAAATTCTAAATGATAACCCCGATCAGGATGATTCACCGAACCTGCCCCTAAAAAGGTACCTCTAAGATAACTCCTGGAACAGCACTCCCGGGCCACCAGGTCATGATCTAGCTTATAATTAAAACGATACATTGAGTCAAGTACTCCTGCTTCAATCAGCATCTCCCGGGTACCTTTTTGAGGTGGTATTTTGACCTGGTAACTATTATGTCTATGAAAACGCATCTTTTTTCTGACCATAATCTCAGTAAAGAGGTTATAGTTAGCTTTAATTAATTTAAAAATCTTGCGAGCAACTGCCGCATTATCAGTCTTCAATATCAACCCAATCTGTCGTTGAGTAATAGATAAAGTACCATTGCTACGGATTAGAGCTGTCAGCTCAGAACGCTGGCAGCAACGCCTTTCAGGAATAATTCTGGCCAATTCATTTCTTACTTCATCTGCAAAAGAAATAGACATTACTCATCACCTAATTTTAAAAAATCTTTTTTTCGTGAAGTAAAATACCAATCCATAAATTTAAAACGCCTGCTTCCCACATCTAACCGAATAATAAGTTTTATTATCAATTCAGATAATAGGCGGGGATTGTGACGGACTAGATTTTTCTTACTAATCAATGAGCTTTTTATTACATTTACTCCTAATTCCTTTAACCTATCATAATCTACTTCTACTGGATATGCTCCCTGTTCAGCATATTTTTGAGCCAGTTTATCAGGAATAGGCTCATCATTAACTACTATATAATCGAAAAGCTTAAATCCCACATGATCAAAAATCTTTTGAACATGATCGGCAGCTGTATAACCTGTAGTTTCACCGGGTTGGGTCATTACATTACAAACATATATTTTCAATGCTCTACTATCTCTAATCGCTTCAGCTACACCTTTTATCAAAAGGTTGGGAATAACACTGGTAAAAAGACTTCCAGGACCCAGAATAATCGCATCTGCCTCTTTGATAGCCTTTATAGTCTCATCTAAAGGCTCTGCATCTTCAGGTTCTAAATAGACCCGACGAATTGGTGTAAGATGCTGTGGAATCCTGGATTCCCCTCTGGTTATCTGACCATCTTCATGTTCAGCACATAGAACAATATCTGTCAAAGTGGAGGGCAATACCCGGCCACGGACTGCCAGGACTTTACTGGATTCCTGGATGGCCCGATCAAAATCTCCTGTAATCTCCGTCATAGCGGCAATATAAAGATTTCCGAAAGAATGTCCCTTAAGATCCCCTTCAGTAAAACGATATTGAAAAAGACTTTCCATTAAAGGTTCGATATCAGCAAGTGCTACCAGGCAGTTACGAATATCTCCCGGCGGTAGTATTCCCATTTCATCTCGTAATACTCCTGAACTCCCCCCATCATCTGAAACGGTAACAACTGCTGTAATATTAGATGTATATTCTTTCAAACCCCTTAGAAGAGTAGAAAGTCCTGTTCCTCCACCTAATGCAACAATCTTAGGGCCTCGCCTCAACTGGCGCTTTTGATAGACAATCTCTACCAACTTTTCTTCACTATCCGGAAGAATAGTTTTAATCAATGATATGATAGTACTTTGAATTCCTTTGGCGAAAATAAAAAGTCCTATGGCAATCAAGCCAATTCCTACAAATATATTAATCGAAGGAGTAATATGCCCTGTTAAATCATATGCCAATCGAATTATAATACCTTCGATATTACCTATCAACTTAAATCCAAGAATTATAGCAAAACCAAAAGCTATTAAAAAAATACCCGTTACTGATAAGAGTAACCATCGCTTTACCCGCATACCTGGGTATAACCATTTGAGCTTATTCATTATTCCCTCTCCTTATAAAACAATCTACTTCACTTATTTTTTTTCAATATCACGATGATCTACAATTACTTTATAATCTAAGCTTTCTAAAAATTCCGCTAACTTCTCTGTTAAAGTAACAGAACGATGTTTCCCGCCAGTACAACCAATGGCTATGGTCAAATGGGTTTTACCCTCTTTAATATAATGGGGAATCAAAAATTTAATCAAATCCAGAAATTTATCCATAAATTTCTCAGCTATAGGCCATTTGAGTACATATTCCTGTACTTCAGTTTGTAGGCCTGTTAATTTCTTAAGTGAGGGTACATAGTAGGGATTTGGTAAAAAACGAACATCAATGACTAGATCTGCATCTAAAGGAATTCCGTATTTAAAGCCAAAAGACATTGCAGTAATAGTAATGAACTCATTTATCGCATTAACCCCGAAGTTAGCCAGAATCTCTTCTCTCAAATCTTTAGTGGAAATATCTGAAGTATCAATGATCTTGTTGGCCATACCCCGCAGTTCTTCCAACATAGTCCTTTCCTTTTCAATTGCATCAATAATTCGCCCACCACACTGGGCCGCTAGTGGATGTCGTCGCCTGGTCTCTTTATAACGGCGGACCAAAACATCGGTAGTAGCTTCCAGGAAAAGAATTTCATAATTAACACCCAGATCATCTAAATTGGCTAACTCTTCTATAAGATCCTCAAAAAATTCTCCACCTCGAATATCCATTACCAGAGCTACATTATTAATTTGCTGATTATAAATACAGAGTTCGACAAATTTAGAGATGAGAGCAGATGGCAGATTGTCAATACAAAAATACCCAAAATCTTCAAATATCCGAATAGCCTGTGTTTTACCTGCACCTGACATTCCTGTAACGATTACAAATTTTGGCCTTGAATTCATCGTTTTATCACCCAATCTGTCGAATATTCTTTTATTTATTTCGTCACAGATTGGGGATTATCCTGCTAAAATAGATTAAAAATTTATAATACGGACCAACTTTGGCATGAATCCTGCTAATTAAAATCACTGCAAATTTAAAACCTGCTCTTTTGGCAACCCAATTCTTTTGACCAGATCAATCCCTACCGAAAGTCTTCCTACATCTTCAGGGCGGTGAGCATCACTGCTTATGACAAATTTGACTCCCTCTTTGGCAGCTGTTTTAACAAATTCTTCTGTAAGATAACCATGACTTACATTTATCTCTAATGCAGTTTTTGCTTTTTTGCAGGCTCTGGCCAATTCAACTGTATCAATATCCAAACGATAACCTGGATGGGTGATAATATCAATTGGATAACGTTTAAGAGCATTGAGAAGTGCCAGGGTATTATAATAACGAATCTCTTCTCTATCATGTTTATGAAATTTATAGCGAATAATATTATCATAGATCAACCTTTTCCCATCTGAAAAAGATTTTGGGATAATCATTAGATGTAGTCCAACCAAAATTTTGTCCAACTTTTGTAAAATTTTATAGGGAACATCAATAGTTCCGTCAATACTGATCACATTAGCCTCTACTCCAGCAAGAATCTCAATTTGTGGGTAATGACGCTGAAGTCTGTTGATTTCTGCTTTAATATCCAACAGTTTTTCAGGATTTTTTACACCTAATCGGTGTAAACTATAGCTAGCTGGCCCGTGATCTGTTATGCCAATCTGGGTCAAACCTCTGGCAATAGCTGCTTTAACATTATCTTCAATTGTTCCTTTACCATGACTATAACGTGTATGGGTATGATAATCGGCAAAAACTTTCATTAAACCATTCCTCCTTTCTTTTTCTTCTTTTAGTTTAACCAACTTCTTTTTTAATTAGAAGGTTCTCGTATCAAAATCAAGATAAAACATCAGGCACTATAAGTACCAGAATTATTGCTAACCTATCTCTAAATAATAAAGTTAAAGAAGGGAGGTGAAATATTAATGGCTGGTGGTCAAAAAAGAAATACTTTAGTGAATCCTCTTGCCCATAAAGCTATGGATGATTTTAAGTATGAAATAGCCCGTGAAATGGGACTTCCTGTTCAGCAAGGGTCTGAGGACTATTGGGGTCATCTTACTTCCCGCGACTGCGGTGCTGTTGGTGGTGAAATGGTAAGAAGAATGGTGGCCCAGTATCAAATGAATCTGGTAGCTCAAAATCAGGAATTATAGGTTTTATAAAAAAACATCTATGGACACAGCATTGAACTTGAAAGCTTCAAATAGAACAAAAAATAGCCCTTTATCTCTTTAAAAGATATTGGGCTATTTTTTATCATTTAAAATCTTACAGTCATAAAATATCTCTCTAATGCATTTCACTCATCAAAAAGTAAATGAAAAGATTTTACTGCAAAAAGCTAATTTTTTGCTTTAAAAGAAATTTTTCGAACCATCTAATGTTCGATTTTAACCGAAATAAGGCACACTAATCAATGGGTTCTATGGCCTTATTTCTCTTTCAATCTCACTAATATTTTATTTGTGTTATTTTTAATAAATTTTCTTATAAATTTCATTTCCTACTCTATTTTCTAGACAGTAAAATTTAAAAACAAAATAATATTCTCCCAGTCCTAAATCTATTTTCTGGGTCTTTTCCTTCCATTTTTGTTTCCGGCTAGTAGAATTAGCTTGTCCACTAATTCTATGATAAATCACCAAAGAATAGATATTTTACCTTTTTATTATTAAATATAATTTGCTTAATTTTGTTGTCAAAAAAGTCTCTAAGGATGTACATTATTACCGAGGACTGACAATGAAATCTTTTTCTTGCATGTTCATTTCTTCAGTTAAGTTGTTTTTGGTTTATACATAAAAATATTTAAGTTAAGGTTATGAAGTTTGTAAAATTACATGGTTGTGATAGTCTATCACTGCTGGGTCAAGTTTATGATCTTCACGGAAATATATTTTTTTACCTTTACAATCAACATCAAAATAACTAATAACCTCTAAATTAGATCCAATTCCAATTACTCCATAATCAAAAAGTGCATGATGATTGGGACATAAAACCAACATATTGGAAAATTCATCAACACCATTATGTTTACCTCCTAAAGGTTGAATATGATGTACTTCTACATAATACTCATTACTATTACGTGGTAATCTTTGATTACAAATTTGACATGTCCAGTTATAAACTTCTTTTAATTGATTGGCCTTTTGTGTATCTCGAATAACCCGATTTATAGTCGCTTTATATCTATTTGGTGGTTCTATAATATCATAACTAACATTTTTAAGATCATCACTCAATTTAAGAATTACTTCTTTTTCATTCTCACATTTTTTTAAATCTTCTTTTGGAAATTTTGATATCGTAAATCGAATTAATTTTTGCCCAGAAGGAAATATTTTTTCATAAGAATTTATTACATACCATTCACCATAGTATTTATAACGCATAGGATTACCATGTAAAGTTTCGAAAAGTTTAATAGGATATTCTTCATACTGGGCTTTCCGCATTGCCGAATTATATAAATTCCAAGTTTGATCTCCTTTTTTGCCCTGCCCTGAATAATCCAATAATTCTCCCTTCCGAATCCATCGATCTGGATATTCTCCATGTTCTGAAGTATCAAATCTTATAGAGTAAACATGCCCCTTTTTTATATAAATACCAACCCGAATATTTTTATGATATTTTTTAAATTCCTCAAAATATAGAATATCTCCCGGTAATAACTTCTTCAACATACCACCTCCCAATGAATAATTGATTCCAGGCAATATTTAGATAATTCACCATTAGACAACATTACCCCTTTAATTTTTGAAATTTTATTCAAATAATAATTATTTTTCAAAATAAAAATCCGGAAATCCGAGTAAACAAAAAAACAGGGGTAGCATTAAATCTACCCCTGATCAACACCTACCTCAGATAAAAAGTTTTGAATTGGGTTTGTAAATATCTTTTGATTTGATAATTCTACCTCCATTTAGCTTATTCCTGAATAGGCTATAACTCTAGAAGACCATTCCCATCATCTGACATAAAACATGAATTTTCTTTTTAGTTCCCTTACTTATATTAACTTTTTAATATTCAAGTTTTAACCAATTTCTATTAAGCTCTTCTAGACCTTCATCAAATAATTTGCTCACCCAATTTTCCTATGGTAAAATAAAGTAAAGAGAGGTGAATTTAGATGCCCGCAAATTTAACCCCGGAATATCTTGCTGCTGAAGAAGCTTATCGTAATGCTAAAACGGTAGAAGAAAAAATAGCTGCCCTGGAAGAAATGCTGGCTACCATTCCCAAACACAAAGGTACTGACAAAATGCAGGCCGATATTAAAAGAAGGCTTTCTAAACTCCGCAAAGCAGGGGATAACAAAAAGGGTGGTAGTAGGCAGTATGATCCGTATCTGGTAGAAAAACAGGGAGCAGGCCAGGTAGTACTGGTCGGATTTCCAAACAGCGGAAAATCTTCACTGGTAAAATCCCTTACCAATGCCAAAGTTAAAGTTGCACCTTACCCCTTTACTACACCTTTACCCCAACCAGGAATGATGCCTTATGAAGATATCCTCATCCAATTAATTGATACTCCACCAATTACAGAAGAAGGCATTCCAGGGCCATTTACCACAACCATCAGAAATGGTGATCTTTTATTACTCTTAACTGATCTGAGTACTGATGAATGTATTGATCAATTGCAGATGATCTTAAAATTTCTTAAAGAAAAACGAATATTGCGGAAAGAACTCATAGAAGGAGTTTCAGCTTTTACAATAGACGAATGTATTGTCATCGGTTCCAAAGCAGATGATGAAAAAAGTCAGGAGCGTCTTGAGATTATAAAAGAACTTATTCCCGACAGCCCAGACATATTACCAATATCAACTGAAACAGGTTTAAATCTGGATAAATTGAAAGAACTGATTTTTAAAAAACTTAAAATTATCAGAATCTACAGTAAAGTACCAGGTAAAAACCCTGATATGGATCGACCTTTTATCCTGAAAGAGGGTTCTACCGTCCTGGATTTCGCAAGACAGATCCACAAAGATTTCGCTGAAAATTTAAAAAACGCCCGTGTCTGGGGTTCAGCCCGTTTTGATGGCCAGGCAGTTCCACAGGATTACCAACTTAAAGACCGTGATATAGTTGAACTAAATACTTAACTATTACTCCTTTACTCCCACTTCCAGAACTTAATAGCTAAAACTACGGTTACCACCAACCAGGAAAAGAGAACCAGTAGATCAGTTTTTAAACTATATACACCTGAAACACCAACCATTACCTGGCGTAATGCATCCCCTAAGTATGTCAGCGGAATTGCCTTAACTATAGGTTTAATATAATCTGGCATAAAACTAATTGGGAAAAATATGCCTGATAAAAACATCATTGGAAACTGAACAACCTGTATAATCCCTCTCCCGCTCTCGATGGTTTTTGTAAAAGAGATCAACATATATCCTAAACTAATAAATGTCAAAGCCCCAAGAATGATAATGCCAGTCAATTTAAAAAGATTGCTAACAATTGTTACTCCAAAAACACTTTGCCCTATAAATATAATCAAAAAGGTCTGGACAAGACTCATTAACAATCTGAGACAAAACTCACTTCCTAAAATAACACTTCTGGGTAATGGAGTTACCCCCAACCCCCTGATAATCTTTTGCTCTCTTAAACTTAAAAACTTTAAAGAACCAAAAAGCCCCAACTGCATTAAACCCATTGCCAAAATCCCCGGTAATACGTAATCAAAATCGGTTAACTTTTTAGCCTGAATAGGTTGGGGCTTAAGATTAAAAAGTTTAGACCTTCCTGTAATTTTACTTTCTATACCAGTAAAAACTTGACCAATGGCAGAGATTAATATCTGATTAGTAGTTTTCTTACTGGCATCATAATAAAGGAGAACATCAAACCCTTTTCCCGTAAAAATATCATTATAATCAATATCAGGCATAACAAGAACTATATTTCGTTGGCCTTTCTTAAGAGCCGCAAGTTCTTCTTCCTGACTACCCGTATTAACATTAAAGGTCGGAATAGAACTAATCCCTTCTACCATTTTCTGAACCATTGGGTTGTTGGATTTGGTTACAATACCTATCTTAAAAGTCATCTCACCCTCATTTGAAAATACGATTCCAAAAATAAATGTAAAAATTATAGGAAAGGCAAAAAACCAGAAAAGAGCAGACCGATCACGAACCAGATCTTTAAAACTTGCAATAAACATCTCCTTAAATATCCTCATTCTCTAATTCCCCTCCCGGTAAGTTTTAAAAATACATCTTCCAAAGTAGCATGTCTGACAATAATGTCATCAATCGGTTTATCAATTCCCGCAGCATATTCCATCAATCTGGTTATTGTTCGTGAAATCTCATCAGTATATAAAATAATATGTTTCTCTTCCTGTTCATAGCTAATCCTATTAGCTATATCAAGTCTTTTTAATTCATCCCTCTCTTCTTTACTGAATCCAGGATCAACAAATTCAACAGCACGTTCCTTGAAGTATTGATTAATCAACTCCCGGGGTGACCCCTGAGCAATTATTTTTCCATGGTCAATTATTACAAGATGATCACATAATTTTTCTGCTTCGTCCATATAATGAGTTGTCAAAAAAACCGTAACTCCCTCTTCTTTTAACTGCAAAATTACATCCCATAATTGCCTTCTGGCCTGTGGATCAAGACCTGTTGTTGGTTCATCAAGAAAAATAACCTTCCCATTACCCACCATAGCAAGAGCAATTGCCAAACGGTGACGCTGTCCTCCAGAAAGATTTTTTATCTGCTCATTAACCTTGGCTTCCAACCCAACCCTGGCTATAACCTCATCAGCTGAGAGCGGGTCAGAATAGAAACTGGCAAAGAGATTAACTATCTCTTTTACCGTTAATCTAGGAAATAGAGAAGGTGATTGAAGCTGCACACCTATTTTTGATTTTAACTCCTCAGGATTTTTTTCAGGATCAAGTCCCAAAATGCTTATTTTTCCACCATCCCTTTTATTAAGACCAACCATTGTCTCAACAGTTGTACTTTTCCCCGCACCATTGGGCCCTAGCATTCCGAAGATAGTACCTGCTTCAACCTGAAAACTGATACCGTCAACAGCTTTTACTGATCCAAAATATTTTTTTAAATCAGTAACTTCTATACTGGGAGTCCCCATATTCATCCTCCTTTATTCATTTTGAGTCTAAATTATATCCTGTATTTCTTAATTGTTAATATATTTATTCTTAAACCCAAAAAAACCTTTTTTATATATCAACATTTTTCTTCAGATACAACAAAAAAAAGGAGGAGCTTCTCCTCCTTCTAAACTTTATCTCTTCACTAGAATATTTTTAATTCCTTCATCTTAAGAATTAGGTGCCTTTTAATCTATAAAATGCAGTAAAAGATTATACTGCAAAAAGCTAATTTTGAGCGACATAGAAATTTTTCGCCAAATCATCTTAGTGAGATTTTCGACGAAATAAGGCCTCATCACAGGACGTGATGAGCTAATCAAGGACCAGGAGGACCCTTATTAGGAAGCCTTATTTCGGCGGAAATCGAGCTTTAGATGATTCGAAAAATTTCTCAAGAAGCGAAAAATTAGCTTTTTGCAGTTTAACCAGTAAAATCATTAATAAATTTTCTTAAGCTCAATACCGGTATAATAATTTTTTAAGATCTGATCATAAGTATAACCCATATCAACCATGCCTTTTACACCCCATTGGCTCATACCAACACCGTGACCGTTTCCACCACCATAAATTGTAACTTTCGTAATTTCACCCTGTTCATCCCGCTCAATCTCAAAAGCAGCAAAAGCACTGGGGAGAATAGAATAATTTCTATAGACACTACCATCATAACGATGTAAGATTACGTCTTCCTTAGAACCAGTCATATCTTTCTGTGGACGAATCACAAAGCGGATATTGTATTCTTTCATTACCCGGTAGGTTCCGTTAGTTCCTATAATATCCAGAACCATAATATTACCGCCTTCACCCCGACGAACAACTTTTAGATCTTTTAGCGTTCCAATGGAAAAGTCAGGGTTTTCTGGGTCAACGGGAATACCCGTCAGGGTCTGGATAAAATCTGTTTTTAAAATTCCATCCGCTCTCTCTCTAGCCGGCAGATTTTTATTAATTGTATTTTCCAACTCTTCACGGGTCAACTCAATTCTCCAGCGGTAATATGGTGATACAGCATCAAAGCTTTCTAAAGTCTGGTCTTTAAAGAAAGCAAGGGCATTTTCTTCTTTGGTTAAATCAGGTACATTTTTATTTATAATCTGAGATCTAGCCCGTAAATATGGAATTGGTTTGCCGGGAAACTCTTTGGTCCTGTAATAATGCCATACGTCTTCGTTATTAGCAGTATAACCAGCAGAAGTAGAAAAGAATACTGCGTCTATTACTTCACCATCATACATAGGTACAATACCACGGGTTTCATCAATAGCTTCATTGACCAAAGTGCTTTCATCACAATTATTATACACCTGGGAAGCAGTACTATCATCTACATTTGCAGATTTACTCTCAAATCTACCCATTTGGATCTGGGAAATAGCATAAGAACGGGCAGCAATAGCCTGAACCTTAAATGCTTCTTTTCCCCAACTAAAAGGAATCTCACTTGGTACTACCTTTCTTAGATACATTTCAATTGGTAATTCATTGATTAAATATAGGTAACCTGCTTTTTCAGATGGGATAATTTCCATATGTCCGGCATAAACAGGATTCTTCCCTTTTCTTATGGTGCTTAATACTTCAAATTGAAGGTTGTGGGGATAGAAAGATTTAATATATACGCGATCATTAATAAGTTCATTATAGTTACCTACTGTAACTTGAATCTGTCCATCTTGATTTGTGAAAGTAATAATCTCATCCTGTTCTGTTACAAAATTAATAATATCTTCTCCCTTTTTGTGGGTAATAATTTTGAATGGTTGTTCAGCTTTAATTTTAATTTCTGCAAAATCATAGGATTTGCTACTACCCCACTCACTTAATTCCTGACTTATAAGCACACGGATATTTTCAGGAAAATCAAGATCTGGTAGAATAATAGTCTTAACCTGGCCCTCTTTATTAAATAAAAACTTCAAATCGGACATCCCAACTGAAACTCTCGAAAAGCCTAAAGGTGTAACAATATTGTCCTTTATTAGAAAAGCCTGAACATCTTTTGCTAAAGGCAAAGCTCCTTCATCTTCTAAAATTATTTGATCATTGGTAATTTGCATAATTTTGGAGGCTATTATTTCTCTTTCACCTAAAATATATCTTTCTTCGAGTACTGTGCGGGACTCTCCTTTTCTTTTGGAATAAAGAAGATTATAAAAAATATAGGCCATCTCATAACCATTAATTCTATCTGTATCAGTTTTTTTCAGCTCGCCAGTGATCTCTTTGATCTTCGCAATTCCTGTCTCATCACTTAAACCAAGAAATAAACTAGCATATTTTAATGCATCCTGATAGGTAATCACCGCTTCAGGATTAACTAATTTATCGGTAAGATTCGATAAAATAACATCTTTAGCCCTGCCATTAATCAATTTTTCACCAAAAGAAACATAATCCCGGTATGTTACTGGATCTTCAGGTTTCCAATCCGTTCCAGGTAAAACTTTGAGAGCAATTAAGGCCTCTACTTCATCAAAAAAAGGATGCATAAGTTGATCACTTGCCTGTACTATGAAAGTTAACCCCAGAAATGCTACTAATGACAAACCGATATACAAACTAAACTTCTTAAAAAAATTTGACATTGCCATTCCTCCTAAATAGTTTTCTTTAAAATAACATGACATGATTTTCTGCAAAAAGCTAATTTTTCGCTTCATAAAGAAATTTCTTGAACTATCTAACAAAATAAGACACACTAATCAATGGATCATTATGACCCTTGATTAGCTCACCACATCCTCATATGAAAACATTCTTTTCAATCTTACTAAGGTGGTTTAACGAAAAATTTCTATATCGCTCAAAATAAGCTTTTTGCAGTTTCATCATAAATATGTTTTAACCGGTCTTTGTTAGTCCCTCTGCATTTTTTATAACTGTTTGGTTTCTGACAGGTGAGAGAACATTAAGCTTATTATCATTATACCACTCTGCGAGTACTTTAGCATCCTCATAATATTTAATAATCATAGCTCAGTTCCAAAAAATCTAATAAAATCAAGCAACTCTTAAAAAATTGGATGATCTTTAACTTTTTTATTAAAAGATTTTACTGCAAAAAGCTAATTTTTCGCTTCAAAAGAAATCTTTCGAACCATCTAAAATTCGATCTCAATCGAAATAAAGCTCCCTAATCAAAGGGCCCTCTTAGCCCTTAATTAGCTCATCACATCCTGTGATGAAGCCTTATTTCGTCGGAAATCTCGCTAAGATAGTTTGACGAAAAATTTCTATGTCGCTCAAAATTAGCTTTTTGCAGTATAATCATTTCTTTAACAAAGTTTTTCAAAAAAATAATGCCCCGTTAAATAAATAACAGGAGGCATTATTGTAAAAATAAATTGAACTGCATTAAGTAAACAATCGATCCAGAATGGCTGCTAAAGTCATAGTCAATCCGGTCAGTTGATAAACTTGAATGGTTTTTGCATTGGCCTGTAATAATTGAGGAATATTGTTATAATGTTTTCTTGCTATAATAATGGCCTGATATGCAATAGGTAAGCTAACTAATGGTAGTAACCAGATAAGGCTTTTAAACACAACCATAACTACCAGAAAAAGTGTATAACTTGCAATAAACAATATGGTATAAATCTTAACCCCACGACGTCGACCTAAACGTACTACCCAGTTCCTTTTATTTCCTTTTTTATCAGCTTCATAATCAGGATATTGATTGATCCAGAGTACATTTGCAATCAAAAATCCAATAGGTAATGAGATTAAAATTACAGGTAAGGAAATTGTATGAGCCTGAACCAGATATGTTCCTATTACAATCAATGGACCAAAAGATAGACCTACAGTTAATTCACCCAAACCGCGATAAGCTAGCTTTAGTGGAGGCAGACTATAAAAGATAGCCAGGAAAAATCCTACTACTCCAACCAAAAAAACTTTTGGTTCTGCCGAAATAGTAATATAAAGGCCAACTGCTCCTCCTGCTGTCAGCGTCAAAACAGCAATTATTGCAGCTTCAGTTACAGTTAGTTTACCATCAATGATTGTCTTTTTGCCTCCACTAAAAGGAGTCCTATTCCCGGGAGCTACAAATCTATCTACTCCTGATACATAATCAACTACTTCATTAACAGCATTTTTACCAATCTCAATAAAATAAATGCCAATTAAACACCATAAAAACCAGTAAAGATTAAATTGACCTGTAATATTAAAAGCCATCGCTGCTCCCACAACCATTGGAACTGTAGATGCAATCCAGATTTTAGGGTCAGCCAGCTGCCAAAATCCATGCCAGAGATGTTTTAATTCCTCTTTTCTCATTAAGTTTACCCCCTTTTATATTATAAATCTTTTTATAATAAAAATTTATCATAAAAAAATTTAATGATTAAACTACAAAAAGCAAATTTTTACCCATTAATTAGTATGCCTTATTTTAACTAAAAATTGAACTTTAAATAGTTCGAAAAATTCCTTTATAAAGCGAAAAATTAGCTTTTTATAGTAAAATCATTTAATTTTTTAAAAAGTTACATTAGCTTTACTGTTCAAAACCATCTGTATCTCCCACCCAATCTACATTAAATTCTTTGAGTTAGAAGATCAATTAAACGTGAATAGATACCTTTAACTATGACTTACGCGAGTGATATATATTTTCATGCTTTACCTCTAGATAATGATAATCCTCAGTACCACTAACAACTAACTCTTCTAAAAATGATTGGTCCTCTCTATATATATTTTCTATTACCTCAACCACTTCAGGATCAAACTGATCATAGATATGCTCTTTTAACTCCTGAATAGCCTCAGATATTTTCATCTTTTTCCGATATGGTCGATAACTGGTCATCGCATCAAAAGCATCAGCAACTGCTATAATTCGAGCTTCTAAAGGAATTCTTTCTCCTTTAAGACCATCTGGATATCCTTTACCATCATATCTTTCATGATGATACTTCACAATTTCAGCAATTTTACGAAAGCTTTTTACTTTGTTTAAAATTTCAAACCCTTTTAACGGATGCTGCTGAACTATCTTAAATTCATCCTCTGTCAATCTTCCTGGTTTATTTAAAATAGAGTCTGGGATTCCAATTTTACCAATATCATGGAGATGAGCGGCAATATGAGCCATAAACATCTGTTCCTCTTTCATACCCATTTCCAGAGCAATCCTTTCAACTAATTGGGATACTCTTTCAGAATGCCCATAAGTGTAGTGATCTTTGGTATCTAATGCTTTAGCCAGGCTTTCCACAAATTCATGAAAATCAACACAAGAAATGAGGTACGTTCCAGAAACCATACTCAGTCCTCCTTTGTAAAATCCAATTATCATGCAAACTTTATGAAAACCAATCCAAAAAGGAAAAACCGATCTTTTTCTAACTATATCCAATAATTTATTGGAAATTACTGCTTATATTTTTATTATATTATTAATGATAATGATTGTCAATTTCGTTTATCAGCTTAATCCAGTCAATTTTTTTAAACTACTAATTTCAAGCCTATTAGCAAAGTTAACTATACATTAATAAATTCTAATCTACTAAATCTTCGGGCAGTTGCGTTATCTTCTGCAAATGGTACAATAAGATGAATAGATAATGTTCAACAAAAATGAATAATTCATTCTCCATTCTGGTAAAATAACCAGTTTGACGAACTGCAAAATTTATCATTTTTTCATTTATGATCTTACTGCAAAAAGCTAATTTTTTGCTTCATAAAGAAATTTTTCGAACCATCTAAAGTTCGATTTATAAAATTAGCTTTTTGCAGTTTAATCAAATATTTGATTATATATTAAATTCAAGCTATCTTTTTTAACAACAAACAACTGATGTACTTATTTTTTAATTTGTAGTAAAAAAGGTTTATTTTTAGAATCTTCCAAAGCTATAACATAAATAAGCATTATGGAAATAAGACATGTTAATGAAGTTATTAATAAAACAGTTTTAGATCCAAACATTTTTATAGCCCAACCAACTAGTACCTGGAATAAAACATTAAAACCACTTGCAATCGTGGATAATAATGACATAACGCTGGCCCTGACACTGGAGCTTATGTATTCATTACACCAACTCTTATATATGGGAAAATACATTCCAGTGGCGAGATAAAAACTCACAAGCCCCCCTAGAAATAGTTGTAAATTAGTAGCTGATATAAAAACTAAACTTATAAAGAAAATACAGTAAGACGAAATCAGCAATATCTTAGGTTTAATTTTAAGACTCAATTCACCAGCATAATAACTCCCTAATCCCATAAAAATTGCATTTAGTGATTGAAGATATCCTAAAAAATTAACCTTTAAACCTAATTCAATCGCCCGAGGTTGGTAAATAAATATAAAAACTGTATATATCAAATAATAAATTGTCATTATTAAACTGAACATTATTAACGGTCTAGATTTAATAAAATGTAAAATTGCTTTTTTACTAATAGATATCCCTTTACTTGTATCCCCATAATTATCATTAAAAAATAAGACTGAAACTACTGCTGTACAAACATAAATAAAACCAGATATTAAAAATAAAATTTTTAAATTATTTTTCATTAGCAGACCTATTAGTAAACCTATAATAAATTTTCCTACAGAACCATATGCTCTGGCTTTCCCAAAATATAAGCCTACTTGTTTTCTTCTATTTTCTTTTTGCAATTCATCAACTAACCATGCTTGAAGTGATCCACTTACTTGTGCAGACCCAAGTCCTGACAAAATAGCTGCCAAAATTAACAAGGGATAGTTAGGAGCCAAACCATATACTATCTGGGAAACTCCGTTAAATAATGAACCTAAGGCAAATGTTTTTTTTCTACCTATAATGTCAGCTAAACCTCCAGTTGGAAAATCAGTTACACTGATTACAAAAAGATATACACCCCAAATTGTTCCCAATTCAACATAACTTATACCTTTTGATAATAAAAAAACAGTAGCAACAGACGTTGTACAAGCCGCACCACAATTAAAAAGGGTTCTTATAAGAAGGAAGAATTGACCTGCCTTCAAAAAAACCATCTCCTATTCTAATTTATTTTTGAAAAGATAGCTTTAAAAGTTTCCTTTAAAGGTGGTTGAACAATTAAAAATTGATTTCGTGATTTAAGATTTCTATTAATTAAAGGTTTTTTAAAATATCATTTCTGTTTCATCAGGTAATTCTACTAAGTAAAAAGTTCTTCATCTAAAAATCTATTTATGCTCTTTTTTAAAAAATTTAAACATATCATAGTAGAACCAATATTATCCTGGTGATAATAGTAAATTTCTGCTTCACTTCTTACTATTCCTTCTACTTTTGCTATTGGAGGGACAAATGTCAAAAAGTATAGATCGAAATTCATATAATTTACTGATTTTACTGCAAAAAGCTAATTCTTAACTTCAAGAAAAATTTTTCGAACCATCTAAAGTTCGATTTTAGTCGAAATAAGGCACAATAATCAAAGGGCCCTCCTGGCCCTTGATTAGCTCATCACCTCCTGTGATGAGACCTTATTTTCGACTGAAATCTCACTAAGATGGTTTAACGAAAAATTTCTATGTCGCTCAAAATTAGCTTTTTGCAGTTTAATCATTATATCGCTATATAATCCTTTAGACCCCACTATTATCAGTAACGCACTTGCTCACTGGTTATCTTCCCGCTGGTCAAAAGACAGGACTTCTTTTAGCCCATCGGCTCAGCAAACATGCCGGGCGAATACAAAAAGGGCTGTTGACCTTTAGATTTCTGTCAACAGCCGTTAAAATCTTTTTCACATTATCAAATAACTTGTCCTTGTTTTCTTAATCCTCTTATCTAATTTAAAAACATTTTATATCTTAATGGGGTTTTATTATAAATTTCATCCTGTTTAAATCAAAATATATTTCAAATATATTTATCCCAAAGATTTTAAAACATATAATATAAGCAATTAACCATACAATTATAAATACTATAGCTAAAACTAACCCAAAAAACTGTCCAACAAAATAATTTGGTGTTAAAGTTTGGATAATTGTTAAAACAATTGTTAAACCTATTATCATACTTATATATACTACTACTGATAGTAAATAATAATCTTCTAATCCCAATTTCCAGCCCCAAATAACCATACCAGCAATTATTAATATAGAAATAATGAAACTTTTAAGTAAAAGTCTCCAGGTAAATTTTCTCCTAATCTTTCTCAATAATCTTCCTCCTCTTCTTTTAAATAATTTTTAAGACTATAACTCAAATCTCCTATAGCTCCCCTATATGCAGGAATATCATTGGTAAGCCCTGCAAAATTAAATATAAGTTTTCCTTTACTTATCAAGCTACCTGGAAATGGTAATATCTTTTCACTAAATCCATACCGTACGTTCTTGATTAGCACACCACCTTTTTTAAGTCGATAATATTCCCTTATTTCAGAAATTGCTGACACCGTTCCATAAAGACTTATACCAATGTCGATAGTTAAATAAATAATTTCACCTTTCAAACCAAATATTTTCTCATATCTTTCACGTAATAGATTAAATCCCTCCCCACCACCTGAAAAAGCTTTACCCATTGTTGATAAACCTTGCCCAAAATTAAAAGCACCATGAACCAAAATATACCCTCCAATACCTTTTGTAATTAAAGTAGCATCAGGAGTTAGAATCAAACCACCTCCAGTAACCATTTGACCAACTCCAGAAAATAAAATTACAGTTCCTTCAGCCAAAGCTGACCAATTTATATCTGCATTCCATTCTATATTTTTGTCCTTTAATTCTCCTGCAACTCTTTCATAAGCGATAAGATATGCATCATAAGAAATTTTACCCTCTAAATATAAACTCGTTAATCGCGCTAGATCTGGATGGTCTATAATTTGTGCATTTGATTTCTTTAAATTTCTATTAATATTGCTAAATGTATCATTTAAATCCAGTTTTTCTTCTGCAGTTAATCTATCATCATCATTAACAATCTTTCTTAACCGTTCAATATCTTTATCAGTTAACTCTGAAGTTATTCCTCCAGTGCCAGCTGTCAAATTCGCCATATACCCTGTAGGATCCACATATTTTAACGGATTCTGTAATACATAGATATAAAGATTCTGGCTCTGTGGATTAATTACATTACCTGAATAAGTATCTTCTGTAATAAACCGTCCGGTCTCAGGGTCATAATATCTTGCATTATAGTAATACAGCCCAATATTTACTTCTTCTCTCTGGCCTGTGTACTTAAACCCTGGTTCTACTTTCTGGGTTGGTCGCTTTATTGTCCCAGGCTTATACAAATCTTGACCAAATGGTGCATAATCCTGCTCAAATACTATCTTCCCTTCCTTGTCTGTCATCAACATCGTAGAACCAAGATTATCATGATGGTAATAGTGAACTTCGGCATCACTTCCTACTATTCCTTCTACTTTCGCTATTAGCTGGCCAAATGCATAAATATATGAAATCTTCTTACCTTCTGTACGGTGATCCTCAAAAATTACCTGGTCTAAATAATTGTAAACGTAATATGTTACTTTATCTCCTTCTACTACCTTTAACCGCTTACCCGAATAATCATATCCATAGCTGGCAATCTCTTCTTCATTCTTCCATACTTCACTCAAACGATTCCGGGAATTATATTTATACTCCCAATATACTGTTCTTTTACCTGATGTAGCTGTATAAGTTACATCATCACCACTTAAAGTATAGGTATTACCTTTCGCAATTAAATTGCCAGCTTTGTCATACTTATAAGCCATCCTTTCGCCTGGCCCAACTCTAATCAACCCATCCAGATAACTTCCATTCAATCCTGCAAAACCTTCTACATCCTGACTTTCTCTGGTCTTTAAACGGTTACTACCTGAATAATATTCATAAGAGTAGGTTACATTGTAATGGTTATTAACATCTGTATAGGTTTCTGTAATTCGATTGCCTACTGCATCATAGTCATACGTAATCTTTGTTCGATCATACCGGCCATAAACCCTTACCATTTCCTTCAATAAACCTTTAAACTCTACTCTATTTACTGCTTCTCCTGTTACAATATCCCTATCATCATAGTTAGAGTGAATCTTTATCTCCCCTGCTGTGATAGTGGATTTTAAAGTAATGATTATCTTACCTGTGGCATCCTTGTCAAATACCCATTGATCTGGCAATAATTCTTCATACTCTTCACCTGCATGTTGCCTATAGAAGATCCTTATTCCTTCTTTACTTATCCTGTGATCTACTATTTGCCCAGGGATTAACTCTATCCGGCCAATCTTCTGTAAATTACTCAATTTCAAACCTATTGTACTTGCTGCGTAGTCAAAATCTACTTCTATATCTTTCAGTTCATAATCCAATACTGCATTGATGAAATAATCATCCTGGGCATATCCCATCCTTGCCGGAGTATCTACCAGGAAAGTTCCATCTATTTCTGCTGTCTTTAAACGATCAAGTTCGTCATAAGTATAAATATTGTTATTGCGGCGAATTACGTTTCCATTGGCATCATAGGCATAGTTTAACTCCAATGCCACTTCTAATGTACCATTTTCTCCTGGTATCTTTACTGCAATCTGTTCTGGTCTGCTCATTATCTCAGGTGTTATTGCAGTAATTACACCATTGTTAAATCTCATCTGAATTAAATTCCCTGCCGGGTCATAGGCAAAATCATCTGCTATATCACCGATACTGATAAGCTGGTTCAGCTCATTATAATCATAGGTAATCCATTTACTGCTCTCCGGATATTTTATCTTTCTAATATTTCCTACAAAATCATATTCATATTGGGTAGTATATGAATTGCTGTCAATTGTACGGGTTTCTGCAATAATCTGGTTTAATCTGTCATAAGTATAACTCAAACTACCCAATCCATCCACTACTTTTATTAAGTTACCTGCTCTATCATAGTTATAAATAATCCTCTCTTCTTCTACATATCCAGCTGGTACACTATCTGTTGTTATCCGACTTAAATCAGGTAGTTGATAATTTTCACATAGAGGTTTATAGTAAACCTGTTCTTTAATCTGTCCATCAGCATAATAACTTATGGCTGTTATATTTCCGCGTGGATCAGATGCGGCTATGACATTTCCTGTCTTATCATATGCCATCTTATAGCTCATTACATCTCCAGCTCTTACTTTTACCTCTTCTACCAATAGATTTAGATCATTGTAAATGTAATCAGTAGAAAGGCCATTTGCCATCAATTTACGAACTAGATTGCCATTGGGGTCATACCAATACCTGGTGCTATAACCTGTTGGTTCAATTACTTCTGACAGTTTATTCAATCCATTGTAATAATAATATGTGGTATAACCTCTACCATTGGTTACTGATGTACGATTACCTATCTCATCATAACCATATCTCTCATAACTTCCATCAGGTCTTATAACCTTCACTAATCTGCCCAGTCCATCATATTCATATTTATAATAATTACTTCCTGATGGCATACCCTGAATGTCAGGGTAGATTTCTTTTATCTTATTCCCCGCCTTATCATACTCATATTCTACCTTATACTTAAGATCATCCCCGCGAATAACAGACTTTAACCAATACTGTGAAGTATAGGTATAACGGGTGATTCGTGGTCTGGAATTTGAATCATATGAACCAGGTTTATTAATCTCCACTCTCTTGTTGCCTACCCTGTCATACCAGATCTCTGTTGTATTGCCCATTACATCAATGGTTTTTATCTGACGGGAAAGACTGTCATATTCAAATCTGGTTGTATAGTCAGGATTTAAACGGTAACTTGTCCCGAGAATTTTAACATCTATTCCATCAAAATTTGCTTTAAAAGATTCCACTACCCCTCTGGGGTCTGTTACTGCTATCTCATTTCCAAGCTGATCATACTGATGATAAGTAATCCGGTTCAGTGGATCAATTTCAGCTAATACCCAGCCCCGTGGATTATAGACCTTCTTAACTGTCCTTCCTTCTGGATCAACTGTTTTAATCAAATTGCCTACTGGATCATAATAGTTCTTTGTTACCATATTCTCATTATATTTATTTACAACAGTCTTAATTACACGGCCAGTAGCATCGTAAATATAATCTGTCCTGAAATCGCCCAGGGTAGATGTTGCATTTCCGTTGGGCATAATCTCTGCTGTCTTCCTGCCCAACTCATCATACTCATAACGAATAACTGGACGATAAAAAGTAATTGAACTACTACCTGGCAGAATTACCTCAGTCTCAGGCAGTATCTTTTCTATCAGCTGATTCCAATCATCATAGACAAAGTCATAACACTGGCCTTTTGCATCTACTATTCTTACCTGATTACCCAACCTGTCATAAACTGCCTGAGAAGAATACCTTGTTTCACTATCATATTTGGCAACTTCCACTACATTGCCATTCCAATCCTTGATCTCCTCTGTTATATTGCCTTCTGGATCAATAATGGTTCTTTTGTTTTCTCTGTGGTCATATATAATCTCTAAATGATAGTTTGCAGCTGTAGGTTCAGCCTTGTATTTCACATCATCTGGATAATAAATATCTGTCAGACGATTTAACCCATCATACTCTTTAAAGGTTACATATCCTTCTGCATCAATCTCCTTTATCCTGTTGCCAACTCTATCATACTCAAACTTCGTGATAAATGGTGAACTTTGAATATTGCCATCTATCTCTCTCAGTTCACTATGCTTAAGATATTGTCTCAACTCTATCCATCTATTTAACCCATCATAGACATAGCGATTTAAGTTGTAAATAGTTAAATTACTATCTTCAGGTATGTCAGCAACAATACTGTTTATCTTACCAATGGCAGATTCGATTGTATTTATCCCCAGAACTACATTGGCAACTGTTGTCACATTATTAATATCATCATAAATCTGCAATTCGACCAGATTGTCATCCCGGTTGCTATAATATGATGGGTTTAAATTTCCAATAGTTCCTGTAAAGGTATCTGTATCATCCGGATATTTGATCCAGACAAGACGGCCAATATCATCATAGCCATATTCTGTTAAAGCACCATCCGGGCCTATTTCCCATATCTTCAAACCAAGCATCATAGCCATACTGGGTAACAATCCGCTCCTGTAAAATACCATCTGCATCTTTTCCAGCATCTTTTATAACTTTAACCAGAAATGCATTATGAACACTATCATAAATCTTATCTGTGACATTATTCAATGGATCAATGATTCTGGTCACATTTCCATAGATGTCATATTCATATCTGGTCTTAACCCATTTATTACCATGACGTCTGGCCACTGTAATAAGATTGCCTTTACTGTCATAATGATAGTGGGTCTGCTGGGGTACAAATCTATTACTCACACTATCATAATTCAATACAAACTGATCTGCTAAAAGGTTGTGAATTCTTCCATTTACAGCTACCTGGCTTTCATCATATTTCATAAATTCTACATCTGTTATTCCTTTTGAATCTGTATTGAGGTAGTGGTAATAAAATTCTGCTCCACTCTCACTATTGTAGTGATAGATTTTATTTCCCCAATTGTCATAATCAAATTTTTGAATATATGAAGGTATTGTCTGATACCCATGATAAACTCTCTCTTCAATTATAGCTTTCTGGTCATTATAGTCATACTGTTCTTTAACTACCAATACCCCATCTGTATTCCCTTTTATATCATAAATTCTCTTTTCAGTATTTAAACCATCTTCATTAAATTCCATCTCTATTCGCTGATATAATTGTTCTACGATCGCTTTAATGATTCTGTCACCCTCATACACAAAACTGTAATTCATCGGATTAATCCCTTCAATATCTGTAGCAGAAAGATATTGCACCTGATTCTTTACCTGCAATTTTCTACTGAGATAATATCTTCTTACATATCCATCATATTTTATTTCGTATTTATATCCTTCATTATCTACACCACTTATCACATCATCTATAGAGTTCACTCTGACCCCACTTGAAATAGAATAACTATATTTACTAATTCCCCCTGTTGGATAATTGATTTCAGTAAGTAGCGGAATTTTTATTACTTTTACTTTATCTTCAACTATTTTTTCACTTACATCTTTTCTATTTTCATCTACATAATCTACCCTTACCGTATATTCTGCATAATAACCTGTTTTAAAGGTATATTCATCATAATCATAGGAAGTAATGCGGTTCATCCGATCTTTTACTGAAGTTAATCTACCGTCAGTATAACCATATGTAACAAATTCTTTCCCATTTACAAAAATCGCAGTAACTCGACCATTATAATATTGAAAGGTAATTTTTCGCTGCAGGGTATCTGTAATTGACTTAAGCTCATTACCAGAATAAACAAAATTAATCTCATTTTGACCAGTACGGTCTATCATCCTTACTAAACGCCCGGACTCATCAAATTCATATTTTGTACCATCTTTAAAGTATATTTCATAACCAACATCATTCCAGAAAAAGAGCCCCTTTTGCTGTTTCTTTATCGCAATAAAATGATGTCCTTTATGATATTCAAAAGTATTTTTACGATAGCCGTGATTTGATTTTCCTTTTTTCCACTCACATTTTATCGCAGTACCATCTTCCAGATAGATATACTGACCATGATCGTTATCCTCTATTCTTGCTATATTCCATCTCCAACCATTACCAAAACCTGCATAAAGGGAAGTCTTCTTTACCAATACATCCCAGACTGCCTGATTGGAATTATAAATACGACCTAATTTCAAATCAAATCCATTACGCCCGGGTAAATTCACATCCACCGTATTGACATTTAATGCTCCAGAAGAAGGTGATACATATTCCTGATTGTTCTTAAAGTAAGTACCATAAGGCGCTATCCCCAGATCTTTATATTCATCAGCTGCTGGTGAGTAATTTTCAGTAACCTGGACATTATACATCGAAAAATGGGTACTTGTAATTATAACTTTATTACTGACAATATCTACTTCTACCTTTGGCATCACAACCCAGAGTCCATCAGCTTCATTGTAGTAATAGACATCCAGGTCAAATTCTGTATAACCTTCTGGAATCTGCTCCTCATTATAACTTACTGCAATGGAAATTTCTTTCTTAAAATCTGTCTCCTTTATCTCTCCATTTTCATCTATCACTTCTAATTTATAAGTCTTACTTACAACCGTTTTTGTCGTTTCAGGTATTTCTTCATCCTCAGCTACAGTAACCTGTATAATCCCTTCCTCTTCCATGGCTTCAGCAGGAATATTTATAGCAACTTCACGGCCATATTCAACTTCTCCGCCCTCTGCTGGATTTATCTCAACTTTAGCAATACCGGCTTTTTCAGTCAAAGCTTCAGTAGCATCACTGATATTTTCCACATGGTCAACAGCAACCAAATAATAGGTATATTCATTACCATTTACTACTTCCTGATCAATATAGTCTGGTTCCTCTAGAGGTTCAATGATCCGGACATTTCCATCATTCCATGCAGGTTCTCTATATAAACGGTATTCTACCAGGTCCCATTCGGTATTTGCCGCCCACTTAACCACTATCTCCCCATCACCGGGATTGACTTCAAAATCTTTAGGAACTGCAGGGGATGTTGTATCAACATAAACCTTTGTCTTCCCAATAGTTTCAAGCCCTACATTGTCTATGGCTTTGACTGTAATTTCATGAATACCATCAGATAATACAGGCAATTTATAGGGACTTTCTACAGTTATAAATTCACCATCATCAATCTGAAGTTCATAATGGTTAATACCAGAGGCTTTATCTGTAGTAGCAAAGGTTATTACAGGTTGAGTATTTTGACTCCAGCCTGCCGGATCTGCTACCGGTGTAAATGGTTCCGGAGGAGTAGTGTCAACAAATACTTGAACAGTAGTAACTGTTTCCAATCCTACGTTATCTACAGCTTTTACATAAACTGTATGCACTCCATCTTCCAACTCCGGCAGAGTATAAGGACTTTCTACTGTAATATACTCACCATCATCCACTTTCAGTTCATAATGGTTAATTCCCGAATGTTTATCAGTGGTAGTAAAACTTATTACAGGTTGAGTTACCTGACTCCAATCTGCTGGCTCTGCTGTTGGAATAAACTGTTCTGGTGGAGTAGTATCCACATATACCTTAACAGTTCCAGCAGTACTTAATCCCACATTGTCAACTGCCTTAACCCGGATAGTATGTATTCCATCAGAAAGAACGGGCAAAGTATATGGGCTTTCAGCCTCTACATATTCTCCTCCATCAATGCTGATCTCATAGTGATTCATTCCCGACTGGTCATCTGTTGTAAAGAAACTTATTACCGGCTGGGTTACCTGACTCCATCCGGCCGGGTCAGCTTCAGGTACAAACGGATTAGGAGGAGTTGAATCCTGTACAAGACAAATTTCAGTACTTATCTCCTGATTTAATTCATCAACAACTCTAAAGGTAAAATAATTATAGCCTGGGTGCAATTGTGCTGAATAGGAAAAATACTCATCCTGTAAATCAACTTCTATACCATTAACATACAATCTACATTGGGAATAATCTTCAATATATCCTTCAATTGGATAATAATTTAAACTCTCATTTAATACCAGACTATTGTAATCCTCATTAAAATAGATAATTGGTGGTTGGCTATCCCGCCGTACATAAATAGTCTCAGAATCAGAAAGACCCCTTTGTGCAACTGCTTCTATTGTTATTTGATTTATTCCTTCCTCCAGTGCATAATATGCCTGAAAATTCCGACTGCCAGTTGAAAACCAGTTTCCATTGATATATAAATCATGGGAAGGCAAATCTGTTTCTCCTTCAATTAGCGCTTCTTCAGCATTTGTCAGATATCCATCTTCAGGAGAAGTAATGGTTACTAAAGGAGTCGGTTGTAAATATACATCAACCTGATCCACATTGACCACACTTTCATCGCGGATAGCTTCTACTACAATGGTTCGTCTAAAGTTCTCTTCTGTACTCTCTTTGTCCAATTTAACTTCTGTCTCAAAATAATTATTTTCTACTGTAACCTGCTCGCCATTGATTTCTATTCGATCATAATCCCCTCTAACAAATCCTTTCACTAAAGATTGAATTTTGACAACATCCCCATTCCCTGGATAACTGATTATAAGATCAGGTTTTAACTTCCGGGATTTGATCTTACTTCCCCAGACTATAACTTCATAAATTGGTCCAATCAAGTGTTTTTTCCTGGGATTAAGCAAAACAAATCGAATCTGGTCAGTTTCTACAGCTTGATTGGTCTGAATCACATTCCACCCTTCTATAAGATCCTTTTCTGTCAATTCTGGAGCAAAGAGCTCCCAACCCCCAGAAGATAAATATTCAATCCTGATAGAGTCAACAAATTCACATTCCTGTAACCAGGTGACATACTCTACCCCGGTTTTCTCAGGCAAATGGAAGGTTAAAACAACCTGATCATAAACCTGCCAATCTGTCTCCCAATAGGTACTCAAATCTCCATCAATCAGGTTAGACAATAACTGTTCATTATTTCCAGAACCTTCTACCTGTTTTATTGTTCTCTCACCATTGTCATAATACAATTTCAACCGGACGTTGGTTATCTTAAATCCATTCTTTTTGTTATTCCCTACTTTAAATGTAATCTTATTTTCTCCCTGAATCAGTAAAGTAGGGTCGATTTCTTCAATGGCTGTTGTCCATGTATTAAGTGCCCCTAAAGGAGTTAAATAATGATATCCTCCTTCATTAATCTGCCAGAAACCTTCCACATAGGACTCTAAATCATAGATATCATAAATGAGTTCTGCTTTTTCTACATAGCGAATGGGAACATCTATTTTAACATGAACACTCTTTGGCTCCGGAGTCCCCTGTGGTCCACTTCCACCGTGAAACTCCAAAATCTCATCTTCTACCATCTTATACTCTTTAGTTTTGAGTGGAATCCCTTGAGAAGTCTGGCCCCAAAACTCAATCTCACCAATCCCAATTTGATCAGTCTTACTGTATCTTTCGATTCTTAAACGAAACTGATTAACTAGATGATCCAGACTGATAGGATAACGGTTCCAACCTGAATTCATCTGGTTTCCATTAATTAAATTTAGCTCTGCAACAGAACTCCATCCACCATCTTCAGTCAAATACTCCAGACTAAAACTACAGTTTGAATTTTCAATAATATAAAATTTAACTACATCAGGGTTTATTCCCTGATCAAATTTAAAGTAAATATATTCCACATTTCCGTTCAATAAAATGGGTTGTGTAAGCACATCTTGATCAAAAAGAGCTTCAAAGGACAATATATTTTCAGGATTTTCCACTTCTACCACTGAAGGTAGTACCAACCCCGAAGGGGGCTGGAAGGCAGCCTCTATATGCCCTACCAGCCCTACTATCATCAAAACCATTATAATCAATAAATGTAAAGTACCTTTTTTCATTCTTAATAACCCCCTCTTAACCATTTACTGGTTTCCGAAACCAAAGAGATTATTTACATCTTCTATCGTAAGTAATGTCTTTTCATGATGATAATATGGTGCAATACCATTTCCGTAAAAGATATTGTTACAAATTATTGGTGTATTGACTCCTTCTTCTTTAATGCCATAATAGAGGTTATTTTCAAATCTACAATTATTTATAGCAGTAGAAGACTGATACATATGCACTCCGATTCCATTTTCTCTAAAGATAGAATTTTTTATCAAAATGTCCTGACGATTCAAAACCAGGCCCCGTTCAGCATATTCAACTACTGTATTGAGAAACTCAGAACCCAGACTGGTGCTGGAAAGATAAATTCCCTTCCAGAGGTTAGGACCATAAGTTCCTGTAGGGTCAGTAGTAGTAAATCTAATTTCTTCATAACTACCATTACAATTTATAGTTCCATTTACCACTATTCCTTTTCCATTAGGAACCACAATCACAGTACCTGATTGAATAGTTAAAGTAATTCCTTCAGGTACAATTACATCTCCTCTCAATTCCATTATCCCGGTCCAGGTCTCATCTAAAGTCAGTTCACCCTCCAGTGTATTGGTTACAATAACGCTCAATTCAGCAGATGCTTTTCCTCCATCATTATCGGTTACAGTTAAAGTCACTGTATAATCTCCAATTTCGGTATAACGATGAGATACAGAAAGTTCTGTAGTTGTTACAATTGCTGTTCCATCACCAAAATCCCATTCATAAATCTCAACTGTTCCATCCTGGTCTGTAACCACAAAATCTGACTCACCCAATCGTAATTCCCGTCCTTTATAGACAGATCTACCATCACCAACCTGAATATTCGGTGGAGAATTAACTCTGATCTGTTGAACTACTTCAGAAGAAATATTACCAGTCATATCTTCCATATAAAGGTAGAAATAATAAGTACCTATTTCAGTCTGATCAAAAATCAGAGTATGTTCTCCAATTGCAGTAATTTCTTCTTCATGATAACCCTGTTCTGGTGTAAATCTTCCATCTGGATGCTTTAATCTATAAAATACTTTACCAACCTCGTCTGTAGTCCATTTTATTTCAATACTCTCACCATTTGTCACAATCTCTTCATTTCCACGAACAAAGGCTACAGATGGAGGTATAGTATCAACGATAAACGGTATTGATGTAAATCCAACATCTGACCACATATTCAGAATATTTTGGGCCTGAACAGCAATATAGTATTTGCCTCCTTCTTTAAGAGAAAGATTCTCAGCATCAAAGGTAACTGTAACACTCTTATCATAGGTATTGTTTTCTGAATTAAGTGAAATTACTTTACCCGTCAAAGTTGTAATTTGATCCTTCTCATCCTCTGCAATGATCTGATAACGATAGGCTTTAATACCAACTTCAGTTTCCTCTGAAGAGAATGTAATATTAGATATGGTAGTTTTGCTCCTTAAATAATGGCCTGGCCCCTTAACTTCCGGTGTAGATGGCGGAATTAAATCAACTAAAAAACCTTCATCATATCCTACTTCAGACCATGCGCCAGCATTATTCTGCGCCTGAACTGAAAGATAATATCTCTGGTTGTGTTTTAATGGCAAATCATCCCGATAAATATGGACATACTCTCCAGTTTCTTCTATATTTACCCATCCATTGGTCACATCCACTTCTCCACGGACAGTACCAATTCCATAACGATATCTGGCAATCTGTGTCTCAGGATCACTACTTCTCCAGCTTAAATTCAGATTTTGTGATTGATAATCTCCATCCATTAAAATCACTGGTCGAATAGGGGGTGTAGAATCAATTGTAATATGAGCACTGGCTATCTCAGAAACTTTACCGGAAGCATCCCGCGCACGAACAAAGAAATAATAGGTTTGACCATTAATAAATGTTGGAGAATTGATCTCATTTTCTGCAGTAAGGAGAATTTGTTCTTGAGTGGTTGATTTCCACTCATAAGTCGTTGGATTAGCTTCTGGAGTTAGATAATATTCATATTCTACAATTGGCGCATATGAGGGAACTCCTTTCCAGACAAAGAACAGTTCCCGACCATTATTTGAGTACTCACCCTCTGAATGTACATATTCAATAGTAGGTTTTTGCATATCAATTAAGATTCCATCACTGCGCGATTTAGCTGACTTAAGACCGGCATTATCAGTAGCTAGAGCTGTAAAGAAATAGATTTCTCCTTCAACTAAATTAAGATTTGAGACTGTTTCTTCAGGATTGGTAATCTCTTTCCAATCCATCACTGCCGTTTCATCATCCAATGTTCCAATAGCATATTTAAAACCTTTGATCCCGGATTCTTCATCCCGGGAATAGAAGTGAGCAGTTAATTGATCAGTAAAGTCCTGATAATCTCTCAAATCATCAATGATTGGAGTTATCGGCGCCTCCACATCTGCCATAATTCCTTCACTTAAGCCAACCGATTCCAGACCAACCCGATCCACAGCTTTTATCGCAATATAATAAGTTGTACCATTTTTAAGATTTAGATTGGTCAAAGTAATTCTGGTCGATAATGGATCCCCAGTTATACTTTCTACAGGTTTCCATTGAGCCTGAGTAGAATCTCGAACAGTCAGATAATCATAATAATAGGCGACCGTCCCCGAGCCAGTATCTGGTTTTGTCCAGGTCCAACTGGCTGCCAGTGTATCCAACCTGGTAGTATAGTTACTTTCGGTTAAAACTTTAGGTATAGGAGGTGAAGTTGTATCAATACGAAAACCATCTCCGATAATCACAGTTTCTGTTCCTGCTCTGTTGATTGCCTTTATGGTAGCAAAGTATAATCCACCATCTCCAAATTCCAGACCCTGGACTGCTGTTGAGTTTTTAGTTCCCAGATAAATCCAGCCGTCTGTTAATTCACCACCACCACGGCTTGTCCCAATTTTAATGTAATAACTGCTAATACCTGATTCTTCATCCACAGCATCCCAGGTCAAATATACATTTTCATCTGTAAAATATTCTCCATCATTAAAACTGATAAACTGTGGTGGAGTCCAATCAATTATAATTCCATCACTATAAGCAATTGGAGTAAATATACCATTAACTTTTTCTCCCAATACCACATAATAAGTTTTACCATTTTCAAAAGTTATGCCATCAGATTCATCAACAGTTAAACTTACATCAGGTAAATTGTTTGGATTGGAAAGTTCCACTTCTCCATAAACAACACTACCGTTTTCAGCAACTATTTGATAATAATATTGATTATCTAACAAATTCTCATTCGGGAATGATACAGTAAAGTGGATTTCTTTCCTTCCGGTACAGATTCCGTCATCTTTAACTACTGGCATTGGCGGTAAAGTAGTATCTATTATGATAGGATTTGTCGTTTGTTTTTGAACCAATCCTACTTCATTAGTTGCTTCAATGGTCACATAATAACTTCCATCAGCTAAATTAAGACTATCAATAATCAGATCCATTTCCTTCTTCCACTTATCAACACTAAACCATCCATTTGCATTACCCGGTAACTGACTGGATATCTCCTTACCACCAGGAGTAATACCAATAGCATATCTTATTTGAAGTAGATTACTCTCATCTGTTATGTTCCAATAAACCTTCAAATACGTTGGATCCCACTGTGTCTGATATTGATCTGTACCAGGTATTGGATTTCCTCCTTTAAGAGATTTAAAAACTGGAGGAGTTGTATCAATTAAAATGGGCACACTAAACTCCACATTTTTCAATCCCAGATGATCAATTGCCCGTACTACTAGATGATATTCTTTTCCATCCTCTAGAGAGATACTTGAAAGTTGAGATATGTCTGAGCACCAATTTGTTACTTTTGCCTCATCCAGTTCTTCTGAGAGACCATACTCCAATTTAGCTACTCCTGAACCGTAATCTATAACTTCACATACCAGAGTTAAATTACTCAAACTGGTTAACCTATATTTATCCGGTACAGTACCCTCACTATCACTAAATTTAATTTCTGGTGCAGAACTATCTACAATTACTGGATCTGAATATGCAACAGTTTCTCTTCCAACTATGTTCCAGGCTTTTACAACAAAGTAGTATTCCTCTCCATCAATTAGATCATAAGGAGCAACAATCTCATAATAATTTTCAATCCCTTCTTTAATAGAGATAGAAACCCATCGATCATCCGGTAAGTTATCCAGATTTGATAGTTCAGCTGCAGTTACAATGCTATACACAGCTCTGTCAACTTCTGTTTCTTCTTCTGTCAAACGGAATGTTGCAAATAATTCCGAGGAACTTACTGTATATTTTACTCCATTCAATTCGGTCCCTTGCAGTGTAAGATCAGAAATTACCGGGCCAGTTTTATCCACTTTAAATACCATTGTCTTTGGCCTGGTTTTATTTCCTATATTATCTTCCGCAACCACATAAAGGGTATTAATTCCGTGAGGAATTTCAATATACTCTCCAGAAGAGATTGTCCTTTTGGTTGATAAATCACCATTCCAATAATAATAGAGATCTTTTAAACCGCTGGAACTACCCCCACTAATAGCTGGATTCTTGTCAATAGCCTTGACAATTACAGTAACCTCATCAACAAATTCACCCTTCAAAATACTATCCCTATGCTCTTCTGGCAGAATAATTTCTATTTCTGGAGCGGTTATGTCAACCACAAAACTGGTTTCTACTGAAACCACACCAGGAATCAAATTGTTATATTCATCCTTAATCATTGAGTATCCATCATCTACACCAACTCGATAATAGTAGGTATAACCATCCTTAAGGTTAACAATAGGTTGATAAAGAATGTTTGAATTATTGGCCACTTCCCATTTAACAATGGGATTTCTAATTCCTGCTTTATCCTCTTCGATATAATAATAATATGTCAGACCATCACCATCCACATCTAAAACTGGCTCACAACCTAATGTGGGTTGTAATTGATTTATAAAACCTTTAACTGTATTTACTGGTACCTGTGGTTGATGATTTGGAATATCTACAGAATACCATTCAGAAGAAACAGCCTCTATCTTCTTTTCTAATGAATTACGAGTAACTATTTTGTAGTTATATCTGCCATGGGGAGAACAATAATCACGATAGGTCTGCACCGAACTATCAATCCAACCAGTCTCCTTTTCCAACCCTGTATCCTGGTTTTTACGGATTATTTTGTATTTGGCAGAATAACCAGGGTCAACGGAAAAATCTACATAATGCTGATATTCCCCTGAATCAGTTAATTTATAACCGAAGTCTAAAACTTTTAAAATACCCACTGATGGCAAAGAATAACCGTAATAACTATTGGTCCACCCACTTTCATTACCAGCTTTATCTACAGTCATTAATTGCACCTCATACTTATCATTTTCACCAATTCCTGTAATCCAATAACTATTAGTATTCACATCTACCTCTGTCCACTTATCAGTACCATATTTCCTGTATCTAATTCGATAACCCCCAACCCCACTAATATCAATTCCACTTCTGGGTAATTGGTCTGCACATTCATTCCAACTTACTTTAATTGAATGATTACCTCCACTAAGAGTAATGGAAGAAGGTTTTTGCGGAGGAGTAATATCATAAATAATCCGAACCTTATAAGAAGTTTTGCTTACATTACCCGCCTTATCTACTGCTTTCATATAAATATTTTGTGCTCCTTCGACTTTGGGAATGGTTAGTGTATATGAGTTAGCTACATTAATTTCTTTTATTCTGTTATCTGCATCAGACCAAACCCTAAATCTTGCCACATCATTATCACGAATTAAAATATTCTTTAGAGTAACCTTATCTTCTTTGATTTCTGCTTTTTCAATCGAAAATTCAGGAGCAAGTGGAGGCGTTAGATCGACAATAAATCTTCTTGTCTCCGATTCAGTACAATCATATCCGTCATATGTGCGAACAAACCATTCATAAGATCCATCTACAATGTTTGGTCTATATATAACCTCTCCATTAGAAGCCCTAAACTTTGAAGATTCCTCACCATTAATAACAAAAGTATACAAGAGAAAATCAAGATCACCATCTGTACTTTCTGCTGCTTTTAAAACAAAAGAACTTTCTTTATTGCAATTAATATACTCACCATCAGCCGGAGATAATAAAGTGGCCCTGGTAGGAGCATTATTTTTTACCTGAACGGGACCATATTCAACCCAATCAGTGTAATTTGGGGCTCCTGGTTTACTGTTATAGGTTCGAATAGCAAACTTATACCTCTTATGGGCAATTAAATTATAAATTACATAACTATAAGTACCACCTGCTGGGGTACTAATACTTCCCACATCACGAATAATATCAAACTCTTCATTATTAATTCGATTCCCACTACTATCAACTTCAAAATATTTTATTTGATATCCAGCAGCTTTATCGCCAACCGAGATAAACTGCACACTTGCAGTATAACCCGAAAAACGGTTTCCGCCGGTAATTACAGATTTAATACTTGTTTTCTCTGGATATGTATATACTATTATTGGATCTGAAAATTGTGATTCATTACCTGCCAGGTCTCTAGCTCTAACTTGAAATTTAATCTGTTTATTAAAACCTCCATTATATATATATCTGGGTTCCTTAATCCCCTGAGCCACTATTCTATCATTAATTTTAATATCATATTCTTTTATTCCACTTGTATCTCTTGGCGGAGTCCATTCAAATTCTATCTTTGTCTCATCAAAAATTTGATACTGTAAACCATCTGGAGAATCTGGTGGAATAGTATCAATATAAATTTTTAACCAGTTACTATCATTATCTACATAATCTATATAATTATCATATTTGTCATATGTCCTTACATTCAAATGTAACACAGTATTTGTTTTTACACATTCCAGTGGAAAAGAGAAAAACCCATTTTGCACCTGACTTTCATCAAAAGCCTGAACAACATCAACAGCAAGAGCTTTTGAATCTTCAGTATCAGTATCAGGATAAGGATAAACAACATCATCTTCATCTGGTTTCGGCGGCATTGTATATCCAGAATCTAAATCTAACCTCAACGTTCTTATAGGTTTATCTATTATATTTGAATTATCATCTTCTAATTCTAAACTCCATACTTTAAATTTTCCAATTCCACTTTTAAGTCCATATTCGGAAAAACCATTATCTTCTGGAACCTTAATCTCTATAATCGGTGTTGTAGTATTTGTGTAATATACGCCAGTTTCATTATTTTTAAAATAAGGAAATTTTATAATATCTGGCTTATTCGGTTTCACTTGATCATATTCTATACTTGTATGGGCCTGTGAGGGTAAAATATAGATACTAGAAAGAGTTTTAATTCTTGAAGATTCGTAAAATATTTCTCCACCCTTTATTTCCACAGAACCAGGCTCTCCAGGAGAACCAGAATCACCATCTTCACCTGATGGACCAGAAGTACCTGGAGCGCCACCACTTCCTCCAGCCCCTCCAATTCCTGGAGATACATCAAAACCAGCTCCTCTATAAATTTTCACATCCTGACCAATGATTAAAATTTGACCACCATCTCCACCATTTCCACCATCACCACCATTTCCTGGTCCTCCACTTATACTTGCATCAGCTCCTCCTTTTCCACCACGGCCACCAGTTCCACCTAGAGATTTTACCATCTTTTTTATTTCAACCTTTCCTTTTTTGGCAATAACTTCAATCCACCCACCATCTCCACCGGTTCCACCCATACCACCATTACCTCCGTCCACTCCAGAAAAAAGTCCTCCATAACTATTTCCTCCATCTCCACCTTTTCCGCCTGTACCACCTATATTCAAAATATTTCAAAATGTCACCTTTATTAGCAATAAGATATAAATTGGATGTTTTACCATCGCCACCTTTAGATCCATTATAACTATCCTCACCATTCCTTCCAGGTAAGCCCTGGGCACTATAAACATTGATACTATTTTTAATTAAAATATTTCCATTTGAGCTTATCATGCTTAAATTCAACTTAACCTTGTCTGTTACAATTTTACCAAATATATTTATATTACCTTCAACATTCAATGTAGTAGTATTTTTCACTGTTAAAGTAACACCCGAATTAATAGTAAAATCCCCTTTAATATCATAAGTACCTCCGGTTAAAGTAGAATTTTCTGTAATTCTCAATCCATTGCTATATGGACCTGAGGAATAACTTTTACTAAATACTATTTGGTTTAAAAAGACCAGATAGATTATGAGAATAAAGAATATAAGACATCTTCTCCTCATGAGATTCTCTCCTTTCAACCAAATCTTGTCTTCAAAGAAATATTCGCTATTTTATAAAAATATTCTTTCTTTATTTTATTTTCTTATTTAAAGGTATTTTTGATATTTTTAACGAATAATAATTTTATACTTTTTTTTGAAAGGAGGAATCAAACTATGAAAATCAGCCACATAGCATTAACCTTTTTCATGCTTTTTATCTTTCCTGTACTCTTTTCCCAAAACACCTTTGCCGTCGAACTGCAATTCATTAATTCTTTTGGAATTTCCGGCATGAACAATGGTGAATTATTTTATCCATATCAGATTTCCTTAACCAGAACCGGTGAATTAATTATCATTGACAAAAAACCATCTATTCAATTTTTTAATATTGAAGGTAATTTTATTTCTTCATGGACAGGAGAGTTACCCAATGAGGTGAATCAAAGAGAATACATGACAATAACCGTTGATCAAAAGAATAATTATTATATTACATTAGAAAACGCCAAAAAAGTTTTAAAATATTCTTCTAAAAAAGAGTTAGAAATGGAGTGGAATGATAAATCTTTCTCATGGATAGAAGCCCTACTTCTCACCGAAGAAGGAAAATTTTATCTGGCTGATAACAATAAATTGATGCTTTTAAATCAACAGGGCCAGATCGAACAATCCTTCGAACACTTAGATTTATGGCAACCCTTGAGTCTAGCTTTAAGTTCTGATGGAAATATTTACATTGCTGACACAAATAATAATAAAATTAAAGTTATCAACCCTAAGGGAGAACTGGTAATGGAATGGGAAGAAACAGGAACTGAAGCAAATCAGTTTATTAAACCACGTTCCATTGCATTTGACGAAAAAGAAAATCTTTTTGTCCTGGATAGTGAGATTAAAGACGATACCATTTTTTCATATATAAAAATATATTCTAAAACCGGAAAGCTTCTAAACACCATTGAACTAACTAAAATAAATCCTGAAAATGAATCTTTTTTCCCTACAGATTTTGTAATCTATCAGGATAAACTATATCTGGTGGATATGGCTGAACAATGTATCAAGGTATATCAAATCCTATATGATACCTCAAAAGATGAAACATCAAACTCTGAATAAAAAAAAGAGAAGGACTTCTCCTTCTCAGGCTGTTAAAAAAGGGGAGGCGCACATAACTTGCTCCCACAGAGGGCCAGAAAAACTAAATATAATTTCTTCCGCTACCGGACGCTCCGCCATCCTGGCTCCGCGTCCTTAAAAGTCAAGGCTTCCGCCTTCCTTGGCTTCAGCCTTGACTTATACGCTTCAGAAATTATATTTAGTTTTTCTGGCAGTACACGAGCAAGTCTCTAAAAAAGAAAGGTTTATCAACAAGCTCAAAAGGACTTCTCCTTCTCTTTTACAAATTATTTATAATTAAACTGCAAAAAGCTAATTTTGAGCGACATAGAAATTTTTCGCTAAACCATCTTAGCGAAATTTCCAACGAAATAAGGCCTCATCACAGGAGGTAGTGAGCTAGTTCTAAGGGCCAGGAGGGCCCTTTGATTAGGAAGCCTTATTTTGGCGGAAATCGAGTTCTAGATGGTTCGAAAAATTTTTCAAGGAGCGAAAAATTAGCTTTTTACAGTAAAATCTTTAATTAAATTTCTGATAAACTACCCGACCTTCAATTATTGTCTCCCTAACCTCAAGATCAGGTGTAAGTAAAGTAAGATCTGCATTTTTACCGATTTCAATACTCCCCTTCCGGTCTTCAAGCCCCAAAAGTCGGGCCGGATTGGTAGCTGCCATCTGCATAACATCAACAATGGAGAGCCCTACCATCCGAACTGCATTTTGTACAGCTTCTTGCATGGTCAGGGTACTACCAGCCAGAGTACCATCTGCTAGCCTGGCCTCTTTTCCTTTTTTCCATACTTTTAAGCCTCCTAGCTCATACTCACCATCTTCAAGCCCAGCTGCCCGCATGGCATCAGTAATCAGAACCATCTTATCAGGCAACTTTAACTTACTTAAAATACGTACAATTGCCGGATGTAAGTGAACACCATCTACAATCACCTCTGCTATAAGAGGTAAGTCCATAATTGCTCCAACTACACCCGGCTCACGATGATGAAGTCCCCGCATTCCATTAAAAGTATGAACACCATGAGTAGCGCCAGCCTCATAGGCTGCTCTTATATCATCATATGTGCCATCAGTATGACCTACAGCAATCAACACTCCTTCTTTCCTCATCTCCCGAATATAATCCAGAGCTCCTTCCGTTTCAGGAGCGACAGTTACTATAAATCTTCCCGGTACATTCACTTTTAATTTTCTGGTCCAGGCTGTATCACAGGGTACAATCAGCTCTTCCTGATGTGCTCCCTTTTTAGCCGGATTGATAAATGGTCCTTCCATATGAAAACCGAGAATCTTAGCTCCATCCTCATTTATTTCTGTAGCTTTCGCTACCACTTCTACTGCCCTCTCAATCTGATCAAAAGAAGCCGTTATTCCCGTTGGAACAAATCCAGTAACACCCTGAGATGCTTTAAATCGAGCAATCTTCATAAGCCCTTTTATATCTCCATCCATCACATCAACGCCAACTGCTCCGTGGCAGTGAATGTCTATCCAGCCAGGGCAAATATATCCTCCTTTAAGATCAATAACCTGATGATCCTTTAAAATCAAGTCATTGACCTCATCAGTAAGTAGCATCTCAGCAATTTTTCCATCCCGTATTACCAGTACATGATCAGCCAGAATCCCCTGCCTCAATACTATCTTACCATTAATTAAATATATGGTCATTTATAGTTTGTTCCCCCTATTTATTGTTAAAAAATCCTTTCTTAACCTGTCTTTTTCGATTTACAAATTCCATAACCCGTTCCACAGAAGTATTTAGCACCTGTTCGGGTTTCATTCCCACCTGTTTAACCAACCTAATGGCATAATCTAATCTCCCAACATCAAAGGAAATATGGGCATCACTATCTACCGAAACAGTGATACCCTCCTTCAAACAGTGTTTAGCTATAGCATAACAGTTCTCTTGACTTCCTTTCCGACTACCGCGAAAACTACTATTATTAATCTCCAGTATCACATCATTTTCCATTGCTGCTGCTACCACCTGTTTTACATCAATGGGAAACATAGGATTTCCAGGATGTACAACCAGATCGACTAAAGGATTTTTAATCGCTCCAATCATAGCTCTGGTATGATCCTCTACACTTTCACCCTCATACCCGCATAATGGATGAAACCCTACCAGAACTATATCTAATTGTGCAAGGATCTCATCAGGTACATCCAGACTACCATCCAATCCAACTATATTGGCCTCTACTCCTTTTAAAATCCGAACTCCTTCGATTTCTTCGGGCAATCGGATCAGATGACGAAAATAATCCAGATTTGCTGCCCCGGGCATATTTGGCCCATGATCTGTAGTTGCCATAATCTTAATACCATTCAATCTGGCACCTTCAGCCATTTCTCTCAACGTACTGTATGCATGTCCACATTTTAAAGTATGAGTATGTAAATCTGCTATTACTCTCATCATAACCTCCTTCTTTCATTCCAGGTAATTTAATAAAGCAATCCTCCCTGACTTAGTATAATCCCTGCTATAAAATTTAACAAATAAATTTCCAATGGGGCAAAATTTCGGGTAATAAATAAAAGATTAAGACCCAAAAGTCCAGCAAAAACCCATATAAAACCAAAAAACTGAAGATTAATATAAATTCCAATCACAATAAGGACCCAATCAATCCATAACAATACCTTAAACTCCCGGCCTCTAAATACTATATCGAATAGATAAAAGAGAATTATAAAAGCAATGGGGCCCCAAATGTACTGCTCCATATTCAGTTCACTACCAATCAAAATAGCCGGAATAGCCTGCACTGTCTCTTTATTATCAATTCGTTCTATCAATCCTTTGATAGCATAAGCAAAAAAGATCCAGGGCAGAACTTCCCCTGCTATCGATATTTGACTCAAAAATTGAGCAGGAATCAGACCCAACAAATCTCTTCCCAGGTGGACCAGAATAATAATGGCTCCACTAAAGACTCCCAAAACCAGCCATTTGAGCAAGTTTCGCAACGGTTCCATTAATGATTGTAGACCCAGAGCCAGCAAAAGTCCCAAAGTCAAGCATAAAATCAAATTGATATTATAAGTTTCCTGGTTTAAATAAATAGCAAGCCCACCAGCATATAAAACCAGATTTAAGCGTCTATTACCCTTAAGTTGGGCAATTCCAAAAATAAGCTCTAAAAATCCCCCTACAATAAGGCCGGTATTTAATTCACTCCAGAACCATCCTGCTGCCGCAACCATTATAATGGGATGAAAGATGGGATAACGAGATAAATAGAGATCTATAAGCCCCAATACCATTAAGCCGACCCATAAATAGATTTGATAACTTATCACATTGCCACCTCAACTTTCACCTGATTTTCCCTTTTACTAAACTAATCTAATCTCAATTATATAACCTATCCCGAAAAAATGCAAAAAAAAATAAAAGACAGCCTGAACAGATTTAATAATTCAGCACTGTCTCTTTCATAATTTCTCAAGAAGCGAAAAATTAGCTTTTTGCAGTTTAACCAAAAATTAGCTTTAAGCACATTACCCGCTATTTTCTATAAATCTGGCTAAATCCTTAAGAGCACACTCTTCATCTTCACCCCGGGCCCGAATGATAAACTCATCACCGGGAGCGATAGCCAGTGCCAGAAGACTCATTATACTTTTGGCATTGACCTCTTTATCTTCGTATATGATCATAATTCTGGAAGTATATTTACTTGCAATCTGGACAAATTGCGTCGCCATCTCTGCATTCAGTCCTTTTTCTCCTTTGAAAACAAATTTTCTTTCTACCACTGTCCATCCCTCCCATTTTTCTAAACTACACTTTCATAAAACACTTTTGATTAATCTCAGCATATTTCTTCAAATAATTATTTACCACCATTATCAGTGTAGCATGGGACCAGGTCAAAGGTGCCACTGAAAGTGGTTCTCCTGTATATGGGTGAATCTGTTCTGATAAAACTCCACTTTCACACTGATGATCAACTACCCAATACAAAATTTTTAGTGGTTTTTCTAAATCTTCATAAGTTTCAGCAATTTCGATATACCAATCTGCCAGCCACATTGTACAGATAAACCAGGGGTTCCCGGGAACATTGGCAATATCCTCACTTTTTTTGAAATAATAATCATTTGTGTAGCGAGCAATTCCACCCACCTCAGTTTTACACCAAAGACCATTCTCGATGGCTTGCATCGTCTGCACCATCTTTGGATCTTTAGCTGGCAAAACACCAAATTTAAAAACCCCATATAAACTACTTTCTAAGGTTAGATCACGTCGAATATTATCCCCCTCCAGATAAATCCCGCGGATAAAACGTCCTAACTTTTGGTCATATAAATGAGTCAATATTGCCTCTTTGACCTCAGAAGCAGCTTGGGCATATCGGTTATATCTTTTTAAATCTCCCAATAGTTTAGCAAAATTAGCAGCAGCAATCAATCCACCATAAACTGATGCTGCTGTAAAGGTAAAAATTCCTCGCCGTTCCTCCCATAGATCATAACTCATCAAAGGAAGTTTCAATCCGGGATGGCGGTAGTCCACCATAAAATCAGCAGCTTTTTTAATCAATGGCTGATAGAGAGATTCTACAAACTCCAGATCATGAAACCATTCATAAAAATGCCACAAAGCAAAGAGGATCAATGCGGTCTCATCCTCTTGAATGGGTAATTGAATCTCCCCATTATAAAACCAGGGATGCCAGCTAGAACCTACTGAACCATCGGGATTATATTTATGCCATACATATCCTCCCTCAGCCAGAACCTTCTCACAAAACCTAAAAAACCGTGATGTAATCTCAGGATAACCTGCCATATCCAGAGCATAGGCTACCAGTGCCCCGTCTCTAGGCCACATATAACTGTAATGGTCCCGGTTATATTGAAGAATATCAGAGTCATTGGCAGCGATAATAGCACCATTATTATCAATCTGGGTTCTGACAATTAAAAGACTTAATTTATAGAGATCAACAATCTCCGAAGACAGGTTATGAAACCCTTTTTTTGTCTTGTTCACCCAGGCCCTCCAGTAAGCCTCTGTCTTTTGTAAAAGATTAGCTGGCCCGCGGCTTAAGACATAAGAGTTCATTTCCCGTACTTCCTCAAAACCACGATCAACTACTATCCAGTAATAGATCACCTCTTCATCCTTTCCCGGAACATTGACTCTAAAACTAATAGTACTATCTACCGAACCCTGAGCAATGGTGTTACCTTCCAACCAGCCATCTTCTGCATCCCGCCAGGTTCCTTCTGCTCCCCCAAACCGTTTTATACCACAGGCATATTGAAAAAACCCATCACCAGTCTCAGTAAACCCGTTAATCAAAAAACAAATATCGCGTTTATATTGAATTATTACATCCAGACTGGGGTCATAAAAAACTGTATCTCCAATATTGGTTTCATTAATACTAAAATCATGGGTTAAGAAAATCCTGATCTCCCGTTCCCAATCAAAAAGATTTTTTACTTTAATTTTCTTCAAATATATATTTTCCCGGAAATGAACCAGGTCATTTATCTCAAGTTCCACTCCTAAACCATCATGACGGGCATTGGCTTTGGTTACAAGACTCTCTTTAAGATACCCAACCTTATTTTGCCAACCATATTCATCGGTCCAGCTAAACTGACCATCAACCCAGACTCCCAGGCTATTTTTATGACCGCCAATATGGTTTAACTCCCCAACATGGGGAAAGTATAGATCTCGCATATTTAAGTCTTTATCAAAATTAATTAAAAGATTCCCATTTCCTATAGTTAATGCCCTCGGCATCTTACCTCCTCCTAACTCGTTTTAAAATCTTCTATCATGGCAGCATATTCCTGAGAGATTTGAGATGCCAGTTCTGGATTATCTGCTTCAGTGTAAACATGGAAGACCGGTTCATCATTATCAGGATAAATCCATGTCCAACCATGGTCATGCTGTATTCTTACACCATCCACCAGCTCCACCTTGTCATTCCTGGTAGTTTCAATCAACTTACGCATTACTTTACCCTTCTCTTCCCACGGACAGTCCACATCTTCTAGACTTGTATAGAATGCTGGAATAGATTCAATTAACTCATCTGGAGTTATCTCCTGATCTGCTAAAAAGTCCAGAATCAGTGTCAGTGCTGCCAATCCATCACTATAGGGGAAGATAAAAGGTTGTCCATTTTCTACTGCCACATCAAAAAACGTACGCATTATCGTTGGCCTATCACTCCGGGTACGGATAATCTCTCCTCCGTATTCCTCAACCAATTCATCAATATAAGCAGGGGCACTTATTGGTACAACCAATCTCCTTACTCCCTGATGAAGAAGAACCATGGCCATTAAAATCTGAAATTCCTCTTCAGTCACCACTCTGCCTGATTCAGTGATCAGAGTCAGATTCTCTCCATTATGATCCAGAATAATCCCCATATCAGCTTCTAAATCAAAAACCATCTGTCCAATCCGATTACTGGTAGAAAGCCTTTCAGCAAAACTTAAAGGCCGCATCCCGCGTCCATAGTTATAAGTAAATTCTGCTTCACAACCAAGACGGTCAAGCATATTAAGTAAAAGCTGAGAAAGACTATCATATTCATAATCAATCACCAATCGATACCGTCTGCGGCGAATCTGATCACGATTGATCAGTGATTCAAGCCCATGTAAATAGCTATCAATCATCTGAGGTGCATAGTAATATTCTCCAACATGCTCCTGGTCTGCCCGTTTAAAATCTTCACCGAAAAATTTCTTTTCAATCTCCCTTTCCATACTTCGATTAATATTAATTCCATTTTCATCCATAAACTCAAAAATTATTTCTTCAGGGTTATCATAACAACAGCGAATATGCATTCCACCACTAGCTTCTAAAGAAGCAATACTGTATCTGGCAACAGGAGATGGTATCTCACCCAGATCAACGACCCTTATTCCGCTGGAGAGAAGCCCTGCTACTACAGATTTTTGCAGCATTTTAGAGACTGCAAAATTATCGGAGCTTACAGCAATTTCTGCACCATTCTCAAAAGTTGACCCATAGGCACATGCCAATTTAGCTGCAAACTCTGGAGTTATCTCAATATTTGCCAGACCATGTACTCCGTAAGTATTAAAGAGCCGCTTCCGCCATTTAGGTGCCCAGACAAGACTTTTATTAAGGTTGGTATAATCTTCCACAACCTTCATTGGCCAGATCTTTACACCCGGTTGGATAGTTACATTCCTTCCAATTGTACAATCTGTACCCAGAGCCGCTCCTTCAAAAATTCGAACATTATCTTTAACCTTTACTCCATCACAGAGAAAACCAGCTCTGATTTCTGTATTCCTGCCCAGATATACCCCAGACCAGAGAATGCTTCTCTTAAGTGAACTACCGGATTCAATGATGGTATAATCTCCTATCACAACTGCTTCTAAATGTGTTCCAGGCTTAATTACTACATCTTCTCCAATGAAGACCGGTGCAGTTAAATGTACATTTCCAGGAATATCTGTTCCTTCACCAATCCAGATCCCTTCTTCAATCTGTCTACCTCGAATATATACATCAGCTTTTTTAGTCAAAATATCAAATTGAGTTTGCATATACTGTTCCAGATCACCAATATCGGACCAATAACCATCTGCAGGAAAACCGTACAAAGTCTGGCCATCCTGCATTAGCAAAGGAAAGAGATCTTTACTAAAATCAAACTTAACTCCATGATCATAATATTCAAAAATCTTTGGTTCCAGGATATAAATTCCTGTATTGACCAGATCACTAAAAACTTCTCCCCAGGATGGTTTTTCTAAAAAACGCATAATTCTACCATTCTCATCAGTAATCACCACGCCATACTCTAAAGGTATTTCCTGGCGGCTTAAAACCAGAGTAGCTATACTCTTTTTCTCCTGATGATATCTAATAGCTTGACTGAGATCAATATCTGTCAAAGCATCTCCACTAATCACAACAAATGTCTCATCCAGAAAATCTGAAGCATTGTGTACACTTCCCGCTGTTCCCAATGGTTCTTCTTCCTGAAAATAGTATAACTTAACTCCCCAACGGCTACCGTCACCAAAATAATCTCTAATCATCTCGGGAAGATAACATGTAGTAACCCCAATCTCAGTGATTCTGTGTTCCTTTAACAGCTCAATGCTATATTCCATTACAGGTTTGTTTAAAATCGGTACCAGCGGTTTTGGAAGGTCACAGGTTAATGGACGTAATCTTGTTCCCTTACCTCCAGCCATAATAATTGCTTTCATCCTTACCACATCCTCCTTCTTTCCTTACTTTCCTGTAGTTTGATACCGGTATTCTACTTTTTCATTAACCATATTAATACCAGTAATCTCTTCACCCCAATCACTTTCCAGATACTCATCATATACCCGTTGATAAACTTTATTGGTCTTTTTAGCAATCCCGGGCCAGTTATACTTCTCTTTTACCTTTTTAAAACCATTTTCCTGAATCTTTTTACCCAACTCAGGGTTTTTTAAAACCCGTAAAATCCCCTGGGCCAGCTCATGTGGAGATCCAGGATGAACCTTAATCCCATCTACCCCATCCTCTACAATCTCTGCCATGCCACCTACATTAGTGACAAGAACTGGAACTTTAGCAGCCATAGCTTCCAGTGCTACAATTCCGAAAGGTTCATACAGACTTGGAAAAACAGCCAGATCACAGACACGGTAGAGATTATTTCTCGTCTTATCATCAATAAAACCGGTGAAATAGCACCTATCATAAACACCAAGCCGTGTTGCCTGGTCTTTTAGTTCATCCATTTTGGGTCCTTTTCCGGCAATAACAAATTTGGTCTGAGGATTATGGAATAAAATTTCAGGTATTGACTCAATCAAAACCTGTACACCTTTCTCCTGCACCAATCTGCCTACAAAAAAGACCATTTTTTCATCGGGATGGGCATAATTCTCTCGAAATCCTTCTAAAACATCACCTGAAAAATCCTCAGGTTCCACGCCATTTTCAATAATATCAATCTTATCTTCAGGAACCTGAAAAAGATATTGAATTTCGCGTTTCATGTAATTACTACAGACTATAACCCGCCAGGCTTCATAACAAGAAAGCCATTCCAAATCATTAATATAACGTTGCAAGTCATTATAAATACCGTGATTTCTACCGTGTTCTGTGGCATGGATGGTCATAATCAAAGGAACTTTTAGTTGGTGTTTCAAAGTTCGGGCAGCCATTATTACCAACCAATCATGACCGTGAATCAAATCAAAATGACGCCCTTTTAAAATCAGGCTACCTGCTGCCTGTACCATTTCAAAATTAATCTGAAGAATAGAAGACGCAAAATCTGGAGCATTAACGAGAGGGTGCTTAACCCGGATAATCTCAATCCCATTTTTCATCTCTTCTTTAAGTGCACCTGTAGCCATCTGAGTAATTACTGTAACCTTATGTCCTTCTTTAACCAGTGCTTCACTCAGTGGCTTAACATGCCTGGCCAATCCCCCGACCTGTAGTGGCGGATATTCAGGGGAAAAAGTTAAAATATGCAAAAAAACTTCCCTCCTTATAAATTTTCTCTGCTTTTTAATATCTCCAGAGGTGGTGGTTTTATTCAGTTCTTTTATGTATAAAATTTTATCTCTCTACTCATATTAAAAGGAGTACGACTGTTGAATAGGAGTGAAGTGAATTGACTCAGGGTTATCTCAACCTAGTATTACATGCCCATTTACCTTTTGTACGCCATCCAAATGATTCTGATCCCTTAGAGGAAGATTGGTTTTATGAGGCAATTACCGAAACATATTTGCCGCTATTAAAAATGATGGAACAATTGGAAAGGGAAAATGTACCTTTTCCCATCACTATCGTTTTAAGCCCCACATTATTAAATATGCTAAATGATAAGCTTCTTAAGACCCGTTATCTACGACGCTTAGAGAGATTAATAGAATTGGCACAAAAAGAAGTCAAACGAACTCAAAATGAACCTGAATTTAATAGAGTAGCCCAAATGTATTTAGATTCATTTAAAAAAGTCTATCATTTATTCTGTGAAAGGTATGAAAAAAATATTATTCAAGGTTTTCGATATTTTCAAGAGATCGGGCAAATTGAAATTATCACCTGTGCTGCCACCCACGGATATCTACCATTAATGATTTATCCTGAATCAATTAGAGCCCAAATCCGTCAGGGAATAAGAACTTATGAACGGTTCTTTGGTCGTAAACCACGGGGAATATGGTTACCGGAGTGTGGTTATAAACCGGGTTTTGATCAAATTCTGGCTGATGAAGGAATTGAATTCTTTTTTGTAGATACCCATTGCCTCCTCTATGCCACACCCCGCCCTAAATATGGGGTCAACGCTCCAGTCTATACTCCAGCGGGTGTGGCAGTCTTCGGTCGGGATGTAGAGACCTCAAAACAGGTCTGGAGTGCTCAGGAAGGATATCCAGGAGATTTTGATTACCGTGAGTTTTACCGGGATATAGGATATGACCTGGATTATAACTATATCCGTCCATACATTCACTCCTCAGGGATTAGAAAAATGACAGGAATCAAATACTACCGGATTACCGGAAAAACCGATTATAAAAAGGTCTACAAACCGGATTGGGCTAGAAAAAAAGCATCTATCCATGCCAGCAACTTTATCTTCAACCGTCAAAAACAGATTGAGTATTTAACAACCTTTATGGATAAACCACCAATCATAAATGCACCCTATGATGCTGAACTATTTGGTCATTGGTGGTATGAAGGACCTCAATTTCTGGAGTTCGTTATCAAAAAACTTTATTTTGATCAAAACCAGGTCAGGTTGATTACGCCTTCCAGATATCTGGAAAAATATCCAAACCATCAAATTGCCCAACCCTCCGAGGGAAGCTGGGGTCATGAGGGATATCACGAAGTCTGGCTCAATGGAACCAATGACTGGATTTATCCTTATCTTCATCAAGCAAGCCGTCAGATGATCGATCTGGCTTCAGAGTATAAAAATCCTTCTTTACTGGAACTTAGGGCATTAAACCAGGCAGCACGTGAGTTACTGTTGGCCCAAAGTAGTGACTGGGCATTTATCATGAAAACAGGTACTATGGTTGACTATGCCATTCGCCGTATCAAAACCCATTTGAATCAATTTAATGAAATTGTGAAAATGATTAGAGAGAAAAGAATTGATGAAGAGAAACTGAGCAGGTTTGAAGCAGAAAATAACCTTTTTCCCGAATTGGACTATAGAATTTACCAGCATATATAATACTTTTCATACCAGAAGATTATCCCAGGAGGTGACCTCCCTTTGATTAAATGGATTATTTTATTGATCCCTGTATTAATAGCCATATTCTATTTTATAAGCAAACGGGAAAAAGGTGATAAGGAAGTGGTTCTTCCTCCTCGAAAAAATGAGGATATGGAAATAGCAGAAGAACCAAACATAAGTCACAAACCTGAATGGGAAAATAAGTTGGATTTAGAAGTGGAAAGAGAAAAAATGAAAAGAAAAAGCAGGATTGAGTTATTAAAGGATGAAGAAAAAACAAAGACACCTGAAAAATTCAGACCTGTTCAGGTATTGGAGTTGGATTATAATGCTCCGGCTGATCACGTAATTCAAATAGGCGTTCAACCCGAGCCAATTTCCGGATATGAGATGGCCATTGACATGGAGTTAAATCCCACATTAATAGCACTTGCCAAAGACCCTTATTGGGTATTCGTTTATTGGGTATTACCTCCTGATGCACCCTCTGGAAAATGGGAACTCAAAGTTCGAAATTTTTCACAGCAGATTGATTTCTTTCAAGCTGTTGACCCAAAGGCAGGAAACTGGTATCTATATTTAAATCAACCTGATCAAAAATTTATCTTTGAATTAGGTGTAAGGGATGAAGCCGGACATTTTCACCCTATCCTCTGTTCAAATGAGGTTCAAACTCCACCAGACAGACCATCTAATATAGTTGATACTAAGTGGATGACCATTGACGAGTTTTATCAGAAAAAGATAGTCATAAGTCCAGAAGGTTCACCAGAGTTTATTATTCAGGTTGGCGGCAAAATTGGAGCATCTGAACAAATGATACAATAGAGAAAAAGAGCCTTTTCCCACTATTGGGAAAAGGCTTTTCTAACGCCTGCCTAATTTAAATATAGCAACTCCACCAGATACATCCTATCATCATCTACAACTCTTTTGGCGTTATACCCGAACTTTTCAGCCATCTTCACTACTTGATCTGCCGGCGGTAAATAATCTTCTTTCACCTCTTTACCAGCTTTGTGATGTAAATTATTGATATTTTCCCGGGACTCAGAATGAAAGATTACCAACCAACCGCCATGTTTTAAAAGTAATCCAAACCTTCTTAAAATACCTTCTTTATCTTTTAAATGAGGAAAAACCGAATAACACAAGATCAAATCATACTTTCTTTCAGTTAACGGATATGAATAAATATCTCCTACAATGAATTCAATATTCGAATAATCCCTGTGCTTTTTTTTAGAAACCTCAATCATCTTTTCTGCAAAATCAATGGCAGTAATCCGTACCCTTTCACCATATCTCTCCTTTAAAAATGGAATTAAAACTCCGGTTCCAGAACCTACATCCAAAATCTCTGGATTAACAATGTCAGGTAACCCATCAAGTACTTTCCTGATTTTAATGCTATCATGATTAACTATCTGATCCCATTTTTCTGCTTTTTGATTAAAAAATTCTCTAGACATTCTTTCACCCCTCTACAGATTTTCCATAATTTCTACCTTTGATGACTTAAGAAAATAAACTACCAACGGAATCAAAACAACTTGAATAATAATCCCTGGCAATCCTTTAATAATAGCGCCCCAGATGAATATCAAAGAATTGGCTGGCAAACTACTAATATTAAAAATATATACCAGAATCCAGACAATCAGACCTGCCCCAATTCCCCCTATCACCATACTAAAAAGTAAGGCCAGATATATAAAAATATCCGATCACCAGACCATAAATACCCAGTTCTACAAACATTATTGGAACCATCAGAATAATGGGCGGCATACCGGTAAGAAAACTGCTTAACACCAGCGTCACTACTCCAACAATCATTCCAACAACTGGGCCAAGTAAAGCTCCTGCTAAAAAACAGGAATATGCATCGGTAAAAAGATTGAGCCACCTGCCTCGAACAAATGAAAGCTAATTGGCAAAATTACACCTAATGCAATCAAAATTGCCATAGACACCATCTGTCTTGTTTTAATTTTCATCAATGATTCCTCCCTTTTAAAAATAATAAACCATGAAAGTAAAGCTATTTTCAAATAGCTTTAACCTTCATGGTTACTATATTTAATCTTATTTAATGGTTAAACTGCAAAAAGCTAATTTTTCACTTCTTGAGAAATTTTTCGAATCATCTAAAGTTCAATTTCCGCTGAAATAAGGCTTCCTGACTCAAAGGGCTCTCCTGGCCCTTAGAACTAGCTCATCACCTCCTGTGATGAGGCCTTATTTCCTATGTCGCTCAAAATTAGCTTTTTGCAGTATAATCAAGTATTATTCTCCCAATAACTGCTCTAATAACTCCTGTGCTTCTTTAAAATCAGGATTCATGTGCAGTGTTTTTCGTAATTCGGCTATGGCAGCTTCTTTCATCTCCAGAACAATATAGGCTTTAGCCAGATGTAAATGAGCTTTGGGATATTTAGGGTTCTTTTCAATAGCCAGAGTATATTGGGACATGGCCCGATAAGCATTACCTTGTTTTAAATATATATCACCCAAAGCAATCAATGCATCTGCAAATTGAGAATTATATTCAATAGCCAGTTCAAAATACTTTATAGCCTCTTCATAATTCTCCTGAAGTACCGCAATCTTACCTAGATAGAAATAAGCCTGGTAAAGATAAGGATTGATCTCTATGGTCTTTAAGAACTGATATTTAGCAAGATCATATTTTTCCATATGGTAATATGTCAAAGAAAGTTTTAACATACTGGATACAAACTTTGGATTGATCTCTAAAGTCTTTTTATAATACTCAGCCGCAGCAGAAAAATCACCTAAAGAAAACTTCAAATCTCCCAGACTTTGATAAATACTTATATTTCCAGCATCATATTTTAATGCAGTCTCCAATGCCTCAATAGCTTTTTCGTTTTCACCTAATTCCTTATAAATTAAAGCCAGATTTATATAACCTTCGACATATTTAGGATCCTGCATCAATGCCAGCTTATACTCAGTTATTGCCTTGTCATATTCACCGACTCCCTGATAAGCTAACGCCAAATCCCTGTGAAATTCAGCAGTACGAATACCCATATCATAAGCTTTTTTCAGTTCTTTCAATGCCTCATCCAACTGAGCACTATCAAACTGGGAATCTTTATTTAAATATAATTGCCCCAATCTCCAATGAAGATATCCAGAATCAAAGCCCTTATCCATCATTTCCTGTAATGAATCTTTAGTCTGCAACAGTTTATATAAATTAGCATAGGATAAAATTTTGTAAAAATAAGCATCATACACATATCTACCATCAGCATCTATTACCTGATCAAAAAATTCAATGGCCTTTTCATAATCTCCAGATAAATATGCCTCCATTCCCTGACCAAATAAATCTTCCTGAGCTGTTACAGGTAAAGCTAGCACAATTAAACCGACTATAACCAACAGAGCGATTAGGCTAAAATGTTTTTGTCGCACAGAAATTCCCTCCTCTTCAATTTAATTTCCTGATTTTACTGCAAAAAACTAATTCTTCACTTCAAAAGAAATTTTTCGAACCATCAAAATGGGTCATCCTGACCCTTGATTAGCTTATCACATCCTCATATGAGGCCTTATTTCGACTGAAATCTCACTAAGATGGTTCAACGAAAAATTTCTATAGCGCTCAAAATTAGCTTTTTGCAATTTAATCATCTCCTTAAATTTATATGCTTCTCTATCCTCATTAAAACTTCCTGCTAAAATTTTATGAGATTAAATCAATTATCCTGAGAATTTCCGCAACACTCCAGGCCTGAGCATAACAACCCCGGTGATGATATGGACGGTCTCCATCAAAGATTTCACTGATCTGACCAATAGCTCCATCACTTTCCATATGTGCCAAAAGCGGCTCCAGTAAACTAAAAATTAGCTGTCGTGTATTTAAAGAGTCGCCTTTTACATAAAGGAGTGCACCCAGATATGGTCCCATAAGCCATCCCCAAACTGTTCCTTGATGATAAGCTGCGTCCCGGTGGTACTGGTTACCACCATAGTGACTGTGATAATCTTTATCCTGGAATGATAAGCTGCGCAGACCAAAGGGTGTAACTAGATGTTCTTTTACTACTTTTAACAATCTGGCACCTTCCTCGCAATCTAACAATGGAAAAGGTAAACTTAAAGCAAAAATTTGATTTGGCCTGATAGAGGGGTCTTTTTCTCCATCAGTAATCCGGTCATAAAGATACCCTTCTTCATCATTCCAGAACTTTTCTCTAAAGCTTATTAAAATCTTTTGCGCCAATTCTTCATATTCCTGAAATTTCTCTTCTTCACCAGCAAGTTTTGTAAAATAAGCAACAATTTTGACCGCATTATACCATAGGGCATTGATTTCAACTGCTTTTCCCTGGCGGGGAGTTACCACCCAATCTCCAATCTTTGCATCCATCCAGGTCAACTGCACACCTTTTTCACCCTGGGTCAATAATCCGTCAGACTCCATCTGAATCCCCCAGAGGGTACCTTCCATATGAAAACGAATTATCTCTTTTAATAGCGGTAGATGTTTTAGAACAAATTCTTTATCTCCGGTCTTTTTGTAGTATTCATAAAAAGCAACAAAAAACCAGAGACTTGCATCCACCGTATTATATTCAGGTTCTTCTCCTTCATCCGGGAAACGATTAGGAATTAAACCATATTTGGAATAATGGGCAAAAGTCTCCAATATCTCTTTTCCTTCTTCCCATCTTCCTGTAGCCAGAGTTAACCCTGGCAAAGAAATCATACTATCCCGCCCCCAGTCAGTAAACCAGGGATAGCCAGCAATCACCGTGGCTGTATCTGTAGAATCACGGTGAACCAGAAACTGATCTGCAGCTATCACTAACCTGCGGCTCAATCTATCTCTAGCTCCGGCCTTTTTAAATAATTCTTCAATCCTCTCAACCTGTTTCTGATATAGTAATTGAATATCATCATTACCTCTATATTTGTCCAATGTTGAAAAAATTACAGCCAATTTTTCACCTGGTTTTAATTGAACAGTCAAATATCCCGGAATATAATGATCTTCCAATGCTTTAAGACCCCGGTATTCTTCAATGGGATAGAATAACCTGTAATGCCAGTGACGATCTTCAGTCCAGTCTCCCTTTGCAGTCATATAAACTGAAGCAGCCCCTTCAAAGGCAGTAAATTTATACTGACATCCGTCTTTTTCTATCATCCAGGGCCAGTCACTGGCCTCTATATTACCATGATAATCCCGATAATTCAAAAAAGGAGTCAATCGAAGCTTAATCTGATCTGTACCATCCAGATAATGATATTCCACAACAGTAGTATTTTCACCATAAATCATATAAATCTTCTTCTCCAGAATTCTTCCATCCAGCTCATAACTGAATATAGGATGGAAACTATATCGAAAATCTGTCAGATACAGATATCCCTTAGGATGCAAATCGTTTTGATAGATATTGGTTCCCAGCGGATATTCCTTATCAGCAGTTAATACCTTTTCATCTAACTTACTCACAAGGAGCATTCGCTTAAGGGGCAGTTTAAAAGCAGCTACTAAAATCCCATGATATCCCCTGGTATTGGCTCCCACCAGTGATGATCCGGCAAAACCTCCTATTCCGTTAGTTACCACCCATTCCCGACGAGTAAATTCTTCTTCTTTTTTTAAAATTGAACCTGTTAAACGAATCATTTCCATTCAAATCACCTCTGTAAAATTAATACTGGATTATACTGCAAAAAGTATAACTTCTAAATACTAAAAAAGGTCTATCGGTTTTCCGATAGACCCGGATATTTAAAAATTTAGTAGAGTTTGCCATTATGGATTTCAAAAGACCAATTTCGCCCATTGTTATTATCCCAGTTTCCAGCATTGTCTCTAAAGCAGAAATTGAATCTGGTCTCATCTTCAATTGCAAGACGTGTTACAAACCGATTGCCCTGGCGAGTCATCTTAATATCCATTACATTAGTCCAACTGTCGTTCCTACCAAAACCTGCATGAAGATAAATTTCTTGAGCACCAGCTTTAGCTAAAAGTCCATCATATTCAATATCCACCCGCTGTCCAGCAATAATTGGAGTTGGTTCAACCTTGATTCCCTGATCCATATTTGGGTCCAACTGATAGTTAGTTTGAGCCATCTTATTCCCCCTTCAAATTTTTTCTATTAACTAATATTTGAAGAAGGTCAATATATTATACTACTTTCTGACTGGGTCTTTTTTACTTTTTATTTTAATAACTAATGCCAATAAAACAATAACTATTAGCGTTACAACCCAGATCAAAATTTTTTCATTAAAAATCATACTTTCAGTCCCTCTACTAATAGCAATATAAGGAATGGTCACAAAATCACGAGCATTTTGACTTAATTTTAAGACTTCTTCCTGAACCATTCCATCCGGTACTAAAATATCCAGTACCCGGGGACTTAATTCCGGATTAGTGCTTCCACCAAATGCCCAATCATCACTAACTTTTTTAACCTCCCGATAATGGTCTTCACCAAAAGGAAAAAAGGCTCCAATCAGTAAAAAGAATTTTGCCTTACTTAAATCCCCAATAATGGTTTTAGGTAACTGAACTTTGATCACATTTTCTTCAAGGGTAACAACAGCCTCAGAAAGTTCAAAAGGATTTTTTGTATCATTCCAGGGAATTTTCATCGATTTAACTCTTTCTCTATCAGTAGGTCGGAATAATCTGACCCACCATCCAGTAATATTCAACATAACATCCCATGGTGCATTAGAATCCAACTTTACCCTGGCCCCGGGCCGGAAAAGTTCAGTACTTCCACCCGGCTGATTATCAAAATAAATCTGAATCAAAGGATGGCTGAATCCATATTTAGAACGCCAAGGATCACGAATTTCTGTAAATGCAAACTCTAATATATAATCCGGGTCAGCATCGATTATACTAAATCTGGTTAGATCAAATAAACCTTTAAAAGGTTCAAAATGTTTGTATCTAGGATAGGTGTAGCTTCCTGGTCCCCAATCATCTCCCACCGGATCATCTATTTGAAAGATAATATTCCTTTTATCATTATCCTCTCTGGCCAGGAGAGGCAGACTTAAAAATAGAAAAACAATACAAATAAATATTAAAAATTTACAAATACCTCTGCTCACTCTGGTACCTCCCATCTTGCGGGTCTTATTTTTATTTTTCTTCATTATCAAATAAAATTCCTCTTTTTTCCCTAATCGACTATTATTTAATCTTCTTAAATTAATGGTCTGATTTTAATGCACAAAGCTAATTTTTCACTTTATGAAGAAATTTTTCGAACCATCTAAAGTTCGATTTACGTCGAAATAAGGCACACTAAGCAATAGGTCCTTCTGACCCCTGATTAGCTTATCACCTTCTCTGATGAAGCCTTATTCCTCCTCAATCTTACTAAGATGGTTACACGAAAAATTTCAATGTGCTCAAAATTAGCTTTTTACAGTCTAATCTTTATTATTTTAATCTTCTTAATTATTGGTCTAAGTTAAATTCATCTCTTTTGCACCAACTGTACCAGAGCAGTATTCCAACGGTAATAGATATTAGATAGATAATTCCTTTCTTTAGAGGATTGGGACGATGAACAGGTTCTACAACTGCCAGAACACGGTTTGTCGGATCATAAGAACCTAGAATTTTTTGCTGACTTTTATGAGGAAGAGTAAGTATATCAATCACATTAGGAGCATATCCTGACCCATCTCCTCCACCAAAATACCATTCGCTCACTTCTTTTTTTACCACCCTATAGTTATCAGGACCAAAACCATCCTGGCCACCTACCAAAAGATAATAAGAAGCATCATAAAGATCATCAAAACTACTTATATCTTCAATAGGAATCTGAACCTGGATGGTTTTACCATCAGCCAGAACTTTAATATCCCCTTTAGTATAGTGAGCAGGTTCTTTTTCAGGTTTATCTGTACAGCGAAAGATATACATTCCCCAACCAGTCACCTTTATCAGAGTATCCCAGGGCGCCCGTGGGCTAAAAACAACTTTGGCCCCGGGATAAAAGGGCCGCCTTTTACCACCGGGACGGTGGTCAATATAAATCTGAATCAATTGATGACTAAATCCAAAGGGTCCATGCCAGGGATTGGTTATCTGACCAAAAGTTATCTGAAATCTAATCAGTTTTTCTGTACCTTCTACCTTAAATCTTTCAATATCTAATAAACCCTGATATGGTGCAAACTGAACATGAGTTGGGTATAGATAAGTACCGGGGCCATAATCATCTCCTATAGGATCTTCTATATCAAGAATGGTGGTCCATTTATCTTCTACGGCAATCTCCCCTGTTTCATCTTCACCAAATACCCTGACTGTCGGGCCAGAAATCAACAGAACAACCAGGAGAATGACCCAGAATTTATGAGACATTTTCACTCACCTTTCAGAGTATTCTTCTCTCTTTTACGGGAAATCTCTGCCTCAAGTTGCCGGGTAAATTTCTTTGCTGCATCAAATCCTATGCATTTCAACCGATGGTTCATAGCTGCAACTTCTATTATCGTTGTTAAATTCCGACCAGGACGCACCGGAACCACTACTTTTGGAATCTCAACACCAAGTAAAGGAGCCGTAGCAGTATTTAAACCCAATCGATCATAATCGTCCTTTTGACATTTCCAGTCTTCCAATTCGATTATCATGTGGACCACCTGTTCTGATTTGATTGCTCCTGCTCCAAAGAGGGTCTTAACATCAATAATTCCAATTCCTCTTAATTCCATATAGTGCTGGTTAATCTTTAAAGCAGTACCCACCAGTGTACTGGCTCCAATTCGTTTCAGCTCTACTACATCATCAGCTATCAGCCGATGACCCCGCTTTACCAATTCAAGGGCAGTCTCACTTTTTCCAATTCCACTTTCCCCTATCAGCAAAACTCCCACACCATATACCTCAACCAGTACCCCGTGAACGGTCTTAGACGGAGCAAGCTTTTTTTCCAGATAATCGGTCAACTGACTTAAAAAACGGGTTGTAGAGGTTTTGACTCTCAGGAGAGGAACTCCTGTCTCTTTAGCAATCTGGATCATCGGCTCAGGTGGTTTTAAATTCCGTGTAATAATTACCCCTGGTAATTGATAACTGAAAAATTTAATCAACCTTTCCTTTCTTTCAAGAAAAGAAAGTTCACTTAAAAAGTTAATCTCAGTTCTCCCCAACAGCTGAATTCGTTCAGGGGTAAAGTATTTCCAATAGCCGGCAAGTTCAATCCCCGGCCGTTTGATATCTGTCACCATCAATTTATTTTTCAAGCCTTTCCTACCAGCTAACAATTCCAGTTTGAAATGGGAGATCAATTCCTGAATCGTTAAGCTCAAAAAAATTCATCTCCTATTACCTATCATTTATCTTTTAAGGCAACTGCAATTGCTCCAAGAACACCCACATCAGATCCTAATTCAGCAAAAACAATCTCACACTGCTTTCGTGGTGCTTCTAATGCCCGTTCTTCTACAGTTTTTAAAATTTTATCATAAAATAGATGGCCAGCTTTGATAACTCCTCCGCCCAATACCACTTTGGCTGGATTAAAAATATTAATCATGTTGGCAATCCCAATACCAATATATGTAGCTACCCTGTCTACAATCTCTAAAGCCACTTTATCTCCTGCTTCAGCTGCACGGGTAACCACTGACCCATCTACTTTTTCAGGACTATTTACCATTTCCCTCATTAGTGTCTCTTCACCACTCAAAACAGCTTCCCGGCCATACCTCCCAAGAGCTGTTCCAGATGCCAGTGCCTCAAGACAGCCGTAATTACCGCAACCACATTGCGGACCATCTGGTATAATAGTATGGTGTCCCAGCTCTCCAGCAGCAGAACCTACACCATGAAGAAGCTGACCATTGATGATCACTCCACCACCAATTCCAGTACTTATGGTCATATAAATCATGTGCTCTGCACCTTTTCCAGCACCGAAAGTATATTCAGCTAGAGCAGCGGCATTGGCATCATTCTCAAGAACAACCGGCAGTCCCAGTTCTTCTTCCATCATCGAAACAATAGGCACATTATGCCATTTTAAATTTGGTGAAAAGAGTACAACTCCTTTTTCAATGTCCAGGGGGCCTGGAGAACCTACTCCAATCCGGAGGACTTCATCTTTTGTAGCACCTACCTGTTCCATTACCTCATTAACTGTCTTAATTATACGACCTATAACATTTTCTGCAGGTTCATCGGCACCTGTATCTACCCGTACCCGATTCAAAATTTTACCTTCCATATCAGCGATTGCAGTTAAGATTTTTGTTCCGCCAAGATCAACACCAATTACATATTTTTTGTTCATAGACTACCTCCTTAATATAATATATTATTTTTTTAGACAGAAGATACCTGATTAAACTGCAAAAAGCTAATTTTGAGCGACATAGAAATTTTTCGTTTAACCATCTTAGTGAGATTTCAGTCGAAATAAAGCCTCATATAAGGATTGATGAGCTAATCAAGGGCCAGGAGGGCCCGTTGATTAGTGTGCCTTATTTCGACTGAAATCGAACTTTAGATGGTTCGAAAAATTTCTTTTAAAGCGAAAAATTAGCTTTTTGCAGTAAAATCATACCTTAAGCAATGTTATACGGTGTTGAAAATTCTTTTCTTATTCCATATTTAATTAAAAGATTATAAGTTGCATTATTTGCTAAAATACCCAGAAAACCTATAAACGTTACCGCTAATCCTACTCCTGCTGTGATCACTCCAACAGCAACTAGAAGAATAAATATCAGAAAAAGCCCAAGGCTATATAGAATATTGTCCAGAGTCAGAAGAAGGGAACGTTTATAAATCTTTAAAAGTCCATCTTCCATCTCCACCAAAAGGCTCCAGAAATAAAACTGACTCATCATAAAAAAGATAATCAGATAAATCCAAATTCCACTCAAATACTGCATAAACCTATTCCCAAAATTTATAAAAAAGGTTAAGTCAACCAACAGTATTACCATAGTTAAAAGGCTCATCCAATAAGCAAACATTCCTCTAAAGAAAAATTTAGCAAATCCCTGGAAAAAATCCTTTAAACCAGAATCTTTATATTTGATCAATTGATTGGTCAAGTAAAAAACACCAAGGGTTAATGGCCCAACAAAAATTAAATTCATAATTACTGGAAAAGGCATTTTCAAAAAGAATCCTGCAAGCCCAACATACACCAGTGGTCCTACAATTATAAACCAGATTAAACTTACTCCACCTAATAAAAATATATGATCATAAAAATCTTTAAAACTTTTTTTAATAATCTGCCATACGGTCACCTTTTGCACCTCCATAAATTTCTGTACTCCATTATACCATTTGACTTTTCTAAAGTAAAGGATATGTAAAAAACAACGCCACCTGTTAAAATAATTCTATCAGGAGGCGTTATTATTAAACTACAAAAAGCTAATTTTTAAATTATTTAGCCATCTTAGTGAATTAAAGGAGAAATAAGACCTCATCACAAATAAACCAATCCATGGGTCGAAGACCCATGGATTACACTGAAATCGAACTTTAGATGGTTTGAAAAATTTCTTTTGAAGCGAAAATTAGCTTTTTGTAGTAAAATCATTATTTTGTTGAATATATTATTCCTACTGTTTTTGGTCCACAATGACAAGATATAACACATCCAGCATCTGTTATAATAATATCCTTTATATTAATAGTTTTCTCAAGTTCTTCTTTAATATATTTAGCACCTTCTTCTCCCAAAGAATGAGTTATAAATAACCGTTCTCCATCCACAACATCTTTATTTTTCAGCACAACATCTAATAAACGTTTTAGCACTCTCTCTCTTCGCCCTCTTATTTTTTCCGCTACACCCATTTTTCCATCTTCAACTTTTATCATAGGTCTAATCTTTAACATGCTGGCAACAAAATTTTGCAGCCCGGAACAACGACCACCTTTATATAAATATTCCAGTGTATCAACAACAAACCTTGTCTCTATCTTCTTAACTTTTTCTCTTATTTTGGCAGCTATCTCTTTTAAACTCAAACCTTCCTTAACGTAATCTACTGCTTTCATAACTAAAAATCCTATACCGGTTGATAAGTTTAAAGAATCAACTACTTCAATTCTTCCTTCCGGGAATTGATTCGCTGCAATCATTGCATTTTGGATAGTTGAAGATAATTTGGAAGAAATTCCAATATATAAAATGTCATAACCTTCATTAATGTAGGGTTCAAAGGCCTTTTGGAAATCAGCGGGTGAAGCTGCAGCAGTTTTCGGTAGTTTTCCGTATTCGTCTACTTTTTTATACAGCTCTTCAGGTGTAATATCAACTCCATCCCTGTATGTCTCTTCATCAAAAACAACATATAGTGGTACTATAGAAATATCATTTTCCTTAATCAACTCTGGAGTGAGGTCACATGTACTATCTGCAAATATTTTTATTTTACCCATATATATCCCTCCCTGGTTTTTAATTTCATAATCAAACTGTAAAAAGTTAATTTTGAACATACCCTACAACATAATTATATCACAACATGATTAAACTGCAAAAAACTAATTTTGAGCACTATTGAAATTTTTCGTTAAACCATCTTTGTGAGATGAAAGGAAAAATAAGATCTCATCCCAAAATGTGATGAGCTAGTTCTAAGGGACAGAATAACCCATTTAGATGATTTAAAAAAATTTCTTTTGAAGTGAAAAATTAGCCTTTTGCAATAAAATTACAATAAAAAAGCCCGGCAATCCCGGGCATTTATTCTTTTCATAAACTTCGATAATACTTTTCATATTGATCTACAATTTTTTCGGCATTGAACTTCTCCACAACTCTCCGGCGTCCCCTTTCTGCAAACTCCTCATGTAAACCAGAATTTTGCAAAAGGCGCAGGCTTAATTCAGCCATTTTCTGGTAATCATCTGGATCTGCTAGAAAACCTGTCACCCCATCTTCCACTACTTCCGGCAATCCTCCGGTATTAGAAGCAATTACCGGGACTTTACAGGCCATCGCCTCAATACATACAAGTCCAAAACTCTCTTTTTTAGATGGAAGTAACAACAAATCTGAAATTGATAACAGAGGAACGATATTATCCTGTTTACCCAGAAATAAAACTTTGTCCTCAAGCTGAAGTTGTTGAACCATCCGTTTTGCAACACATTCTTCAGGGCCGCCACCCACCAGCAGCAGCCGGGCATCAACTTCCTGACTGATCAGATGAAATATTTTAATAACATTAGGAATGTTTTTCACTTTTCGGAAGTTAGAAATATGGATAATATTTTTTATCTGCTTTTTTCCAGAAGCTATATCAACCTCCGGAACTGACTGACGGGTGTATTCTTTTACATCAACAAAATTATAAATCACTTCAATCCGTTTTTTTATATCAAAAATATCGATAGTCTCCTTCCAGAGAGCCTTAGAAACAGCTGTAACCCCATCTGTCTCTTCAATACTATATTTCGTTAACTCTCTATAAGACGGATCATTTCCAACCAGAGTTATATCTGTCCCATGCAGGGTTGTTACCAAACGTAGCTCTGGTGCTTTTGCAATATCCCGGGCAATTATTGCACATAGAGAATGGGGGATGGCATAGTGAGCATGGATTACATCCAGTTTTTCATACCGGATCAGCTCTGCAATTTTATTAGTTAAAGCTAATGAATAAGGTGGATATTTGAATAATGGATATGTAGGTGTATCAACCTCATGATAATAGATATTATCATAAAATTTATCCAGGCGAAATGGAAGATTATAACTGATAAAATGTACTTTATGCCCCCGACGGGCTAATTGTTTTCCCAATTCTGTTGCTACCACACCACTTCCTCCATGAGATGGATAACAGACAATACCAATACGCAATCAAAACCCCTCCTTTATAATTGAAACAAATCCTTAATAGATAATGGAGGTTTAAAAATTAACCCTTCACCATATTTTACACCGACCATTGCTCCAAAATACTGATCACGGGCCTCAATTTTTTGTAAAAATATAGGTTGATTTATGTATGTTTTAAAACCCATCCTCGGGTCAAATTGACTTTTATATGCCCTAATCGCTTCCATTTTCCTGGCATATACTGAAGATACATCTACCACCAGGTTAGGATTCTCATGCTGGTGCTGTAAATAATAATACCACCGGGATGGACGATATGGAGGTAATTCCTCATCAAGTAGATAACGCTTCAATCCACTTTTGAAGATAGCAATCTCAATTAAGCGACTTGCTGCCGCATGATCTGGATGCCTATCCTCCCAATAAGGCAGTAAGACAAGATCAGGTTGATATCGCCGGATAGCTGCCACTACCCGTTTTTGTTGTTCAAGATCATGAGGATTTATCTCACCATCGGGAATATAGAGGTTCTCCCTTACTTTCAAATTCAATATCTGTGCTGCCTTTTGACTTTCTTTTCTTCTAATCTCCACAGAACCATTACTGCCCATCTCACCTTCGGTAAGATCAACTACTACAACCTGCTTTTTTTGGGCATGCAGTGCCAGAATTCCCCCAATATTTAATTCCACATCATCGGGATGGGGACCAAATGCAAGTATATCTGCTTTTTTTAAAATTGGATCACTCTTCACTGGCCCTCCTCCTTCTCAATATAAATTTATCTATTACCTGAGCTACTCCTTCTTCATCACAGGAGCCTGTCACATAATCAGCAGCTTCCTTTAATTCCGGATGAGCATTGGCCACTGCCACTCCTAACCCTGCCCATTTTACCATCTCCAGATCATTTAATCCATCACCAATAGCAATCACCTCATGAGGTGCAATTCCCAGCCCTTTAGCCAATTCAGCCAGTGTCTTTCCTTTTGAAATCCCTTTAGCCATAACTTCTATAAAATAAGGTTTAGATTGAGTAATTGTCAGTACATCACCAAACTCAGATCTTAACTCTGCCTTAAGCTGTTCAATCTCTGATAAGTTATCATGAATCACCAATAATTTAGTAGGATCTTCTTCAAGAAAATCTCCAATAGGTCCAACCTTTGTAGAATTAACCCCTGTCCTTTGCATATATCGCAGCACTTCCGGGGTTTGCTCCCTCACATAAAGTTGATCATTAATATAGGCATTCAGTTGGTATCCCGCACTCTCTACTCTCCTGGCAATCTTGCGGGCATACTCCAAAGGAATAGGATGGTGAAGTAGCGGTTTTTTATCCCCCAATCTACAGACCATAGCACCATTATAGACAATAACCGGATCAGTAAGCTCTAACTGACGGAGAAAGGGAATAATCGATATAAACATCCGTCCAGTTGCAATAATAACCTTTACACCTGCTTTTTTAGCTAATTGAATTTTTTTTATAGTTTCTTTAGTGATCTTTAAATCCTTTCCTAAAAGAGTATCATCCATATCAACTGCCAACATTCGAAAGTCCATCTTAAATAATACCTCCCTTGCTATATCCCATAAATGGTTAAACTGTAAAAAGCTAATTTTTGGCCTTATTTCTCCTTCAATTTTACTAAGATGTTTTAATGAAAAACTTCTATACTACTCAAAATTAAGTTTTTGTAGTTTTATCATTAATGAGAAATAAGACTCTCAAAAAAGAGAGCCTTTTTGGTGTCTAAATGATAATGTACTCTTAAATAATGTAATTGGTATTTTCTTAAGAAACATTCCAACGTAAAAGGAATAACTTTTTTCACCAGAACATATCTTAAGAAGGTAGGTTAGTAAATCAGGATAATACCTGACAACCCGATGCACCAGCGGTGATAGAGAAAAGGCCAATCTGGCAACCCTACGGGCCATCTTTAATTCAGGCAAAATTTCCTGAACAATCCGTTTATCATACTCTTTAATTTGACCCTTACCTGAATTAATCTTAAACAGATTTTCTACAGCAAGCTCTGAACTTTTTAAAGCATAATATATCCCTTCTCCAGTTAGAGGATCAACCAGTCCGGCTGCATCTCCTACTAAAAAAGTTCGTTTTCCAGAAAAAACCTGATTTATTCCGCCCCAGGGAATAAAACTCCCCCGGAATCGAAGGGTCTTTTTTATATGTATACCAAAGCTCTTAATATATTCCTGCAACTTACGCTTTAAATCCGGATATTTATCCTGAAATGTTCCAATTCCAATGGATAGATATCCATCTTTAGGAAAAATCCAACTATAACCGGATGGAAGATTTCCATAGTTTAACTGTATCAGATGCCGAAAACGCTCATAATCCTGATCAGAAACAATAAATTCTCCTTCTAACGCAATTCCCAATCTTTGACTATAACCTGGCAAAGATAGAGAACGTGCTACCTGGCTTATCGCCCCATCAGCACCGATTAGATAATCTCCCTTAAAGACTTTTCCCGAACCTGTTTTTACCATAACCTGTCGATCATCTTCCATAACAGATTTGACTAAAACTCCCTCATAAACTTCAGCTCCAGCTTCTTGTGCCATTTTTAATAACTCATGATCAAACTTCTCTCGATTAACCATCATCACAAATGGCTTATCAACAGTCACCTCAACTGGAGAATGATAACGATAAGTCATATTGACAGACATACACTCAGCTTCAATCCATTCCTTTTTGATAGGTAAAATATGATTAACTTTGGTTAAAATTCCACCTGCACAGGGTTTATAACGGGGAAAAATAGCTTTATCTAAAATTTTCACCCGATAGCCTTCCTTTGCTAAGCGGTAACCAGCAAAAGCTCCGGCCGGTCCTCCTCCTACTATAATCACTTGTTTTTGTTTCATCGCATTTCCCCCTCAATTTCCTTCTCCTATTAAACTGATTTCATAGTTGGTTTTTCATGTCATAGAAGAGTTATCAGGGAAATTTTTTCTCTTTTCATTATAAACCTCACCAGCTAATTCTAAGACTTTTCTAGAGAAGATAGGACCTATTAATTCTGAAATTACCACAGATGTTAAGATGATATTTAAAATTAAACTACCAGCTTCGGGATAAATATCCTGAGCCACCATAGTTAAACCGACAACCACACCAGCCTGGGGCATTAACCCCCATCCCAGATATTTCTTTACTACAGGCTCAGCCTTCCCTATATGGCCGCCAATATAAGTTCCAGCAACTTTACCTGTGATGCGAGCAACCACATAAATAATACCTACTACTCCTACCTTACCTAACATTTCAATCTCTAAACTGGCTCCTGCCAGAGCAAAAAAAGTAACAAAAATAGGTATCTCAATTCCTTCAATTAAGTTAAAGATTTTCCGGCGACGTGGAGAAGTATTTACAATAACTGCTCCTACTACCATATTTGCAAGAATAGCTGAGAGGTGAAAATGACTTGCAAGACCGGCTGTTAAGAAAACAATACCTAAAGTAATTGTCAATAATGTTTTTTGCTTACTTACTCTTCGAGCAATAACCCCAAGGATAAATCCCATCATAGCTCCTAAAAGAATGGAATAGGCGATCTCCAAAACAGGTGTAGTAACCATATGACTAATTGAAGTACTTTCAACACCGCTAACTAATACTTTAACCACCGCTGCCATTATTCCAAATACAATAACCCCTAAAGCATCATCTAATGCAACAATAGCCAGCAAACTGTCGGTTAATGGCCCTCTTGACCTCACTTCTTTGATTACCGCTACAGTAGCAGCAGGTGCGGTTGCTGTAGCTAGACCACCTAATAAAAGAGCATTAGGAAGAGATTGACGGACTAAAAGCATAGCCAAAAATACAATTGTTGCTGCTCCTAAAATCTCCATAACCCCAATCCACATAATACTCTTTCCTAATTTACGTAAAGTTTTAATCTCCAACTCTCCACCAATAACCAGAGCGATAATCCCTAAAGCAATGGAATTAACTGGTTTTAAATATTCAACCATTTCCCAGGATATTAATTTTAAAATTGCTGGACCTACAGCAAGACCAGCAAGGATATAACCTGTTACGGCAGGCAATTTAAAACGACTAATAAAAATACCTCCTGCTAATCCTGCCAAAAGTAAGATGCCAAGCGCTAGCACTAAATTTGTTTCCACAACCATTCGCCTCCTGATACCTCAAACTATACCTCTGTTATTAATTAGTTAAACCCCGAACAATTCCCAATGGCACTGTAAAGAGAACTGCTGTATGCGGCTGATTCAAGTCACCTACAATATTTTCTACTACTTCAATAGCTTCTTCCAACTTTTCCGGATCCTCAATTATAGAAAAGATTGTTTTATTATGTTTTTTTCTACCATCAGCTATACTACTTAGTTTTCCAAATATGGATAAATTTTCTGTAAATAGGTGACCAGAACCGTAACTATCTAGAACAGTAACCCCTTTAATTCCGATATCTATAAAAGCTTCAAAAATTTCATCCAAATCCTCTTCCTTATCCACAACCATTACTAGCAATTGCATCATTCCACCCCCCTTTATCCATGCTGTTCTGTCAAATTCCCCCTCTTTTTCAAGGGGTAAAAGCTTTATTTTTCCTTATAGGATCAGGATTTTCCTAAAAAAAGAATCCCTCCCCCTGAGAGTAGTAAGTAGTAGTCAACTAATCTCCAACTTACTACAACTCAGAATGGAGAGATTTGTAAGTTATGATTTGTCAACCACTACTTAATTTCTTTTCAATTTATTAAATTTTCTTTTTAATCTCTTTTTATAATCAGCCATTTTACCATTGATATGACACCTCTATGAAAAGCGGTCTACTATAGCCTGCTTCAATCATTTCTATCACAGAATATTCATAATATTTTATCTAATTTACTGCTAAAAACTCTATCTATCAAAACATTACACTGTCATCCCTTCTTTATCTTAGGAATTATTGCTTTGACACTTAAAACATAAGTATAGAAATCTTCTTCTGCATTCAGCTCGTAAATCCATGGTTTCTAAATTCAAAAAGGTATTTGCCAGACTCTATAGAACGTATAAGAAAGTAGTATCAGGTAAATATAAATTAATTATATCATAAAATTTCTCAATTTACCATACGTTGTAGTCACTGATTTTAACACCAAAAAAATCTGACTCCCAACAGTTAATAAACCGTTAGAAGTCAGATCTTTAGTATTATTATTCAGGCTGATAACCTGCATCACGAACGGCATCCTTTAATTGATCTACAGTAACCTGACCTTCATTATAAGTAACTGTCACATTAGCCTCATCTAAATTTACCACAGCATCAGATACACCACTCAGTTCTTTTAAAGCTTTTTCTACAGCCATTTTACAATGGTGACAGCTCATACCCTTGACACCAAAAGTTATTTTTTTAGAATTGCCACCACAGCAGCCCATCTCTTACACCTCCTCTCACACATATAGGGTACCTCTGTAAGGTATATTATAAGTATAACTTATCATATAGTTTTTGTCAAGATTCAACTATGATTATACTGCAAAAAGCTAATTTTGAGCGACATAGAAATTTTTCGCCAAATCATCTTAGCTCGATTTCCGACGAAATAAGGCCTCATCACAGGAGGTGATGAGCTAATCAAGGGCCAAGAGGACCCTTTGATTAGGAAGCCTTATCTCGGCGGAAATCGAGCTTTAGATGATTCGAAAAATTTCTCAAGAAGCTAAAATTAGCTTTTTGCAGTAAGATCATCAATAATTATTTTACCAAAATAAAAAGACCCCAGATAATCTATCTGGAGTCATTAATTACTCGTTTAATCCTCGGTTTAAAACCACTTTTAACTCCCATCCGTCGATCATAAATTCGTACAAATCCAAAAGTAAGAGCCATAAAAATCAATCCACAGAAAATTGCAAAACCCTCACCTTTCCAAATATTTAAGGTAGTATTAAACCAATTTCCCAAAGCATAACCAATAATTAAATTTACCAATGGCAGAAGATATATAATCAAAACGGCTGTTATAAGATGGCGTGTCTCCATTTCTAATACTACTATATCTCCTACCTTAGCATTAATTGGATTACTTACTTCAAACCGGGCGTTATTTATATGCCCACATTTACCACACTTACCACAGGCACTATGGCGGCGAATCTCAACTTCAGCCGTACCTCCTTCTAAAATTCGTGTCACTTGTGCATATTCTTCCATAAAGATTTTTCCCTCCTCCACCTGGGGTTCAATTACTATTTTATTATAACAGAGCTTAAAGCTTTTTTCTATATCTGTTCAGAAGGAGAGAACTGGTAACAACAGATACAGAAGAAAGGGCCATGGCAAGTCCTGCCCACTGAGGCGGAAGCAGTTGACCGGTAATAGGATATAATACCCCTGCAGCCACCGGTATTCCCAGGGTATTATAAATCAATGCCCAAAAGAGGTTTAATTTAATCCGGCTTAAGGTCTTCCGACCAAGACGAATTGCTCTCTCCACATCTTTTAAGTCATTTTTCACCAGTATTACATCACCTGTCTCTTTGGCTACATCTGTACCGGAACCGATAGCAATACCTATATCAGCCTGGGCCAGAGCTGGTGCATCATTAATCCCATCGCCCACCATCCCGACCTTATAACCACGTCTCTGATATTCCTTCACCGCATTAATCTTATCTTCCGGCAAAACTTCTGCCATTACTTCATCAATCCCTACTTCTCTTGCCACCACCTGAGCCACTTTTTCATTATCCCCTGTAATCATGAATGTCTTTAAACCCAATTCCTGGATAGCACGAATCGCTTCCTTAGAACTTTCTTTAATTACATCAAAAAGCCCAATCACACCTATTACCTGGCCATCCAAAGCAATATACATTGTGGTCTTACCTTCTTGAGCCAATTTATTAAACTCTTTTTCAATTGGTGTTACATCTACATTAGCAAATCGCATTAACTTAATATTACCAATATGGAGAGTCTTACCCTCAAATTCGCAGATAATTCCATGACCACTCTTTTCTTCATAGTTGGTCACTTCAACAATCTCAATTCCCTGCTCTTTTGCTTTTTCAACTACAGCCTGAGCCAGCGGATGGGTTGATGGATTCTCACCACTAGCAGCAATTTTTAATAACTCCTCCTGAGATAATCCCTCTATTGGTATCACATCTGTTACTTCAGGACTTCCCTTGGTAATAGTTCCTGTCTTATCAAATCCGATAGCCTCAAGGCCAGCAATATGCTCCAGTACTGCTGCTGATTTAAAAAGAATTCCTCGATCCAAACCAATTCCGCTGCCTACCATAACTGCGGTCGGTGTGGCCAGGCCAAGGGCACACGGGCAGGCAATAACTAAAACCGCAATCATCGCTGTAAAAGCAAAAACAAAGGGCATACCGACGATAAATTTCCAGACTATAAAACTCGTCAATGCTATAACTACTACAGATGGTACAAAATAATTAGATACCAGATCAGCAAATCGTTGAATTGGAGGTTTATCTCCTTGTGCTTCTTCTACCATTTGAATAATTTGTGACAGAACAGTATCTTTTCCGACTTTGGTAGTCTTAACTTTAATTACACCGGATCTGTTGATGGTAGCACCCATTACCGGATCCCCTACTTCTTTCTCAACAGGTACTGATTCCCCGGTTACCATAGATTCATCAATACTTGCATGACCTTCTATAATCTCACCATCTACAGGAATCTTTTCACCAGGTTTCACCAGTACAATATCGCCTACCTCAACTTCGGAGGCTGCCACCATCCGCTCCTCGCCATCTACAATAATCCGTGCTTTATCAGCTTGAAGTTCCAGAAGCTTCTTCAATGCCTGACTGGCCCGTCCTTTGGCCCTTGCCTCAAGGAACTTACCGAACCGGATAAAAACAATCAATTCCATGACCGTAGCAAAAAAACTATGGCCGCGGAAAAAAAACTGCGGAAAAGTTGTCAATACACTGTAAATATAAGCTGCGGAAAGTCCCATTGAAACCAATACATCCATATTGGCTGACTTATTTTTCAACGAATGGTAAGCTCCTTTATAAAAAGTCCAACCAGAAGTAAATAAGGTTACCGTTGTAATTACCAGCAATATATAGCGGATTCCCTGACTCAGGGCCATATCTCCACCGGGTGTAAAATGTTCCAACCAGACTACAGGAATAGCAGCTATCACAGAAAAAATCAACCAGGCCAATTCCTGTTTTGCTATGGCCGTGCCATCATCCCGTTCTTCACCGATTACCGGTGTATATCCTAAATTACGTACTATATCAAGAATTTTTCGTTTGGTAATTACAGCTGGATCAAACTCTACTGTAGCTTTCTCATTAGCGAAATTAATCACAGCCTTTTTAACTCCGGCAGTCTGATTCAACTTTTTCTCAATGGTTTGGGCACAATTGGCACAGCTCATTCCTTCTATTTTAAATTGAATTTTGCCTGAATCTGTCTCTTGCAAAGCCCGATAGCCCAGTTCGTTTACTAAACTTATAATCTCCTCATCTTTAACCTCTGGTTCCACCTCAACAGTTAGTTTCTCTGATGCAAAGTTTACCACTGCCTTTCTTACACCATCCATTTTAGCTACATTCTTTTCGATAGTCCGGGCACAATTTGCACAGGTCATTCCCTGAATATTAAAGGTTTTCTTTTTTATCTCTTCTTTCTTAAGGCTAACCTTTTCTGGCCCGGACTCTTTTTCTTTTATTGTATGGTCAGGCACCTGATAATCTAAACTCTGTACCTTTTCAACTATTTTGTCTAAACTTATCTGGTCAGGATCAAAAGCTACCCGAACCAGCTTTTCTTCCAATGAAACATCCACTTTTTTTACCCCAGGCAATGAAGCAATCCCTTGAGAAACCCGTTTTACACAGTGTTCACAAGTCATTCCCAAAACCGTAAATTTTTCAAGTCGTAAATTCTTTTCCATGTTTCGCTTCCTCCTCTCATCTACTATTATTTCCTAAAGAAATCTCTCTAATATACCTTATACCCCTAACTGGTATATTTATATTTTACCATAACCTATCAAGGATTGCAACAAAAAAAAACGGCCATCTCTGACCGTTTGTTTTAGATCATTTAGTAAATCTAAAAATTACATCTAAAAGCTCATCTATAGCCTGATCACCAGCTTCTTCTTCAGCACGAATAGCTTTCATTACACACCCATGAGCATGATTTTGTAGGATATTAAAACCCACTTTATATAGAGCCGCCCTTACTGCTGCAATCTGTACCAATACATCAACACAATATTGGTCCTCTTCTATCATTCGCTGAATTCCCCGGACCTGTCCTTCTATCCGCCGCAACCTTTTAAGTAAATCATCTTTATTTTCGGTATATGAAGACATTCCTTTTCCTCCTTTATATAGTACAACTTTATATATATTTTACCACATTAGCGCGGCAGAAATCAATTTTTTCAATAAAAAAACACCAGGTATCACAGATACTTGGTGTTTTATTTAAGATAAGGATTATCTCTGCTAGAGCAAGCCTATTTTAAATTATTATTTATTACTCACCTGGGCTAATAGCCTCTACAGGACAAACTTCTGCACATGCACCACAGTCTATACACTCATCTGGGTTAATCTCGTACTTGCCATCACCTTCACTAATAGCACTTACTGGGCATTCGGATTCACAAGCTCCACACATAATGCACTCATCAGAAATTACATATGCCATAAGTGTCACCTCCTTAATAATCTTCTAATATTCTTGACCTTTCGTAAAAATAATATACTTTTTTTATCCAAGTAATTCAGTAGTCTAGATTACAATTCTGTTCTTGTTTAATCAAATACTGCTAAAATTATAGAACTTAATATACTGATTATGATAGCACCAAAAAATGCTGTCCAAAAACTGGATATAGAAAAACCGGGAATTAAACTGGCTGTTAAAAGTAACATCAGGGCATTTATAACAAAAGTAAAAAGTCCTAGAGTTATAATTGTTAAAGGAAGTGATAGTATAACCAGTATTGGCCTTATGAAAGTATTTACAATACCAAGCACAAATGCTGCAGCCAATACAGCAATTAAACTATTAACCACTATACCATCCAACAAATGACCTGTAATTAAAATTGCAATAAAATTAATTAAACAGCGGGTCATTAACTTATTCCTTCTGTATCTTAAGTTCATTGACATTAAACCCCCTTCTTCAAATAACCGGTTCCCAATTTCGGGGAACCGGTTTTATCTTTAGCCTTTTATACTTTTTATACTAATCACAACAGGCCTCTTCTTTAGATTGGCCAACATAAATACTTCCCATAGAAGTACTTGCATGAATCTGAATTCTCTTTTCTCTAACTATATAATCTTTCGATTGAGCCAGATATCTTTTCCACATGGGGTTTTCTATTTTCTCCTGATAAACCAGATCAGGTATATCTAATGTCATACTACCCATACTGGAAGTTAAATCCAGATCAACTCCTACTTCCGGATCTCGTATCTCTATTTTAATCTTGCCATTGGAAGTATTTAAATTCAGATTGCCTTTTTCAGAAATATACGGACAAGCTGTAATTGTTCCATTGGACGTTCTGGCATCAACCTGATCGCATAATCCCTCTAAATAAATACTACCATTACTAGTATTTACATTAACTCTATCTGCTGCAAAATCTTTAATCTCAATTCGACCATTGGAAGTATGTCCTTCGATCTCTTTAACCCGTAAATCAACCAACTCCAAACGACCATTACTGGACTTTAAATCAAGTTTACCATCCTGTTTCAGTCCGGTGATATAAATTCGACCATTAGAAGTTTGCAATTTAAAATCTGCCTGTAAGTTCTTAGGAATATAAAGTCTAACACTTACTCCACTGCGATTCATAGGATTGGTTTTTAACTGAAACAAAGTAGGTGTCTGCGAAATAGTGCACATCTCTTCTTTAAGTTTTTCTGCTTTCTCTTTACTGTCTGTTGGAATATGATATTTAAGCTGGAGTCTATAGTCCGTTTCGTCTGAACCAACTACTTCGATGCGACCATTATGAGTTTTTAAATCAACAATGACAGGGCCTTGTTCAGGATTAAAGGTTCCTGTTATCTCTTCTTCTAGATTAATATAAGTATTGAACCCAAAAGATTTGATAATATTATTTAACAGATGTTTGAAATCTTTTATATGAAATGCCTTCTGTACTTCCTTTGCGCCTTCATCAAGATTTTCTTTTAATTCCCGCATTCCCTCATTGATTGAATCGGCAAGATCCCGCATAGCAGATTTAATCTCTTCCATTCCTTCACCCTGAAAACTTTTCTTAAGCTCCTGAAAGCCTTTTTTAATCTCTTCTAATCCTTCCTGAAAAGCAAAACTAATTCCACCGTATCTTTTAAATTTTTCCTTCTGAACTTTCCAATTCTCTTTCAATTTCCTACGCCGTTCTTTAACTCTCTCTTTACGTTCTATTAGTTTTTGGCGGACTTCATTAAGCCTGTGCTGCATCTCTGACAGATAATCTTCATTTAGTTTCTCCATATCTTTAAGTTCATCTAAACGATCTTCCAACTCATCTAATTTATTATCCAATTCATCTTCAATCTTTTCCAACTCATCTTCCATTCTTTCAATTTCATCTTCCATCAACTCAATTTCTTCTTTTATAGTGGAATCTTTAATCACCGACTTCTCTTTGTTTTTGTAATTTTCGCTTTTTTCTGTTAATTCTAAAGCTTCCAGAAGGGCATCTGCTTCTTCTAAAGTAATCTTTCCTTCACTCAGCATTTTCAATATCATCATTCGTTCACTCACCAGAATTCCCCCTTCCTTTTGGCCAGATTAATAAAACTTAATACTCACATAAACATCTTCTTCTTTAATTTCGATAAAAGTAAATTTCCCTATTTTTCTCAGTTCTCTAAAAAATTCTACTGAAATATCAAATAAGTAATTCCATTTTAATTTTATGTTACCAGGACCTATATAAATTTCTCTTATGTGATTAAATTGAGGTAAAAATCTCACACCAAATTGAAATAACCAGGTAAGGGAGACCAGGATATCCTCTACTATTCCCAATGGTATGGGAATAATTATGGGTATTTTCAAATCTTCTACCTTAACTTTAACAATCATTAAATAGTTACGATTTTTAACTTTTTCAATGATCTTCATGGCTAATCCAGATAAATTTCTACCCGGTCTCCATCATCTACAATTTCAACAAGTTTTCCGGCAGGTGCACCATTTTGTATATCTCTGATGATGGCATTTAGATCAATATCATGTGATTCCATCTGTAATTTTGCCTCAGTAGGAATAAACTTCATAAACATTTTTGCTAAAGAAAGAGGAATATTGACATTAACTTTTTCTTTTCCATCTTCCCAGACTTTTATACGCAAAAAATGAGCCTCCCTACTTACTGACTGTCTCTCTTGACCTTCATTGAGCGCATTTAATAATTCATTTGCTTCCTCAACAGTAATCTTACCCTCAGCCAACATCTGCAAAATTTTCTTTCTTTCTTCACTCACTACAAACAACCTCCTTTAAAGTTCCTTTAAAAGTTTAATAGCCTCTTTAGATGTAATCTCACCCGAATTTAACATATCCAGAATCTCTTTCCGCTTTGCTCCTTTATCATCATCAGGTGCTGACCCTACATCATACCCCAGTGCCTTAATTACCTGATCCAGTTTACTTCTGACTGTAGGATAGGATATGTTCAGCTCCCGTTCTACTTCTTTTATATTACCTCTACATCTGATAAATACCTCGACAAAATGTTTCTGTTCTGATTCAAGGCGACAGAATTTACATACTTCAAAATTACCTTCAATAGATGTTCCACAAAAACGGCACTTTAATTTAACCACCTCTAATTCCTGATTACAAACGGGACATTTCCCGATAATTTCATGCGCCACTATTGTTAACCTCCTTTATTTTAAAATTATTAAAGGTCCAAATAAAAATTTTCAAGCTTTTTTGTTTTCATTATACACATTCTACCAGAGAACTGTCAAGGATTTTTTTAAAATTTTTAAGTAAAATATTTATTTTTTTAATCATCACATTAAAATAATTAATTCAGCCATTATTAAACTGCAAAAAGTTAATTTTGAGTTGTTTAACCATCTTAGTGAAATTGAAAAATCGACTGAAATCGAACTTTAGATGATTCGAAAAATTTCTCAAGAAGCGAAAAATTAGCTTTTTGCAGTTTAACCATTAAATATAAAAAAAAGAGGGCTAGTTTCGCATAGCCCTAATATCGTGGAATAACAATCTTCTCCAGTTTTTTGTTTCTTCTTTCCAAAAATTCTTCTATCCGTTCTTCAGATGTATTCAAAATCAGTTCCGGTGGAAATTTTACTTCTTCAATCAACTTAAGTGACAGTTCAAAATTCCCCACATCTGCTGAAAAGTGAGCATCACTACCCAGAACCAGCATTAGTTCCTGTCTTTTTGCCTCTTCTACAATCTTTTTACAATACTCATAACTATTCTTCCGGCCGGGCCTATTGTTAGCAAAAGAGCTGTTGTTAATCTCAAGAAAAGTATCATTCTCCTTAGCAGCCTTTACCACAGCCACAATATCAATGGGATAATTTTCATTATCAGGATGAACAATAATATCAATCAACGGATTATAGATGGCATTGATAATAGCTTCAGTATTCTCCACAATGGTAGAACCCTCGTATCCAGTAGCTGGATGGAGACCTGCCAAAACAATATCCATATTATATATGGTCTCAGCAGGTAAATCCACAGTACCCAGAGTATCCTGAATATTTAGCTCTACACCGCGCAAAACTTTCACACCATACATCTCAGTGGGAATTACACGCATATTTCCAAAATAATATGGATGTGGACCACCAGGAACAGTGGGACCATGTTCGGTAATAGCTACATACTTTAAACCTCTTTCCTTAGCTGCTCGTACATTTTCCTGAATTGTACTAAAAGCATGACCACTGGCAACTGTATGAGTATGAAAATCTGCTATGAATTTCAATTGATTCACCTCAACTTTTCTATTATCATACCATTTTAAATATCTCTAGATTTACTAAAAGATTTGCGGGTTTCTTATAGTTTGGAAATAAATTAAGATGGTTATCATAAAAATCATCAATTTATTTTGTTAGATATTGCCACACTTCTGCTACAACAGTCATGGACTGTTGGATATGTTCTGATTTAAACTGTTCTAAGATAATGGTCTCCTGATAATTATTCTTTTTTAGTAAATAGAACAGAGCCTTCAAATCAAGATTGGAATCTGCTTCACCCAATTGCTGATGATCCCGTCCATTGACCACATCATGAAGATGGATTACTTTTATACGATCATGATATTTTTGATAAAAGAGATAAAGATCTGAATTATTTAACAATAGGTGTCCCACATCCATACAAACACTATAATCAAACTCCTTAATTAACTCATCCAGAAAGATTAGATCATGAAATAGATTTTCAATAGCAACCATTCTAGGCTCGATCAGGTTTGTCAATCTAAATAAGGTCTCTCTCGCAGCCTCAAGTCGATCTTCATGAAGCTGTACCTCAAAAGGACGCCCTAGCGGTGTTCCACCTGTCAGGAAAAATGGTGCCACATGGAGAACATAAGCTTTAGGCTTTATATTCTCCATTTCCTTAAAAATTTCCTCCAACGTTTTTAAAGATGCATCCCGGATATAAGGGTTAACATCAGTCATACGTAAACTTAAAGGTAAATGAATTGTAAACTCCACTCCATACTGTTCCTTATAGTTTATCATAGCATCTTTTAAGGTACGATTTACAGGTAATGTTCGGGGGAATTCAAGGGTTATTTCTACCGTCTTTATTCCTAATTTGTAATTCAACTCAATATTTCCAACAGCATCTAGTGTTGGTTCAGTCAAAGATGTTGCACCTAAAAGAAATGGATAATCTCCCATTTTGTCACCTCAATTTCCCTAATTTTAATGTCAGATGTCAGACAATTATTTTCCAAAAACAGGGTCTACACAGATGTAGACCCTGTGCATAAAATTTTACTTGTTTCTAGCCAAAATCTTATCAACTTTTTCTGCTGCTGCATCTAAAGCTTCTTTTACAGTCATCTTATTTAAGAGAGCCTTCTGAATATATTCACTAATGACTTTACGAATTTCAGACCATCCATTTGGACGTGGATCAAAGGTACCGTAATCAAATTGAGAAGGACCTGCAGCATTCTTAGAATCAGCAGCAATATATTCTTTCCACTCTTTGGTTTTTAGAGCAGAATAACGAACTGGTAGATAACCGGTATTAACTGCCCAGTAAGTAGTATTTTCAGTGTTAATTAAGAACTTGATAAACTCCATAGCAGCATACTTAACTTCATCTGGATGACTCTTAAATACCGCAATATTGGTACCCATAAATGGAGCAGCAGCTTTCTCGCCCATTACCAGAGGAGCAACAGTCCACTTAAATTTATCACCAATAGCTTTTGCTACATATGGAATACCAGCTGAAGAGCCTTGGTACATAGCAATCTTGCCTTCACCAATTGGACCACTTAAATAACCTGTATAAACCATAGCAACCTTGTGCTTATAAACCATATCATGGAGGAATTGGAGAGCTTTTTGTCCAGCTTCATTGTTAAAGACAGCTTTGGTTCCATCTTCATTTAAGAAAGTACCTCCAGCTTGACGGAGAAAAATATTAAAAGTATCAACAGTTGGACGAATACCAAAACCATATACTTCAGGTGTACCATCACCATCTTCGTCTTTAGTAGCAGCTTTAGCAGCTTCCAATAACTCATCCCAGGTAGTCGGAACTTTTGGTACCATATCCAGGTTTACAAATAATACGTTAGTACTTTTATTAAATGGAAGAGTGTAAAGAGTATCATTCCACATATTAGACTTCTGGAAAATCAAAATGATATCATCAATCTCTTCTTGAGTGAAGACAGAACCGATATACCATTCTGCAGCTTCCAAAACTCCAGCATCAACTAATTTAGTAGTCCAATCTTCATATACCTGAGCCATTACAGGTGGTTTGCCTGCAGCAATAGAACCCATCAATTTCTTATTCAAATCACCATAACTCCCCTGATAAATAGGAACGACTTCAATTTTATCCTGAGATTCATTGAACCTCTTTATAATATCTTCTAAGTAAGGTGCATGACCTTTAGACATAGCATGCCAGAATGTTACGGTGATTTTATCTTTGGCCGCAGCAGGCAAAACTACAAGACCCATAACAAGTGCCACCAGCAAAGTCAGTAAAATAAACCTCTTCATAAAAACTCCTCCTTTAATTGATTTAAGATTTTACTGCAAAAAGCTAATTTTTAGCTTCATTAAAGAAATTTTTCGAACCATCTAAAGTTCGATCTCACTAAGATGGTTAAATTAAAAATTTCTATAGTGCTCAAAATTAACTTTTTGCAGTTTAATTATTTAATTAATTTTAAAAGCCAGACCTCTTACAATATCTAACTCCATTTCTCTCAAACGGAATTAGATAATATATTGAAGGTCTTAACCTTTTAAACCACTTCTAGTAATTCCCTGAATGAACTGCTTCTGCAAGAAGAAGAAGAGAATTAAAATTGGCATTAAGGCAAGGGTTGAAGCAGCCATTAATAAGTGATAATCTGTTCCAACATCTGAGGAAAAGAAGGAAAGACCAACTGGAACGGTTCGCATCTCTGGGGTATTTGTTACAATCAATACCCATAAAAACGCATTCCAGCTACCAACGAATTTAAATAATGCTGCTGTAATCAGTACAGGTTTAGAAAGAGGGATAATAATCTGCCAGAGAAACCTGAACCTGCTACAACCATCAATTTTTGCTGCATCATGTAATTCCTTTGGAATAGTCAAAAAGAACTGACGCATCAAAAAAATCCCAAAAACACTTACAACCCACGGAATGATTAAAGCCTTATAGGTATCAACCCATCCCAATTGAATAATGGTAATATAGTTTGGAATTAATAATACCTCACCAGGTATCATCATCGTTCCCAGAAAGATAATAAACAGCACATTCTTACCAAAAAAATCCATCTTAGCAAAAGCATATGCACCCAAAGCTGAAGTAATTAACTCCAGGAATGTACATGCAATTGCTACATAAAAACTATTGAAAAAATATCTAGCAAAAGGAGCAGCATTCCAGGCAATTTTATAATTTTCCCACATAAATTTGCTCGGAATCCACTTAGGCGGCATTGAAGCAATTTCACTTGGTATTTTCAATGATGTGGAGAGCATCCAGAAAAATGGTAAAAGAACAAAAACCGCCCCAACAGTCAATATCAGATATACAGTAAATCTGACGATTTTTTCCTTTATCTGATATCCCATACCCGGCTGGGCTTTGGGTATGATTGTTTTATTCAAAACTTCTCTCATTGACAATCACCCACCTAACTATAATGAACACGTTTTTTCGATATCTGCATCTGAATCAAGGTGAATATAAAGATAATAAAGAATAATACATACGCTCCAGCAGATGCATAACCCATTCTCCACTCACCAAAGGCCTTATCATAAACATAGAACACCATGGTCATTCCACTATTGTCCAGACCTGGAGTACCACTATATAGTACAAAGACCTGTGTAAAGATTTTAAATGCTCCAATCATAGATATGATTGAAATAAAGAAAGTAGTCGGCGAAATCAATGGCAAAGTAATATGACGAAACTTTTGCCATCTAGAAGCACCATCAACTTCAGCAGCTTCATATAATTCTGTCGGAACATTCTGTAAACCAGCAAGAAAAATTACTATATTATAACCCATCATCTTCCACACACTGAGCAGGATCAGGTTTGGAATGGTTAAAGAAGGATTATTCAGCCAATTAATCGGTGAAAATGACAACCAGTTTTCAACCCCACCTAATGTAAATATGTAAGCAAACCAATTTATCAGATGGGTTAATTTTAATAGAAAATAGTTTAATAAACCGTAATTATTGTAGTTAAAAATCCACTTCCAGACCATAGTTGCTGCTACCGGTGAAGTGATCCACGGAATAAAAAAAGCTAATCGATACCAGGAACGTGCTCTAATATTTGTATTTAACAAAATTGCGATAAATAGTGAAAGACACATCGTTATTGGGACAGACACGAAAACAAAATAACTCGTATTGATAATCGCCTTTAAAAATACTTTATCTTTAAACAATTCTTTGTAATTCTCCAGACCAACATAAGTCTTAGTTCCGATCAAATCCCAATTATAAAAACTCATTATAAAAGACTTAACTACCGGATAAAAGACAAAAACCCCCAGAATAATAAAGGCCGGCAACAAGTACATATAAGCCCAGAAAGTTTCTATCCAGAACGACTTCTTTTGATATTTAGTTGGTATATTCATTAATAATTCCACCTACCCTTCTAATAAATAACAATTCCCTCACTATAAGAAACCCGCAATATTAATAATTCACCATAAATTCTAATTTTCCTCTTTCTTTTTTCTCTAATTTCAAAAAAATCAAACTATTATAATTAAACTGCAAAAAGCTAATTTTGAGAACTATAGAAATTTTTAGTTTAACCATCTTAGTGAGATCAAACTTTAGATGGTTCGAAAAATTTCTTTTAGAACGCAAAATTAGCCTTTTACAGTAAAATCACTATTATTATTTGTTCCATTTTTAAAAGCAAAATCCTCCTAAAATTAGGAGGAATTCTAGTTAAATCTCTGTCAATTCCGAATTGCAATTTAATTAATGATTAAACTGCAAAAAGTTAATTTTAAGCAACATAGAAATTTTTAGTTTAACCATCTTAGTGAGATTTCAGTCGAAATAAGGTCTCAGCACAGGATGTGATGAGCTAATCAAGGGCCAGTAGGACCCTTTGATTAGTATGCCTTATTTCGACTGAAATAGAACTCTAGATGGTTAGAAAAATTTCTTTTAAAGTAAAAAATCAGCTTTTTGCAGTAAAATCATTAATCAGCTAAAAAATGAGAATCCAGGAATTTTCGAATAGTCTCAGCGGTTTTTTCACTTATTCCTTCCACCTGACAAAACTCCTCAATGGTGGCAGAACGAATTTTTTCCAATGAACCAAAATGTTGAAGCAATGCCTGCCGGCGTTTGGGTCCTATACCCGGAATCTCATCTAAAAGAGTATGGGTTAGCCGCCTGGTACGGAGCTGACGATGATAATTTACTGCAAACCTATGGGCTTCATCCCGTACCCGCTGAATTAGATATAAAGCTTCCGAATGACGAGGCAAGAGAATTGGATCAGACTGGCCCGGTAAAAAAACCTCTTCCTCTCTTTTCGCAAGTCCAATGATAGATTGATCTTTAATATTAATGCCCAATTCCTTTAAAACAGCTACAGCGGCATTAAGCTGGCCTTTACCACCGTCAATGATGATTAAATCAGGCATCTTCTGTCCTTCTTCCAAAACCCGGCGATAGCGGCGGCTTACCACCTCTTTCATACTGGCAAAATCATCAGGACTTCCTTCAGTAGAACGGATTTTAAAGCGGCGATAGTCTTCTTTTTTTGGCTGACCATTCTCAAAGACTACCATTGATGCCACCGTATCTGTCCCCTGAATATGTGAAATATCAAAGCCCTCAATCCGTATAGGAGGTCTCTTCAGCCCCAGATAATCCTGCAATTCTTTTACACCCTTAAGAGGCTTATTTAAAGCATAAGCTTCCTTTATCCTCTCTTTCTTCAGATTTTCCTTAGCATTTTTGTGAGCCATCTCTACAAGCTGCTTTTTTAGCCCACGTTTGGGCACATGAAGTTTAACCTTTCGCCCAGCTACGTCTTTAAGCCACTCACTTATGGTTTGTTCTTCACTGAGCTCAATCTCTAAAAGAATCTCCTTCGGCAAAATAGGTTGGTTCAAATAATATTGTTTGATAAAAGCAGACATAACTTCTCCCAATTCTTCTTCGGCTGTTCCTTCCATAATGAAATGTTCCTGGCCCAATAAGCGTCCCTTACGTATGATCATCACCTGTAAACAGGCCCTATCATCTTCAACTGCAACAGCCACCACATCCCGGTCCATCAAATCCTCAGTTACTACTTTCTGATTCTGAGTAACCTTTTCAATAGCTCGAATTGAATCACGGTAAAAGGCCGCTTTTTCAAAATCCAGTTCCTGAGCAGCTTTATTCATTCTCTCCTCCAAATCCCGGATCAATTTATCAGCCTTCCCCTCTAAAAATAAAATTACTTCATTTACAATCTGTCTATAATCTTTTTGGGAAATAGCTCCTATGCATGGCCCGGGACATTTTTTAATATAGTAATTCAGACATGCCCTATCTTCAAATTTCCCATCCTTTATCTTCTTTTTGCACATCCGGATGGGAAAAATTTTTTTAAGAATCCTCAGAGTCTTGTAAACTGCATCCACATCAGCATACGGGCCAAAATAACGAGCACCATCCTTTTTTATTAACCGTGTCTTAAAAATTCCTGGAAAATCTTCATTGATGGTAACTTTAATATATGGATAAGTTTTATCATCTTTAAGACGGATATTAAACTTAGGCTGGTGTTTTTTAATCAGATTAGCTTCAAGAATTAATGCTTCTACTTCCGAATCAGTCACTATATAGTCAAAATCATATATATGCTTTTTTAATATATGTGTTTTATAGGTATGATGCCGGGAATCCTGAAAATAGGAACGAACTCGGTTCCGCAAGACCTTAGCTTTTCCCACATAAATAATCTCACCATATTTATCCTTTAAAAGATATACTCCAGGCTGTCCTGGAAGAATCTTTAGCTTTTCAGTTAAATTCATCTGTCATCACCTTACTAAGAATCATTATCATTATTACTGTTACATAATTTTATTATAATACAGTATTAAACAAACTGCAAGGTGAGAGAATTAGCACTTAAAAGTTAAAAAACCTATCATCCAACACTGAATGATAGGTTTTGTTTGCTTACTGAACCAGAATTGCTGCCTCTACTGCTTCTACAGTTAGATTCAGCAATCCATCTTCTGTTTTTATAATCTCATTACGAAGTAGTTCCTGAACAGTTTTGGTAGGATCAAATCCTAGACTTTTTAGATCAATCTTTACTTCTTCTTCCTTTAAACCATTATTTATAATCACTAAAACCCGCTCATTTTCTGTATAACGTTCAAAAATGTAGATACCGGTAGCTTCATCTTTATAAATCGTGCGGAACTCACCTTTACGTAAGGCTTCATACTTGCGACGGATTTGAATCAATTTCCGGTAATGGTTAAAGAGATTCAGATCCTGTTCTTCTTCATCCCAGGGCATGCAGCGGCGGCAGTCCGGATCATTTCCGCCCTCAAGACCTATTTCATCACCATAGTATATAAAAGGCACACCCTGATATGTCATCTGAAAAGTAACAGCCAACTTTAACGCCTTTTTATTACCTTTAAACCTGGTCAAAATTCGCTCTGTATCATGACTACCCAGCAAATTCCAGGCGGCATCTACCGCCTGCTTAGGATAGGTCACCCGGTTTATGGTCAACCGTTCATCAAAAGCATCTACACTTAAAGTCCTTTCACCAAAAAATCCGATAACCGCTTCCCGGAAAGGATAGTTCATAACAGCATCAAACTGATCGCCCAAAAGATAAGCTCCTGCATGATGCCAGACCTCACCTATAATATAGAGATCGGGCTTAATGGCTCTCAATCGAGTACGGAATTCTCTCCAGAAGGCATGATCAATCTCATTAGCAACATCTAATCTCCAGCCATCAATATCAAATTCCCTTACCCAATACTCACCAACCTGTAAAAGATATTCTTTAACTTCCGGATTAGCATGTCTTAATTTTGGCATCCGCCAGACATTCCGGGCAAAGGTTTCATAATTCACTGGATCAGTGGTAATAGGATAATCCTTTATATAAAACCAATCCCAATACTTTGATTTAGTTCCATTTTTAATTACATCCTGAAATGGAGCAAACTCATATCCACAATGATTGAAAACAGCATCTAAAATAACTCTCATCCCACGTTTATGACATTCATTGATCAGCTTACGGAAAAGCTCCTTATCTCCAAAATGAGGATCTATTTCAAAATAATCGGTGGTGTCATATTTATGGCTGGTGGGAGATTTAAAAATCGGTGTCAGATACAGGGTGTTAACCCCAAGCTTTTCCAGATATGGAAGTTTGGCTAACACCCCTGCCAGATCACCACCGTACAGGTCCATTTGCGATGTAGGCTTCTCACCCCATTCCCGTACAGTCGTGGGGTCATTAGTTTTATCACCATTAAAAAATCGATCTGGAAAAATCGAATAGACTACAGCATCCTGTACCCAGTCGGGAATCTCAAAAAAATCTCTTTCTGCAATATAAGGATATTGAAAATATCCCGAATGATATCCTAATGGACGGCATTTACTAAAACCGAATTCATTATACCAGTATCTTTCTTTTCCATCATCCAATAAGAATATATATCGGAAAGTGCGGGTCTTTATCTGCACCTTGGCCCGGTAATAATCAAATAGTTGATCACTAGCATATTTTTCCATAATAACCCGATCTACCGGATCAGTTCCACAATACCGATCACCGTAAATTAAATAAACCACTTTTAAATCATCTTTTGCAGCTCTCAATTGAATCATTAATGTATCCTTAGCTATTGGGTATGCATAAGCTCCTCCTGCTTGATGAAAAATTGCTTCACGTAGCACCAAATTTTCCTCCTTCTGTTATTATCCTTTGGTTGCACCTTTGGTCAAACCGGATATGAAATATTTTTGTAGTGACAAATAAAGTATTACAATTGGAATTGCCATCAACAGTGCACCAGCAGTAAATGTTGTCCAGTTTTTTCCAAAATTATTACTAATCAGTGTAAATAATCCAACAGTTAATGTGTACTTATTAACAGATGTTAACAAAAGTCGAGCAAGTATAAAATCACCAAATGGAATTACAAAGTGGAATATTGTAATTACAGCAAGAACTGGAGCAGACAGTGGTATCATGATTCTCCAGAAAATTGTACTTCTACTTGCTCCATCAATCAAAGCAGCCTCTTCTAAAGATTTTGGAATGGTATCAAAATATCCTTTTAATATCCAGGTGTTAAAAGGAATACTGGTTCCAGCATATACCAATACCAGACCGAGATGTGAATCTAAAAGACCTGCCATATTTAATAGTACATACAGAGCCACCATATTCATAAATGATGGAAACATCTGGATGACCAACATAGTCATCAAACCATATTTACGGCCTGGAAAGCGGAACCGGGAATACGCATAAGCTGTCAAAGAACAGAGTACAAGTCCCAAAATAGCTGTCATAGCAGCCACTTTTATAGTATTCCAATACCATCTATAGAATGGATAATCCGGGTTATTCATCAGTTCCCGGTAGTGATCCAGTGTTGGATTTTTAGGAAACATTGTTGAACTGTATAAGCTATCCCCGGTATTAAAAGATGCTCCAATCAACCAGAGGATAGGATATACTGTTACACAAACCATTATGAGCAAAAAAATGTAGGTTAATGTTAATCGAATGACTTTTAAAAATTTTTGATTTCTAATCATTGCATCATATCCTCCTCTTTGAAAGAACGGGTCCTTGTAAAGTTATAAATACTAAATCCAGCTACAATAATAAAGATAATCAATGATAATGCTGCAGCATAGTTATACTTCAATTTATTCAGGGTCAGTTTAAATACCCAGGAAATGAGAATATCCGTACCACCAGCACCCCTTAATCCCAAAATGGGTGGATTACCCTGATTAAAGAGATATATTACATTAAAGTTATTAAAGTTATACGCCATCTGCATGATTAACAGCGGTGCAGTAGAATAAAGTACCAGCGGTAAGGTAATCTTCCAAAATTTTTGGAAAGGATTTGCTCCATCCACCACTGCCGCTTCATATACATCCTGGGGAATTCCCTGCAAAATTCCTGTACAGAGAGCCATACTGAAGGGAAAACCTAGCCAGAGATTTACAATCAAAACGGCAACTTTAGCCCAGAAGGGGTCTTCCAACCAGTGAATACGCTCAATGTTAAAGAACGCTAACAATTCATTAATAGGTCCAAAGTTTGTGTTAAAAAGACCTGACCAGATTAGAATGGATACAACCGCTGGAACAGCCCAGGGCAAAATTAAAATAGTTCTCCAGATTTTTGCTCCCTTTATATCCTTTTGATTCAATACCAGAGCAACTAAAAGTCCTAATCCAAAACAGCTAAAAGTTGATAAAACAGTCCAGACAATGGTCCAGGAAAATACAGTCAAAAATGTCTTCTTCCAGGAACCAAAAGTCCATATCTTTTTAAAATTAGTAAATCCAACCCATTCCAACAATTTTCCTGGAGGCGAATGATATAAATCATAGTTTGTAAATGCAATCAGTGTCGTAAAGATCAAAGGTAAAACTGTAACCAGGAGCAAGAAAATCATCCCTGGAGAAAGATATAAAAAAGCATAACCATGTTCAACAATATTCTTAAAAGTTTTCTTAATTCCAGGTACTTGTTTTCCCTGATCTCGTAATTTGCCATTTTTATAGGCATCAACTATATTAAATATATAAATCCCAAATACCATCAAAAATAAAATTAATCCAACAAGACTTTTAATCAAAATAACCAATGAATGGTGTTCTCCTGGTACTTCTCCTAAAGTAGTAATTCCCCAATATGAATACTTCCAGAATTCATATCCCTGAAACAATGCCGAAAAATAAAAGAGGGCAAAACCAATACCTTTTATAATTTGGCCATTAAAAATCTGACCTAAGCCCATAAAAATCGCTGATAAAATAGCAGCAATATAACGTCTAATACCTGTTTTTGTTTCACTTACCTCTACTGGATTAACCTGCGGTGACATCCTTAAGCACCTCTCTTTTTCAATCAATTGATAAAAATAACTTTTAAAATCAATTCATTGAAAAGATACATTCACACACTTTAAGTGTGTGAATGTATCTTTAAACTATGGTCTTTCTTAGTTCTTCATTTCCCAGATATTTTCGAGAATTTGCTCTACAGCCAGTTCTAAAGCTACCTCTGGAGTAGCTTCTTCTTTCAGGATGTAAGTTAGAGCATTAGCCATTGGTTCCCATACTTGCATCATTTCAGGAACGTTTGGCATTGGTACACCACGGCTTGCTTGAGTAGCAAATGCCAGGAAGTCTTCGTTTTGCTTGAATTCAGGCATTGCCAGAACTTCTTTATGAGTTGGAATAATAGCGTTCATTTTATAATGTCTGTAAGCATTTTTCTTGTTGGTTAACCAGAGGATAAACTTCAAAGCAGCATCTTTATTTTCACTGAACGCACTAATATAGTAACCTTTTACACCAATAAAGGTTTGTGGATATTCACCGTTAGAAAGCTTTGGTAATGGAGCAATACCGTAATTTACACCAGCTTTTTTGTACTCAGCAAATGCCCATGGACCATTGATGATAGCAGCAACTTTACCTTCTTTGAAGAGACCGTCAGCAACACTATAGTCGGTACCTTCTGGAATCAGACCTTCTTTACGGAATCTCAGCAATAATTTTGCGCCTTCGATTGCACCTTCATTGGCTAAACCAATATCTTCTACATTCAGACCATTTTCTGTTTCTTTAAATACATATGCACCATAACCGCTTAAGAAACCATAGCTGAAATAGAAGTTATTGATATCATACAAGAAACCATATTGTTCACCATCGGTCAGCTCTTTAGCAATGGTAAACAGAGACTCCATAGTGTTTGGAACTACAGGCAGAAGATCTTTGTTGTAAATCAGAGCAACAGTTTCCATAGCGTATGGAATACCATAAACTTTACCGCCATATCTCATAGCATCAACAGCAGATTCAATATAAGGGCTCAAATCCTCCTCAGTTACATCCAGAGGAGCAATGATACCTTGCATAACAGCTTTACCAATCCGGTCATGAGGCCAAACAACAATATCAGCACCTTTACCTGCTGGACCATCCAGAGCTAATTTGTCAGCCTGGCTCAATTGGTCAATACCTACTACTTCAATTTCAATACCGGTTTCAGCAGTAAATTCATCTTTTACAGAATTAATGAATTCGGTTTCTGGGCCAGGACTTTCCCAAATTACTAATTTGGTTGCAAACGCATTAGCAGACAGGGTAAATAATAATACCAACATCAAAACTAAACTCTTTTTCATAAAATCCATCCTCCTTAAAATTTTTATTTTTTGATTACCCTGAACCTTATTAATAAACTTTAAAATTACCCCCTCTTACCTTCACCTCCTAATATAAGGTTTTTTATATTTTTAACCAATTAAAATTTCTCATCAACAGGTAATTTAATAACCAGATCATTATCCACTACGATTCCTTCTATTTCTACACCGTTAACCATAACTTTATTTAAATCTGCCATACCTTTCAAAATAATTTTATAATACTTTAAGGGTGAGTCATATTCATTTACTTGAGGAACTATGGTCAAATTAACCGATTTATGACCAAATTCAGCCTTAAAACTGGTCAGATTATACTTACCTTCCCAATAGTCAAAACTTTTACCATCATCTTCATAGTAGAGATACTCAGCTTCAGGCCCAGGATAAATTAGGAGTGAAAGTTCTTCAATCTCTTTCTCACCAATGTAGTTGACAACCGGATACATCGGAATAATAGAACCTGCTTTGATAAAGATAGGCATCTTACTCAAAGGAGCATCTACAAGAATGGAACGTCTTCCAGAATATTTTTCACCTGTGTGGAAATCATACCATTCTCCCTCCGGTAGATAGACAGCCCGGGAATCTTTCCCTGGATGAAGAACCGGCGCTACCATAATCGCCTCACCCAACATAAATTGATCATTTAAATTATGGACTTTTTCATCATCCTGATACCTGAATAATAAAGGCTGCATTATCGGTTCACCGGTAATTGATGCACGATAGAAGAGATTGTAAAGATAAGGTAATAAACGGTATCGTAAAGAGATGTACTCTTTAGCAACTTTTTCAACTTCGGGCCCAAAACTCCAAGGTTCTTGATCTCTAGTCTGAACAGCACTATGAACTCGACAGAATGGATAGCAAATTCCCAATTGGATCCAGCGAGCAAATAATTCGGGGTTCGCATCAAAGTCAAAGCCTCCGATATCAGCACCGGCGAAAGTAACACCACTTAATCCCAATGTGGTCAGCATGGGAATAGACATGGCCATATGTTCCCAGAAACTCCTATTGTCTCCCGTCCAGACTGCTGCAAAACGCTGAATTCCAGCAAAACTGGCCCGTGTCAACACAAAAGGTCTCTCATCTGGACGGGCTTTAAGAAGACCTGCTTTTGCTGCTATACTCATATAAGTTCCATAAAGATTATGAAATTCAGCATGGGTTATTTCCCGTCCATCATTTTTGTGAATAATATCTAAAGGCATGGTTTTGCTTTCTCCTTCTAAAAGAGCGGGCTCGTTCATATCATTCCAGATTCCATCAATTCCAATTTTGACAAACTCCCGATTTTTTTCAGCCCACCACTCTCTAACCTCAGTCTGGGAAAAATCCGGGAATACACTATCACCGGGCCAGACCTTGCCAACAAAAGGAAACCCAAATCTATCCATACACAGATAACGGTTTTCCATAGCCTCATTATAAATCCAATAGTCTGGGTCTTTTTTGATACCGGGATCAACAATAGTAACCACTTTAAAACCCTGTTCTTTTAGATCAGCTAACATCTTTTCGGGATCTGGAAATCGTTCCCGATCCCAGGTAAAGACCCGGTAACCGTCCATATAATCAATATCCAGATAAATTACATCACACGGAATCTCTTTTTTACGAAAAGTTTCTGCAATTTCATAAACCTTATCCTGCGGGAAATAACTATACCGCGATTGCTGGAAACCAAGAGCCCAAAGGGGCGGTAGTTCTATTCGACCGGTTAATTCGGTATAGCGCTGAACGACAGTTTTTAAAGAAGGTCCATAGAATACATAATAATTCAGTGAACCACCGTCAGCTTCAAAATAGAAATAATCTTCAGACTCTTTTCCTAAATCAAAACGGCTCAAAAAAGTGTTATCAAAAAAGATTCCATATGCCTTTTTTCCTCTAAGTCCCAGAAGAAAAGGAATAGATTTATACATATGCTTTGTACTATGTACATGTGGAGAGCTTTGGTCAAAATTCCAAAGTTCATGATATTCTCCACGTTTATTCAAAAAACCTGTTCGTTCACCCAGGCCGTAAAATTTATCCTCTAAAGTTAGTGCCTTAACAGCCCGGACTTTAGATCCTTCCTTTTCAAATCCAAGCCCTTTATGAGCCAGGTCAGCAAGAATTAAATCTCCTTCTTTATCGTAAACTTCCATTCTATATGGATTATAATTTATCCTCAATCTCAATTTATTTGTTTCTATCTCAAAATATTTTTCTTTTTCTATAATTCGTGGTTTAAGCATCGGCCAGTTCTTTTTATATATAGCTATAGAATCAATAATCTCCTCTTCTGGCCGAATCATTTTAACTTGAAAAAGATCATCGGTCAAAATGTTTATCTGAACTACACAATTCTCTGCCACAAATTGAATTTCATTATTATCAATAACTGTATTCAAAATTTTACCGGGATATTTCCAATCTAAATTCATTTTTTGCTACCTCCTAACAACATTCGGTATTTTGTTTAAAACATTTACATTATAGTGTTTATACAAACTTTCCAACATTTAATTAGTGAGTGGTGCACAGGATTTACGAATAATAATTTCATTAGAAAGAACCAGCTGCTTTGGTTCAGGTTCTTCACCTTTTATCACTTTAATCAACATTTGTGCTGCTTTAACTCCCATCTCGTAAATAGGAATGCGGATTGTGGTTAATGGAGGATCAACATATGATGCCAGAGGGTTATCATTAAAACCAATCAAGCTAATATCTCTGGGAATAACTAATCCTCTTCTTTTTATCGCTTTCATGGCACCAACAGCTAACAGATCATCAATAGCAAAAACAGCTGTTAGGTCCGGATGTCTATCTAAAAGAGCCTCCATCCCATAATAACCGCCCTCTTCTGTAAAATCTACTTCTTCAACTAATGTTGAATCATAAGGAATTTCAGCTTCTAAAAGGCCCTGTTTATATCCTTCTAACCGGTCCTGGGACATTATATACTCTGAAGAACCTACCAAAAGTCCGATTTTACGATGGCCTAATCCGGTTAAATAAGAGATAGCTTTCTTTGCTGCCTGAATGTTATCATTATTAACCCAATATAGATTATCTTCACCCGGAATTCGACCAACCAGAACAAATGCGTGTTTTCCCTTCTGAAGTTTCTGTATTAATGAGTCATTTACCCGGGAAGCAAGAATTAATAACCCGTCTACCCGTCGTTCTTTAAGCATCCGTAAAGCCTCTTTCTCTTCCTGATAATGGTCTTTACTACTACTAAGTAACAAACTATAGCCAAACTCCTGAGTCACAGAAGTAATACCTCGAAAAATTTCGGGAAAGAACGGGTTTGACAGAGCAGCTACTAATGAACGGGAAAGAACTAACCCTATAGTCTCCGTAGTATTTTTAACCAGACTTCGGGCATTAGCATTTGGATAATACCCTAATTCTTCCATTACCTTTTTAACCCGTTCATGGGTAGCTTTACTAATTCGATCACTTCCAGCGATGACTCTAGAAACGGTAGATGGGGAAACTTTTGCTACTTTAGCTACATCTTTAATAGTGACACCCACTAATTTTCACTCCTTGAAATTAATAACCATTAATCGCAACGATTCAAACGTTTGCACAATTTTCAAAAAAAAATTTAACATATTCGTCATATTTACTATTCTACATTATAGGATAATTTCCTGCTCAATTTATAGAGTTTTTTTAGAATTTTCTGTGGAATAGTACTAAGACAAAGCCAGATATCCTGGCTTTGCCTATTTTACATCTATTAAGCCCCAACTACAGATGTTTCTTTATAAAATGTCCCATCTTCAGAATATTTACCTTTAGCCAAAATTTTTTTCAAGAACTGGCCGGTATAAGAGTTCTCATTTTCTGCAACTTCTTCAGGAGTTCCTGTTGCAACAATTTGACCGCCCCGGTCTCCACCTTCTGGCCCCAAATCAATAATATAATCGGCAGATTTAATCACATCTAAATTATGCTCAATAACTAAAACGGTATTACCACCTTCCCGTAATTTAAAGAGCACCTTAAGAAGTTTGTTTACATCCTCAAAATGAAGACCAGTAGTTGGTTCATCGAGAATATAAATTGTTTTACCCGTACTCTGCTTACTGAGTTCGGTAGCAATCTTAATCCTCTGAGCTTCACCACCAGAAAGAGTTGTTGCAGGCTGACCAAGTTTAATATAGCCCAATCCTACATCATATAAAGTCTGCAACCGTCTAGCAATAGGGGGTACATTTGAAAAAAATTCCAATGCTTCTTCTACTGTCATATCCAGTACATCTGCAATATTTTTACCCTTATATTTAATCTCCAGGGTCTCTCGATTATAACGTTTACCACCACAAACTTCACAGGGAACATAAACATCTGGGAGAAAATGCATCTCGATTTTGATGATTCCATCTCCAGCACAGGCCTCGCAGCGACCACCTTTAACATTAAAGGAGAAACGCCCTTTTTTATACCCCCGGGCCCTTGCTTCCGGTGTAGAAGCAAATACATCCCGGATATAGTCAAAGACTTTAGTATAGGTCGCCGGATTGGAACGAGGAGTCCGCCCAATGGGCGATTGATCGATAGTAATTACTTTATCCAGATGCTCAAGCCCAAGGATAGCATCATGCTCACCGGGCCTTTCTATCGAATCATAAAAGTGCTGCATCAACTTGCGATGAAGAATCTGGTTTATCAGAGTACTTTTTCCGGAACCGGAAACACCGGTTATACAGGTAAAAGTACCAAGAGGAATTTTTACATCTATGTTTTTCAGGTTATGCTGTCTGGCACCCTTAATCTCCAGATATTTACCATTGGGTTTCTTGCGGGAAGATGGAATAGGAATAAAACGCTGACCGGAAAGGTATTGGCCAGTAATAGACTCTTCAACTTTCATCACGTCTTCAGGTGTACCCTGAGCCACCACTCTACCACCATTTCGTCCAGCACCCGGGCCAATATCAATCACCCAATCAGCCTCTCGGATTGTATCCTCATCATGTTCTACAACAATGACAGTATTACCAATATCCCGTAGATCTTTTAAGGTTTTGATCAACCTATCATTATCCCTTTGATGGAGCCCGATACTCGGTTCATCAAGTATATAAAGCACTCCTACTAGCTTAGAACCAATCTGTGTAGCCAACCTAATCCGCTGAGCTTCTCCCCCTGATAAAGTCCCAGCAGCACGGTTTAGGGTCAAATAGTCAAGACCTACATTATTTAAAAAACTCAATCTGGATTTGATCTCTTTTAAAATCTGCTCAGCAATCAACTGTTCCCGTCCAGTCAGTTTCAGATTTTCAAAAAACTCTAAAGCCTCTTTTACAGAAAAACAGGTCACATCATAAATAGAAAGCCCGCCCACTTTTACAGCCAGAGATTCTTTTCTCAAACGGGCACCGCCGCATTCTGGACATGGCCGAACACTCATATAGCGTTCCATTTGAGCATGATAAGATGGAGTATTATTTTCCTGCATCCGGCGTCTTAAATAACCAATAATCCCAAGCCATCTTGTCTCATGCAAGCGAGTACGGCCGTAAGAATTAGTATAATTAAATTTAAGCTTTCTATCCCAACCATAAAGAAGAACCTCAATGACTTCTTCAGGTAAATCTTTAATTGGAACATCCAGACTAAAACCCAATTCCCTAGCCAAAGCAGCCAGAACCTGGGGAAAATATTTACCGTTAGAATGGCGCCAGGGAATTATTCCACCATCATTGATAGAACGTTCCCAATCCAGAATTAGATCCGGATCAAACTCCCGCTTTTCTCCTAACCCATCACATTGTGGACAGGCTCCATAAGGACTGTTGAACGAAAACATCCGGGGAGTCAGTTCTTCTAAATTAATACCACATTCCACACAGGCAAACTTTTCACTCATCGTCAACTCTTCACCATCGATAACATCGATAATAACCAGACCTTCCCCCATTTTAAGAGCAGTTTCTAAAGAATCAGCCAACCGCCTCTCAATCCCCTCCTTAACAATTAGACGGTCAACCACAACTTCAATATTATGTTTTTTATTTTTATCAAGAACAATCTCATCAGTAACTTCCCTGATCTCACCATCAACCCGGACTCGGACAAACCCTTCCCGCCGGGCCATCTCGATTACTCCCTGGTGTTCACCCTTTCTACCCCGAACCAATGGAGCTAAAATTTGAATTTTAGTTCTCCCCCCCAGAGCCATGATCCGATCCACCATCTCTGAAACAGTCTGGGAAGTGACGGGTCGACCACATTCCGGACAGTGAGGATGACCTACCCGCGCAAATAGAAGTCGCAAGTAATCATAGATTTCGGTCACTGTTCCTACAGTGGAACGGGGATTTTTGCTGGTTGTCTTCTGGTCAATACTGATAGCCGGAGACAGTCCTTCAATATACTCCACATGGGGTTTTTCCATCTGGCCCAGAAACTGTCTCGCATAAGCAGATAAGGACTCCACATAACGTCTCTGACCTTCTGCATAAATGGTATCAAAGGCCAGAGAAGATTTACCGGAACCGCTTAAACCGGTGATTACTACCAATTTGTCCCGGGGAATCTCTAAGTCCAGATTTTTTAAATTGTGCTCTTTGGCTCCACGAATAATAATTTTATTTTTACCCATTTTGGTTAAACCTCCATCTTCAAAAAATACGTTATTTTAAAGTAGTTTATCTTTTATTAAGTTGCTCTTGAAGTTTAAAAATCTCATCTCGAATCTGTGCTGCCAGCTCAAATTCTAATTTTGCAGCAGCTTCTCTCATCTCTTCCTCCAATTCAGAAATACGGCGCTGAATATCAGCAACTTTTAGAGGTTCTTTCTCTTTTTCAGTTTTAATATTCGCTTTTTTCTTTGAATCTAACAGCATTTCCTCAGGCCTAAGGACTTCCCGGACGGGTTTGATAATGGTCCGGGGAGTGATGCCGTGTTTTTTGTTATATTCCATCTGTAACTTCCGCCGGCGGTTGGTCTCATCAATGGCCCGCCGCATGGAATCTGTCATCCGATCGGCATACATAATCACTCGCCCATTTACATTTCGAGCAGCCCGTCCGATAGTCTGAATCAGTGAGCGTTCATCTCTTAAGAATCCTTCCTTATCTGCATCAAGGATGGCAACCAATGAAACCTCTGGTAAATCCAGACCTTCTCTAAGTAGGTTAATTCCGACCAGTACATGAAACTCACCATTTCTTAAGTCCCGGATAATCTCCTGGCGTTCAATAGCATCTATATCTGAATGCATGTAGCGAACAGCAATTCCCGCATCTTTGAGATATTCAGTCAGATCTTCAGCCATCCTTTTCGTCAGAGTAGTAACCAGAACCCGTTCATTCCGTTCTTCAACTACCTGTCTAATTTCTTCCATTAGGTCATCAATCTGACCTTCCACCGGTTTAACCACCACTTCCGGATCAACCAGACCAGTGGGGCGAATAATCTGTTCTACAACCTGAGTAGAATGTTTTAACTCATAAGGTCCGGGAGTTGCAGAAACAAAAATGGCCTGTTTAATTAGTTTCTCAAACTCTTCAAATTTTAGAGGCCTATTATCCAAAGCAGAGGGCAGACGGAACCCATACTCAACCAGTTTCTCCTTCCGTGATCTATCGCCATTATACATTCCGCCAATTTGCGGAATAGTAATATGGGATTCATCAATAATTAAAAGCCAGTCATCAGGAAAGTAATCCAGGAGAGTTTCAGGCCGGGAACCGGGCGGTCTGCCGGCCAGATGACGTGAATAATTTTCAATTCCGGAACAAAATCCGACAGTTGCCAACATCTCAAGATCATAGCGAGTCCGCTGCTCTAAGCGCTGGGCTTCAAGGAGCTTACCCTGAGACCGCAACTCTTTAAGTCTCTCCTCAAGTTCGGCTTCAATGGTTTTTAAAGCTCTCTTAATTTTTTCTTCTTTGGTAACAAAGTGACTTGCTGGATAAATGGTTACCTCATCTAAAGTATCTAAAATTTCACCGGTCAAAGTATCAATCATAGTAATCCGATCAATCTCATCACCAAAAAATTCTACACGATAAGCCTGATCCTGATAAGCCGGAAAAATTTCTACCGTATCTCCTCTAACCCGGAAAGTTCCCCGGGCCAGATTCATATCATTGCGGTCATATTGAATATTAATCAACTGTCGGATGATCACATCCCGATCCTGAATCATTCCCACTTTTAAATGACAGGATAGATCCAGATAATCAGCAGGAGAACCCAGGCCATAAATACATGATACACTGGCAACTATAATTACATCCTGCCGTTCAAATAGATATCGAGTGGCAGAGAGTCTGAGTTTATCAATCTCTTCATTAATCGAAGCATCTTTTTCGATATAAGTATCTGTTTGAGGCACATATGCCTCTGGTTGGTAATAATCATAATAACTGACAAAATAACCAACAGCATTTTCCGGGAAAAATTCCCTAAACTCCGCACAGAGCTGAGCTGCCAGAGTCTTGTTATGGGCAATGACCAGAGTAGGTTTGTTTATATTAGCAATAACATTGGCTATGGTAAAAGTCTTACCAGAACCCGTTACCCCCAAAAGTGTCTGGAAGCGATCGCCCCGCAATATGCCCTCAGTTAGCTTTTCTATAGCTTGAGGTTGGTCCCCCTGGGGTTTATAATCTGCTTTCAGTTTAAACTTCCCCTTCTTCACAATTTTTCACCTCCCGGAACCTATTTAAGTTCCTTTTCGTAATATTTACATATTTATAAGGCACACTAATCAATGAATCATCCTAACCCATAATTAGCTGATCACACCCTCATATAAACCTTATTTAAAGTAATCTAACAAAAAAATTTCAATAGCACTTAAAATTAGCTTTTTGTAGTTTAATCCATTAATAGGATAATACTCTTTTTAAATTTATACTATGGTTATACTACAAAAAGTTAATTTTTCGCTTAAGAAGAAATTTTTCGAACCATCTAAAGCTCGATTTCTATCGAAATAAGGCTCCCAAATCAAAGGGCCCTCCTGGCCCTTGATTAGCTCATCACCTCCTGTGATGAAGCCTTATTTCGATTTCGATCTCAATCTCACTAAGATGGTTAAACAAAAAATTTCTATGTCGCTCTAAATTAGCTTTTTACAGTATTATCACACTATAAAATTATAACGATAATAGTTATTATTTTAAAGAGTATTTTTCGTAAAAACCATTTATTTTAGTCTTACCGAACATATATTCGATATCCTTCACCCGATTCCTGCAAATTTTCAAAAAATGATAAAATATTTTTCTATGAAGTTAAGTTTTAATGCTTAATTTTTAAAAAGTTAAGTTATCTAACTTAACTCTTTATTAAACTGCAAAAAGCTAATTTTTCGCTTCAAAAGAAATTTTTCGAACCATCTAAAGTTAAATTTCAGTCAAAATAAGGCACACTAATCAATGGGTCATCCTGACCCTTGATTAATTATGAGGCCTTATTTCGACTGAAATCTCACTAAGATGATTTAACGAAAAATTTCTATGACGCTCAAAATTAGCTTTTTGCAGTAAACAACCTTAAAATAGTAAAAATAATTTTATTTGATGAATACTTATTTTTTAAAAAATACAAAAACACCTCAACTCAATTATTAAATTGGGTTGAGGTTTTAACTCTAGTAAATTAAAAATCAATGATTAATCAAATAATTCTTTTCCCAAAACAGTATAAATTGGATTAAAATCTTTTTAAATCCTTTGGATAAAATTTTGAATACAAGCTTTCAAATAAAAAAAAAACAGGGTATCAAACCTGGTCTTTTAAAAAGAAGACTTAAAGTTTTTCTTTAGATAAAAGATATCTTGTTCATTTTGTAATTCTTTATGTTTAATAAAGTCAATATCGTTCGATATTTTATCAAACTTCCTAATAGTTTCAGTCCTGAATTCAGTTAATTCTGCAGTTTGTTCCATGACTGTTTTTAAGTCCAATTTTATTTCCTTAACCTCGGATTTTAAATTAGTGATATCAGATTGCATTTTAGTGATATCAGACTGTATTTTAGCTATATCAGACTGCATTTTAGTGATATCGGACTGCATTCTGGTAATATCCGATTGCATTTTAACCTGGTTTTCCAATATTTGGTGTAGCACCTTTTCAATTTTTTCCACGCTATCACCCTTTCATAATATATCTATAAGAAAAGATTCTGCAGATGAATTGATTTTCCTTCTTAAAAGATAAAAAAGTCATTTAACCAATTATGGCTAAATGACTTTAAAGCAATTTTTAATTTTACTGCAAAAAGCTAATTTTTCGCTTCAAAAGAAATTTTTCGAACCATCTAAAGTTCGATTTCAGTAACTTGATTAGCTCATCACATCCTCATATGAGGTCTTATTTCGACTGAAATCTTACTAAGATGGTTTAACGAAAAATTTCTATGTCGCTCAAAATTAGCTTTTTGCAGTTTAATCATTTTTAAATTTTCTTCTCTAATAAAACCTGACCATTTACAAGAGATTTGACCTGAACTTGAAATTCATCTATAATAGCAAAAGTCGGTTCTTTTGGCTCCTGTTTTGGTAAAGCTGTACTTCCTGGATTAAGCAAAATCACTCCATCAACTTCTTTTAATACAGGTTGGTGAATATGACCATAAATCAAAATTCGGGCACCAAACCTCTGCCCAAAGGTAACCATCTCTTCTTCCGAAGAATGCTGAAATCCGTGATATACCACAATCCGCCTCGAACCGTCCTGAACAAGAGCATAGGACGGTAATGGATACGGCAGTACCCAATCATCTACCTCAGCATCTACATTACCTCTAACTAAAACAAGAGGAATATTCAACCCAGTCAACCTTTCCGCCAGTTTTCCTGGATCATACCCTTCTGGTAACGGATTTCGTGGGCCGTGATAGAGCAAATCTCCTGCATGAATCAGTAAATCTATATCTTCTAAGTAATTCAGCACCTTGTTAAAAGCAGTCAAACTACCATGAGTATCACTGATTACACCAATACGCATTAGAATCACTCCTTTGCAGTATTCACATCACATGCTGCAATGGCCAGATTGAGATTAATGCAAAGAGAATACTGGCCATGGTTCCCACGATAAAGTATTCCACAAACTCGGGATTATCAAACTTTTTAAATCGGGCAATAGATTTGGTTCCCAGAATAAAACCGATGATACCAATATTAACACCACCACTGTTTATTGTCAATAATGTGGCAATAATTATGAGAAGACGTTCAAGAATTCCAATCAAAGTCCCTGCACGATAGGCTCCTTCATCAACAAGATATCTCCCAACTTCTTCTCCATTACGTGCATTACAGGTTCTATAAGTTAAATCATTTAAAATAGTCCGTATTAACCGTGGGGCAAACCAGATATTAGCAATCAGGACTAAAAGAATCACTTCCCACTTTTGAATTTCTACCAACTTTACATATCTATGTACACCTACTGCCAAACGCCAGGAACGGTCAAATGGAAGAGAAATCACATAAATAGCTATAATATGGAAGCATTGTTTCAAAACTAAATTAAAAAATTCACACCCTCTATAATCAACTCTTAATCTATCCTCAAAATATGAGATAGTAAAATAGGCAAAACCGGCAATAGGAACCACCAGGAAATGTTCCGGATACACAACCTGCCAGAACAATCCGGCCAATATAATAAACATTAAAAGAAAAGTACGTTGAATCAGTTTCAGCTTTTCACGAAAGATAAACTCTACAACAGAATAAGCCAGAAACATTACCACCAAAACCATACTTTTAGTCATAAGCACCTTTACATCTCCTTTCTCTCAATCCATTCTAATAGCTGAATCAACCCATCTTCCCCGGCCCGAATTTCCTCCACATATCCTGCCTGAATTTTCTGGGTAATAGCTGATTTGGATTGTTTCAGTCGTTCAGCAATTTCCCTATAGGTTCCGGTTTCAAAGAGAAGCCAGTATACCTCCCGTTGTTTGTCTGTTAGCTTAAATTTTAGTAATTCTACCATCTGTATATAATTGTTTACAATACTTGTTAATTCCGGAGATTGAAATGTATATCTAACTAAGGGAACAAAACGTCCATGACTGCGAATATACCCCTCTTTTAATCTTTCAATACTGGCCCTGGCCAGATGAAACGCCGGCCCATCCATTTCACCACTCCGTCCACTCAACCTGGTCAAAATTTCACCATACCCAACCCCAGCGTAAAAAGGATACGTTTGAAAAATGCGCTGAAAATCCCTGATCAAAGGATAACTGTCCTTTAAACTAGCCAACACCCCCTGGACCTCATCACCCAGAGTAAAATCAAAAGGAACTTTAATCACTCCAGCATATTTCTGGTTAATCAACTTTAAAACTTCTTTAAATTTTTTTTGAACCTTTTCCCGATCTGGTAATTGACGTGAATTGACCAGATCTAAAGTTATAACACAATACTTCATATGTTCTCCCATCTCCATTACCAGGCTTTCTATTCTAATTCGAGATAAAAATAATAAATCCTTTTCCAAATAATAAAATCCGGCTATACAATACCTATTCCTTTTTTATATCAAATCAAAAAGGGGCTGTCCCAAAAGTAATTAATTACTTTTGGGCATGGCCCCTTTTTTCATTGTTCATTTCAAATTCATTGAAAATTCTTCTGTTAAGAAAATAAAAACCCATACCTGACATTCTATACTGTTGCCAGTTTAGCCAGGTTATGGGCTATACACAGTAAACCCCATTCAATTTTTACTTTCTCAAGGCCACGAAGCAGAAATCTCCGGAATGACCAATTACCTTTGATCCTTCCAAAGACAGATTCCGCTTCAATTGCTCTTTGAGAACGGAGTTTCATACCTTTATCGGAACAAAGGTTTTCCTTTACCTTTTGCTTATATTCACGTAATTTAAAATTTATTCTTATTACTCGATCACCTTTGGCCCTGGTACAATTTTCTTTTAACTCACACCCATCACAATTTTCGCATTTGTAATATCTAATTTGTTTAGTATATCCATTTTCAGTCTTAATTTCTTTTGTCTTACAGTAAATGAGTCTTCTTTGAGCAGGACAAATAAACTCGTCGTTTTCTTTATCATACGGCCAGTTTTCTACTTTAAATATATCATTTTTAAACTTCTTCTTTTGTTCTTTATGAAAAGTATTATACTTAACATAAATATTAGTATTAGCTTTCTCTAAGTAATCATAATTTTCCTCACTACCATAACCTGAATCAGCTATCACATTCTCCGGAATCTTACCTGTAACTTCTTTTACTTTTTCTAAATGAGGTATTAAGCATCTTGAATCTGCCGGCCTTTGATGAATACTATAACCAACTACAAACTGATTCTCTGTACCTATCTGAACATTATATGCGGGCTTCAATTGCCCATTTTTCATGTGGTCTTCTTTCATTCTCATAAAAGTTGCATCAGTATCTGTTTTAGAATAACTGTTTCGTCCATTTAAAATCTCTTCCTGTTGCTCATATTTTTTCATTCTGGGAAGACATTTAGTCTTGAGCTCTTTAATTGTTTTCTTTAACTTCTTGTTTTTGGAGTTCTTTTCTAGACGTTCTTCAAGTTCCTTAATTTTTTCTTCGAGTTTCTTTGAATCTATTTCTTTTCCTTCACCCATCTCCTCCAGGTCATTATCCCCATACAATCTATTCTCTTCTTCGTTGGTTTTCTCAATCTCTTTTAAAAGTTCATTAATTTTTGCCCTAAGCCTTGCTTTGTACTTCTTTGTCGCTTTTCTCCAGACAAAGCTATATTTGTTTGCATTAGCTTCTATTTTTGTACCATCTAAAAAGTAATTCTCTAACTTTACATATCCTTCTTCTATAAGAAGTTCCAATACTGATGCAAATACCTCATCAATAACATCTTTCATGATCTCTGATCTGAATCGGTTTATCGTCCGAAAATCAGGTTTATTGTTACCACTAAGCCACATAAAATAAATATTTTCCCGAAGTGCCTTGGCAATTCGTCTTGATGAATATATTCTCTGAGTATAGGCATATACTATAACCTTAAGCATCATTTTCGGATGGTAGCTGCTTCTACCCCCACCTTTATATTTTTCAAGCAGGGGTTCAATATTCATCCTTTCTATAGCTGAATTTACCACCCTTACTAAATGATTCTCAGGAATAAACACATCAAAACTCAAAGGCAACATTGTCTGATTCATATTATATTCAATAAATGTCTTTTTATTATGGTTTTTCCTCTTCATATTTATATTTTACCATAAAAAAAAGGTGTTGTCTTTATAAAAATTTCTGACAACACCTTTCTTTTAATATTTACTTTTGGGGGTTATAAAGGGACTTTTGGGACAGCCCCTCCTTTAAAGTTAGTCCGCTATTAATAACTTACACCGTAGTGATCAGCAATACCTTTGTAAATATAGTAACCTTCTCTCCAGGTATAGCCAGCATCTCTCAATCTAGCTTCTTCATCTGGATTAGAAATAAAGGATGCTTCAGTTAAAATAGTAGGCATGCTGGTATACTTCAATACGTAGAAATCAGCTGTTTTGGTACCGCGATCTGGCAGACCGCCCCAGGCTAACAGTTGAGCATGAACTTTATTTCTCAAATCAAAGCTGTAGCTACTACCATAAGTATAGCAGTAAGTTTCGGTACCATTTACAGAAGGATCACTACTTGCATTGTGGTGTACAGAGATAAACCGATCAGCACCCCAGGAATTAGCGTCATTTACACGATCACTTAAGCTTACATATACGTCAGTTGTACGGCTCATCCGTACAGTTGCTCCACCATACTCAATGAGACAGTTTTTGAGAACAGTTCCAACACGCAGGTTAACTTCTTTTTCAGTCAGACCAGTAGGACCAACAGCACCGGAATCAGATCCACCATGACCTGGGTCAACATAAATTTTCGTACCAACCAGACCTCCACCAGCATATACGCTAAAAGACAGAGCCAGTACAAAAACCAGCACCATTAAAAATACCTTTTTCATTGTAAAAACCTCCTTCAAATTTTATTTTTCCCTTCTCCCTAATTCTTCTTTCAGACCGGCAAATTAATAAAATGCCTACTCTCCTACATTCCTCCCTTCTCAAAAGTTAAATTGCCAACTCACCACAGCTTTACCATAGTTGAAATTCTTATCTTCTATATAGGCTGTAGAGAAGCTAATATCAGAAACTTCTGAAAGATATTTCTGCAATTTAACCTCAAAAACCCTCAGCGGGACCCGGTTCAATTTTTCCAATTCTTTTTTATCCAGATAATCCAGATACACAAGGTTTAAACCGAGAACCAGATCATTATTTAGACCGTGCTGATATAAAAGATCAATGCCGGCTGTATTGGGATGAAATTTAATACCACTTTCCATAGTAGACATTCCGCGTTTTCCATATTGAGCTATAAAACCTTTACTAAAGGCACCTAACCTCATTGAGAATAACTGCTTTTCATTCTCGATCAAGTTAACGAAAACCACTCCACCGGGCCAGACCCTATCATCCACATTTTCTCTATAAACCCAGGCCGGATAAACTAAACCTAATTCACCTTTAATGGTATGGCCCGATATTTTTCCCACCAGATCCAAACTTAAAGCTTTTTCGTCATAAAATCCGTTAAGAATTATATTTAAACCAACCAATTTATCTCCAAATTTTCTGGAAAAGCGACAAGCAGTAAGTTCATCGAGAAGATATGTAGAGACATAAGGATATTCTTTATACATACTCATAAGAAGTCTATTGTAAACACCTGTAATCCATGTATATTTATACATGGTATTAACTATTAAACCCTCTTTTCCAGCTATTTGATTCCCCATCAGTAACCCAACAGGACCTAGTTCATATTTAAATCGGCCAACTGTAAACATGGCTCGCTCTGTATAATATCTGACAAAGGCTTCTTCTAAAACCAGAGGAAAACTCAAAGAATATTGAGTTCCCCCTCCGCCCCATAACCCCCGATGATCCATTCTTAAAATCAATTCAAGCTCTGGAACTGGATTAGCATAAAATTCCATCTCAACAATCTGGCTGAATCCCGGAACTGTGGGATTGGTTAAACGAAAAATCCGACGAATATCCTCATCCTCTTTCTTTCTTGCCTCCCACCGTTTTAATTCATCTTCATCGGTAATTCCTTCTGGAATTTCGACCACAGGGTCATCTGGATAATTACCAAAATATGAATCAACAGTAATATTTATTGAACCACGAAAAGTTACTATTGGATGAAAAACTTCATCCTCTGCAGTAAGTGGGGCTGTTAAAAAAACAGAACTAAACAGATCATAAAACCAATGATTATTGTATTTCTTTTGTACATACCAATCCTCCTACCATATTTTTCAATTAAATTTTTTGATAATTACTTTCTTCTATTATGATTTCTAATTTCCTCCTTAATATCTAAAATTCTTAGGATATTCTTTCTTTTTGATTTATAGTAATCATTTAATAAAGCTATTCTTAAGTCATATATGCTATGTCTAACTTCCTATGTAAGACTATGTTAATGAATTGAAAATACAATAAAAATTTCTCGAATCATCTAAAGTTCAATTTCAGTCGAAATAAGACAGACGATAATGGGTCATCTCTGACCCATATTAGCTCATCACTTCTGGAATAAGACCTTATTTTTCCTTCAATCTCATAGTTTATGAAACGCTCTAAGATTACGGTATGTCTCCACCATAACTAATAAGCCCCTGGCTTTCTCCAATAGGCAAAGCCAGGGGCTATATTTACCTGGGGAGGTATTTGATAAACGCCCATAACTCTTTCTTAACCTGCTTATAAGGTGGATCCAATCATTAAAATTAAAATCTTCTGTTCAAGCAATTTAAATAAAGATTAGATGATTAAACTGCAAAAAAGCTAATTTTGAGTTGTTTAACCATCTTAGTGAGATCGAAAAGAATGGCCTCATCATAGAAGGTGATAAGCTAATCAAGGGTCAAGAGAGCCCATTGTTTAGTGTACTTTATTTCAACTAAAATCGAATTTTAGATAGTTCGAAAAATTTCTCTTAAAGCGAAAAATTAGCTTTTTGTAGTAAAATCTTAGATATTTTTTAATTATTCAAATCTCTCCAAAATATCCTTAACATATATAATCTGTATACCCATTTCCTCTAGATCATCAATCATTGAAAGAATTGCCCTTGCCGTGTACTTCCGTACATGTCCGATGGCAATTACCTTACCCCGACGTAGGGCTATCTTTCCTGCTTTTAAAATCTGCTGTTCAATAGCTTCCTGCTTGTCCACATTATCAATGAAAATATAATTTACCCCATAATCTTCACCAATCTGGCGAGCTACTGCAGTAGCAACCGAATTGGGAGTGGTACTGCTATCAATGAAAAACAGCCCATGTTCTTTTAAATACGTTAAAACAACTTTCATCACCTTAATATCCTCGGTAGCTTTAGAGCCCATATGATTATTAACCCCAATTATCCCCTCCGGCAAACTGGCCAGATTAGAAGCCAGAGTCTTAACAATCTCTTCTTCTGTCATCCCGGTGTAAATGGCCCCTTTTCCTGGATTGAGAGAAGATCTGGCTTCCATCGGTAAGTGTAATATCAGATCATAACCTTCTTTTAAAACCCGCTTAGCCTGTTCGACAGATCTAGGTAGATGGGGTAAAACCGCAAAAGTCATAGGCCGGGGAATTGTCATCATCCGTTCAAACTCTGACCAGGGATAGCCCAAATCATCTATGATAAAAGCTAACCTGGCCCTGGGTTTGATTTTAGTCAGGACATATTGGTGTGTTAAAACCTCTAAATCATCCAATATAAAACCAAAATAGACGGACTCCTCTATTTTCTCATCAGATTCTATCTTTTCAGTTCGTAAAAGTTCAACTCCAACACTTTCCACTGCCTTACATAAAGCTTCTTTTACTTCAGCTAAATCCCTGGGATTACGGTCAAAGGTTGGAACTTCAATAACTCCGCTCTTTTTTTCCCAGATCAAATAGATATTTTCATTAATCTCAACTTCCTCTTTATTGCTTTTGACCTGCTTTACTGCTAAACCCATCTGATTTAAAGTTTCTGTCAAACTGATATCCGTTCTTGTAATTACTTCTTTCAACTCAATAACCTTTTTCTCAGGAAGAATAAGATTCTGCTCTGATTCATTCTGAAAGGCTGGTTCTGGGAATTTGACTGCCTTATAATACCTGGCTATGGCATAACTGGAAATAATTAATATTACCAAAATTAATCCAAATATACTTAATTGCTTCATCATTTTCATACAACAACTTCCTCTCTAAGTATAGAACTTAAAAAAGTCGCCTTTTCTCACCGCAATAAATTGCGGGAGATTTACTGGCGACAAATTAAATAATTAACTGGCAGGCTTTAAGGATTCTTTTTGCAATTTATTAATGATCATCTGGTTAATCAATTCAACAGCTTTTTCTAATTGATTATCTATTCCCTCTTTTGCTTTTTCCGGATCGAACTCCACTACTACATCAGGTTCAATTCCATCTTCATGAATAAATCGATCGTTTGGAGTATAATATCTGGCAGTAGTAATCTTAAATGCCGACCCATCACTTAATGGAATAACATTTTGAACAGTTCCTTTACCAAAAGTTCGGGTTCCAACCAAAACTCCTACTCCAGTATCCTGAATCGCTCCAGCCACAATCTCAGAAGCACTGGCACTACCGCCATTGACCAGAACGACCAGTGGATAATCATAATGTTTAATAAATCGGTTTACCCACAAGGTCTCTTTTACTCCGTCTCGCTGCCGAATATGAACTATAGGACCTTTTTCGATAAAGCTACTGGCTACATTGACGGCTTCGTTTAAAAGTCCTCCCGGGTTATTGCGAAGATCTAAGATTATTCCTTTAACACCATTAGACGCAAATTCTTTCATGACTTCCTGTACGTCCTGACCCACTCCTGAACCAAACTGGAAAATATCTATATAACCAATCTTATCTTCCCGTAATTCATAATCAATATATGGTACTTCAATTAAACCACGAATAATTTCATACTTTTTCGGTTCTTCATCTCCCCGTTTAATTGTTAAAATTACTTTTGTACCTGGCTCACCACGCATCCATTTGACAGCAGTATCAGTAGAAATTCCCTCAGTAGACTTACCGTCCACCTCTAAAATTATATCACCAGCCTGAAGGCCAGCAGCTTCACCAGGGGTATCTTTTATCGGTGATATAATAGTTAACTTACCATCTCGAATAGTAATTACAATCCCAATTCCTCCAAAAACACCTTCCAACAAATCAGTCTGTAAATCTTCATATTCTTCAGGTTCTAAATAAGCAGAGAAAGGATCCAGCTCTTCCACCATTCCCCTGATAGCAGCATTTATTAGCCGATCTGAATCTACCTCATCTACATAAAAATTGCTGATAATAAAATATATATCACGTAAAAGTTGAAAACGTTCAGGAATACGAACCAGTTCAGAAGCAAAAGATTTAAAATAAAAACCAACCATTACACTAATCAACAGCAATAAAATCAAATTACCAATTATTAGCCACTTTTTTTTCATAGAATTCTTACACCAGCCTTTTTCTTTTTTTTTTTTTTTTAATTCGCTATTATATTAAAGATACCTTTAAAATATCCCCATCTTTTTTAATAAAAATTTTAACAACTCCCAACTCTCTTCCGGTTTTTCAGTCTTAGAACAGATTACTAAAACAGTATGATCATTAATAGGAATACCGTATAGTTTTCCATCAATTCCATATAATTCCGGATACTGTTGAGAGTCAGGAAAAGGAAAGCCTTCACTTTTTAAATAATCATCTAAAGGCAGCAATCCACCTTTATCTTTATAGAGGGGTAAACGTTCTTTAGTAAGAAAAAATAGGTCAGGAGGATTTTGGGCTCCAAACAATATCAAAAGCTTTTGCTCATAACCACCAATAGGAGTCGGCATTCTCTGAACCTTTTTTTCTTTATCTTCGGTATATTCATCTAACCATCGACGATATTGAATTATTTCTTCTGGTGTCTCAGTCCAGTACATAAATACAACCGATGACATCTCTCCATTATCTTTATTACTACATCCCGTTAGAATAAAGATAAAGAAGATAACAAATGTCAGTAATAAAATGATATTCCGTTTGCCCATTTTTACACCTCCCAGATAATTTTAGTATAACAGATATTTATTAAAATCTCAATTCCTGAACCAATAACACCAGATCTTTGACATCCAGGATTTATATCATCCTTGATAGGTAAAAAATAGCTCCCATCCTTAATGGGAGCTAAATAAAACGTTACTAAACTTTCTTTACTTGCGCTTAAGAACAGTATGGACTGCATCAACTATATTTACATCTAATAATCCATATTTTTTCATGAGTTCATCGGGTTTGCCTGATTCTCCAAAAGTATCCTTAATTCCAACCCTCTGCATTGGCATTGGAGCATTTTCAACTAAAACTTCTGCAATAGCACTGCCCAATCCTCCGTAAATGTTATGCTCTTCAGCAGTAACCACTGCTCCAGTCTTTTGGGCCGCTTCTACTACACCTTCTACATCCAGAGGTTTAATAGTATGAACATTGACTACATGAGCAGAGATACCTTCCTTTTCAAGAATCTGAGCAGCCTTAAGAGCCTGATCAACCATTACACCGGTAGCAAAGATTGTCACATCCTGGCCATCCCGCAAAGGTACTACCTTACCCCATTCAAATTTATAATTTTCATCAAAGACAAATGGAACAGCACCACGGGTAAAACGGAGATAGACCGGGCCATCATACTCCGCAGCCGCTTTGACCGCTTCTTTTGCCTCATAATAATCACAGGGAACTATAACTGTAAAGTTGGGAATAGAACGCAAAATGGCAATATCTTCAACCGCTTGATGGGTAGCACCGTCGGGGCCAACAGTTATTCCTGCATGAGTAGCAGCTATTTTTACGTTCAACTTAGGGTATGCGATAGAATTTCTCAATTGATCAGCAACCCGGGCACTGGCAAATACTGCAAATGTACTGGCAAAGGGAATTTTTCCACAGGTTGCCAGACCAGCAGCAACACCTATCATATTGGCCTCAGCAATCCCCATTTCTAAAAACCGCTCTGGGAATTCCTCCATAAATTTTTTCACCCTGGTAGAAGAACCGACATCAGCATCAAGAACCACAATATTACTATTCTTACGACCGGCTTCAACAATTCCATCACCAAATCCATCGCGTGTAGCTTTACCTGCCATTTTTCTCTCCCCCTCTATCCTAATTCTGCCAGAGCTTTTTCAAGTTCTTCACCACTTGGCGCCTTTCCATGCCATGCAGCTGTATCTTCCATAAAGGAAACACCTTTACCTTTTATAGTTCTGGCAATAATCATTACAGGTTTACCGGTGTAATCTCTGGCCTCTTTCAATGCATTAACAATGGCTTCCATATCATGACCATCAATTTCTATTACATGCCAACCAAAAGCCTTAAATTTCTCTGCAGTAGGAGAAACTTCCATAATTTCACTTGTTGGGCCAACCAACTGAATACGATTATAATCCAGAATAGCAACCAGATTATCTAATTTGTAATGGGCAGCAGACATGATAGCTTCCCAGACCTGGCCTTCCTGAATCTCACCATCTCCCAACAAAGTATAAACGGTATAATCCTTTTTGTCCAATTTACCCGCAAGGGCCATTCCAACAGCAGCAGAAATTCCCTGACCTAAAGAACCGGTGGTCATATCAACACCTGGAGTACCTTTCATATCAGGATGGCCCTGAAGATGATGGTCAATCTGCCGTAAATGTTCTAAATCTTCTTTCGGAAAATATCCCTGCTCAGCCAGTGCTGCATAAAGAACAGGGGCAGCATGACCTTTAGAGAGGACAAACCGATCCCGATCTTCCCACTTGGGATTTTCAGGATCAATATTCATGATGTGAAAATAAAGTGCAGTGATAATATCAGCTGCAGAGAGAGACCCACCGGGATGACCTGAACCTGCTCTACTGGTCATCTTTAAGATATCTTTCCGAATCTCTCTGGCCTGATTTTTAAGTTCCTCAATAGATTCCAAATGCTTTCTTTTCATTCTCTAACCTCCTTATTAGTTTTAATTACTTAGAAATTCTTGAAACCCTTCACCCATCACTTCATGCACTTCAGTAATAATAACAAAGGACTTGGGATCAATGCGATGTACCAGGTGCTTTAATTCTGTTACCTCTGACCGGGTTACAATAACTAATAAAACATTTTTCTTACGCCCGGTATAACCACCACTTCCATATAGTGTAGTTACACCACGGTCCATTTTATGCAAAATTTCTCTCCTGATCTCTTCAGAATAATCAGAGATAATCAGAACTGCTTTAGCAAGATTAAGCCCTTCCTGAATCAGATCAATTACTTTACTGGAAACAAAAATTGAAAGAACTGCATATAATGCCAGTTCAGCATTAAAGACAATCCCCGCAAGAGCAATTACCATAGCATCTACCAGTAAAAGGCCCTGACCAATACTGAAAGCCGGGAAAAAATGATGAAGTAAAGCAGCTATCAGGTCTGTTCCACCCGTAGTTCCTCTGGATTTAAAGACAATTCCTAAACCCAAACCTACAATTCCACCACCATACAGACTTGCAAGCAGCGGATCTTTAGTTAAAACAGGTAAATAGGGTGTTAAAAGATCTGTAGCCAGTGACAAAACCACAATTCCAAACAGAGTACGAAACCCTACATGCTTCCCTAACACTTTAACTCCCGCTAAAAATAGCGGGATATTGATAATTAACATAACTATACCTACAGGAAAACCAAATAGATAGTAAATCACAGTAGCAAGACCACTTACTCCACCGGCAGCAATTCTATTGGGAATCAAAAAGATTATTAAACCGACGGCAATAAGAATACTACCAATAACAATACCAAGATAATCTATGATTATTTGTCTGATTTTATCTTTCATCGAATTCGACGCTCCTTATACAGAACTGAATAAAATACAAATTTAGGCAAAGCCAGCATTCTAAAGAAACGGTATGGTTCTTTAACTAACCGATAGAACCATTCCAGATGAATTTTCTGCATCCATTGGGGAGCCCGCCTTTTCTCACCTGCCCAGATATCAATACTCCCACCGATACCAATAGATACAGGAACCTTGAGCTGATTTTTATATGTAGCGATAAAAATCTCCTGCCGCGGTGCCCCCATTCCTACAAATAATAGATCCGGCCTTAAGTTCTGGATCTCAGAAACCACCTTAGACCGATTTTCCTCATTAAGATAACCATGATGGGTACCGACAATCTTTAGACCGGGATATTGACGGATCAGGTTCTTTTTGGCCTTTTCTGCCACTCCCAGAGCTCCTCCCAATAAATAAATAGAATACCCCTTGTTAAGTGCACGTTCAAAAAGTCGGGTGGAAAGGTCAAAACCCGTTACCCGCTCAGGCATATCCACCCCCAAAAAATAACGGGCAACGAGAAGCAACCCGATTCCGTCAGGCACCACCAGATCAGCCTGATTCATAATCTGAAAAAATTTTTCATTCTTCTGAGCAGCCATAACCATCTCAGGGTTCCCGGTTATAATCTGTCTGGGTTTTTTTTCTTCAATAGCATCTTCTATCCACCTTAAAGCCTCTTCCATTGTGATTATATCAACCTGTATTCCGAGAATTTTTACTTTATCCATAGTATCACCAACTCAGTCTAATAAATTTAGTACCAATCTGGCATTTTCCCTTGCTTCTTTTCGTAAAGAAGCCATAGCTTTTGCAATCCTTTTCACCTGGCCCTCCTTATCTTTGAGCCGGCGAACTACTTCTCTATATAAAACCTCTGCTTCGACATTTTCTATATCAGCAATAGGCTCATCACCAATCTGATTTAAAAAACCATTTACCTTTGGATCATATGTAATCCCCAGATGGGGTAAATGCACAGTAGCAGCAAAAATCAAGGCATGGAGCCTGATTCCGATCAGAAAATCCAGCTCCTTATAGAAAGCCAGAAGCTGATCAGGTCGATATTTCTCCTTTAAAACTCTGGCACCGGGAAGTTGATCTGCTATTTGAAGACATAATTTAAGATCCTTTTCAGGATGCATTGGGATTAGAATAATCTCTGCATCTTTTTTCTCTTTAAGTCGGCGTCCGGTCTCAACCAGTGCCTCATAATATCCTTTCAATCCCTGCCAGGGGCGGGGAGCTATCCCAATTATAGGACGGTGAGAAATACTACATTTTTTTTTCAACTCTAAAATCTGTCTATATTCATTATTTTTAAGGGGGCCAGGCTTTAATAAAACTACCGGGTCAACTGTCACTTTCATAGTGGGACGATCAACTCCCAACTCAATTAAAAGTTCATATGACTTTTGATCCCGGACAGTAATTAATTGAACCCGGTTTGCTATAAGCCGGGTCAAACTCCGGCCTAAAGCTCCTTTAATAGGACCAATTCCCTGGGCATAAAAGGCCACCTTTTTTTTGAGGGCCCTGGCCATAGCCACTACTCCCAGATAATAAGGTATATTCTTCTGACTGGTTACATCCTGTAATAGACTCCCACCGCCGCTGATAAGTAAATCAGCCCATTTTAATGCAGATAGAACCTGAAAAAAATTCCAGCGATCTTTTGCCTTAACACCGTACCGTTCAGCTGTAACAGCCGGATTGGCTGATAAAACCAGAATATCCACATCAGGGTCTTCTGCTTTAAGAGTCTGGATAATGGACTGCAAAACTGCTTCATCACCCAGATTATCGAATCCATAATAACCGGATAACACAATTCGCTTACTCATAAATCCATCCCCTTAACCTGATCATAAGTTCCATTAACCAGTGGAAAACCCAGATCAAGATCAAACCTAAGAAGATTCCCAAAACAATACCGTAAAATACTCTAACTGTTGAAACGATAACAGGAGTATGTATATGAGTAAAGGTGTTAATTATAGTTAACTGGCCGATAGAACCTATTATTAGTAATGGTAAAAGAAGTTTACCCTTCCTGTTACCAACATTCCCACTTAGCATATATACGAGAGTTAAAAGCATAAAGGGATGTCCAATGGCAAACTCTTTAAATCTGGGTCTATAAACAAGTAAATCTTCCAGAAAAGCTCTCAATTTAAGTTCCCAACCCGGTATCGGTAAAACAGGAAAATTACCAGTCCGTCCAATATAAATCAGTCCAGCTATTCCCACAAACCCCATAATCACCAGATGGCTGTAACGGACTGGCTGATTAAGACTCTTAAAAATTCCTTTTATCATTTTCAAATAGTCGATCGGTTTTTCAACTTCATACAGCCTTTTTAGATAATAAAGACCTACAATTAGTAGTGGTAGTATAAAGGTAATCTTAATTCCTCTAAATTGATTTACCTGATAAAGATAGCGAACATCACTCAAAATACCGATAATGAAGAAAACACCTACAAGAGTAATGGCAGTAATTTTAATAAAAATCAAAATCGCTTTGGTAATTATCTTTCCTTTTACATCTACCTTTTCTTCTGTCATTTTGTATCCTTCAATAATAGCCAGAGAGGGTAGTACTACTGCTGCTAAAAGGGCCAAAAGTTCCCGGGTCAAAAGTACATAACCTTTAAGAGTCAACACCAGAATAATAATTACTCCCAGAGCCAGTAAACTGTAGTCCAACCAGTCGGGGAATGATATAAATCGGTGGGTCAACAAAAGCCCGGCAGCAAAAATTCCCAGACTAATGATAATAATCCAACTAATTCCTGTTCTTTGGTTAGGAAAAGGTTTTGCTATCCCTATTTGATATCCGCTGGCAATAAGCCCCTCTCTTAAATCTTTTAAAAAGCGTTGATTTAACTCCATAGGTTTAAGGTTATCTTTAGCCTTTGAAAAAGGCTTATAATATAAAACCCGGACATTCCGCTCTTTTACAGCGCGAATATACCGATCCAGAACCTTTTCATAAGAATATTTATCTACCTCACCTTGTTGAATACTGTGTACTCGAACAATATCCATATTCAGCAAAGTAGCCAATTTTTTGATTCCTTTCTGGTCAGCAATAAAAGGTTCAATCATCCCAACCGAAATATCCTGATTATGTAAAATTTGTGCAGTTTCAGCCAATCGATCTGGATAACCAAGAACTTCGTAACCGGAAAAAATGACTTTAGATATCTCACCATTGTTTTTTAGATCTTTTAAAATATCAGGTAAAATGGCCAACCTCTTCTCTGTATTGCTTACCCTTGGTACCAGTTTTAACCCGACTTCTGTTACCATCTGAACTTCTTCATTACTAAAACCCAATGGAAGAGTCAAAATTCCAGTATCTCCATCTTCTACTTTGATTATATAAAGACTTCGCCTATGGTCTTTATATGTGCTTGTAATAATATCAGGTAAATCTTGAATTAGTTTATAAATTTTATTATATGTAGCCTCATCTTTAAAAAGCAGAAAGATATTATCACGGTCAGCTAAACCCTGATAAAGACTTTTTAGGGCAGGATCCATCTCTTTTGAAAGAAAATATTGCTGCGCCAGATCCTGGCCGCGAATCAGCATCATATTATTATTTTTAACATAATAAAAAATATCTTTTTCATAAATTCCTACAGACGTAACTCCTGCATCTTTAAATTTCTGCAATAATTGGTCAAAAGGTTTTTTCACCTGCCGTTGAAAATTTTCAAATGAAATCCAATCAAGAACAATCTCAACCTCTGGACTGGCCTGTTCCACCCTATAACGACCAATAGTCACCAGAAAACTGGCAATTAAACTAATTAAAATAATGCCGATAAGTATTCTTCTCTTCATAACAGCCCTCCAATGCTTATTCTACTTTCCAATCATAAAACCCTTTAATTTTAATTTTTAAAATATTTCTTAAAAAAGACTGCGCAAAATACTGCACAGCCTTTTATTGACTCGAGCCTCCTAATACCCGCAACCTTCCTTCTTCAATACGAATTTCTTTTAAGTCCAAAGGTAAAGGGTATTGCTTCATTTCCAGTTCAAATTCAATATCTTTAAGAATCTTTAAAAGTACTAATTTAGTGATCTTGTACTGTCCAATCTCCAGACTGTGAGGTACAAAACGCACAGTATGGTTATCCGGTACCACAAAATCACCTGTTAACTTCAACTCTATCACATTACCGAATAGATTAATCTTAAAATCCAGGGATACCAGATCTGGTGTCAGTTCGAGGTTTAGATCTTCAAACTGAGTAAAAATAGCTTTCAGATAATTATTTAGATCTTCTTCACTAAAGGTTGCCTGAAAAAAGGTATTTCTTCCTGCTACAGCTTTAGTTCCCTCAGGTGTATTTGCTATGATCAAATCTTTATAAGCAGATTCCACAGATTCTATCCTTAACCCTTTAAACTCCACACCCCTGGCCTGGATAAATCCATTCTGTACCCGTCCTGTGAGCAAAAGCAAAGCCGGATGTGTGCTGACATTAACTTCCAGAAATTCTACCCTATCTACCTGGCGTCTAAATACCATCTCAACTTTCTCTTCATAGTATCCGGGTAACAAAATTTCAATCGCTAACAATACTAAAAGTAAGATCAGACCAGAGATAATTAACCCCTTCTTCATAATGGTTCTCCTTTATTTTTTCTGATGCTTTAGATAAGCCTGGATAAAGGAATCTATATCTCCATCCATAACTTTTTGCACATTCCCTTCTTCTAAATTGGTACGATGGTCCTTAACCATATTATAAGGATGGAAAACATAAGAGCGAATCTGGTTACCCCAGGCAATCTCTTTATATTCACCTTTTATTTCATCTATTTCTGCTTCTTTTTGTGCTTTATAATATTCATAAAGCTTTGCTTTAAGAATTTTCATCGCCATCTCCCGATTTTTATGTTGGGATCGTTCATTCTGGCACTGAACCACAATACCTGTCGGCAAATGGGTAATCCTTACTGCAGAGTCGGTGGTATTTACATGCTGACCTCCCGCTCCGCTGGAACGGTAGGTATCAATCTTTAATTCAGAAGGATCAATCTCCACTTCCACTTCATTATCAATCTCAGGTAAAACATCAACAGATGAGAACGAAGTATGACGGCGACCTGCTGCATCAAAGGGTGAAATCCGTACCAGACGATGCACACCCCGTTCACCTTTAAGATAACCATAGGCATATTCACCTTTAATAAGCAAGGTGACACTCTTTATCCCGGCCTCCTCACCGGGCAAATATTCCAGTGTCTCTATTTCATATCCATGAGTTTCTGCCCAACGGGTGTACATCCGTAACAGCATCGATGCCCAATCCTGAGACTCGGTACCTCCAGCACCAGGGTGGATAGATAAAATGGCATTATTGGCATCATACTCTTCATTTAAAAGGGTTTTAAGCTCCAGATCAGATACTTCTTTTTTAAGATTCGGTAGTTCTTCCTCTACTTCCTTTAGGACATTTAGATCATTTTCCTCTTCAGCCATCTCCAATAAAATTAAAGTATCTTCCACCCGGGATACCAGGTTTTGATAATGATCAATCTTTTTTTTGAGGTTACTGGCTTCTTGAGCAATCTTCTGAGCTTCTTCCGGTTTGTCCCAGAAGGTTGGTTTGCTCATCTCCGCCTCTAAACGGGCATGTTCTTTTTTAAGATTATCCAGGTCAAAGGGACTCACCCAATTCTTTTAATTTCTTTTGCAAAGCGTTCAATTCCTTTGCATATTCTCCAAACATAGCTTTCACTCCTTTAAATTTAATTACAAACCCTCTTTTTAGAATAACAGATATTCATATATCCGTCAATTACATATATTATTGATCTTACTGCAAAAGCTAATTTTTCGCTTCAAAAAAAATTTTTCGAACCATCTAAAGTTCGACTGAAATCTCACTAAGATGGTTCTATATCGCTCAAAATTAGCTTTTTGCAGTTTAATCATCATATTATTTTAGGCTTAAAAAAAGGCCACCCCTATATAGGGTAGCCTGATTTAACCAAAATTACTTTTTCACAAGCTCCCAAACCTGCCCTTCTTTTGTATCTTTAACGATAACACCTCTTTTTCTCAATTCTTCCCTCAGAGCATCAGACCGGGCCCAGTCTTTCCTGGCTCTTGCTTCTGCACGTTCTTTAAGCATCTTCATTAATTCATCGGGTAGTTCCTGGCATTTTTCAATCTCCTGATCCAACTTAAGGCCGAAGACCCGATCAAAGTCAAGAATCAGTTCATGTCCTTCTTTTGAAACCATCTCCTTATTACGCACCAGTTCCCACAAAACCCCTAAAGCTTCTGGAATATTTAGATCATCATTGATAGCATCTACAAATCTCTTTTTGTATTCCTCTAAAGCTTCCCGGTTTTCTATATGATTAGTTGCATTACGGAATTTTTCAATATTGATCCTAAGACGGTTTAACGCAGTCTGAGCGCTATCCAGACCTTCCCAGGTAAAGTTCATTGTCTTACGGTAATGAGCATTTAAGCACATATAGCGATAGGCCAATGGCTCATAACCGCGTTCTTCTAAATCTGAGACGGTCCAGATATTGCCCAGGCTTTTAGACATCTTACCACCTTCTACCTGGAGAAATTCACCATGCATCCAGTAGTTAACTACTTCATGCCCTGTATAAGCTTTATTCTGGGCAATCTCATTTTCATGATGAATTGGAATATGGTCAATTCCGCCAGTATGGATATCAAAACGTTCTCCAAGGTATTTTATACTCATAGCAGAACATTCAATATGCCATCCCGGATAGCCCATCCCCCAGGGACTTTCCCACTGCATGATATGATTGGGTTCTGCTTTTTTCCAGAGAGCAAAATCAGCTGGATGACGTTTTTCTTCATTAACCGCAACCCTGGCTCCCGCCATCTGCTCATCCAGGTTAATCCGGGAAAGCTTTCCATAATCAGGTAATTTGCTAATATCAAAATAAATACCATCAGAAATTTCGTAAGCATAACCCTTTTCTAATAGAACTTGAACAAACTCAATCATCTCTTGAATATGGTCAGTAGCCTTGCAAATGACTTTCGGACGTAGAATATTTAGTTTTTTAGTATCAGTAAAGAAGGCTTTAGTATAAAATTCAGCAATCTCCCACGGAGTCTTTCCTGTCTCCCGGGCAGTTTTGGCAACTTTATCTTCCCCTTCATCAGCATCAGAAAGAAGGTGCCCCACATCGGTGATATTCATTACATGTTTGACCTCATACCCATTATATTCCAAAACCCTTCGGAGAAGGTCAGCAAAAATATATGAACGCATATTACCTATATGGGCATAATTATAAACAGTTGGACCACAGGTGTAGACTCCCACTTCTTTCTCTTTTATAGGAGTAAACTCCTCTTTTTCCCGGGTTAAAGTGTTATAGAACCGTAAACTCATCATATCCCTCCTTAAACTATTTACATCAAGTTCTGTTACTTTAATCCTCCCATTATCTTTCATTATTCCTCATTATCCATCATATCATAATTTAGCTAATTTGAAAACTATTTCTTAGGCCAATTTTTCCGTAATATGTAAATGACCCGGTAAAACCGGGTCATTAAACTTCTATCAGGATTCAGAAATTTTAAATTTTAAAATAAGATCTTGAAGTTTTTGAATAACCTTCTGCTGTTCCTTAATTAAATTATTCAATTCTTCCATTGATGCTGTCTGCTCTTCAGTAGTTGCAGAAACTTCCTCTGTTGAAGCAGCTACCTCTTCAGCCATAGAATAAACCTTCTCCATATGACTTAAAACTTCCTGGTTATTTGCTTTAATTATTTGAACTATATCAGCTATACTTTTGATCTTCTCCAAAACCTGATTGTTTTCATTGGCAATATTTTTAAAATAATTTTCCGTTTCTTTTACTACCTGGCTCTGCTCATCAACAATTCCCCTGCTCTTATTTACATTTTCCACTACTAATCTAATCTCGTCCTGTATAGTTTTAATTAAACTTGTTATGTCCTGAGCGGCCTCAGCTGATTTTTGAGCCAATTCTCTAATTTCCTCTGCCACAACACTAAATCCATATCCTGCTTCTCCTGCTCTGGCTGATTCTATAGCTGCATTAAGAGCTAAAAGATTTGTCTGTTCTGCAATAGAAGTTATTAAGGCGGTAATCTGTCCAATATTCTCTGATTTTTTCTGCAGAGATTCAATAATATCATGATTTTTTATAATAAATGACAAAGTATCTTGATTTTTCTTGATTAATTTATTTATAACTTCAAGACCTTCCATAGCCAGTGAATTAGAACTTTCTGAGAGTTCAAGAATCCTATCAAAACCAGCAACAATCTCTTGAAACTTAGTCTCTAATTCTTTAATATTCTGTAAGCCTAATTCTGTACTATTACTTTGAACACTGGTTCGTTCTGCTATTCCCTGGATAACTTCTGTTAATTGATTGCTGGCTTCAGTAGTCTGACTGGAAATCTCTACAATATTTGAACTGCTTTTAGCAACATTTTCTAAAGTAGTTTTTGTTTGCTTAATTAACTGCCCAATATTACCGGCCATTATTTTAAAACTATTTAATAATTCTTTAAATTCATCCTTCCGTCGAATATCTTCGAAAGTTAAATCAAAGTTATATTTTGCCATTTCACTGGCAATTTGATTTAGTTTATTGATTGGCTGATAAAAATAATTTGATACTACAAATCCAATTAAAAGAGTTGCTAAAATTATAATTGCTATTAAGAAAAGTAATTGCTTTCTAAGAGTAGTAATAGAGCCAAAAGCTTCTTTTTCCTGAATTTCAGAAACAATCCCCCATTTTAAATCCAAAATCTGAATAGGAGAAAAAGAACTAAGTACTTTTTTACCATAAGGACCAATGATAATTTCAGTTCCTTCTTTACCGACAGAGATCATTTCCGCTGCCCTGGTTTCAATCTTTACTTTGAGAGCTGTACTTTCATCAGCAAATCTGGAATCAGATCTCATTAAATTATCTGAACCAACCAGATAAGTTTCTTCAGTCTCCCCAAGCCCGGAAGCCTCATTTAATATTTCATTCAACTTATCAATAGTCAATTGAACTACTAAAACACCAATCAGTTTTTCATCTTTATATATAGGATTTGCTAAAAAAATAGCCAACTTTTGAGAGGGTGTAAAAAATGTCAAATCCGTGATAGCCATTTTTCCATTACGTGCCTTTTGAAAAATCTCTGTAAGAGGATTATTTTTTAAATTTCCTTTTAATATATTTTCTCCAAATAAATTTTCACTTTTTACCGAATACAGGATTGTCCCATCTAAACTTACCATAAATAAATTATAATACCCGTGTGAATTAACGAAATTTTCAATCGGTCCCCCATAAAGCTTTGCGTAAATATCAAAAGTTTCTTTATTTTCCAACCCAGAAACTTCATAGATACTCCGAACACGATCCATATGTTTAATAATTTCTGAATTACCCGCCTCTGAAAGAACATTTTCCATTTGTTGATTAAAATACTGTAAGATTAGATTCTTTTTAAGTTCCCGAACTGCGATTAATCGTGAAAAAATCTGGGATTTTAGAGTCTCTTGCATAGTATTATAAGCAAGATAATTAGAAATTAATAATGGAATAATACCAAATAAAAGCAAAAATATAATTAAACGTACACGAATACTAACTTTTTTAAACATTCTTTCTACCCCTCTCTCAAATTCTTTTAGATTGAATTAGTTCTATTTTAATTTTAAAATTTGGTTTAATATTTCTATAATTTATATCAAAATTCCTTCTTAATCGAAATTTTATTCTTTTTCTCTTAAAATGAATATTACTTTATTAATGAAATAAAAAAATGATTAAACTGCAAAAAGCTAATTTTAAGCGATATAGAAATTTTTCGTTAAACCATCTTAGTGAGATTTCAGTCGAACTTTAGATAGTTCGAAAAATTTCTTTTGAAACGAAAAATTAGCTTTTTGCAGTTTAATCATGATATTCTTAAAAGCTTCAATGTATGTGAAGACTACATTTAAAGATACTGTTTTATTATCAAATGTAACTTTTGCGATTAAGCTATTTACTTTCTTTATATTTTTTCTGGTAAACTTATAATAGGGATATTCCTTTGTGGATATTTTTTTCACTAATTATTTACCAGAAAAGAGGAGTCATCCCTTTTATTTTTTTTTTTACAAAAAATTTTTTCAATAATTTATGTTATCAAAATCCGTAATATCAGGCATTAGGCATTTTGCTTGCCGAATCTAAGTTTAAAAAATATTTCCGATTTAGAGAGTTATTTTTATTCCTATTGAAATTTTACATTATGTAAGGTATAATAAAAATGAAGTGTTGTAAACGACATTTGAAAAATGTTTAAAAAATTAAGTTTATTATTAGAATTAGATAAATCTACTATCTTGCCTTATGAAAGGGAGATAGAGAGCCAGATTATGAAACATTGCATAAAATAGCTGACTTCTTTGACGTTTCAATAGATTATTTATTAGATCGCACAAACATTCCCCAACCAGTTGAAACCCTCACTACTTACCGCACTGATGACCCTATGAACGACCTTCCGGAAGAAGCCCACATGAGCTTGAAAGAATTTAAAGAATACATACTGCGGAAGTATAGAAAGAAGAAAGATTGATTGGAGGTGTAAAGTTTTGAAATGTGAACTTAATATCATTAACCTAGTGGTCGTGTTTGCCGAAGGCGGCAAACCCATGATAAAAGTAAATGAACTTACAAGTCTATTCCCGGACGAAGATCCCTTTTTAACTTGGTCACCTGACCCTATTAGTCCAGGTATAATTAAATATCGAAATAAAGGTTTTGACATATTATTATTTGATAATCGTTTCCAAATCCAGTCTAGAGCGGTCAACAGCAGTATTCCATCTTATTTTACAGATATTCTGCAAAAAGTACTTCAAGCTGCAAGAGAGCATTCTATAGCAGCATATGGTTTTAATTTTGATTTTACATGTTCGGAAATAGAAGAAGTGAAAGAAATATTTAAAATAACCAAAATGCCAACCTCGTTTACATACCGGCCGAATACGTCTCTAAGATTAACTTTTGAAAAGAATGGGATAATATTCACCTTTACATTAACTGACGGAAAGCCAGTTTCAAAATTACATATCAATGTCCATCATGAAGAGACTACTAAAACAGATATTCTAGCTAAGGAAATTGCTAATAAACTTCAAGAAGATTTCGATAACGCATCTATGTTGATTAACGAGGTGTTTGCTGATGAAGAAAATGCATGATACATTTAATCATGATACATTTAATCATGATACATTTAATATTGTACACTTTCCCCCTAGACATAATAAACAGACCCCCGAATTCACGCTTCAAGGTTCTACTGTTGACACAGACTTAGATACTATGTATAATAGAAGTATCGAATACATTTATTTGATGTACAAACAATTAGAGTCTTTGCTTACTACATTCGAAACCTTAGAGACTTATAGGCAATATGCCTCAACCAAAGAAGGTGATTCTATGGATTGGCAAGAAAAATATTTAGAAAAGTTAGACCATGATATTAGTGAGATGAAACGATCTTTACGTGATACAGAAGAAAGAATTGCTCAAATGATAAATCAAACTTTAACTGAAATGCGAGATAGAGATAATCAAAGACATGCTGAGATTTTAGCACTCAGAAATGATATTCAAGCAATCAGAAATGATAATGTAGCAACAAGATGGTGGATAATTGGCATGGTAATCAGCGCTATTGGAGTGGCCGTGGCTGCTATTGCTGGAATTGTTTCTATTGTCTCCAAATAATTTAGTTATTCAATCTTTGAAAGTTAGTAATAACTAATGACTACTGAAAATAAGACCATTGAAAACATCAGCCATATTAAATCAATAAACGAGGAGTTGATAATCCTGCTGCTATAATACGAGGCAGCAGGATTTTTTATATAATTTTATATAATAAAGGTCATCTGACATATATCAACACCATGTAGAGATGTTAGACATACAGTCCACCAGCTCAACAAACATGCCGGACGAACCAAAAAGGCTGTTGACCTTCTAACTCTGTCAACAGCCTTTTTGTGGAAACCCACAGGTTTATTTTATCTACCACAGCACTTTTTGTATTTTTTCCCACTTCCGCAGGGACAAGGCTCATTTCTGCCAATTTTTCTTCCTTTAACAATAGGTTGGCGCTTTACCTCTTCATCTTTATTGGTATACATTTCCCGTTGAGGAACACGCCCAGGTTGACGAAGAGCCATATTGGTAGTGTTCTCATTACCGGAAACATGACTAATCCTACGTTCTTTTACTTGAGTATCACCTGTTACCACCTTAATATGGAATAATGTTCTGATAATATCTGAACGGATACTTTCAGTCATCTCTTTAAAGAGTTCATAAGATTCAAATTTATATTCAGTCAATGGATCCCGCTGTCCATAGGCCCTAAGACCAATTCCCTGTCTTAAATCTTCCATCATGTCCAGATGATCCATCCATTTGCGGTCAATAATCATTAATGCAATCTGTTTTTCTAACCGACGCATAATTTCGGGAGTTAGAGTTTGTTCCCGCTTATCATAAAGCTGATTCATAATATCCCAGAAATATTCCCTTATTTCTTCTTTAGTTTTATCTTTCAAATCTTCAGGTTTAATCATATTCTCTTCAGCAAATATCTGCTCCCAATAGGTAACTAACCCTTTTAAATCCCAATCTTCTGGATGAACTCCTTCCGGCAGATAAATATCCAACATATCATCCAACATTTTTTCCATCATACCCAATACTTTATCCTTAATCTCATCGGCCATTAAAATTTCCCGACGCTGACTGTAAATAATTTCCCTCTGCTTATTTAATACATTATCATATTCTAAAACATATTTCCGAATTTCAAAGTTACGGCCTTCTACCTTCTTCTGAGCCCGTTCAATGGATTTGGTAATCAGAGGATGTTCAATAGGCATATCCTCTTCCATGCCTAACTTGTCCATGATAGCATAGATATTATCTGAACCAAAAAGGCGCATCAGATCATCTTCCAGTGAAATAAAGAATTGAGAAGAACCTGGATCGCCCTGACGGCCAGCACGGCCGCGAAGCTGGTTATCAATCCGCCGACTTTCATGACGCTCTGTACCAATAATATGCAAACCGCCTAGTTCTTTTACACCTTCACCCAGGACTATATCAGTACCACGTCCTGCCATGTTGGTAGCAATGGTAACTGCCCCTTTTTGACCAGCATTTTTGATTATCTCTGCTTCACGGGCATGATATTTGGCATTAAGCACCTGATGAGGAATACCCCGTTTACGGAGCATATCACTCAATTGTTCAGATTTCTCTATAGAAATAGTACCAACTAACACAGGCTGACCTTTTTTATGGCGCTTTACAATCTCTTCTACTACGGCTTTAAACTTTGCCCGTTCCGTTTTATAGATCACATCAGGTAAATCTTTCCGGATCATAGGCTTATTGGTTGGGACAACCACAACGGGAAGATTATAAATTTTAATAAATTCCTCCTCTTCTGTAGCAGCAGTACCGGTCATTCCCGCCAATTTATTGTACATTCTAAAATAGTTTTGATAGGTGATACTGGCTAGAGTCTGGCTTTCCCGTTGAATCTTGACTCCTTCTTTTGCTTCAATAGCCTGATGTAACCCATCACTATAGCGGCGGCCGGGCATAATTCGACCAGTGAATTGGTCAACAATGAGAACCTCTCCATCTGAAACTACATAATCCCTATCTCGCTTCATTAATACATAAGCCCGCAAGGCCTGATTTAAATAATGAACCAGATCCATATGCTCATTGGCATAGAGGTTATCGACACCCAAAATCTTTTCAACTTTGTGAATACCTTCTTCAGTTGGAGCCACTGAGTTGGCTTTTTCATCTACGGTATAATCCACATCTCTTTTTAAACGGGGAACAATTTTAGCAAAACGATAGTACAGCTCTGGTGAATCTTCTGATGGACCTGAGATGATAAGAGGAGTTCTGGCCTCATCGATAAGAATACTATCTACCTCATCAATAATGGCATAGTTTAATTCCCGCTGTACCAAATGATCAGGAGACATGGCCATATTATCCCGTAAATAGTCAAACCCAAACTCATTATTGGTACCATAGGTAATATCGGCAGCATAGGCCTTTTTCCGTTCCTCTGGGGGCATACCATTTAAGATAACCCCAACAGTTAAACCCAAAAATTCATAAATTTTGCCCATCCATTCGGCATCCCGTTTGGCCAGATAGTCATTAACGGTAACAATATGAACACCTTTACCCGGCAGAGCATTCAAATAAGCCGGCAGGGTAGCAGCCAGGGTTTTACCTTCCCCTGTCTTCATTTCAGCTATCTTCCCCTGATGGAGAACAATACCACCGATCAACTGTACATCGTAATGACGAAATTTTTCAGGAGTCGCCCTCTGGGCCGCTTCCCTGACCACAGCAAAGGCTTCAGGTAAAAGATCGTCTAAGGTTTCTCCATCTTTGAGCCTTGCTCTAAATTCATCAGTTTTAGCTCTAAGCTCCGCATCAGTCAACTGCTTCATCTGCGGCTCCAATTCATTTATCCGATTAACAATTGGCTGGATTTTCTCCAATTCTACTTCATTTTGATCTCTAAATAAATTTATAAGATTCCTGAAAAAACCTGCCACTTCAAATCACTCCTTAATTCTTTAATCCGTGTATAACCTCTCATAACAGGTATGGAGTTTATCCTCCTTTTTTATAATACAAAACCCCAATTTAACTTCCTTGTTCTATTTTTCTATTCTCGAAAGAAACCCAAACTCCTTGCAGAATTAGTTAAAATTTCTTTAAGAATATCTTCCACCAAAACAAGTTCCCTAATACAGAATGCTCGTCAACAGACATTCTACTCTAATATAAATTTATAATTATGATTAAACATGATTAAACTACAAAAAGCTAATTTTGAACGACATAGAAATTTTTCGTTAAACCATTTTAATGAGATTGAAAAGAATGGGCCTCATTACAGGAAGTGATGAACTATTTACATTTTAGCATAAATTTTGATAAAATGCCTCTGGAAAATTATACATTTTAGAAAATATGGTTAAATGTGTTAATATTCAACAAAAAATTCTTCCTTAATGACCCGGTTAATTCCAGGGCCAGCAATAATACCTATTTAGACCACTTCCTCAACAATCTTTTAATCCTCTTCAAAGAGGCTTTCAAACAATTTTATTCAATCTCATTCTCCTTTAAATTCCGATGCCGAATCTCTCTAACTCCGGCTTTTTCAAGAATCTTAACTACCTGACGGAAGGCATCCCTTCCCCGCCCACTTCTGGAAACTGTAACTACATGTACCATAAGATCAGAAGCAAAGGATTCATTCTGGAGAAACGATCGGAAAGTAGGGGGGATTTGACCGGCCCATACTGGCGTAATCAAAACAATCTCTGATGACTCTATGTATCTATCCCCTACCAGACGATAGGAAACTTCTTTTTTGCTAAGAGTATTTATAGCACCTTTTATAAATCCCCAGGCTCCCCAATACCGATCTTCAGGTACATCCATGATTTGAACCAGATAGCTTTCTTTATCTTTTGCATATTTATATGCTACTCTTGCACAATTACCAGTTCTCGAATAATAATAAATTTTCCGTGACATTTTCATACCTCCTAACCTTTAGATATACCATCTTTTTCGTTATCACATAACTGATTACCTGCCAATTTTTAAAAGTCTTCATCAAAAAACCATTAATTATGACTTTAGTCCCGAGGTTTCAACTAACCTGTCGAAGAAAAAATATTTCCTGGGAAATACCTGAAATATGTACTTTTATCGATGATTAAACTGCAAAATGCTAATTTTGAACAACATGAAATTTTTCATTAACCCATTTTAGTTAGATTTCAGTCGAAACAAGGTCTCATATGAAGATGTGATGAGCTAATCAAAGACCAGGAGGGCCCATTGATTAGTGTGCCTTATCTCGACTGAAATCGAACTTTAGATGGTTCGAAAAATTTCTTTTGAAGTGAAAAATCAACTTTTTGGAGTAAAATCATCGATTGATTAATGCTTTTATTAAAGGTAAATCTGCAGGGGCAAAGATATAATTTTTCATCTCAGCAGGGGTTACCCACTCAACCCGATCATGGTCTTTCAACTTTATATCACCACCACGGTAAGATGCCATAAAGCCAATCAATTCAATCGAAATATGGGGATAGACATAGCAGCTACTAGCCAGATACTTCCCTACTGTAATATTATACCCAACTCTTCAAAAATTTCGCGTTTGAGACATTCTTCTGGTGATTCCCCTTCCTCAATCTTCCCTCCCGGAAACTCCCACATTCCGGACAGATGACCTTCTTTTCTACGGGCAATGAGGAATTTACCATCTTTTTCAATAATAGCTGCTGTAACCCGAATCATAAATATACCTCCCGATTTATAACTTATTGAGTAATCTACCCAAAAAATCTTCTTAAATAGATGATTAAACTGCAAAAAGCTAATTTTAAGCAACATAGAAATTTTTTGATAAACCATCTTAGCGAGATTGAAAAGACTGGCCTCATCACAGGAGGTGATGAGCTAATAAAGAGCCAAGAGGGCCTTTGATTAGTGTGTCTTATTTTGACTGAAATCGAACTTTAGATGGTTCGAAAAATTTCTCCTTAAGCGAAAAATTAGCTTTTTACAACACAATCATAGATTAATTTTTACAAATTATACTCAAAATCCTGCCTAAAAGAAAAGCTCCCACATTCATGTGGGAGTAACAACCTTCAACCAACTTAAATTTAATATCTCTTATACTATTATACTACTTTCCCCTTCTTTTTGGATGATATATCAACCCAAACAGCAGTTATCAATACTAATCCTTTAACAATTGATTGCCAAAACATAGGAACATTCAATAAACTCATTCCATTATCAAGACTAGCCATAACTATTGCACCTATAATTGCACCACCTACACTACCTATTCCCCCCATTAAACTTGCACCACCAATCACACATGCAGCTATTGCATCAAGTTCTGCATTTTGTCCTGCTGCTACAGATGCTGCATTTAACCGTGATGTTAAAAGTATCCCACCAATGGAAGCCATCAAACCATTTAGCATAAAAACTAAAAGGGTTATTTTGGTAATGTTAATACCGGATAATTGGGCAGCTTCTTTATTTCCACCAATTGCATAAATATGACGACCAAAAACAGTATTACGAGTAATATAAATGAATATAATCATTAAAATCAAAAGTAAAACTAACGGAACTGGTATTCCGTGGTAACTATTCATTATCAAAACAAATAAGACGATTAACAATACAAAGAATATAGTTTTAACAATTTCTAATTTTAATGGTAAAATTTCAAAATCATATTTTAATTTATCTTTTCTTGTTTTATATTGATTAAAAATTATAAATATTGCTCCTAAAATACCTAAAATAATACCTACATAGTCAGGTAAATAATCTTTACCCAGATATCTAAATAAACCACTCATAGGGCCAATAGTTGTTCCTTTAGTTATACCAATCAATATCCCCCTAAATATTAGCATTCCGCCCAAAGTTACAATAAAAGATGGCACTTTTTTATAAGCTACCCACCATCCATTCCACAGACCCAATAAAATTCCAACAGCTAAAGTTATTAATATAGCCAGAACGGGTTCCATATCTAACCATACATCAAATATGGCTATAATGCCCCCGGTTAAACCTACAATTGAACCAACAGAAAGATCTATTTCACCTAATATAATTACCATGACCATGCCTATAGCTAACATAGAAGTAAAAACTGACTGTCTAAATAAATTAGAAATATTTCTGGCTGTTAGGAATGATCCACCAGTTATAACTGTGAATATTATCCATATTGCAACCAGGGCTATAATCATCATATATGTCTTTACATCTATGTTAAACTTGAATTTTGATTCTTTCATATTTTTATTTCCCTCCCGTTGCATAGATCATAATATCTTCCTGGGTCACTTTCTTTTCTCTATTGTCAAATTCACCAGTTATTCTCCCCTGGCACAAAACTAAAATCCTATCACTCATACCTATTATCTCTGGTAATTCAGAAGAAACCATGATTATTGAAACTCCTTTTTCAGCTAATTCTTGCATCAAATTATATATTTCATGTTTAGCACCTACATCAATTCCCCGGGTAGGTTCATCCAGTATTAAAACCTTAGGTTCTGTCATTAAATTTTTCGCCAATACAACTTTCTGTTGATTACCACCACTCAAATTAAATACATTAGTTTCTAATGAAGCAGTCTTAATTTTTAATTCTTTAACAAATTTTTTCACAGTAAAAATCTCTCTATTTTTATTTATGGATAAATAATCTTTAAACTTTTTCAGACAGGCTATAGAACTGTTTTCTTTAACATCCATTGTATGAATTAAACCAAACCTTTTTCTATCTTCGGAAACAAGAGCAATCCCCTTTTGCAAGGCATCCCGTGGAGAATTAATTTCAATCTCTTCATTATTTAAATAAATTTTACCTTTTTTTTCTCCCAGAAAGGCACCATAAATACTGGTTACAAGCTCAGTTCTACCAGCACCAACTAATCCATATATTCCTAAAATTTCTCCTTTTCTTAAATAAAAATTTACATCTTCTATAATTAATTTATTGGAAACATATGGGTCATAAACATTAAAATTTTTAATTTCTAAAATGGGTTCACCGGCTTTAGATTTCTTTTGTGGATACATTTGATTAATCTCTCTACCTACCATCATTTTAATAACTTCTCTTTCTGTAAGATTAGCAACTTTATCACTTCCTACTGACTTTCCATCTCGTAAAACCGTAATAGAGTCGGCAATCTCAAATACTTCATCCAATTTATGGGATATATAAATACAGGTTACACCCTCTTGACGCAATTCCTTTAATATTTCAAAAAGTATTTCTACTTCACTATCAGTTAATGAAGCAGTTGGCTCATCTAATATTAAAATATTAGATTTTTTTATTAATGCTTTTATAATTTCAATAAGTTGCTGTTTTCCTACCCCTAAAGTTCCAATTTTAGTTGAAGGTTTAACATCATCCATTTTTAATTTTTTTAACCATTTATTAGTCTCAGCATACATAGTATTCCAATCAATAATACCTTTATTTTCAATTTCATGACCCATAAAAATATTTTCAACTACTGTTAATTCTTCAAATAAAGTTAATTCTTGATGAATAACGGCAATTCCTTGTTTTTCGGCATCTTTAATCGAGTTAAATCTTTGTTCTTTACTCTTTAAAAATATCTGCCCTTCATAAGTTCCATAAGGATAAACACCACTTAGTATTTTTATAAGGGTCGATTTCCCTGCACCATTTTCCCCACAAAGAGCATGAATTTCATTTTCTTTTATTTTTATAGAAACCCTATCTAAAGCTCTAACTCCAGGAAAATCTTTTGTAATGTTTTTAGTTTCCAATATATAATTCATTGGGTCACACTCCATTTCTTTCTTTAAATTATGTGGATAATGGAAACTTAAAGTTTCCATTATCCACATTTATAAAAATTATTTAGGCCATTTCTCTTTAGGAACATTTTTATAAACTTCTTCTAGAGTATGGAACCCATCTTTGATAACTGTATCTAATATATTATCTTTATCAACTGGAATAGGAGTTAATAATATAGATGGAACTTCAATAAGACCATTAAATACTACCCCATTTGTTACTATTTCCTCTCCTTTAGCCATAGCAACAGCTATTTCAGCAGCTACAGTGGCCAATTCTCTGATTGGTTTATAAACAGTCATAGCCTGAGTACCTTCCACTATGCGCTGGCAAGCAGCAAGATCTGCATCTTGACCTGATACCAAAACTTTACCATCTAAATTCTGTTCAGCTAAAGCCTCTATTGCTCCACCAGCAGTACTATCATTAGATGCAACTATAACATCAATATTATTGTTATTAGCTGTTAAAGCATTCTCTATAATCTTCATAGCTTCCTGAGGTAACCAATCTTTTGCCCATTGATCACCAACAATCTTTATATCTCCTTTTTCAATATAAGGACGTAACACATTCATTTGACCTTCTCTAAATAATTTAGCATTGTTATCAGTTGGAGAACCACCTAACAGAAAATAATTTCCAGTAGGTCTTTTATTTACTAAATATTGTGCCTGTAATTCTCCAACTTTTACATTATCAAAAGAAATGTAATAATCAACTTCGCAATCCATCAAAAGCCGGTCATATGCAAGTACTTTTACTCCATTTCTATGAGCTTCTTCAACAATACTACCCATTACTTTACCATTGTGAGGAACTATTACTAATACATCAATTCCTTGAGTAATCAGATTTTCAGCCTGGGATAATTGTAACATATCATCACTATTAGCTGACTGTACCAGAACTTTTGCTCCCAATTCTTCTGCTCTTTTAATAAAGATATCCCTATCATGCTGCCATCTTTCCAAACGTAAATTGTCCATTGAAAGACCTATAACTATCTGATCTTTTTTAGCCAATACTCCCATATTTACTGCCACCAACATTAAAGTTAAAACCAGACCAACTAAAAAATACTTTTTCATTTTTAACTTCCCCCTTTTGATAGTTTAATTTTAGCCTAAGGCCTCACAACCACGTAAATTTAAATAACTTAATTAAGTTTCTAACCACCCCCTGGTTAATTTTTTTAGTTTTTTAAAATCATCTTTTAAACTAAAGTATATTTGTCTAAATAATTGATAATAAGAGTTATAATATTCTATATTTTTTGGTATTGGGGAAATTGTTTCTCGAACCTTAATAATTTCATTTACCGCCTCCTCAAAACTAGCATACTCACCTATCCCAACTCCTGCAATCAAAGCAGCTCCAAAAGCAGGACCTTCTTCTACATTTAATAAATTTATCTCTTCTCCCAGAACATCTGCCAGAATCTGTTGCCATACTTTACTTTTAGCTCCTCCACCAATGGCTCGTACTTCCTTAATCTTTACCCCCTGCTCTTTAATTAACTCCAGCGAATCTTTTAAACCAAAACTTACTCCTTCAAGTAAACTTCTAACAAAATGGCGTTGATCATGTTTTCCCGATATACCAAAATATACTCCACGGGCATTAGCATCAGCATGAGGTGTTCTTTCACCATATAAATACGGTAAAAAGATCAAACCTTCACTACCTGGTTCTACTTCCCCGGCAAGTTGAGTCAACTTGTCATAATCAATTTTATTACCATATAATTTTTCCTTAAGCCACTTAAATGACATACCCGCTGAGAGCATAACCCCCATCATATACCAGCTATCTGTAAGGGCATGATTAAATAAATGAATCCTACCTTTTCGATCAGCTACTGGAGTATTAGCCTGGGCCAAAACCACTCCAGAAGAACCGATGCTTACCATAACCCTTCCTTCTTTGATAATTCCACTTCCAACTGCACCACAGGCATTGTCTGCTCCTCCAGCTATCACTGGCGTTCCAATCTTAAGATTTGTCTCTTTTGCAACTGATTCAGTAATCCTACCGGCTATATCTACTGAATTAAGTACAGGTGGTAATATATCTCCATCAATACCTAATTGAGTCAGTAAACTGGACGACCATTTTTTTTCAATAACATCAAACAAGAGGGTACCGGCAGCATCTGAATTTTCTGTAAATACCTCACCTGTTAATTTATAGCGAATATAATCTTTTGGCAAAAGAACATATTTAATCTTCTCATAATTTTCAGGTTCATTTTTCCTTAACCATAATATCTTAGGAGCAGTAAAACCTTCTAAAGCAGGGTTTGATACATAATCGATGAGATGACTAAGACCACCCACTTTTTCATAAATCTCTTCACATTCTTCTGAAGTCCGGGTATCACTCCAAAGAATTGCAGGTCTAATGACATTCATCTCATCATCAAGAAAAACCGAGCTATGCATCTGGCCAGATAAGCTTAACCCCTTAATCTGGCCAGCTTCAATACTACTTTCAGATATAATTTCTTTAATCACATCTTTGGTAGCTTCCCACCAATGCTCTGGAAATTGCTCTGCCCACCCTGAATTGGGAATTGTTAAAGGATAGGATTTTGTTTTAGTGGAAACAATCCGACCTTCTACAGAAATTAAAATTGCCTTAATACCGCTTGTACCAATATCAAGTCCTAATAAGTAACTCATATAACTCACCTATTCTTTTTATAATTTCTGTCTCTCAGCATAAATCCTATCTATATAATTCTGATCTAAGCCCAGACCTTCATAGACAGTTTTATAGGCAGCAACTGCATCTTTATTCCGTTGAGCTTCTAATAATTTATCATCATCTATTTTCTTGGCCAGATCATAAATAAATTCCCATTGTATTACACTCTGCTTTACAGCTTCAATAGGATCTTCTGTGTATGGGAAGAGATCAAAACCGATCCTTTCGCCATTCTTACCATAATCCATCCGTTGAAGTTCTTTAGCTATGCCCAGTATCTGCATAAAATTACTGGAACCGGTCATATTATCATCATCAAAAGTACCCCAACCGCTATTTGCATGATGGTGACCAAGTAAACCTTCAGCACCTAAAAGTGCAGCATATTCAGCCAGTGGTTCACCATTCATAATAAGGTGTTGCCAATCCATGTTTATCTTTAAATTACTAACATCAACGCCGAGTTCTTTAATTTTATTAATTAAAAAGATTGTCATTCCAATATTTCTCATTAATATGCACATAGCTGGTTCACTATTTTTATGTTCTAATAATACAGTTACACCTTTTTTACCAGCGTATTCAACTACCTCTCCTACACCATTAATAAATCTTTTCCACAATTCAGAATAATGAGCCTGGAAAGGATAATTGTAACCTTCTCCACCAGGCCAGATAATTAAGTGAGCCTTTTCTTGAGCCGCCAAATCTACTGCCTGTTTGGCTAATCTAATAGCATATTCTCTTACCTCTTTTTTAGGATTAATAAATGATCCATGAATAAATTCTTCTAAAATATGAAATCCCAATGGAATTGCATAGATATCTTTATCTCCTAAGGCCTCTTTTATTGCATCTACATTTTCTTCATTTATTTCGTTTGGGTAGTGAAATTCATAACCATCAATCCAATCCTCAAGACCCTCTACTACTCTTTTTACTTTATCCGGCATTTTTTCTCCAGCTACTTCTCGATGATAACCTTTAGGTACAAACCTTGTAACATTTTCTCCAAATGCCCAGATTCCAACACTATTTTTGATTCTATTCAGCATTTAAATCACCCCTAATAAGAAAATTGATACTTTTTTCAAATACCAGATTAGCCATTCCATAGACTGTAGCTAAATTACCTAATTTGCTAAATTCAACCACAACCTTTTCCAATGAAACAGATAAAGCCTTTTCTTTGAGTACTTCTATAATATCAGCATAAATATAATCTTTTATTTCTGTAATACCACCCCCTATAATCAGTAATTCAGGGCTAAGACTATTAATAATATTGGCCAACCCAATTCCTATATTTTTACCTATCTCTTTAAAAATGTTAAGAACATTGGTATCACCATTTTTACCAAGTTGATAGATTTCATCTTTAGTTAATTCTTGCTTGAAATTGGATAATTCTAAATATCTTTTTACAATATAATTTTCTGAAGCTAATGCTTCCCAACAGCCATTATTCCCGCAATGACATTGAGGCCCATTACTATCAATGATTATATGACCAAATTCTCCTGCATTCCCACTGGCTCCCCTATATAATTTACCATCAAAAATAATCCCACAGCCTACCCCTTCATTAATAGAAACAAATACTAAATTATCTGCATTGTGATGAAAAAATTCTTTTTCTCCAATTGCTGCAGCTTTTGCTTCATTATCTAAAATCAAAGGAAAATCATACCTATCTTTAAAAATTTTGGCTCTCCGTCAAATGTTGTGAAAGATAAGTTGGCTCCGTTGAATTGATTGGTAAATTGATTTTGAAATAAACATTTAAATTTAATAACTTAACATTGCATTAAATACTCTTCTCCTTAGATTCATAACATTTGGAACACCATATCCAATCCTTTTGATCAATTTAATCTTGTTATTGATACCCTCAGCAAAGCCATTGGTTATCTTAGTCTTAAAATAATTTAGTATTTTTTCTTCCCATCTTTGTATTATCTTTTTTACCTGGTAAAAAGGCATCAGCTTGCTTTTTATTACTTCTTTATACCACCTTTTTAGAGCTCTGGTGGCTTCTTTCACATCATCTAGCTGCAATAAGTCTCTGAATTCCTCTTTTAATTCCCAGGCCTTTTCTAGAGCTGGACTGAGTTCAAATAATTTGATGAGCTTTTCATGTTCTTCATCTGTCAATTCTTCAGCTCGTTTTTGGAGTAATAAACGACTTTGAAAAAACTTTCTTCTCTGATGATTATTTACTGTTTGTTGAACTTGTTTTCTAACTTCATCAAGGGCTCTGTTCATTAAAGTTACAAGATGAAATTTATCTATAACAATTTTTGCATGAGTAAATGCTGCATCTGCTACTGCTTTGAACGGCCGCCACATATCCATAGAGATCGATTGAATCTGTCGTCTTTGTTCATCTTCCCAACAATTAAAGTAGTCAATTAAATCATCCTTTTTGCGAGTAGGTAAAATGTCAATTAACTCCCGATTAATTGGATCTGTAATGCTAACTCCATATTTATGGCGTTTTAAAACTGCAAATTCATCGATACTGATGGCTTTTAATTGACTAAGTTTTGAAACTTGTTGTTTAATGAGAGGGTCAACTACTTTTTTAACTGCATTATTAACAGCTGTATAACTTAACCCGTTTTCTCTAGCAACTTTAGAATAATCCTTGCTGACAGTTTCTTTAGCAAGATATTTATCAAAGCGTTTGGTTTTACGGGCATATTTATCAATACTTTCATATTTTTCAGGGATACCCCTCTTATGACAATAAGGACAACGATATCTTTTCTTTAGAAGTCTAATGATTACTAGTTTACCTCTTATGGGGATGTCTCTAATATTTTGCCATTTTGTATCATGGATTTTATTAGTGATATTACCACACTGAGGACACACAATGTGATTTTTCTTTGCTTCAGCGATAAAAATATATCTGTCCTCCGTTGAAATAATTTCAGTTGCAATAATGTCTGGCAAATCAAGAAATTTTATGATATTATTATATTGCATTTGCTGGACTCCTTTCTTTGGTTTTTAGTTCGCAACTAATTAATTCAACGGAGCCAGCAAATGCCTTTTTATTTTTTATAATTTTTTCTTCACAACATTAATTATAGACCCAAAATTTTTAGAATATTAATTTTACGCCAGCCTAAATTAGGTGCAAATTCCAAAATTCCGTTATCCTTATCAATCAAGCCCGGAACAGCTATCCCCATTCCCAAAATATCATCCGATTTTAATTTTTTTTCTTCCATCATCTTATCAATTTCAACAAATATTTGATCAAAAACTTTATCAGAATTACTTTTGTCCAATATCGGAATAATACTTTTCATTACCAGATTGAGTTTTAAATTAAACATTACTATTTTTACCTTATTAACCTCAATGTCAATGCTAAAAATATAACCTTTATTGGGGTTAACAGTTAAATAAACTGGCTTCCTACCCCCGGTAGAATTACCTTTTTCAGTCTCAATCACAAAACCTTCTTTTATTAAAGTTTTAACATGATTAGATACTGTAGCTGCACTATAACCCGTACTCTCTGCCAATTCTTTTCTAGATATAGGACCTAATTTATGAATTAATTTAAAAATACCACCCAAATTCCAATCTCTAATAACCTGTGAATTTCCTACTGTAATGTCTTGCATAGCTCAAATCCGTCCTTTCTCAAAAATTAAATTTAAATCTTAAATTAAGTTTTGAATATTACTGCAACCATAGTTATTTAGTTTGAATTTTTATGTGAAATAAATATATGTTTTTTATTTTAGAACTTAATTTAAGTCTTAAATTATTTGTTGTATCAATTATATTCTATATAGTTATAATAATTCCTTCTTTATTTATAAAAAAATTTTTGAACATTTTTTTAACTGACGATAACAAATCTTTCAATCTCCCAATTTTTTTAGATAACTTGAACCCTCTAGCTATATACAAAAAGAACTGGAATTTCTCTTCCAGTCCTTAATTTTCACCGTTATACTCCCCATTTTCCTCTTACCATTAACCAACACTTTTTTAGCTTCTGCACCATTAAACTACAATATCACTTTCATATCCCCTTTTTAGTTCCCAAGCTGATTGCGAAATGTTTTGACTATTTCAACTACCTAAAGTACCCAATACACCCCTAATTGAAATCCCTTTTTACCCCAAAAACTCCTTTAAATCAAAACGAATAACTAAAGCCCATCTGAATTATCCCTCGAGGGATTTCATATCCTATTCCTAACTTCTTAGGCCCAAACTGAGAAGCCGTATCCCCTATAAATACTGCGCCACGCAGGGTAAAATCCAGACCTTCACCGATCAGATTGCTATAGTTTGGCATAAGTACCAGACTCTTATCCTTAGGATTAATCACTGTAATCAACCCCGCACTGGCAAATTCATCAATCTCATAACTCAGTAATCCAATAAGCAGGTCAAAACCCATTCCAGGGGGTTGAATTTTTCCTGTCTCATCCCGGATATATTCCAGTTGGGCTACCACTTTGCTTCCATAATCAAGATCAAAACTGTAATCGGCACCGATGAGATAGACCGGCTGACCCTGAGCTAAGTCATTCTTAAAGTAATAACCTACCGCACCATAGACACCAACCTGGCCCAGATCTCCTTTTCCCGTCACACCGATCCGTTGTTCGGGCCAGACCTCATAAACCTGTTCTGCTTCCCATACATAATTATAAGTCAGATCAAACCCTTTATATTCGGTTCGACCTTTAAGACCCCATTTCAAACCATCACCCGATTCCGGAAATGCAGCTACCACAGTCAGATTAGATTTCCAATCAAAAGGAATATAACCCAACACTGCATTTTCACTCTTTTCCGGTATCATTCCCATCAAATCTGACTCACTGGTAAAATCTATAGGATTTACCAACGAACCAAAAGACCATGAGATGGGTTGACGCCCCAAAGTCAGATACAACTTTTCAAACCGATGCTTTATATAAAGTTTCTTTACATCCCAGTAAACTTTATTATTCTGACTCTGGGGTTCATAGTATAGATCCATCTCAAACTTTGCTGAAGTATTGCCAAATCTGGGCAGGAAAAAATTCATATTTAAATGTTCCTGCCAGTCAACTGTAATTTCACCATAAGAATCTACGGTACTGATTACATTGATCTCAACCTTACCACCAAGCCCAATCTCAGCCCAGACAGAACTAACACACACCAGTATCCAGAAGAGAATTATAGTAACTACTGTCAAACTTTTAAGATTTCTTCTCATGTTAATTCCCCCTTTTTCTCAGGCCGACCATACCTTTTCCTTCTACCTCAGATTATGTAAACTGAAAGTATCTTCAGGTATCTCGGGATTGAACTCTATAGAGAGAATCCTAAATTCGGTCCGGGTATTTCTCCTGAGTTTATTCTCCATAACCGATTCAGTTACATACCACCGCCCATCTATCTTCTCTACTTTTTTTGTTTTTAACAGTTTCAATAACTTTCCACTTTGAGCATAAAGTTCTTCTTTTAAAATCACAAATCTTTCTTTATCTATCCAGCTTACCCGTCGATAATAGGAAACTTTGGCCCCTTCTTTTGCTATTCCTTCTACAACATAACAGGAACGCCCATCTAATTCTTCTTCCCTGATTATACTATAATCATAAAGTTCTGTTAATTTCTCAGACTCCATTGCATCCTGATAAGAAAAATCACTCCCCATCATTCCCTGCTCCAGCATATGCCCGGATATTTTTATTACTTCTTCGGCATCAGGAAAATACATCCAGAGATCATCTTCAATTTTTAAGAATTTAGTTCCCCTATCCCGGGGGTTAGTAAACTCTACTAAAGCAGAAGAATCACGACTAAGGAGAGTCATGGTTTTGGTCATCTGGCGCTTACCATTGACAATTAACATTTCTACTTCCATTTTTACTGAATCTGCATATTGAAAATCTTCCACCTTCTTCATAATCTCTTCTGCCGTTAAGGCCAGAACTGTCCCCGATAGCATAAGCAAAATAACTACCGATATAGATAAAATCCACTTCAATTTTTTCATCATCAACAACTCCTTTCTAAATTATTTCTAAATTATTTTTAAATTATAATGCCCTTAATGCCTCATTTGGCTCTAATTGAGCAGCCTTACGGGCTGGGATAATACAGGTAACAGCAGTAACCGTTACACCCAGTACAAAGCTGAAAATGAGATTTTCAATAGTAAAGACCGGATACAGGATTGGTTTTAGTAAAACTTCAGCTTCCATTCCTGATAAAGCTTCAGTATAGTCAATCCCCACAATAGAAAGAATTTTGACACCAACCCCACCAAAGATAACACCGATTAAACTACCTAAAATTCCCATAACCGTACCTTCCATAATAAACATAAACAGTATATCCCGCTTCATAAGACCTAAAGCTGACATCATTCCAATCTCCTGGGTTCGTTCTTTTACAATCATAATCATAGTGTTAATAACTACAAAACTGGCAAGAACTATCAATAAAACATAGATTATATTATAAATCTTTTCAGCAATCTTTAAACCTGCAATTATATCATTTGACTTATCCCAGGGGATAACCAGATATCGCCCTTCGGGATCTTCAGCGGCAAATAGCTCCTTAACCTGAGGAAGAATAGAATCTACCTTACGATAATCCTGAGTAACCAGGAGTAACTCTGTCACCTGATCAGGCATATTCAAAATACGTTGAGCCTGATCTAAAGGAATATAAAAAACTATCTCATCGAGAAGCTTCAAACCGCTCTCAATTCTACCTACAATCTCAAAAGTTGTCCCTTTAAATGAACCAAAGGCAGTGGTATAAAAGAGAGTTATCTTATCACCCACTTTTAAATTCAACTTCTTTAAAAGATCAGTTCCCAGGACAACTTCTTTATACCCTTCTTTTACCATCCTGCCTTCTACCAGCTGATTTTCAATATCAGTAAAGGCTAACTCATCTGCCGGTTTTACTCCCCAACCCATCATTCCTATAAGTTTATCTTCATAACTGGCAGCAGCGCCAAATTTAAGTCTCTGAATCACCCGTTCAATTCCTGGAATTTCTTTTAACTTATCAGCCATCTTTTGAACCCCTTCTCCAGAAAAACCGTCAACCGGATGATTTAAAGACAAGAGCCGTTCTTTTTTCTGATAATCCTGATCTACTATTTTGATATGGCCTGAATTATATTGAATATGCAATGTCACCATTGAATCCAGAATCCCCAACATAAATCCCCTAATCATTACAACCATACAGACAGAAATAGCAATGGCTGCAATAGAAATAGAACTTCTCAATTTATTTCGTGACAGATTTTTGACTGCCAGATTCCACAAATATTTCAATTCAATCACCTCCTATCGGTGGTAAATGGCCTTAACTGGGTCTTTTCTTGCAGCCCATCTGGCAGGTAAAATACTCGCAATAAGGGCCACAATCACTCCAAAACTAAACATAAAGACAAATATAGATGGATTCCAGACTCCATAAAAACGGCCTAGAATGGGCAATCCATAGGTAATCTCTTCTCCTCCAAACCAGGCCAGATCCAGTCCATAAATATTGAGGATTAAAACACCAATAGCTCCCAAAATACATCCGATTATTCCACCAATAATACCAATAGCTACTGCTTCCATCATAAAAACAAAGATAATCTCCCTTTCTCTCATTCCCATCGCCTTCATCATCCCGATTTCTTTTAAACGTTCCAGAGCAGCTAAAATAACGGTATTGATGATTCCAACAGCAGCTATAATAAGAAAAATAGATATTACTACTTGATTTTCCACATTTTCTGCTTTAACCATGGCAATCAAAGATTTAGCAGATTGCTGCCAGGAATATGCTTTTAACCCAGGGTTTAGCCCGGCAAGTCGGGATGAAAGTTCAGATACAGCATCTTCAGTATAAATTCTATCTTTTAATCTTATCACAATCTCACTCACTTCATTTTCCAGATTCAAAGCCTGTTGAGCTATATCTAAAGGAACATAAACCACATTATTGTTAATCGTGGGGTGGCTGGTGTGCAATAATCCTGTAATTACTGCATCTATGGTATTAAAGACTCCATCTTTATTTTTAAAGACAAGGGTAAGATAATCTCCAACCTGCAATTCCATTAACTCCGCCAGACTTTTACCAATAACAGCCTCGTATTTACCCTTAGTCAACATCGAACCTTCAACCAGATATTCTTCAGTAGTAAAAACCTGCCTTTCTTTTTCGGGCTCAATCCCAATTACCATAATGGGCAACTCATCAAACCCATTATTTAAATTTGCCTTAAATTTAAGTCTGGGTGCTAATGCTTTAAAATGTGGTGTCTTTTTAAGTACTGCGGCTAATTTTGTATTAAATTCCACCAAATTATCTAAAGGCATTTGATCCCGTTCTTTCCAATAGTTCTGGTCGGACACTTGAAGGTGTCCTGTCTCCATATCGATAATATTATTAAACCCTCTCTCTTCCATACCTAGCAACAGGGAATCACTTAAAATGTAAATAAAAATTCCAAAGGCAATGACAACAGCAGTAAGAAGTGTCCGACGTTTGTGCCTTGTAATATTTCGTAATGCCAATTTAATCAAAAACACTTACTTCTCCCTCCTCTCGTCCTGAATAATCTGCCCATCTTTCATCTTGAGCAATCGACCTGCATATTCCATCACCAGAGGGTCATGGGTGGAGAAAATAAAGGTGGTACCCAGTTTTTTATTCATTTTAACCATAATCTCCAATACATCTTTGCTAGTTTCAGAATCCAGGCTCGCTGTCGGTTCATCAGCCAGTACTATTTTTGGTTCCTTAACCAGAGCCCTGGCAATGGCAACTCTCTGTTTTTGACCTCCCGAAAGTTCATTCGGTTTCCGATGCTCTAGCCCCCCAAGGCCTACTCCTTCTAAAATCTCCATCACCCTTTCTCTGATCTCCTTTGGCTTATATTCTTTCAAAAGCCTCAGGGCAAACTCAACATTTTCATATACAGTCAAGACAGGAATCAGGTTATAGTTCTGGAAGATAAACCCCAACTTACGACGACGCAGCATAGCCAGTTCAGTTTTGGAAAGTTTACCAATCTCCTCACCATCCAGATAAATCTCTCCCTCACTGGGTTTATCCAGACAGCCGATTAAATTTAAAAGGGTAGTTTTTCCAGAACCCGATGGCCCAGCAATAGAGGTAAACTCCCCTTCTTCAACAATCAAATCTACACCTCTCAAAGCATGTACCTCAACTTTACCCTGCTGATAAATTTTTTTAACTCCTTTAAGTTCCAATAATGCCATAATATTTCCCCCTTTTGACTAAAATAATGATCCTGATACCGGACTTTTTTAATTGATTTATACTAACCATTTTTCTCAAATCTATATCCAGTAAGCCAGGTAATATGGATAGCAAGTTTAGCAAAGGTATTATAATAGTAGCTTAACTTAATCTATTCTAAATATTTTCAATTTTATAACCGATTCTCATAAGCAATCTTCCTTTTCTTTTTGTTTTGATCTTTTAATTTTTTTAACGTTTTAAACATCAACTATATAATATCCTCCTTTTTTTTTAGAAAAAGTCAAGAAATTTATTTTGCTATTACAGAATAAAATTGGGTTAAAAAAGTAAATTTTAAAGAAAATTTTTCTTTAAAAAGAAGGTAAAACATATTTATTGTGGAATTCTTGTATACAAAATTTAAATTATAGAAAGGAGGTCTTAATTTTGAGTCATGAAACCTTAGATGCACTGGTGAAAGTAGCACCTATAATACATAAAATTTTTTCCAATGATGTGGGAATAGGTATAACTGATCGGGAAAAATTCCTTGCTTATATTCCTGGTAAGGAACTTAATTTTGGTTTAAAACCCGGTGACCCAATACAGGATCACACCATGCTTACAGCTCTTGAAACAGGTCAACGCTATGAAGATGTTGTACCTGCTAAAGTTTTTGGAATACCATTTAGAGGTACTGTCGTACCTATTATTGAAGGCGGCCAGGTTATAGGTTGTCTGGGTATAGCCAGAGATATGAAAACCGAAACTAAAATTCAGGATATTACCCATCAATTAGTAGATACAATGAACCAGATTGCAGCCAGTAGTGAGGAAATTTCAGCTTCAGCAGAAGATACAGCAAACCGAACTAATCAAATGGCTAAAGAAGCTGAAAAAATTGGTAAATATATTGATAATACTAATGAAATTCTAAATATTGTACAATATGTTGCCGATAAAACCAGACTTTTGGGACTCAATGCCGCTATTGAAGCTGCCAGAGCTGGTGAATTCGGCCGAGGTTTTTCGGTAGTTGCAGATGAAGTACGTAAATTGGCAGATAAAAGCCAGGAATCGGTTCAAGAAGCTTATCAAATCTTAAAGCAACTACAGGAATCAATCAAGCTACTTGTCAATTTTATAAGAGAGATTCATTCAGCAACAGAAAACCAGGCTGCTGCATCTCAGGAAGTAGCCGCCTCTACTGAAGAAATTACAGCTGTTATTGATGAGCTTGCTTCTCTTGCAAAGCAATTATAAAAAATAAAATCGAAAAGGGGGATTTATCCCCCCCCTCTTAATACGTACTCTAGTATATAACTGCTCCAACATTTATTTTTGTGCGCTCTCCAACCTCTTGAACAGTCTTCTTTTTACACTTCCTATACTGAAATAATTTCCCTATCCGATTCATAGAAAAAATATAGATGGTTAAACTGCAAAAAGCTAATTTTTCGCTTCTTGAGAAATTTTTCGAATCATCTAAAGCTCGATTTCCGCCGAAATAAAACTTCCTAATCAAAGGGCCTTCCTGACCCTTAGAACTAGCTCATCACCTCCTGTGATGAGGTCATATTTTGTCGGAAATCTTGCTAAGATGATTTGACGAAAAATTTCTATGCCACTCAAAATTAGTTTTTTGCAATTTACATCTTCTTTTTCTTCCATCAACTAAATTATTCTAGCAGTAATAATCCCAAACCAACCCATCAATAACCCCAATACTACACTAATTACCACATTACTTAAAGCAAGGAAAAGATTTTCACCTTCCAATAAAGCCAGGGTTTCATAAGTAAAAGTAGAAAATGTAGTCAAAGCCCCTAAAAATCCGGTCGTAATAGCCGTACGAATAGTGGGATTAATCATTTCTCTGTTTAAAGTTAAAGAAAAGATAAAACCTAAAAGGAAACAACCTATAAGATTTACCACAAGTGTACCAAAAGGAAAGGTGCTTTTAAAATACTTCTCTACCTCTCCAGCCAATAGATAACGGGTTATTGCCCCTAAAAAACCTCCAATACCGATACTTATAATTTTAACCATATTTGCTACAACTCCTTTTTCCAAGTTTACTTCCCATAAATGCAATCTAATTTTATATCAGGCAATTGATAACTGTCAAGCCACAAATAAGCCAATGTATTCTTACTGCTCTTGTCCGATTCCCATCATGTTAAGTAAAATACCTGAAAGTACTTTGAAAGATTTGGCTGATACAGAAAAGGCGGTTTATTTTTGCAGGAAAATTCTTAACCTATGCCGAAGGTAATTGAAATATGGATTCTAATTTACGAAAGGAGACTCTCTATGAAAAAAGTATATAAATTTATCTTTATGTTAACACTCATTATTTTAATATTAAACTCATACATTCCAATAGCTTTAGCTGATACTACCATTATGGAACATGGAAAAGTCATCTCCATCCTCCGCAATATCCCAAAACCCACAGAGAAATATTCATTTCCAGGCCAGATCGTAGAAATTGAGATCACCAGTGGTAAATATAAAGGGCAGATTGTCGAAGCATATAATATCTTCTCGGGTAACCCCTATTATGATATCCATGTGTCCCCAGGCCAGCGGGTTATTCTCACCCTTGAAGAAGAAAATGGTAAACTAAAATCTGCCAATTTGAGTGATATTGCTAGAGATATTCCATTACTGATTCTTGTTATCCTCTTTTTACTTACCCTAATTATTTTGGGCAGAATAAAAGGTTTCAAATCCTTAATAAGTCTGGCTTTCACAATTATAGTCATATTTACAGTCATGCTACCCTTAATCTTAAAGGGTTTTAACCCAATGTTGGTTACCATTATTCTTTCTGCCATTATTACCACTGTTACTCTACTCCTCATAAGCGGCTGGAATCGTAAAACGCTGGCTGCCATCCTTGGAATTTTAGGAGGTACTACCTGTGCAGGATTATTGGCATATATATTTGGCAAAGCTGCCATGCTAACAGGACTTGGCACCCACGAAGCTCAGATGTTAGGTTTTATCCGGGACTATGAATTAAATTTCCAGGGGATTCTCTTCTCTTCCATGCTTTTCGGCGCTCTGGGAGCAGTAATGGATGTGGGAATGTCCATCGCTTCTGCCATTGAGGAAGTTTATAATGCCAATCCCCTTACTACACCTAGAGAACTTTTTAAATCAGGGATGAATGTAGGTAAAGACATTATGGGAACCATGGCCAACACTTTGATTCTAGCATATACCGGAAGTTCCCTTCCTCTTTTACTCATTTTGGTAGGATACAAGCCATCTTTTTTGAAGGTAATCAATCTCGATTTAATTGCCAGCGAGATCATCCGTGCTTTAACAGGGAGTTTAGGTCTTTTTATCGCCATCCCACTAACTGCTGCCTTCAGTACCTGGTTAATTTATCAACAAATATTAAAAAAATACTATGGTTAAATGAAGCCTGACAAAATCTTTTTTGTCAGGCTAATTTTATGTAATGATTAAACTGCAAAAAGCTAATTTTGAGCGCCATAGAAATTTTTCGTTTAACCATCTTAGTGAGATTGGATTACCGAAATCGAACTTTAAATGGCTCGAAAAATTTCTTTTGAAGCAAAAAATTAGCTTTTTGCAATAAAATCATGTAATAAAATATTCTATAAAAGAGGAATTAAGATAATTTTGACGAATATAATTTTTAACACATTTATTTTTTGAAAGACTTACATCTGGAGGTTAATTATGTATTTAAAAAGGCGATACAATAAAGTTTTCACAATTTTCGTTATTTTTCAACTTATTATTATCATATTTTTACTATATTTCCCTATGAATTTACAATTTAAAGAGTTTAGTAATTTTTATCTGAATATGCAGGGAGAAATTTTTGAAAGAATTCTTGAGAAAAAGAAAAACGACCTTTTGCAAAAAGTCATCGAAACTGCGATCTGGGATGATCTTTACAGACAGATTCAGTTAAAGGATAAAGAATGGTTTGAAACTAATCTAATATCTGATATTCAACAAAACTATGATATTGATTCTATAATCTTACTGAACGAAAACAAAGAAGTCGTTTTCTTAAATGTAAAACGGCTTCCATATCTCCCTGAATTTCGGATAGATGATTTAGTTACCCAAGCCCTGAATAATATCAAATATAATGTTGGATTGATTAAATATGGAGATAAAATTTTCTTAATCGGACTTAGTCCTGTTGTTAAATCAACTTCCCGCTTTGACCCTAACGGTGTGTTAATCTTTGTACAAATTTTCGACCACTATTTTATAACTCAGAAAATTACTGCTTTTATGGATCAGGAGCTGATCCCCAAACTTATTGTAAATACTACCCCATCTGTTTCTGATCTTGAAAAAAGCATTCCGTTAAATTCAATTGACGGTCAACTGATTGGACATGTCATTTTAAAGTATAATAATCAGTTTCTTAAACAAATTAAGGAGTTATTTTTGCGAAATATATCGATCAACATAATCCTCCTTTTCACCCTTTTTATCTTCCTGAGTAATTTAATGTCAAAAAAATTTGCCCGACGAATTGAAATTTTACATTCAGAAGTTGAAACCGCGATAAAATGCAATTTTAATTATAAAATTTCTATGGATGGCAATGATGAAATTTCAGATCTAGCCGACTACTTCAACACCATGTCACAAACAATGCAAAAACATATTAAACAGATTTTAAAAACCAATGAAAAATTACATAAAATTTTTATAGATATTATTCGCGGCCTGATAACCGCTATTGAAGTCAAAGATCCTTATACCAAAGGACATTCATATCGGGTTATGCTTTATTCGGAATTGATCGCTAAAAAGATGAATTATCCGGATATTCAAATTATCCGGATGGCAGCTCTTCTTCATGATATCGGTAAAATTGGCGTTCCAGAAAATATTCTAAACAAACCGGATAAACTCACTCCTGAAGAATTTGAAATCATCAAAGCACACCCGAATTACGGTTATAAAATCCTCAGTAATATTGAAGAGTTTAATCGTGTCAAAGATATAATTCGGTTTCATCATGAACGAATAGATGGGAAAGGATATCCTGTTGGTATAAAAGATACCGCCATTCCCCTTGAATCACGGATTATTGCCGTTGCAGATACTTTTGATGCAATTACCAGTGACCGCGCCTATCGAAAAGGTATGACCGTTGAGAAAGCTCTTGAGGAACTACAAAATGTTAAAGGACAACAGTTAGATGAAAAGATTGTTGATATTTTTGTAGAGGTTGCCAGAGAAAATAATTATTTTAAAGAGCTGCTCAACAATGAAACAACGTCTATAGAAGAAATAGATATTCAATATACATCACTCAATTCAGTCTAAAAAACACAACCTTTTTTAAAAGGTTGTGTTTTTTATTATTAGCTAAATCTTTATTAATTTATCCTAATTTATACTATAATTTTATTATATGGTTGATTATTGCATTAATTATATATATTAGCTAAACAAAACTCGCAATATTGCAGAAAAAATGAATTAATTTGTTAAAAATAAAATTTTGATATTGAATTAACTTCTTGTGGGTGATATAATTGTAATAGACAATAATACTCTCATTAGGTTAAAATTAACTAACAATCTAAAGATGGAGGGACATATAAAAATGAGTGAATGTTTAATAACATCTGGTGAGAAATACTATGAAGAAGCAAAAAAAATGCTTGAAAAGAAGGATTTAGTAGGTTTTATAGAGAATATTAGTATTGCAAAATTATTAGCAGAAAAAAATAAAGACTTATATGCACAGGTAACCTATCTTAAGGCTAAGGGATTATATTTTTTTAGAAAGTTTGACAAAGTATTAGAGGCCATTGATGAAGCTTTAAAATACAATGAAGGAACAGAACAAATAAGATTGCAAAAATTGAAAGGTTTAATTTATGGTTATCGTGGTCTATATAAGAAAGCAATTAAAATATTTAAAGATACGTTAAATCAGACAGATAACCCTCATCTACTTATAGAATTATATATTAATATTGCATGGGCAAACCTCTCTTTTTATCGAATTAATGAAAAAGAAGAATTATTAGAGGAGGCAAAAAAATATCTTGATTTAGCCAGGGAATATTTTGACGATTTAGAAAATAACTATAAAAAGAAATTAATACTACTCAATTATAGTGACTATTATTCTCTTAAAAAAGATTACGATAAGGCTATAGAAATGTTAGAAGAGGCGAAAAAATACTGTGAAGAAAAGGATTTACCTTTAATTTATAATAGTCTGGCAGAACTTCATATAGAGCATGAAGAGTTTAATCTAGTTGAGCAATATCTGCATAAGGCTGAAGTAATAGCCAATAAACATAATAACCTTTTTGAAGTTGCTCGGGCTTTATATATAAAAGGAATAGTAGAAACATTAGAAGAAGATTGGGTAAGAGCAAAGGATTCCTTCTATGTTGCATTGGATAATTTTAATCGTGTTCATGCTTATCGTAATGCGTTTGAATGTTTTATAAAAATCATTGAATTGTCACAATATTTTAAACTTGACTGTATAACGTCATTTAAGGAAAATATTAAAAGTCATTTGGAAGAAACATCTTTTTATAATTATATGTAGAAAAGGGGGGATAAACAGTGAAAAAGCTTATTTCTCTTATACTAATAGTAACTATACTTACAATAGGTAACATAACAGTTTTTGCTGCTAATTCAACTTCAATAAATTTCAGTAATACAATAACTATCTATGAACCTTATCCAGATGAAGATAGTTAAATACTGGCACCAATATAAATAATATTACATAGTATAACACGTTAATTTAAGAACAATAAGATAATAAAAAATATTGTAAAATTTGTTCTATTTAAGTAAACAATCTTAATTGTAATAAGACTCCTAACCAATTTGGAGTCTTTTCTTATTGTTAAGTGTTTTCATCTTTATTTCAAATGTTCTTTTAAATAACTTATTATGTTACTAATCTGCGAATTATTAAGACCAAACTCTAATAATAAATCCTCAAAAAGCTCTAATTTCATTTCTTGAAAACTTTTCATCTCCAGATCTAAAACTTCTGCTATCTGTTCCATTTCATTCGCAGTAAGTGTAACATTCCCCTCCATCATATCTACCAAACATAAGTAATTAATCCTGGTTAACTCTTGTAATTTTTCTAAATCCCATTCCAATTCCTCAAGGCGTCTTTTAACCCTGTCAACAAAGTTCTGATGATTCATCTCTTCTATGGGCATAAATAAATAATATACCGGAACATTCATAAATTTAGCGATTCTTAATAAAGTCTTAAATAACGGATTAGCATTCCCATTTTCCAGCTTGCTGATATGGCTTTTACTAATACCAATAACTTTACCAACATCCTCTAACGTAAGCCCATACTTCTTTCTATATCTCACCAATTTTTTCCCCAAAATCTTCAGTTCCTCAGTCATCTTCTCCCTCCTTAAGTGATAATAATTATTTAGTTATGAAAACTTTAATTTTATTGTTGCAAGACAAGAAACTTTGAGGTATAATAAAATTAGTGGAACCAATACTTTCCTCTTATAGCACTAACTTTAATTTTAAATGACCGGGTTTTATCCATATTCCTACACTTCCTTTAATTCTGAGAGCACTATATTCATTTTACATAAAAAGGCAGGTGAAATTATGGATTATTATTTTTTATTAAAAGATTGCTCAGTTAAGACCATTAAAAACGTATGTAGCATTAAAGAAAATCAAAAGAATGATAAAATTATAGTCTTAACAGAAAAGGGTCAAGAAGAGATCCTACTTCAAGATGTGCTGTTACATGGAGATGAAGAATATTGGAAACAGGTTATGGAACTATTGAATACAATAGATAGACTTAAGAATAATATGGTCAAAAAACAATTAAGGAAAGTCTGGTCAATTGGATATTTGATGGGATTATTCAAGATTTAAATAGTCATATAAATTCAAATCCTCTTTATTGCATAATTTAATAAAAGACTCATAAAATTTTTTTCCCGGCTGCCGTTGACCTTGCATTATTCGGTATAGGTAGCTATAATCTATCTCTAATATGCGGGCAAACTGTGGCATATTCCAACCGTAACTGTTCATTAGCTCTTTTAATTTTGTTATGTTGACCATTTGTTATCACCTCCTCCGGGTTTGAGTTTTTCGCATTTTTCTTTTCCGGGAAATATAATACCATAAAATTTCATGATATGCAACTTATTGTTTTTTTATAAATTTTATTTTTTAAGTTTATCTAATATAATATTTCCTCAAAATTTATTTTAGATTATAAAAATTTTTTTTTGCTAAAACCGAAAAATTTTATTCAACACAGACAATAATCTAAATACAAAAAGACTCCAAAACAGGAGTCTTTTTCAATATCCTTATCTAATCCTCCTAATACTACTAAAATGAATAAATTGACCTTTATTTATAATATTTTATAAGGAAAATTATACCAAAAAATTAGATTATGTTTACTCTATTCCTGTATTTGTATTTACCTTTATTTATTACTCAATATGGTCTGCTATTTATGTGTATCAAGAAGTAATTAAAGGTGTTACCAGATTACAAACTATTTCATATGCTACAATTAGTTAACTTTTCTAATTATAATCAATATATCTAAAACACGTGATATCCAGGATCAGATCAAGTCTAGAGATATTGGTATCGCTGGGAAGTTTTATGTAGGTTGCATCTAGCCGACTTGAAATTAGTGTTCTTGCTCATATCCTGCTAGGAATAGCTTTCTTAATTATACTTACGTCGTCATCTTTTCTTTAAATACAACACCAAAGCTATTACTTATAAATTTAAATCCAACATGGATTATCATCCATAATTATTTCTATAATCTTCGCATCAACATCATAAGCTTAGAAACATTATACATCTGATTTAACTTTTTTGAGTAATATTAAAGGAATTTTATCAATTAATATAGAATTAATATTGATTGTACATTGAAAATATTTAAAAAAGGAATGAATTCAAATGGCAAATTTCCAAGAAAAAATTATGACAACTATGGAGGAAATTAAAAAACTATATAAAGCCGATAAGCGTCCATGGGTTATCGGTTATAGTGGTGGTAAAGATTCTACTACTGTTGTTCAATTAGTATTTAATTCAATTAAAGATCTTCCAAAAGATGAACGTCATAAACACATTTATGTAATCTCGTCCGATACCTTGATAGAAAATCCTTTAATTATCAAATACATCAATACTACTCTAAAAAAGATCAATGAAAAAGCTTTAGAACTAGGTCTACCTATTTCAACACATAAAGTTAAACCTGAAATTAATAAAACCTTTTGGGTAACTCTAATTGGCAAAGGTTACCCATCTCCCCGCCAAAAATTTAGATGGTGTACTGATAAACTCAAAATTGAACCTGTTAACAAATTCGTATTAGATAAAGTAAACAAATATGGAGAAGTCATTATGGTTTTAGGTGTTCGGTTAAACGAGAGTGCCTCTCGTGACCAGGTTCTTAACTCACACAGAGTAGAAGGTAAAATTTTGCGTACCCATTCTTCCTTAAACAAAGCTTATGTATATGCACCTATTGAACAATTTACTACCGATGATGTTTGGGAATATCTTTTAAAATATGAATCCCCCTGGGGAAATGATAACAATGAACTTTTGGCTCTCTATGAAAATTCTTCCGGGGAATGTCCCCTTGTGATTGATAGGTCTACACCCTCTTGTGGAAATAGTCGCTTTGGTTGCTGGGTATGCACGGTCGTAAATGAGGACAAAACCTTAAAAGGTTTCATTGAAAGTGGAGAAAAATGGTTAAAACCTTTGCTTAGATTCCGTAATTGGCTTTTAGAAATTCGAAATGACTCCGAAATGAGAGAGAAAAAAAGACGAGATGGAAGTGTTTACTGGATCCAAGGAGAAAATGAAAAGGATAAACGACCAGGATTGGGACCTTTTACCCTAGAAGCACGTAAAAAAATTTTAAGAAGACTACTCCAAACACAAAAAAAAATTGACTCCTTGATTGGTAAACATTATCCACTTATTTTAAAAGAGGAATTACTAAAAATTCGTGAACTATGGATTGAAGACGGTGATTGGAAAGATTCAGTCCCAACTATTTATGAGGAAGAAATTGGAGAACCGATCATTTCTGAATTAACTGAACAGCCTATTTTTACTACTCAAGAAATTTCTGTGCTGTCAAGTCTATGTCTAGAAGAAGAAATTCCCTTTGAACTGATTTGGAAACTAATCATTCTTGAATCTAAATTTTACGGTTTTAAATACCGTTATGGTATTCTTGATGAAATTGACAAAATTTTACACGAAGAATGGCTTCATACTAATATTGAAAGTGGTGTCATCGAATGATTATTAAAAAATTAGAGATTAGAAATTTTGGTATTTTTTATAAAACAACTACTTTTGACTTTAATTTAAAGGAGTCTGATAAGAACATTATTCTTTTTGGAGGTAAAAATGGCTCTGGTAAAACTACAATTCTTCAAGCAATTAAACTAGCTTTATATGGTTCTTTGATCCTTGGATACAAAACAAATAGTAAACGTTATAATGACTTTTTGTTAAATAAATTTAATACCTACGCATTAAAAAATGGAGAAAAAACATTTGCTATTGGACTTAACTTTACGATTAAACAAGCTGGTTTAATTGATAATTACAAAATAATCCGCAAATGGGAAATATTTGATAATAAAATTATAGAACAGGTTTTTGTTGAAAAAAACGACAAATTATTAAATGAAAAAGAAACTTCAGATTTTGAATCTTTCATACGGAAATACATACCCCCTGCTTTGTTTGATTTCTTTTTCTTTGATGGTGAAGAATTTAATAAATTAATCATTCAAAATGACTTTGAAGATAAATTGAAAAATTCTGCTTTAACGCTTTTTAACCTTGAAATTTTTGAAATATTAAAAAGTGATTTAGATAAATATCTGGAACAAGAAAATATTTTTAATGAACTCTCTAAAGATGAACAGGTTTTAAAAGTTATTACCAAAAAAATAAAAGAATTAAGTGAACAAATTAAAAATTATAACGATACAGTTATAAATTTGGAAAAACAAGTTGAAGAAAAGCAAAATCAAATTAAAGATCTTGAAAACGAATTTAAACTTTACGGTGGACTCCTTGATACAGAGATTGATAACTTAAAAAGAGAAATTAATAACTTAGAAAATGAAAAAAAACAATGTTCGGAATGGTTAAAATCCTTTGCTGCCAATATTCTCCCCTTTTTAATCTGTAAAAAACTATTGCAAAATGTTCAAGATCAACTAACTCTTGAAAAACAAGTATCTTATTATATTGAATTAAAAAATCGCTTAACACAAGATTTACTTGAAAATATCAAAAATAATCTTGCCCTACAACAACTTAAAATAGTAAATAAGCAGGATGAAATAATATCCCCAGACTTCTTAATCGAAACAATAGTCAAAGAGCTAACCAAATCACTTAAACCCAATATTAATTTATCAACTTTTAAAGCTATTCACAATTTATCATTAGATGAATCTACCCAAATCGCATCATTACTCTATAAAATAAATAACTTTGATTCTTCAAAAGTTCAAAATACATTTGATAAAATTAATAATAACAATAATAAAATCTACGAATTGAAACAAAAAATTTCCATAGCCCTTGAGAACAAATCTTTAAATAAAATTTGGAAAAAAAGAATCCAATTAGAAAAAGAAATCAATGAGTTAACCAATCAAATTGAACAAATTAAGCTTCTGATTACTGAATTAGAAGTGGAACTAGAAAAACAACAAAATGAAGCTAAAAAACTTGAAAAAAAGATATCACAAGCTTACAAAGATAAAAGTGCATTTATTATTTCTAAAAAAATAAATAATATTTTAGATAAGTATATAGATCATCAACTTAAACTTAAAATAAAAGAAGTCGAAACCTTCTTCTTCCAAATGTTTTCAAGCTTGATCCGTAAAGATAATTTTATAGATAATGTAAAAATTGATAAGGACACTTTTAAAGTTAACCTATATAGTAAGGGGCAACTCATACAAAAGAACAACTTATCTGCCGGTGAAAAACAAATTTATATTCTTTCTTTGTTATGGGCATTAATTAAGGCCTCTAACCGGCAATTTCCTTTAGTTTTTGACACACTACTGGGAAGACTAGATCATTCACATAAAACAAATATAATTAGGGACTTCTTACCTAAAGCTAGCAAACAAACAATTATTTTATCAACTGATACTGAAATTGATCAAAAATACTATCAATTGCTTAAACCTCATATTGCTAAAGAATATTTATTGGAATACAATGAACAACGTTATACTATCGATGTCCATAACAAATATTTTCTTTAAAAGGGTGATTATATGATATTTAAATTAAAAACTTCTAAAGAAACTATGGAAATTTTAAAAGACCTTCAAGCTAAAACTAACCTTACTCCTAATGTTCTCTCAAGACTAGCAATTAGTTGCTCATTGTTAGATAATACTCCAGTAGACGAATTTGAATCTGATAACAACGGCTTAGAATTCAACCGCCACACTCTTACTGGAGACTATGATTTGGTTTTTAAAGTACTCATTTCCCAACATTGTAATAGACATCTTACTGATGAGGAATATTTTCCAACTTATATAAAAAAACATCTTGACCGGGGAGCCAAAATACTTAAAGCAGAGTATCAATATACTGGTAACTATGAGAAATTTCTTATTCACCTTACTAAACTAAACGATGAGGTGATTTTATGATTTACCTAGATAATAGTGCTACAACAAAAATTGACCCTCGGGTATTAAAAGCTATGCTTCCATATCTTCAAGAGGAATATGGCAATCCTTCTGCAAAATACTATACTTTAGCCGAAAATGCAAAAAGAGCTGTTGAAAAAAGTCGTGAAAATTTGGCCAAATTAATTAACTGTGAACCAGATGAACTGATCTTTACGAGTGGAGCTTCTGAAAGTAATAATTTTATACTAAAAGGAATTGCTGATTTTTATAGTAACAAAGGAAATCATATCATTACTTCCCTAGTTGAACATAGCTCCATTCTCGAAACATGTAATTACCTGGAAAGTAAAGGTTTTGAAGTTACATATCTAGGAGTTAATCAATATGGACAAGTTGACCCAAACGAACTGAAAAAAGTAATTACTAAAAAAACAATTCTGGTATCAATTATATGGGGAAATAATGAAATAGGAACTCTCAATAAAATCAAAGAAATTGGACAGATTTGTCGTGAACATAACGTCTTTTTCCATTCTGATGCAACTCAAGTACTTGGAAAAATAAAAATTGACGTACAGGATGTTCCAGTTGATTTTCTTTCTTTTTCTGCCCATAAACTCTATGGTCCCAAAGGTATTGGTGCTTGCTTCATACGAAAAGATGAATTAGGACTTAAAAGAGAAATTACCCCCTTAATTCACGGAGGTGGACAAGAATTTGGCTATCGTGCTGGGACCTTATGTACTCATAATATTGTAGGATTTGGAAAAGCTGCAGAAATTGCTTACAATGAAATGGATAATTATATACCTAACATTATTAAATTAGAAAATGAACTTAAGGCTAAATTAGAATCAGAAATTAAGGGAATTAAATTTAATGGACATCCAATAGAAAAAATCCCAGGCATTCTCAGTGTTACAATACCTGGCGTTAATAATGAATTATTAATTCGCAAACTCAAAAACCAAGTTGCTTTTTCTACTGGTTCTGCATGCTCTTTCAATAAACCCTCAAAGGTTCTATTGGCTATTGGTATGAATTTGAAAGAAATTAGAAATACAATACGTATCTCTATCGGTAAATTTAATTCAGACATACAAAAAATACCGGAACTAATAAAGAGCTGCTGATTAAACAGCAGCTCTTTTTATCAGTTACATAATCTAAGTGTATTTTAAGTATATTTATTTATATCTTTACTTAAACATTTTAAAACATATCAAAGTTTCCAAATTTCCAATGCTATTTCACTTAACTGCTCAGTTCGCTTGTCTATAACATCTAAATTCCAATCTGAATATTCAATAATTTGTTTAACTTGTTTTAATGTCGATCTTCCATAATTTTGATCATTTTTCTTAATAGCAAACAAACTATCTTTTACTGATGTATTTATGTCAAACTCTAACAATATCAAATTCCCAATCTTAGATACATATTCCTGATATTTCTCCTCTGGTATAGCCAGTTTCTTCTTCCATGCCTCACTATATTTCTCAGGCATAACATGTTCTATATTAACATCTTTCCGTGATTTTAATGTATGAATTACCCCACCATTCTGATTAGTTAAATAATATTCATATTTACGCAAAGTATAATTCGTTACATTATCTCTACCCCATTCCCTATTTATAAACATATTCCTAAATTCTTCATCATTTGGTGAATTTCTCTTAATCGCTTCTATTATTTTTTGGTCATCATAAATATACCTGTTTTCACTTTCTGTCCTTAACTTAATAAAATCTCTAAATATGCCATCCAATTTTTTTGTTGAATAATTACATATAATTCTTCTAAACATCATTTTTTCAATATAGCTTGTTATTTTATTTCTACGATTTTCATCAGATACATTATAAAAATAATCCATTAAAAATGAATGACATGCTTGTTGTCCTAATTCATTAATTCTTTTTACATTTTTAATATATTCTTTGTCATTGGAAATTTCTTCACTTTTATCGAAAAGTTTTGTATATATTTTAGCATAATCTATCATCTTTTCAATTTCATTTTTCATTTGAATTTTATTATCTATTTCTTCAAAGTAATGATTATAGCGATCTGGTAATTCTTTGGAACTAAATATTTTATTTTCTTTTGTACACATAAAATAATATTTCAAGAATTTCACACCATCAAAATTATCTAACGAAACTACTAATTTATCCCATAAATAACTAAACTCCTCAACATCATCCTTAAATTTTGAAGATGATATTGTCTTTAATAAATTATTTCTAATAATATCTATTTGACTCAATTGTAAACCTCGATTGTTCAATGAATCAAAAAACAAAAACAAACTTTCTATATTCTCACTAATAATAAGAATTATTTCTAATTTTTTTAAACTTTCTTCCAGATCCAACAAAAATTCTCTTTTAGCACCTTTATTCTTTATAGACTGGTACTTTTTAAAAATATTTTTATAAAAATATTCATATGTAAATAAAATATTTTTATTTATATATTTATCACTTTTTTTAACTCTTCTAAAACCATTTGCTTCTAGCCTTATATTGTTATCGAATTTCAAAGAGATAATTTTTCCTTCACCTTCATTTATATTAACAATATTTTCAAAGGTATATGTATCAATTTTGCAAGGTGTTAACTTATTAAACACCTGTCTAGTATCTACAGCCAATAAATATTCCTTTTGAATTCCTTCTGCACAATCTAATTCATTCAATGCTATATAAAAATCTCTTAAAGCAGAAATTAACAACATTGTAGTAATTAATCTTTGTTGACCATCAATTACCTCATATTCATTAATACCAACTTTATCCGTTCTTATTAATGAAATCACCCCTAAATAATGCGAATTTTCTTTTTTATCAATTATTTTGGCTCTCCGTCAAATGTTGTGAAAGATAAGTTGGCTCCGTTGAATTGATTGGTAAATTGATTTTGAAATAAACATTTAAATTTAATAACTTAACATTGCATTAAATACTCTTCTCCTTAGATTCATAACATTTGGAACACCATATCCAATCCTTTTGATCAATTTAATCTTGTTATTGATACCCTCAGCAAAGCCATTGGTTATCTTATTCTTAAAATAATTTAGTATTTTTTCTTCCCATCTTTGTATTATCTTTTTTACCTGGTAAAAAGGCATCAGCTTGCTTTTTATTACTTCTTTATACCACCTTTTTAGAGCTCTGGTGGCTTCTTTCACATCATCTAGCTGCAATAGGTCTCTGAATTCCTCTTTTAATTCCCAGGCCTTTTCTAGAGCTGGACTGAGTTCAAATAATTTGATGAGCTTTTCATGTTCTTCATCTGTCAATTCTTCAGCTCGTTTTTGGAGTAATAAACGACTTTGAAAAAACTTTCTTCTCTGATGATTATTTACTGTTTGTTGAACTTGTTTTCTAACTTCATCAAGGGCTCTGTTCATTAAAGTTACAAGATGAAATTTATCTATAACAATTTTTGCATGAGTAAATGCTGCATCTGCTACTGCTTTGAACGGCCGCCACATATCCATAGAGATCGATTGAATCTGTCGTCTTTGTTCATCTTCCCAACAATTAAAGTAGTCAATTAAATCATCCTTTTTGCGAGTAGGTAAAATGTCAATTAACTCCCGATTAATTGGATCTGTAATGCTAACTCCATATTTATGGCGTTTTAAAACTGCAAATTCATCGATACTGATGGCTTTTAATTGACTAAGTTTTGAAACTTGTTGTTTAATGAGAGGGTCAACTACTTTTTTAACTGCATTATTAACAGCTGTATAACTTAACCCGTTTTCTCTAGCAACTTTAGAATAATCCTTGCTGACAGTTTCTTTAGCAAGATATTTATCAAAGCGTTTGGTATTACGGGCATATTTATCAATACTTTCATATTTTTCAGGGATACCCCTCTTATGACAATAAGGACAACGATATCTTTTCTTTAGAAGTCTAATGATTACTAGTTTACCTCTTATGGGGATGTCTCTAATATTTTGCCATTTTGTATCATGGATTTTATTAGTGATATTACCACACTGAGGACACACAATGTGATTTTTCTTTGCTTCAGCGATAAAAATATATCTGTCCTCCGTTGAAATAATTTCAGTTGCAATAATGTCTGGCAAATCAAGAAATTTTATGATATTATTATATTGCATTTGCTGGACTCCTTTCTTTGGTTTTTAGTTCGCAACTAATTAATTCAACGGGGCCAGCAAATGCCTTTTTATTTTTTATAATTTTTTCTTCACAACATTAATTATAGACCCATTATTTTTTTTTATATCATACCAATACTGTTCTACTTGTTCTTTTTTCCATGAATACTTTCTTTGATTCAAAGGAATTTTAAAAACTACACTGTTACTCTCCAAATATTCTTTAATTGTTTTATTACTTTCTGTTACAAATCTACTCATTACTATCACCTCATGAATGAAAACTTCTTTCTGCATAACAAATAATAATCTATATCATTAATTGCTATAATTTTTACTAAATACAGTTTTAAATATAATATATTTGAAAAGTCTTTCAAGAATATTTAATTAAAATTTCTTCCACAAGATTTACTATTCCTTCCCCATCATTATTAACTAACTTATATAATTCCTCAATTCCTGCATTAGCAAATTTTTCAACTTCTCCTAATGGGTCATGTTCGATAATTGTAACATCTTTATAATAAGCTATAACAACAGCATAAAGAAGTGCTAAATCATGTTCATCAAAAACATCCTTATCAAAAATATCTCTTTTTTCATTTGGCTTCAAACTTTTCATTTCACCAAGGTTATATCCCAATATAGCAGCAGCCATAAATACATCTTTCATAGATGAAAAAGGCCCACCTTCAGAACTAAGTTCTTTAAACTTATCATGTTTGTCTTCCTCAATATAAATTTTTTTTCTTATATATTTATCCATCATAAATCCCTCACTATCCTTGTATTACCTATATGATCATCATATATCAAAGTATATTCTGCACCAACTTTATCTTGTAATATTTGCCTATTTTCATCATCTAACTCTTCATCTGTTACAAAAAGCACAAGTTGTGGAGTTAGTAATGGAATTGTACTAACAATATTCCTTCTATGTTCACTATCCAATCGTCCAAATGGAGTATCCATAACTAAAGGAGCTTCTTCCTCAGAAACCTGAGCAAGTCCTAATATAAATGCCAAACTTAATACTTGTCTTTCACCAGCCGATATCTCACTTCTCGCATCTTCATCCCCAAACCTATCAATTAATCTTAATTGATAATCTTCATTAAGCGATACTTTGATAAAACTACGTTTTTTCCTTATTAATTTCTGAAATATTTCACTAGCTTTTTCTTCAATTTTTATTCTCATCTCCTTAGCAAAACGATTATAAATCTCTTCTAATGCCTGGGCACTTTGTTCAGCAAGGACTTTCTTACGCTTTAATAAATCCATTTCTCTTTTTAATAATTCTTCTTTTTCAATCTGATCTCGAACTTCTTTTATCTTTTTTGTCAACTTGTCAATTTCATCATTCGTTGTTTCAATCTTATTTTGTAAAACTCCTTTATCAGTTAATAAATTCTTACGCCTTTCTTCTAATTTTGCAACATTTTCCAATTCACTTTCACTAAACTGTTTACTTATATCATCTTCCTGAGCAATTAAGTAATCTATATCCGCTTGAAGTTCCCTCCACTCTGTGTAATAAGATCGGATACTCTCAAGTAAATCTTCTTTTTTTTGTTTTGCAGCACGAATATTTGCTTTTAACTCAATTAGAAAACTTTGATTTCCTTCCTCAATTCCTTCTTGGGAAATTAATCCAATTAATTTTTTATATTCAGAAGAATGTCTTTTAACTTCTCTGCCACAAATACATACTTCTTCTTGAATAATCTTTTGATAAAGATTTTTTAAAATTCCAGAAGGAATATAATTATCTTGTACTCTAGAGGAGATTAAATTTTCTGCAAGATTAAGTGCCTTTTCTCCAAATATTAAACTAGCCCTTGATACATCTTTTTGTAGCAATCTTTTACACTTTGCTAACTGCATCTCCAAATCTCTGATTTTTTTTCGTATAGAATCTCTTTTCTGAGTTAACAATTGAATCTCTTTAATTTCGCTTTGTTTTTTCTCGATTATATCTATTTCTCGTTCACATTCTTTTAATTCTATTTTAAATTTTTCAAGTTCCTGTTGAAGTTTTTCTTTATCTTTTTTATATCTTTCTTCTTCTTCTAACAACTCTGCCAATCTACCAGTACTATAGTTTCGCAATTCCCTTGAATACTTATTTGCAATACTATAAAGATGATCTTTTCCTCTTTCAATAACTTCAAGTTTAAGAACATTACGCACAGCATACCAAACTTCATATTCATGATCTGGCCTAGCAAATTCATCAATTCTTTCACCATCAAAAAGAAAATATGTTCTAACATTTGAAGGTAAAATTAAATTTAATCTTGTTAATGGATCCGGAATTTCACATTGTTTATTGTTTTCATGATCAAGCTCAAACATTTGAACTTCGCTAGGACCTTGAGATTGATACTCGTCTTCTCTAATTTTCTTAACCATAATTACTCTCTTCATAAGATAACTTTTTCCCTTATGATCAAAGTAAATTAAAACTTTAGCCTCCACAAATGAATCTATAGAGGCTTCTTTTAAAGCATTTTTATTTATAATCTCTCCCTCAATTTTTACAACATTTTCTCCATATAAGCACCAATTAATTGCTGTAAAAAAATTAGTTTTTCCAGCCCCATTTTTACCATTAATAATTGTTACATTTTTTAATTTAGATCTCGATAAAACAACCTCTTGTTCACCATAATATTGTTTAAAATTTACTAATTTAATCTTCCGAATTATCATCTTCAATCATCTCCTCAATAATTTTCTGCAACTTTTCTTTAATTCCTTTTGGCTTACTCATACTAATTTTTTGCTCCTCTTCTTTCAATACCCGTAATACTGTTAATTTAATTCTCTGATCATAATCATTTAATAATTCTTCAATTTTCTTATAATTCATATTATCACACCTCATCTAAAAGATTGTAATAATTAGCCAAATCAAAAACAATACTCCTAGCTTGATATTTATTACAAGCTAAATCAGCAAATTCTTTAAATCGAGCTAATTCGCGTTTTACAATAGACCGTGTAGCTGGTGAAACCTTAAATCCTAAAGGCGGAATGGCAATAAAATCATAAATAATTGCCTTTTCCTTTCCAGGGTGTTTACGTAAAACTCGTCCACGACGCTGAATAAACTCCTTTGGATTAGTACTACTTGCTAAAATAAATGCTTTTTTTATAGCAGGTATATCTACTCCTTCATCAAGACAATGCATAGCAACTAAAACACTAACATCCCCATCTGAAAATAACTTGAGAATCTTTTTTCGTTCTTTATTACTTTCTCTTGCTGTGAATCTTTGATAAAATATGTTTTGTTCAGCAAGTACATTCTGTACTTTTTCTATTTGACCTGGCGAAGTATAAACTAAAGTATATGTTAAATCCTTATCTTGTTTTAATAACTTTAAAAATTCTTTCATTTTGTTTTCTACATTATTCACTATATTCGCTCTTTGCATCATTAATCTTTTCAAACTTTCATCATCTTCTGGTACACCACTTGATAATAATTTTGCAATTTTTGATGATAATTTTTCATACTTTTCAAATTCTTCTTCATTAAATTCAACCAAAATAGGATAATATTCATACGGAGTTAAATTACCTTTTTCAATGGCATCTTTAAGGTTATAAGTAAAAACTACCTTATCAAAATATTTATATAAAACTTCTGTACCAGCCTCATCATACCATCTTCGTGGAGTAGCACTAAGCCCAATTCTACCAGAAAAATCATCTTTAAGAATTAATTGTCGACACCTAGCACCAAGATTATGAGCTTCATCTCCAATTAAAAGTACATTTACTCCAGATCTAATCCTTTTAAGAGCTCTTTGAAATGGCTCCATTGAGGCTGTAGCAGATGTGGTAATAACAAATTTATATTTAGATAATCCAATATTTAAATCAACAATATTATTAATCAATTTATTCTCCCATAAATTTTTATTTTGATAACAACATAAAACTTCATAATTAAATTTATTTAATTCTCGTCTCCATTGATCAACTAAATGCTGATATGGACACACAATAATAACTAATGTAGAACAATGATCTTTTATAAATTCTTCAGCACATAAAATCGCTGTAATAGTTTTACCTGTACCGGTAGCCATCTCAAATAAACCTTTATAGTTATTTTCTTTCCATTTTTTAACAGCTTGTAATTGATAATCCCGTGGGATAATTTTTTTCTTTTTCTCATTTCTAATTAAAACTTTTAAAGGATAAACTTTATCTATAGGCTCAGATGGTGCTACTTCTATCAACTTTTCTTTCACTGCTTTTGGAAACTCATATACTTGAACATTAGGAGTAATATTTGCCCAAAGTCGTTCAAAATAATCAACTCTATCTTGAACTCTATCAACAAATTCTTTTTGCCAGCTCCAAAAAACGTCAAAAGATTCAAAATTATATATCCACCCATTGGCTGATTCATTAAGCGACCCTGCAAATACCACTTTATTACCTAATGAATCTGTGAAAATTCCAAATTTTTCATGATAAATTATATTTATATTATTTATGTCAATATTTAAATCATCCAATTTTCTAATTGCAATCTTAATATCTAAATTCCCCGTTTTAATTAACCAACATAGGTTTTTTATATTTGCTTGGTCATGATTTTCTAATAATAAATCCACCTGCTTATTTAAATTTTGTTCAATAATTTTTCTGTAACTATACCCCTCTTTTATTGCCTGAAAATCCTGATTTGATAATTCTACTCCACAGACTAATCTCATTTTTCCATTATTTAAAATAAATTGATACAATCCGTTCGAAATGTAATTTAAAATAGATGAATTAAAATAACCCACAGCTCTGTCATATTTTATAGAATTAGCAAGACAAGGGATATAAAATTCTGAAAGAAGGTCATTATCACTTGTTCTATAAGTACCAATCAAAGGAATACTTTTTAAACTCATAATTAATACCACCGTTTAATTAAATTAGTAAAAACATTTTACCATTTTTATCTTTCGATATTTCTCTACAATATCCTTCTGTCAATAAGCTAAATTAGTACAAATATGAACAATTAAATTAAATCCACTATTATCAGGTATAGTTTTAGGCATAACCAGTGTTACCAACTCATACATCATATCCTATCTTTTTAATAGCTGAGGTCTACTAGGTATATTGAAAAAAAGATCATGTGAAACAGCATCATCATGAAACTTCTTTACTTCCAATTTATCATCATGCAAATATAGTGCACCAAAATCATTTGATTTTAAGTATTTTCCTTTTGCCCATTTATATGCCTCATTATGATGGTCTACGTATAATATATTTTTGGATACTTATACAAAAATCAATCGGAAATCATCGTTAATTCTAGCACTTCTAAATTTCCTATCGCATTTAATTCTATCTTAATCCATGACCCTTATTCTGTTTTGCAAACACTGTTAAACTTTTTCTAATAATTTTCCTTGATTCTTTATCAAAACGGTCATAACTTTCGAGATACGAATTAGATATTACAATTATTTTATTCATCAGTAGACTCCTTCCTGTATTTTTAGCCATATAAAAATCCCGCATTTGGTCGTATTTTTATTCATTAAATGTGATTCAAATTACAGCTTGGCATGGAGCCTCTAAGAGTATGATTTAAGACAAATGCGGGCAGAAGCTAATTTGGCAGGCTATTTAGCCTATCATACCCTTTTCTCCATATAAAGCTGTAATTTGAATATTTTTTGTATAATTACTTGGCCAAATACTCCATTTTTACTTTGCCAGACATACTTCCTGTAATAAGATAAGCAATCAGTTATACAGTATATCACTTAAACAAAAAGTATAAAACTTTCTTTACATTTTTATTTCATCATATACATCTATAAAGAATTATCTTGAACTAAATTAGTTAATCCCTTCATCCGAGTTATTATAATAAATCTGCCTACCCCACCTTTTTTATACTTCTCCATTAGACAATAAAATTCCTGTAATTTAGTAATTTTTTTCTTTATTAACGTCATAAATACTTTCTTTTTTATTTTCAACTGTATAAAAAGTTATATCTTTTTGCCTATAATCTTATCCATATCTCACAAATTCATCTTCATTATCATAATATATATTAGCAAAATCACCGGTGATTGAAAGCTAAGGCGTTTTAACTACAAAAAAATCTATAACACTAATAAAGGGGGATAGCAAGGATGGATCATCATCATGGAATAGATAGAGAGTTTTTTTATTTTCTGGCACTCGTTATTATCATCATATGCTGCTGCCGTGACTAATCAAAACTAACGGGCGTACATCAAGTACGCCCAACACGTATTTAATCTCCTAAATAATATTTTTATAACTACATCAGTATATTCACACAATCTTTATCAATAGCATAATATATACTAATCCAGCCACCGGTGAATGGAAAACCACGACGATTCAATTGTAAAAATTTATATATTGTTTCTTTTATAGCTGATTAATAGACTTAAAATAAGGGTGTATCTTTCCATACACCCATTATATAAAAGAAAGCCTTTCAGTCATCATGACCGAAGGGCTTTCTCTATCCTACCTTTGAATTAAAATGGTCCCGATTACAATAGCTTTCATAAATCCGACACAAAGCAATCAAATCATTATCCTTAAAGATTTGATTTAAATCAGTTAACTTATCTAAAATACTCAATTCTTCAATTAGTTCATTTTCAATCTGTTGGTAAAGATAAAAAACTTTTTCTTCAAATTTTTTCACTTCTCTTAACTGCATGCCCAACCTTTACTCCCTTCATCAATTTTAAAAAATAAATAAAACAGGAGCAATCAGGTGGTGAGGAGGACCTGGCGGGGATTACTCCCGATTGCTCCAGTTTTAGGCAAAACTATTATGCACACAGTTAAAATAAATTCAAAAAAATTCTAAATTATTCACTTAAAACGAATTATTGTCTATATACAAATTTTAGCATACCTAATATTCGCTGTCAAGGTTTTTATAATAATTTTTACAAAAATTGCACAATAATCATTAAATATCGATTTCCCGGCTAGCTCTTTTCTGAATTAATACATAAGTTGAAGATTCACCCCAATCATAGTTCCATTGACCCGCAATGGTGGAACTGCATCAGTTCTATAATTTACATCCTTCCACTGATCATTACCAATACTGTATATGTAATTTATAATTCCTTGAATGGTACACCACTCAACCACCTGATATTGGAGAGTTACTTTTGGACCAACAATAAAGAAGGTGTTAGTCAGATGTATTTGGTTGGGTTCATTTATATTCTGTAAAGTATTCTTACGCAAAGTTAACTCATAAGTACCACCACCAAAGATCATACCGATACCAATGTCCAATTTATCCTGAAGAACAAATCCATATTCTAAGTCAGCCCCACCGGCGGCAAAGTTCAGTTGACTTAATCCACCATTAGCACCTTCTACAACCACTTCTCCTCCATAACCAAAACCTCCACAACGTAATCCATCCCTAAATCCGATAAGGCTGCCACCACCATAAACTAACATTCCGTCCTCTAACTCAGGGTATCCAGCCCTAGCTATCTCTTCCTTAAAACCACCCATGTTTAATTTCATATATCCCAGGCCAAAACTTCCACCACCTTTAAAATCCATATTTACAAATGGATTTTCTTCCTCCTCTGCCATAACTGGAAGAGAGATTACTAATAAAAGCCAGACTAAAACAAGTAACTTTTTCACTATTATCACCTCTCTAAAAATTTTTCCAGTTTAACTATTCGTCAATTCTATGCTATCTCCTTGCTATTTTAATAATTTTATCATGCTATTTAAAAAATGAAGGCCAGAAAATTGGCCTTCTAACCTTCATTATTAGGAAGATAAGTTGCACAGTTGGTATCCTGACACTCATCTGCATCTCTTCCACTAATATATATTTTTTCTGCTCCGCATAGATCCCCCTTATCCCAATATTTGCAGGAATCAACAATACAGGTTACAGATGGAGTTAACTGTGTACCAGAAATAAAAGGTTCACTTAATGCACCGGTCAGATTTACATTATCTAAAGACCCCAGTATATTGCTAAAACTGGATCTTATCTGAAAGGTCTTACACTGGGTCTGTTCTGAATTCTTAGACATCTTTCCTTCTTCTTCATGTATCACATCAATATTGGCTGCACCGCATAAATCACCGGGAACATAATGAGTACAGGTATTTACAACACATTTTACCTTTGGACTGTGTTCATGGGGCATAAATTTTCACTCCTTTTTTTTTGTCTATTGCTTTTAAGTTAGTATAACCTTTTTTAAAAAAAATCAACGGTTAAATTGCTGCATTATTATTCTCTGCCTTTTCGGGATTATTAAGAACAAAATGCCCTTCGGGCATTGAACAAAGCTAATTTTTCGCTTCACAGTGAAATTTTTCGAACCATCTAAAGTTCAATCTCAGTCGAAATAAGGCTCCCTAATCAAAGGGCCCTCCTGGCCCTTGATTAGCTCATCACTTCCTGTGATGAGGCCTTATTTCTCCTTCGATCTCACTAAGATGTTTTAACGAAAAATTTCAATATCGCTCAAAATTAGCTTTTGCAGTTTGATCATAATGTTATCCACAACCTACAAAAAGTATAATTTCCTAAACACTAAAAAAGCTCTTACCCCGAATCCGGGATAAGAGCTTTATATTATTTTGCTACTGTCTCATCCAGATCATATTTCTTTTTAATCCACCCTGGAATCAGGGATAGAATTACAAAGAATACTGCAGCAATTCCCAGATAAATCAATGTCTTTTTAATATCTCCCTGACCGCTGGATAGAGAACCTGCAGCAAATACATAGGCTATAGTTCCAGGAAGCATACAAATCCAGGAGACCAGTACATAGGTGCTGAACTTAATTTTTGTCAAACCATAAGCAAAGTTTTGTAAATTAAAGGGGAAAATAGGGACCAGACGGGTAATCATAAGCATCCGCCAGCCTTGCTTTTCTACACCTTCATCAATCTTTTTAAATTGAGGATTATTAGCTACCCAGCTTTCAACCATATCTCTTGCAGCATACCGTGCAATAAGAAAAGCAAGAGAAGCACCAATAGTTGAGCCAATGGAAACATAAATAGTACCCCAGATAGAACCAAATACCAGACCACCTACTATAGTAATGGGAAGACCAGGTAAAAAGAAAAGACAACATGCTATATATACAAGAATGTAAACAACAGGACCCCAGACTCCAAAACCATCAATCCACTCCTTAATAGCCCTGAAATCCTTCATATATTCAAAAACACCATAACGTTTCAACAAGAAAATGATGATTGCTAAAACACCAACAATGATGACCAATTTCAGCTTATTATTCTTTTTTTCTGACATTTTGACACCCCTTTTCAAACTTATTATTGAGGGGGATTTAACTCCCCCTCTTTCTTTAGAAATTATTCACCTGTCTCAATTGGTAAATCTTTACGGGCAGACCATTCAATCCAGGAACCATCATAGTTTTTAACATTTTTATAACCCAATAACTGAGTTAAAACAAAAGTTGTATGAGCAGAGCGAACTGCTGACTGGCAATAGGGGATAATCTTTTTGTCAGGAGTTACTCCTTTAGCTTCATATAGAGCCTTTAATTCATCATAGCTCTTGAAAGTCCAATCTTCATTTACTGCCTCTTTCCACTCTATCCAGGGCGCACCGGGAATCCGACCTTTGCGGGAAGCACCCCTTTTCAGTGTAGCACCTGTATACTCCTCCCAAGAACGGGTGTCCAGAATAACGGTATTTTTATTATTTAATTCAGCAATTACTTCGTCCACTTCAGCCAACAATTCCATACGGAATTTGCTCTCATCCATTACGTAATGACCGCGTTTAATTTTTGGTTTAGCTGTAGTAGTTTCATAACCACTACCTTTCCAGGCCGGCAAACCACCATCTAAGAGACGAATTTTTTCAAGATCATGACCATAAAGAGCCATAATCCACCACATCCGGGCAGCATCATAGTCACCTTTTTCATCATAGATAACTACAGTGGTATCATTACTAATTCCTTTGCTCTCAAGAAAGTTTTTAAACTGCTCTGGAGTAGCTCTCATTCCACCATATTGATGATCAGGATTTTCCTCTTCACTTCTCCAGGCATTAACAGCTCCTGGAATGTGCTCCAACATATATTTAGCACTTCTTCTAAAGTCAACAATAACCACATCATCACGACCTAACATTTCTTTTAATTCTTTAGGACTGATTAAAGCCTTGGGATTTGCATATTTGCTGTACTTACTTTCATTAATGGAAACTTCTTTTGCTGGAGCCTTAAGAAAATAGTACGCACCGATTAAAGCTACCAGAACCACCCCAACAACTACATATAATATTTTTTTCTCATGTTCATCCCCCTTTTATTATTTTAATTTTTTAACCCTAGATCTGGTCTTCCTACGATTAAGCCAGCTAACCACCGGATTACCTAAACCGGGTGCATCTCCCTTCTTCCAATCATCTTTAAAGATTAGATCAAGGATATGGAAAGCTGGTTTACCTCCCATAGTCATTGCTTCACGACAAGCCGCACAATAGGTAACCATCGGTTTATCTGTTTCTTTAGTACGGCGAACCATAATCCTTTGAGCCAGTTCCTTATTTGCAAGTAATACCATTCCACCCATACCGCAGCAACGTGTATTTTCCCGGATATACTTCAATTCCTGAATTTTAAAGCCCATTTCTTTCATCAGTTTCCGCACACTATCATGGATACTGGTGTAGTGACGTGCGGTACAGGAATCATGGATAGAGAAGACTTTCCCCTGACCTCTATTCTTAGCCTCTTCAGGTAAACCCACTTCTGCCAGTACATCATAAAGGGACCGTACTTTAAGATGTGGAGCATGGTGTTCAATGTTATGAGTACAGTCAGGACATGCGCAAATAATCTCATCAGCACCCAGTTTCTCCATTTCTCTTAAAAGACTATTGAAACGTTCCTCAAACTCTTTCTCCTGACCCAACATATTAGTCGGAGCACCACAGCAACGGAGAATAAATCCGGTACCTGGCAATCTATCCTGTAAATGCTTTAAGGTCTTAATTACCAGTTCAGGCGAATACGAAGATAAACTACATCCGGGGAAGAAGACCCGTTTTGTATAGCCTGCTTTAGTATCAGGTTGGGTTAAAGTGAAGAATTTATTATAACCCAGTTTTTGATGGAAATTAGTAACCGGCTTATGTTCCGGAAGCGGACCTATATTTTCACGATTATAAATCCGTCTCAATTCCAGCATAATTTCACTGATCTTAAAATCTTTCGGGCAGTGAACAGTACAGATATCACATAAGTTACAATAGTAAGGAATTTTAATATCTGCGTTTGGATCTTTTAATATCCGCTTCATCAATTCCTTAGGATGCTCACTGTATTCAGATAAGAATTCACACTCTTTCACACAAAGTTTACATTCACATTCAAGACAGCGGTCAGCTTCTTTTAATGCCTGTTCTTCAGTAAATCCAAGGGCTACTTCATCAAAGGATTTGATCCGTTCTTCAGGATCCAGCATTGACATTTGAACCCGTTTTTTGCGCTGTACCTTGGGTAAATCTTTTTCTAACCAGGTATCAAAAGTTCCTTCATATTCCCGACCAACAGTCAAATCTTCACCTTTAAAGTATTTATCAATAGAGATAGCAGCTTTTAAACCCTGGGCAACTGCTTCAATTGCAATAAGCGGTCTACCTGCACAGTCACCACCTGCAAAAACGCCTTCTACATTGGTTTCTAAAGTAATCGGATTGACTTCAAATTTACCGCCCCGGCCAACTTTAAGCCCCAATTGTTCAGCAATAGTTTGACTGTCAGAAGTTTGACCGATAGCCATAATTACAGTATCAGCTTCAATTACTTTAGTATTATTATCATTATATTCAGGATTAAAACGGCCTTCTGCATCGAAAACTCTGGTACACTCTTTTACCTTAAGACCTGTTACTCTGCCATTTTCGCCGAGATATTCAACAGGTCCCCAACCATTATGAATTCTAATTCCTTCTTCCTCTGCCTCTTCCACTTCCCAGGAATGGGCAGGCATTTCATCTTTCTGCTCTAAACAAACCATTTCCACTTCTGCCCCCAGTCTGCGGGCACTCCGGGCTACGTCGATGGCTACATTTCCACCACCTACAACCAGAACCTTTTTACCCAACTCATCAACAGGTTGGCCCAGACTGACTTTTCTTAGAAAATCTACACCGGGAAGTACTCCTTTTAGATCTGATCCGGGTAACGATAACATTATACTAACATGAGCACCAATAGCTATAAAAATAGCATCAAATTGCTTCCGTAAGTCATCCATAGAGATATCTTTTCCAACTTCAACACCGGTTTTAATCTCTACACCCAGTTTCTCCAAAATACTGAACTCAAAGTCGATAATATTTCGCGGTAAACGGTAAGCCGGAATACCAACCCTTAGCATACCTCCGACAACATCCAATTTTTCAAAGATAGTAACCTGATATCCTCTCTTCCTTAATTCATAAGCTGCCATAGCTCCAGCGGGACCAGCCCCAATAATAGCTACCTTCTCTTTTTTTAAAGGAGCAGTGGTCAAATCCCAATCCTTTTCATCATCATACTCAGCAGCAAAACGTTTCAAAGCTGCGATGGACATAGCTTCATCTACTTCACCGCGTTTACATTTCTCTTCACAGGGATGTGCACAAATCCGCCCCATAATTGCGGGGAAGGGTAATTTCTCCCGGATTAGTTTGACTGCACCTTTATAATCTCCTTCACGAATTAGCTTAATATATCCCTTTGCATCTGTATGAACCGGACATGTAGCTACACAAGCGGCAGGTGCATCACCCATACAACCATCAATAATCTCCTGCATCTTCTGCTTAAGATCTTCTGTTAACATTTCACAACCTCCTTTTCTTTAACCAGAACAATTAGTGAATAGTTTCACTTTTCATAGAAAATTAAATAATTATCATATCTTCGATATTCATTATAATCTACAAAAAGATAAATGTCTATAGTATAAAAAGATAAAAAGTTCATAATTTATTTATAGGAAAGTCACTAAATGGGAATTTATTTATTTTTCCCGGAGGATATTTTCTATGTTTTTGTGGGTAATTCACAAATTTTTATTAATTATATCAGCCATTTAAGAAGAATTTTTGTCCCTATATATACACCTAATACTGTCCCCAGAGCATAAAGCCATCCAGCCAGAGAAAGGCTAGCAATGGAACATAAAAATCCCCCAATATTACAGCCCATGGCGATGCGGGCACCATAACCCATTAACCAGCCTCCAATTAAGGCTATAAGAGCCTGTTTTGAGGACTTAATTTTCTTAAATTTAAACTCCCTGGCTAAAGTGGCCCCTAAAAACGCTCCAACTATTATTCCAAAATTAGTCCAGGTCTCAGGATCTTTTAAAAAAGAGCTTAAATTCTCCATTTCCCAATACTGCCACTTGCTAATTTTCCAACCAAAAATATCAGCCAACCATGTTCCCCAACGGGCAAAAGTCTTGGATATTCCCCAGGCTTTTTTGTTATACCACAATAAAAAGATACTACTCAGTCCCAATAAACTGCCGCCTACTATCGGATGCCAGGGTTTACGCAGGTTATCCAATAAGCGAGACTGCAATCTTTTCATTTTAATCAACTCCTCGCCTGTCATCTTGTCTTGGTAATAACAATTTCCCACTCACCAAAATAAATCTCCCTGATCTCCACTTTATAACCTTTCTTACGTGCCCATTCAGGAATATTGGTCATAGCACAATTATGATCAATTTCTACTATTAAAGTCTCACCTTTCTTCATCTGAGCCAATTTTTTCTCAACCTTAATCAGCGGAATAGGGCAAGCTTCTCCCATACAATCCAAAATCTGATCACCCATCATTCATCCTCCCCTCTAAACCGATATTTCTCATACCAGGAAATCAAAAAATAGATCAAAATCAGTAATATTATTTGTAAACCTACCCCTAAAACCCACCCCAAAGCAGTAGGAAGATGTATAACAGGCCTGCCAAAGGAAAAATGTTTATACCACCAGGGTGCATCATGAATCCCATGGACGGAGCCCAAAATTAGTCCTAAAAACACCAACCACTGAAGGCCAAAACCTTCCCCCATCCGCATTAAAGTGCCAGAAGCACAGCTTCCAGCAATGGCAGCACCGATACCAAAAATGACAGCTCCGACAAAAATATTCAAACCCATCGGATAAAGGTTACCCAGAATATAGCTATTTTCAACAAATTCCATATATTGAATAAGTGCAAAACCAATGGTACTAACTATCAAAGCTGCCAATACCCCTTTGGTTGTTCGGGCCAATCCATATAACCAGGGATCACGTAGGGCTGCATTAAAACATAATCTTGTCCTGTCCAGAATAAATCCGATTGCAATTCCAACCAACCAATTAACAGAAATTTTTGCAGATGCATGATAATATAAAAACGAAAAAACGCAGAGAGTCAATACCATAGTAGCCAGTGCAAAATACCCCTGATATTGCAGATAACCCCTTCGTTTAGCCAGTTGGGTTTTCATTATCAAACTAACACCCCTTCTCCGCTGATCTGTCCTTTTCTTCATTAGAAATGAATTTATAAATTTTATAGGCAATAGAAAGATTTAATTTGGTCTCAAAATCCTTTAAATCACAGCCAAGAATTTCATTAATCCTCTTGATTCGATAACTGATGGTATTTGGATGGACATGAAGTTTTTCCGCTGTCTTTTGAATTTTACAATCAGAAGCAAGATACACCCCAAGAGTATTTATCAAATCAGTCTGACTCTCCCGATCATATTCGATCAGCCCTTTTAACATTTCATTGGTGAATTTGACCAGATTATTATGATCCACTTCCCAGAGAATCTGTAAAATTCCGATATCCTCAAAAAAGAGAATCTCATCTGAAATATTGCCATACCTGAGCACAGTCAAAGCCTTTAAGCATTCCCGATAACTTTTCCGTATCTCCAGACAATTATGATAATACCTTCCAGCCCCTATATAAAACTTAATCTTCTTAAACTTCCGTTCCAATTCCTCTTTGACTATTCGTACCACTGCCCGACGCTCATCTTCCAGATTATCTGAATGGATATTAACAAGAAGCAAAATATCATCCTCATAATCAAAAATAATATAGCGATAGGGAAAACGGCTTTTCATAATCCGATGCATATATCGGATAACTTTCTCCTGGTAATCAAAGAGAAAATATACTCCTTCCCCTTCCTCCTGATCATGAAACTGATAATAGTCCTTGAAGCGGAAAATGTATAATTGGTAGGGAATAGTCAAATCCCAACCTGCCAACTCACCACGTTTTATCATCACCTCTTTATCCTGGGTTTTACCAGCTAGAAGTTCTTTAATCAATTCATTACAGGTTTTACGGGCCAGAGTCTGAACAAAGCGGTTAAAGTTCAACTTAAGGGCCAGAGCATTGGCGGCTTGAATAATGGTAATAAAATCCTGTTCTCTAAAAATTTCTTTCTTTTCCACAATCACTAGATAAGCCAATGTATCCTTATTCTTTCCAATTTTAATGTGTAGTTCCCTCTCTTCTTTATCTTTAACCGCATAGATTACCCGATTGATCTGATAATTATAGCGGTTATAAACCTCTGTGATGTTCACCAATTTCCGCTGATCCATCTGATAATATTTCTCCCGTTCTTCTCTGAGACTCCTGTCCAGATAAATAATATCTTCCTTAAACCTATCCATAATCAACACCGGATTTTCAATTAAACGGGAAAGCTGATTACAGATAGTCTTAAAACCTCCATCTTCAAGCAAAATATTCTGAAAAATCTGCTGCATTTTAATATTATGCTCCATCAAACTAATAGCAGATGTCTCTAAATTTCTTCTTAGAAAATTAAACCAGTCCTGATTTTTTACACCAGCAGCTGAGATGATGGGTATCCTACAAACGCGAGCTTTATCTTTAAAAGATTCAGAAAGGTTTTTAACATACACTATCAATCCAACCACATCTTTTGCCAGAAGTTCCTCTAAAACCAGTTCATCATTCAAAAGGTTTTCTGCACCTTTTTCAAGAACACAGAGAGAAAAATTTTTAATTGCTGCCAGATTGGTTTCTGTATTGATCTCTTCTACATTTTTAATAACCCGTTCTAAAGCTTCATCCTCACCTACCAATACCTCAAATCCTTTTTCATGCTCCAGCAGACTCATCAGAGTGTAATCCATTTAGTTTCTCTCCTCTCGATGACTCTTAGCTTTACCAAAAAGCCGATATGCCTCTACAAAACGCTGTCCTCCAGTAAAATAAATCAAAATTGCAAAGAGATAAATCCAGAAGTTGCGTAAAGTTGGAAAAAGAAAGAACAGGGTAAAGAAGATAAATGTTTCGGTCCGTTCTGTAATTCCAGCCTGATGATAAAACTCCTTAATCCCCCTTTTTTCCGCTAAAGCTCCCACTGTTAGAAAAATGGAAATACAAAAAACGATAGAGCTCAGTAAAACCACAAGCCCCATTCGTGCATCTGGAAAAACAAGACCATAGAAAATAATTACCGCAGTTTCTACGGTCCGATCAAAAATTATATCCATAAATCCTCCCCAGGCTGAAGATTCTTTACCCAGTCGCGCAAGTGAGCCATCGAGAACATCCATAAGGCCAGATAACCAGAGCAAAACTACTGCTAACCAGGGATGTCCAAAATAAAAGCTAACCCCAGCTCCAACACCAATAACCAAGGCCATTATCGTTAGTTGATTGGCTTTAATCCCGATTCGATATAACACATAAGCAGTTTTGTCAAATAGCGGCTGTAGTAGATGACGGGCATGGGTATCTAGCATTGCTCTCCCTCCATACCTTAAGATTTGGAATAAATACAAATAGCTTCTTTATTCACTTCCAAATTAACCATTTCTCCTGGAGTAAATTGTTCTTTACCTGAGCCCCTTACCAGTACCTTTTCATTACCGACCCGTACATGATAAAACCAATTCTCCCCTGTAAAAGTGTACTCTTCAATCTCCCCACTAACCTGATTATCTTCCATTAAACCAGAACTATTTTTTCTTAAAAGTTTTATCTCTTCCGGTCGAATTAATATTTTTACCTCTTTAGGTTGGATTCTATATCTGTGATTCTTCAGTTCTAGCCATTGATCCTCTTTTAGCTGAGATAAATCCCAGCTTCCTAATATGGATTTGAGGTGAGATTCGGTCACCTTACCAGAAATCAAGTTAGCCTGTCCTACAAAACTAGCTATCCAGGAATTAGCGGGACGGTAATATATCTCTGTTGGGGAAGCCACCTGCTGGATAACTCCGTCTTTCATAATCGCAATCCGGTCAGCCAGCACCATCGCTTCTTTCTGATCATGGGTAACAAATATAGTGGTCAGATTGAGGGTTTTGTGAAGGTTTAAAATCAATTTCCTCATTTTATCCCGTAAGACAGCATCCAGGTTACTTAAAGGTTCATCTAAAAGTAATACTCTGGGCTCTAAGACAAGGGCCCGTGCCAGCGCTATTCGCTGCCTTTGACCACCGGAAAGTTCTGAGGGATATCGTTTCTCAACCCCCGGTAATTCGACCATTTTAAGCGCCCATTCTACTTTCTTTTTTATAAAATTCCGATCTTTTTTCCGTACCTTAAGACCAAAGGCAATATTCTCATAAACAGTCATATGGGGGAATAAACGATAGTCCTGAAAGACCATCACAGCCCCCCTCTCTCTTCCCTTTAGATGGGTAATAGGTTCACCATCAAAATAAATTTCTCCAGCATCTGGATCTAATAGTCCTGCAATCATCTTCAACGTTGTAGTTTTACCACATCCAGATTGGCCTAATAGTACCATAAGTTCTCCCTGCTTAACAGTTAATTCAAGATTTTTGACCACTTCTTTTTCTCCAAAACTCTTGCTAATTTTATCTAGTTTAATCTCTGCCATCTAGCATGCCACTCCTTAAACAAAATAAAGATCTATATCCGCATATCGGCGCCTTAAATAGAACTCAGTAATAAGGATCATAAAAATACCGGGTACAGTAAATAACAGGCTCAATACAGCAGCCAGTGGACGATTACCACTGGTTACAAAGGGAAATAAAACCAAAGGCAAAGTAAATACCCGTCCACCACCGATTAAAAATGTTAACAGATATTGGCTTAAAGATATAAGAAAAACCAATATCCCGCCTGTGATAATTCCTGGGGTAATCATTGGCAAGGTTATATACCAGAAAGTCTGCCACCCGTTTGCTCCTAATGCTTCCGCTTGTTCCTCCATTTTTCTACCAACAAATGCATAGACCGTCTTTAAAATTCGCACCATATAAGGAGTTGTAGGAATTAAATGGGCCAGGACCACCCCGGTAAAAGTATCTACCAATCCTAACTTAATAAAGATTAGATGAATTCCCATCACCACAGCAATAGGGGGGACAATAATGGGTAAAAATATAAGAATCTCGATCAATCTTTTTCCTCTAAAATGATCCAGAGCAAGTGTCCGGCTAGCTGGGATACTGATCACAGTCACTATTAAAGTAACTGTCCCCGCAAGAAGAACACTGGTCAATACAGCTTCTCCCATACTGTCATAGTTCTCAAAAAGATACCTCCAGGCCTGTCCACTAAACTGAGCGGGAAATATTCGAGGCCAGCACCAATCTTTTCCAACTGACCATAAAACCAGGGAGAGAAAAGGAAGGGCAAAAAAGATAAACATTCCTACTAAAATGAAAGGTAAAGATAGTTTTTTAAATAATTTTTCCATCAGCACCCTCTTCCCCCTTCCTGGTTCTGGCGGTTTTGGTGTAATATCTTTTCATCCAGATAAGCATTACTGAATTTAAGATAAATCCAGACAGAAATCATGGATATAAAGGCAATAATCATACTTATGGCCAGGGATTCTGGACGACGATAAAGATCTGCGTTTATATGACTTTTAAATGCCCAGACCGAAAGGGTGGTTGGATAAATACTTCCCACCAGGTAAGGTATCTCAAAAGCTCCAAAAGTAAATGCAAAAACAATAATTGCTGCAGAAATAATACTGGGCCATGATAAAGGCAAAATAATCTTTGTCCAGATCTGAATTGAACTGGCCCCTAAATTTGCCGCTGCATCCCAAAAATGCGTATTGATCTTTTCCATAACACTAAAAACCATCAGAGTGATAAAAGGAATTTCTTTCCATAGATAAACCAAAATAATTCCCAGACCATAGCGATCATAAACCAATATTGGAAACTGTTCCATCCTTTCAATCAGTCCCAAATGAAAGAGAAGCCGCGCAATTAAACCACCCTGATTTAAGAAATCGGTTATCATAAATGCTGCAACCATGTGAGGAACCATCATCGGTAATTTGTATAACAGACGTAAATTTTGCCATTCCCTGGCCTTTACAACCAACAGCATAGCCAGAAGAACCCCAATAATAGTTGAGAGAAGTGTCGAAATACTGGCAATAAATAGAGTATACTTAAAATTAACTAAAAAATCTGGATTTTTCAAAACCTGACTATAAAATTTCAAAGTCAGATGAGTTTTTCCTAAAAGGGGCTGGTACCCCAAACTCCGTACCAACCCCAAAACTAATCCTCCCCCGAAGAGAAAGACTACTACAAAAAGTACAGGTAAAAGCTTCAGATAGGGTTTTAATTTTGCTATGATAATTTGACCTGACATGATTTTCACTATCTCTCAGCCTTCCTATTTCTTTAATACATTAGCTTCCCAACCTTCTTCAATCACCGGAATATATGCGGAAGGAATTTCAGGTACACTATGCTCTTTTAAAGTTTTAAGAGAAAGGGTAGCTTCACTCTGACGAATAGACTCAATTTGCTTTTGATATTTTTCCGGTAATTTAGTAACATCAAGTGCTATCATATCACCCCAATTTTCGGGTTTAAACTTGGAAATCTGAGCTTCCGGGGATTCCAGGAAGTTAATCAGTACCATAGCTCCAGCTTTATTAGGTGCATTGAAAGGAATAGCCAGAAAATGGGTATTAGCAATAGTTCCGGTATCAAAAACCAGACTCCGACTACTTTCAGGAAATACACCCTGAGCAATCATATTAGCAGCTTTTGCAGGGTTGTAATCCATAGTCATCCAGACTTCACCCTGTGCATAGAGATTATCCAATTGTGCAAGATCCTGTGGATAAGTTTTGCCCTGCCGCCAGAGGTAAGGTTCAATCTCATTAAGATAGTCCCACAATAAACCAATCTTCTCATCTAAAAGTTTCTGATCAAATCCGGAAAGATATTGCTCATAACCGCCGGTAGTATGATAAAGCGCCATACGAACAAAGGCACTGCCTGTAAAATCAGGTAATGCAGGATAAGTAAACCTACCGGGATTAGCTTTAACCCATTCTTTCAACTCATCAAAGTTTCTTGGCGGATTGGGCACTTTTTCTGAATTATAGATCAATACCATCTGAGCCCGACCCCATGGTGCTTCATACCCCTCTACCGGATAACCGAAATCGTACTTAATACCAGGATCATTTTGATCTACATACTTTCTAAAATTGGGAATCTGATGGGTAAATGGTCCCCAGAGTAAGTCAGCCTGTCTGGCAGTCCGGAAATTTTCCCCATTAATCCAGATTACATCAATAGAACCTTTTTCCTTTCCAGCTTCTTTTTCAGTAAGTAACTTATTAATAAATTCACTGGCATTCATAGGAACCCTATTAACTTTTAAATTATACCGTTCTTTCATAGTCTCACTAACATAAGTATCCATCCATTTATTAATAGCTGTACTACCGCCCCACATGTAAATATTAACCTCTGTACCCCTGGCCAACTCTTCAATCTCAGTCCAATCAGCATTCTTCAAATCCACAGCCTCTTCTTTTTTTTGACTACAACCAACAAGAAGTCCAACGATTAAAACCACTAGACAAAACCACTTTACCACCTTTTTCATTTGCATACCCCTCTCTTTTGGTTTGTTGATTTTTTCACAAATAGACATACTAACCTTTTTCAATCTTAGTATACATTAACAAATTACTTACTGTCAATGTTACTTAAGGCTAATTTTTTTGTAATTTTTTATGTGTTATTAACAATATATTATTAAATTATCTTTATCACTGAATAACAAATATGTAATTATATTAATTCAACAAAATTTAGAGATAACCTCTTTTTACTGGCTTAAAAAATAACCCGTGCCTTTTAATCAAGTAAGACACGGGTTTTATATTTTTCATTATCCATGAATCAGTTGAGGCAAACATTTGGCACAGGCCCATTTGCTATCTCCTTTATAACGGATGGGGAACATGGGGGCATCATATTCACTTCGCCCACAGTTAAAACAGTTGATTTCTATCTCCTGTTTAACCTCTTTGGACTTAAGATGTTCTTCTACTGCCTTATGATCAAAGGGTTTAGCTTCCCTCTCCTCAATAGTAAGGGCCCCTGTAGGACAGACTCCAAGGCAGAAACCTGCTCCATCACAAAGTTCTTCTCTAATAACCTTCGCTTTTCCATTAACAATTTGGATTGCTCCTTCTGCACAGGGAGAGACACATTTACCACAACCGTTGCAGAGTTCTTCATTAATTTTAACAATCTTGCGTAATACCATCTTTATCTCACTCCTTTTATTCTTATAATTTTATCTTAACTATGATTATACTGCAAAAAGCTAATTTTGAATGACATAGAAATTTTTCGCCAAATCTTTGCGAGATTTCCGACGAAATAAGGCCTCATCACAGGAGGTGATGAGCTAGTTCTAAGGGCCAGCAGGGCCCTTTGAGTCAGGAAACCTTATTTCGGCAGAAATCGAGCTTTAGATGATTCGAAAAATTTCTAAAGAAGCGAAAAATTAGCTTTTTGCAGTTTAACCAACTATAATTATTATACCTGCTGATAAAAAAATTAACTATGATATTTATCACGCTGATTGATAATCTCTTTTTAACTTGACAAAGATTTTTTCACAAATTAGAATATTGTACAGGAATTAATTCAGCGGAGGTGTTTGAGATGCCAACTTATGAATATAAATGTGAAAATTGTGGACGTTTCGAAAGATTTGAAAAGATTACTGCAGAGCCTTTAACTGAATGTCCAACCTGCAAAGGAAAAGTACACCGGGTTATTAGTGCTGTAGGTGTTATCTTTAAAGGCTCAGGATTTTATATCACTGATAACCGCAGCAGCGAATACAAAAAAGCTGCTAATGAAGCTTCTAAAGAAAAAAATTCCAGTGATAGTAAAAAAGCATCATAATAAATTATTAAAAAAGGGGCTGTCCCAAAAGTCCCTTTATAACCCCCAAAAGTAAATATTAAAAGAAAGGTGTTGTCAGAAATTTTTATAAAGACAACACCTTTTTTTTATGGTAAAATATAAATATGAAGAGGAAAAACCATAATAAAAAGACATTTATTGAATATAATATGAATCAGACAATGTTGCCTTTGAGTTTTGATGTGTTTATTCCTGAAAATCATTTAGTAAGGGTGGTAAATTCAGCTATAGAAAGGATGAATATTGAACCCCTGCTTGAAAAATATAAAGGTGGGGGTAGAAGCAGCTACCATCCGAAAATGATGCTTAAGGTTATAGTATATGCCTATACTCAGAGAATATATTCATCAAGACGAATTGCCAAGGCACTTCGGGAAAATATTTATTTTATGTGGCTTAGTGGTAACAATAAACCTGATTTTCGGACGATAAACCGATTCAGATCAGAGATCATGAAAGATGTTATTGATGAGGTATTTGCATCAGTATTGGAACTTCTTATAGAAGAAGGATATGTAAAGTTAGAGAATTACTTTTTAGATGGTACAAAAATAGAAGCTAATGCAAACAAATATAGCTTTGTCTGGAGAAAAGCGACAAAGAAGTACAAAGCAAGGCTTAGGGCAAAAATTAATGAACTTTTAAAAGAGATTGAGAAAACCAACGAAGAAGAGAATAGATTGTATGGGGATAATGACCTGGAGGAGATGGGTGAAGGAAAAGAAATAGATTCAAAGAAACTCGAAGAAAAAATTAAGGAACTTGAAGAACGTCTAGAAAAGAACTCCAAAAACAAGAAGTTAAAGAAAACAATTAAAGAGCTCAAGACTAAATGTCTTCCCAGAATGAAAAAATATGAGCAACAGGAAGAGATTTTAAATGGACGAAACAGTTATTCTAAAACAGATACTGATGCAACTTTTATGAGAATGAAAGAAGACCACATGAAAAATGGGCAATTGAAGCCCGCATATAATGTTCAGATAGGTACAGAGAATCAGTTTGTAGTTGGTTATAGTATTCATCAAAGGCCGGCAGATTCAAGATGCTTAATACCTCATTTAGAAAAAGTAAAAGAAGTTACAGGTAAGATTCCGGAAAATGTGATAGCTGATTCAGGTTATGGTAGTGAGGAAAATTATGATTACTTAGAGAAAGCCAATACTAATATTTATGTTAAGTATAATACTTTTCATAAAGAACAAAAGAAGAAGTTTAAAAATGATATATTTAAAGTAGAAAACTGGCCGTATGATAAAGAAAACGACGAGTTTATTTGTCCTGTTCAAAGAAGACTCATTTACTGTAAGACAAAAGAAATTAAGACTGAAAATGGATATACTAAACAAATTAGATATTACAAATGCGAAAATTGTGATGGGTGTGAGTTAAAAGAAAATTGTACCAAGGCCAAAGGTGATCGAGTAATAAGAATAAATTTTAAATTACGTGAATATAAGCAAAAGGTAAAGGAAAACCTTTGTTCCGATAAAGGTATGAAACTCCGTTCTCAAAGAGCAATTGAAGCGGAATCTGTCTTTGGAAGGATCAAAGGTAATTGGTCATTCCGGAGATTTCTGCTTCGTGGCCTTGAGAAAGTAAAAATTGAATGGGGTTTACTGTGTATAGCCCATAACCTGGCTAAACTGGCAACAGTATAGAATGTCAGGTATGGGTTTTTATTTTCTTAACAGAAAAATTTTCAATGAATTTAAAATGAACAATGAAAAAAGGGGCCATGCCCAAAAGTAATTAATTACTTTTGAGACAGCCCCTTTTTTAGTGCTTATTATATTAATTCATAACTTTCATGTACATCTTTTTATTGATTATACTGCAAAAAGCTAATTTTGAGCAACATAGAAATTTTTCGCTAAACCATCTTAGCGAGATTTCCGACGAAATAAAGTCATCACAGGAGGTGCTGAGCTAGTTCTAAGGGCCAGGAGGGCCCTTTGAATCAGGAAGCCTTATTTCGGCAGAAATCGAGCTTTAGTATGGTTCGAAAAATTTCTTCTGAAGCGAAAAATTAGCTTTTTGTAGTTTAACCTTTATTTTTTTTATCATTATCAGTTTCCTCTTTTTTAATAAGTTTGGAGACAGATCTGGTAACTATCAGATAAATATATCCCTGAACTCCTGCCATTGCCAATGCCCAGGCCCAGCGGCTTTGGAGAAGAAAATAGATCACACCAATTATTCCGGCAATAATAATCAGCATTTTGACTAATTTTTGATTTACTTTACCAAAAAAGGCCAGTACTATCCGGACCTCCCAGGGAGCCAGTGTTAAACCAATAAAAACCCCTTCGTCAACCCGATAAATTAAACCTGCTACCCCTACAATTATAAATAATACCAATAAAAAAATATGAAAAAAAACCATTTTTAATTCACCCCCAAATTTATTTTACCTTACAATTCGGGTAAAAATAGAAGAAATCCTGCCTTTCTTAAGCTAAATTTTGACTTATAATCATAAGTTCTGCGCTTTACTAGAATAGCGGGATTCGTGAATCACAGTTTAACCTTATATTATATTTTTCTTTTTTTCGGTCAAAACGTTAAAAAACTCTTTTATTTACTTTCGCAATGCGATATAATTGCTAATAGAATTAAATTTCATCAAAGGAGGATTTATTTTGCGAAGTTTTAAAACCTTATGGCCCTTTATCAAAGAACATAAATGGATGTATATATTGGGAATTATCTGGGTTGCCTTTACAGATGCACTCCAATTAATTACACCTCAACTTTTAAGAACTATAACTGACCGATTTCAAGAAGGAAACCTGACCTTAAAAGAACTACTGTATTATACTGTGTTAATCATAGCTATCGCTTTGGGAATTGCAATCTTTCGATTCTTATGGCGCTGGTTTGTAATTGGTACATCCAGAAAAATGGAATACTATCTCAGAAACAAATTCTTTGCACATCTGCAAAAACTCTCAACCAATTTCTTTAATCATCATAAAACCGGAGATTTGATGGCCCATGCCACCAATGATATCAACTCTGTCAGAATGGCTATGGGACCAGGAATTGTTTTTGCTTTTGATGGATTCTTTTTAACCCTTACAACCCTGGCTATATTGCTATCTATTAATGTCAGGTTAACTCTCATTTCTCTTATCCCACTGCCCTTTTTGGCAATTATAGTCACAAGTTTTGGCCAGGTTATTCACAAGCGGTTCTTAAATGTACAGGATGCCTTTTCCAAACTAACTGACAAAGTTCAGGAAAACTTTGCCGGAATCCGGGTGGTCAAATCCTTTGTGCAGGAAAAATTTGAAATCGACAAATTTACTGAAGCCAATCAACTCAATATGAATGCCAATATGCATCTGGTTAGAATCTGGGGAATGTTCCACCCTCTAATCGAAGTTTTTGCTACTTTAAGTTTTGTAATCATTCTGGGCTACGGTGGCAGATTGGTTATGTTAGGTGAAATCAGCCTGGGTGATTTTGTGGCTTTCTATACATATTTAGGTCTGATGACCTGGCCAATTATTGCCATCGGTTGGGTGATAAATATTTTCCAACGAGGTTCTGCCTCTATGAAACGAATCAATGCCATCTTACATGAAAAACCCGAAATCTATAATTATCCCGATACCAGATATGAACATACCATTAAAGGTAAAATTGAATTCAAGAATCTTACCTTTAGATATTCAAAAGATACACCTCCAGTTTTAAAAAATATCAATTTAACTATTAAAGAAGGTCAGACCCTTGCCATTGTAGGTCGTACCGGTAGTGGTAAAACCACTCTGGTCAATTTGCTCCTTAGACTCTTTAATCCAGAACGAGGGCAAATATTTATTGACGGAGTTGATATAAATCAAATTCCTTTAGAAACACTCAGGCAAAATATCGGCTATGTACCCCAGGATAACTTCCTTTTTTCCACTACCATTGCTGAAAATATTAATTTTGCTTTTGAAAAGTTAGATATGCCTAAAATAGAAGAAGCAGCCAAAATTGCACAGGTATATGAAAATATTATGGATTTCCCAAAAAAATTTGAAACTATGGTAGGAGAACGAGGTGTTACCCTCTCTGGGGGTCAAAAACAACGTATTTCCATAGCGAGAGCCATTATTAAAAATCCGAAAATTCTCATTTTAGATGACTGTCTCTCAGCGGTAGATACACAAACAGAAGAGAAAATTCTTAAAGAATTAAGAAAAATAATGAAGGATAGAACCAGCATCATTATTTCTCATAGAATTTCTTCCATTAAAGATGCAGACCATATCATTGTCTTAGAAAAGGGTGAAATTATTGAGGAAGGTACTCATGAGGAATTACTGAAAGCTAACGGACTGTATAGTTACCTCTATGAGAAACAGCTTCTTGAAGAAAACTTAGAATCTGCTTGATAGGGAGTGAAATCTATGCAAAACTTTCACGAAGAAGAGGTTTTAGGAAAGGCCTATGATGCAAGATTAATGCGTCGCCTGTTACGCTATGCAAAACCTTATTGGTCATGGATTCTCCTTTCCATCCTCCTTTTATTTGCCATTACCGGTCTCGAATTGCTAAGACCGTATCTGGTTAAAGTAGCTATAGATGAACACATTAATGCCTATTACCGTCCATATCTTGTCTTTGAAGAAAAGCCCGAAACTGATCTGGATGGATTTATATATCAGGGAATGTACTATATCCGCAGTGATGAAATTGATGAAAGCCTATATCCAAACGTACAGCGAAAACAGATAATCTATAAAAAGGGAACCTATTATCTCATCTCCGGGGTTATTAATGTCAACGAAGATTTCAGTATCCAGCCCATAGATAATGAACAGGTAATAATCAAAGTGGGTGAAAAAGAGTTTACTGGAAAAGTTCTTAAAAAAGCTGATTTAAAGCTCTTTAGAAAAAAAGACGCGGATGCTGTTTTCCGTATTAGCCTGATCTTTATCGCTTTACTTATTTTAGGATTCTGCTTAAACTATGGTCAGGTCTATCTTTTGCAGTGGACCGGTCAGAAAATTATCTTTAACATTAGAGAGGAATTGTTCTCTCATATAGAAAAGCTCTCCCTCTCTTTTTTTGATAATAATCCAGTAGGACGGCTTGTCACCCGGGTTACCAATGATGTCCAGACCCTCAATGAAATGTATACCAGTGTATTAGTAAATCTTTTTAAAGATCTATTCATGTTAGTGGGAATTCTGATTGTTATGCTGAAACTCAATTTCAGATTGGCATTATACAGCTTTACCGTACTGCCGCTGATTATTATCTCTACTATTATCTTTAGAATTAAAGCAAGGGAAGCTTATCGGAAGGTGCGAACCCGATTGGCCCAGGTCAATGCAAATCTTGCTGAAAATATTAGCGGGATGAAGATTGTTCAGATTTTTAACCAGGAGAAAAAGAAATTTAATGAATTCGACAGAATCAATAAGAGCTACTATAAAGCAACTTTAGAGGAACTTCTGGCTTTCGCCATTTTTAGACCGATGATGGAGATTATCTCATCACTGGGGCTTGCAATTATTCTCTGGTTTGGAGGCAAACAGGTAATTCAGGGTTCCCTTCAATTTGGTGTTCTCTTTGCCTTTGTCAACTATATTCAACAATTTTTCCGGCCCATTTTAGATTTAACTGAGAAATATAATATTTTGCAATCAGCTATGGCTTCTTCTGAGCGAATCTTTATGCTTTTAGATGAAAAAGAAGGCATACCTAATCCAAAAAAACCCCAGAAATTAGAGCAAGTACGGGGTTCTATCGAATTTAAAGATGTCTGGTTTGCCTATAATGAAGATGAATGGGTTCTTAAAGGTATAAACTTTACCATTAACCCTGGTGAGACAGTTGCTTTTGTTGGAGCAACAGGTGCTGGTAAATCATCAATAATTAACTTAATCAGCCGCTTTTACGATATTCAGAAAGGTCAAATTCTGATTGATGGAAAAGATATAAAAACCCTGGATAAATATGAATTACGCAAAAGAATTGGTATAGTTTTACAGGATGTATTCCTCTTTACAGGAGATATCAAAAGTAATATTCGTTTGAATGATAAAACAATCACCGATGAGAAGATTCAAGAAGTCGCTCGCTATGTAAATGCTGACCAGTTCATTAGTAAACTGCCAAAGAAATATGATGAACCGGTAACAGAACGGGGTTCCACCCTTTCTGCTGGACAGCGACAGCTATTAGCATTTGCCAGGACTCTGGCCTATGATCCCGACATTTTAATTCTTGATGAGGCTACAGCCAATATTGATACCGAAACCGAACTTTTAATTCAAGATGCATTAAAGAAACTGACCAAAGATAGAACCACACTAATCATCGCCCACCGCCTTTCTACTATCCAACATGCTGATAAGATTATCGTTCTCCATAAAGGGAAAATTCGTGAAATGGGAACTCATCAGGAGTTACTTGCAAAGAAGGGAATTTACTATAAACTATATCAATTACAGTATAAAGAAAATTTTACTTCTAAACAAAATAATGCAGCATGCTAGTAAGAACAAAATGCCCTTCGGGCATTGCAAAAAGCTAATTTTTCGCTTCTTGAGAAATTTTTCGAATCATCTAAAGCTCGATTTCCGCCGAAATAAGGCTTCCTAATCAAAAGGCCCTCCTGGCCCTTAGAATTAGCTCATCACCTCCTGTGATGAGGCCTTATTTCGTCGGAAATCTTGCTAAGATGATTTGGCGAAAAATTTCTATGTCGCTCAAAATCAGCCTTTTGCAGTATAATCTTAAAATTTAAAGATAAGGAGTTAAAAAAATGTGGACTATTCTAATCACTTTAATAGCAGGATTTATAATCGGTTATCTGGATTTAATCCCTTCAAAACTACAAACCTACACCCAATGGCTTACCACAGGAGGACTTATTATCCTTCTAATCAGCATGGGGGCTGGTATCAGTTCCAACCCTGAACTTATAAGTAAAATAAAAAAGTTGGGAATGCAATCATTTCTTCTGGCATCTTTTAGTATCCTGGGCAGTATTTTATTGGTCTGGATTCTGGAAAAATGGTTATTCTCTAAGAAAAAAGGAGCTGACAGAAAGTGGCATGGTTAATATTAGGAGCTGTTGGAGTCGGTATTGGCCTCGGTTTTTTCATTAATGATCAAATGGTTCAGAATTTAGAACAGATTTCAACTATTGCATTGGCAATACTTCTGTTGGGTATTGGTATAGATCTGGGCCAGAACAAAAAAATATGGTATGGACTTAAAGAAAAGGGCTGGCGCATCCTTTTAATACCCCTTGCTATTGCAATAGGTAGTATTGCTGCAGCAGGTTTATGTGCACTTATAATTAATCTTCCTTTAAATGAAGGAACTGCCATTGGAGCAGGTTTTGGATGGTATAGCTTATCTGGAATTTTGATAACACGTTTATATAATAATGAGATAGGAGCCATGGCTTTTTTAACGAATGTTTTCAGGGAATTACTGGCAGTTTTGATTATGCCTTTTTTAGCTAAACATGTTGGTCAGATTACCACAATTGCACCTAGTGGAGCCACAAGTATGGATACAACCTTACCTTTGATTTCACGACTAACCAATCCCGAAACTACCCTACTTGCTTTTGTCAATGGTGCTATTCTTTCTGCCCTGGTACCTATTTTGGTTCCCCTTTTAATTCAGTTGTAACCCAATTCTGAAAATAAACTCTAATGAGTTGTTTTTGGCTGCAAAAAGCTAATTTTTCGCTTTTTGAGAAATTTTTCGAACCATCTAGAGTTCGATTTCAGACGAAATAAGGCTTCCGTCCTTGGCCCTTGATTAGCTCATCACGTCCTGTGATGAGGCCTTATTTCGTCTGAAATCTCACTAAGATGGTTAAACGAAAAATTTCTATGTCGCTCAAAATTAGCTTTTTGCAGTAAAAAGTAATATCAAAATGTTGGAAAACAGGCTAAAACAAAGCTTGATTTTCACTGTTCTAATGGTAATGCGAAGCATCATGAAGGTCTACCCAGAAATTTTATCAGAATATGCAGGAAATTCTGAATTAATGTATAATCAAGTTAATAACAGAAATATTACTTTCTGTATAATTATTCAATAAAGCATATTCATTTTTAAGGGGGAAGTAATATGTTCAAATCTTATGATGAATTACAGCGGTACTGCCAGGAAAATCAAATCCAGATGATTGATTTCCGGATGATTGCTCTCACAGGTGAGATAAAACATCTAACTATCCCTGTCTCCCGACTCTCTCCTAAAATTTTTGAAGAGGGAATCGGTTTTGATGGTTCTAATTATGGTTATACCAAAGTTGAAAAAAGTGATATGGTCTTTATTCCTGATATAACCAGTGCTTTTAAGGATCCGTTCTGGGATGTACCTACTTTGAGTATGATTGGAGATGTCTTCGCTATCTCTGAGACAAAAGAACCTTTTGAACATGATCCGAGATATATTGCTAAAAAGGCCGAAGATTATCTAAAAGAATCAGGAATTGCTGATGCCAATATGATCAGTCCTGAATTTGAATTCTATGTATTTGACAATATAGCCTATCAATATGAAGCTCATGATATAAAATTAAAGTTGGATGCAGAAAATGCTTATTGGCGGAGAGGTAATGAACTTTATCCAAACCTGGGTTATCAAAACCGTAAGCATGGTGGTTACCATGCAGCACCCCCCTTGGATACTCTTCATAACTTAAGAAGTGAGATGGTCATTGAATTAGAAAAAGCAGGTATTCAAGTTAAATACCACCATCACGAAGTAGGCGGCCCCGGGCAGTTGGAGATCGAACTGGAATTCGATACTCCCCGGCAAATGGCTGATACATCATTACTTTTAAAATATATCCTTAAAAACGTGGCAGTCCGGAATGGTAAAACATTGACCTTCATGCCCAAACCCATCTTCGGTGAGGCAGGCAATGGAATGCACGTCCATATGTACCTATTAAAAGATGGACAAAATATCTTCTATGATCCCGAAGGATATGAAGGATTAAGTGAAATAGCCTTTTATTACATGGGCGGAATTTTAAAACACGCAAAAGCCCTGATGGGATTTACCAATCCATCAACTAACTCCTATAAACGTCTCGTACCCGGATATGAAGCACCTGTCAGTATATGTTTTGCTACTTCCAATCGTAGTTCTGTAATCCGGATACCGGGTTATGTAAAAGATCCTGCAAAAAAACGGTTTGAATTTAGACCATCTGATGCAACCTGTAATCCATACCTTGCCTTTGCAGCTCTTCTTATGGCAGGAATTGATGGTATAATCAATAAAATCGACCCAAGAAAAGAAGGTTACGGACCGTATAATATCAATATTTTTGAACTTTCTCCTGAAGAAAGGGCCAAAATCGGTGCACTACCAGCCAGCTTAGATGAAGCCTTAGATTGTCTGGAAACCGACCATGAGTTCTTGACACGAGGCGGAGTTATGAGCGAATCTTTCATTGAAAACTGGATTGCTAAAAAGCGTGAGGAAGCCCGGGCAGTTAATACACGGCCCCATCCATACGAATTTGAACTTTACTATAGCTTCTAAATTAAAATGAGCCCAACCAGATAGTTGGGCTCATTTTTATCATTCATTATCCTGTAATCTATATTTCTTACGATTTTCATAAACCCGCTCTTTAGCATCAAAGCCTAAGAGAAGTTCACCCCTTGGTAAAACACTGCATTCATTACAGTATAGATGATAGTCATCTTCATTTATTACATGAACACAGGGATTGACATGAACTAAAACATCTTTAACCTCGGGAAGATGTTTTTTTATGTGATCTACTGTAGCATGAGCTATTTCATGACCTTTATATACCGGCAGAAAACGGTTAACACAGATCGTTAAATCCACATAAACATGAGGGCCATGGGTCCTGGCTTTAATATCATGTACATTAATAACTCCTTCTGTATATACAGTTGCCCTGGCAATTTCTTTCAAAATCTCACGGGCCGGCGCCCGATCAACCAGCTCCTGAATAGATTCCCAGTAAAGTTCGGCACCGATTTTTACAACCAAGACTGCAACGATAAGTCCAGCAATAGGATCCAGAATAGGATAACCCAAACGGCCACCAGCAATACCTATCAATGCAGTAATGGATGAAAATGCATCTGAACGATGATGGTGAGCATCGGCTATCAGGGCATTACTCTTAATCTCTTCTCCTTTTTTCCGGGTATATCGATACATCCACTCCTTACTTACTATCGATATTAAGGCAGCCCATAAAGCAGCCTGACCAGGTATAGTATAATCTCCTCGAATAAGCCCCTCAACAGCAGCCCAACCAATTCCCAGACCGGTAAAAACAATTAACATGGCGAGAATCTTGGTAGCTACTGCTTCCGCACGACCATGACCATAATGGTGATCCTCATCAGCAGGTAAACTGGAAATTTTAATCCCAATCATAGCCACAACGGTACTCAATATATCAGAGAGAGAGTGGACAGCATCTGAGATCATAGCTGTACTTCCCGATAAAAATCCGGCAATCGCCTTCAATATTGTTAAGATTACATTCCCAATAATAGTCACTATTAATACCCGTTTTCCAACAGCTTCCCGTTCCTGTATATCCATAAAATCACTCCTCAATACAAAACAACTTACATAAGACTTTTGAAATAATAATTTAATTATAATAATCCCCCAACTTTAGCTTACCATTACTTAGCACAAAGCTTATTCTTACAGTACAGGCAATCATCATAAGCCAGGCACAACCCCATTCACCAAACCAGGGACGATAAGCCAATTTAAAAGGTTAATAGCTATATATAATAGCAAACCATAATCCAATAAAAAGAAAAACCAGTACTTCAACTCCGATAATAAAAACAAAGTATAATGCAATAGTTAATACTAAAATTATACTTCATTTGGTAATAAAGGTCAAGTCCTTTTTACCGAAATAGCTTTGTGCAGTTTGATCATAATGTTATCCACAACCTGCAAAAATTCTTAAACATTAAAAAATAAGCCCAATTACCTATTTCGGCTTATTCTTTACTCTTTAATATCATGTACATTGATAACTCCTTCTGTAAAACAGTCGCCCTGACAATTTCTTTTAAAATCACACAGATTGGCACCCAATCCACCAGCTCCTGAATAGATTCCTAGTAGAGTTCTTCTTGATCACTCCCACCATTTTATCTCATCGTTATTTTTTATTATGATTAAACTGCAAAAAGGAGCCCCAATTTAGACTCCTTTCCTATTACCATGATATTTTATTAATAATGATATGTAATACCTCCACCAAAACGGAAACCACTCATATTAATAGAAACATTATCTTCTTCAACATTAATGTTAATTAATCGACATCCGACATTACCATCAATAGAGAAATTATTTTGGATAGGAATACTAATTTGTCCTCCCAGCAAAATTCCAAAACCATTACCTTTGGATATTGTTTCGGATATTGTAAAATCAATCGTTTTAATAGATTCGATAAGATTATAAGAATAATAACCAATACCTGCATTTACTTTTAATATATCTAATAGACGTAAAACTAGGGTTCCATAAGGTCCAGTTAATTTACTTTTTAATTTAAATTCAATCATATCAAATGTATCTTTATAAGAACTCCCAGCTATATCAAACCCTGCTTCAAATCCAACCCACTCATTAAGCCAATATTGGATACCTGTAAAAAATCCAACACCTTTTTTTAAGTCTTCTAATTCTTCATTTATATCAGCTACTCCCTCAATTGAATGAATAGTATAGTCATAAGTATTATAGGTAATACCACCAATAAGCTTAATATTTTCTAATTCTTTTGCACATACCATGCCTCCAAATATTAAGACCAGAGCCCCGACTAAAAACAGTACAGTTGTTTTTTTCATGAAAAACCAACCTCCTATTATTTTTTTAGTTTTTTCCTTAAAACATTTAGATAAAAATAAAAGAATTCCTTCATAAAAAAAGATTTTTTTCATTGACATTGCATAAAACTCTTTAAGATGGTTTTTAACCAGTTTATAGGGAAAATTATCTAACCTTTATCTATTTCTTTATTAATACAATATTATGGTTAAACTGCAAAAAGCTAATTTTTCGCTTCTTGAGAAATTTTTCGAATCATCTAAAGTTCGATTTCCGCCGAAATAAGGCTTCCTAATCAAAGGGCCTTCCTGGCCCTTGATTAGTTCATCACCTCCTGTGATGAGGTCTTATTTCGACTAAAATCTCACTAAGGGTTTAACGAAAAATTTCTATGTTGCTTAAAATTAGCTTTTTGCAGTATAATCATACTATTAAAATTATGATGACAGGTTAAAGCAAATAAAAAGACTCCAGCTTTTAAGCTGAAGCCTCTTTTGAAATCGGTCCTTTATATCTTTTATAAATCTAACTCCGCTTTTATCTCCTGCACCAACTGATCCCGCTCCGATTCAGGCAAAAAGACAGTTTCAGCAGCGTAAAGAATCATCTTTTTAATCTCATCAACTGTAAAGCCCAGCTCCTCCATAACCAGTTGATATTCATCTGTTAATGATGTATTGGAAACAGTACGGTTATCTGTGTTTATAGATACTCTAATACCTTTATCAAAATATTCCTTAACTGGATGCTCACTTATATTCCTTACTGCTTTAGTATGACGATTACTCTTCGGACAGACCTCCAATAAAATTTTCTTTTCTTTCAATTTTGCCAGTACTTCCGGGTCTTCAAAGGAGCGTACTCCATGCCCAATCCGTTCTGCACCCAATTCAATAGCCTTAGCCACACTCTGGGCACCTGCGGCTTCTCCAGCATGAATAGTGATATGAAGTCCACTGGCTTTCGCTCTTTCAAAGACCTCTGCATGATCTTCCACAGGGAAATTGGCCTCATCTCCAGCAAGATCCACAGCAACCACACCTTTTTCCTTAAACCGGGCTGCCAGGTCAGCAATTTCTAAGTTTATTTCTACAGGCTGATGACGCATAGCACAGAGAATTAATCCGGCTTTGACATTAAACTCTCTCTTACCTTCATTAAGTCCATCCAATACCGCTTCCACAACCTCATTTAAAGTTAAACCTTTTCGTGTATGTAATTGAGGAGCAAATCTGACTTCAAAATAGCGAACATTTTCTTTAGCTACTCTCTCACATAGCTCATAAGCTATTCTTTTTAACCCTTCTTTAGTCTGCATTACTGCAAGGGGAAATTCAAATTTTTGCAAATACTCACCAAGAGATTTGCAATCTTCAGGAACTTCAAGATAACGGCGCAGTTCATCCAAATTCTCAGTTGGTAGGTCAATTCCTTCTTTTTGAGCCAGCTCCAGAATTGTCTCTGGATTAACTGATCCATCTAAATGCAAATGAAGTTCTACCTTTGGCAATGCCATAAGTTGATCCCTTAAGTTTTCCACTATCTTCACTCCTTCAATCTAAATATTTAACTCTATATTTCAACATTTTTATATAATTACCTCTTTTTTAATCAAGTGGGACCTTTTTATATTGAACACAACCAGTAACTGGATCTTTACACTTATAATTAAAGAGCACAAAGATAGTTTCATTTCCTGGCTCACCTTGATAGCCTTTATCTCTATAGGCAAAAATATCAAAGGCAAAGGGTTCAATTAAAATCTGCCGCATAATCTGCTTGCCCCCCAGATGGGCCAGCTCTGGAATATACTTATCAATTTTATCCCTGTCATCAATAAATTGATAAAAACGCTTTTTATAATCTTTAACCTTCACCGGATTTAACCAGTTGGGTAAATCATGTGTACGGATACTGCAAAGAAAGTCTAATTTTAAATATTCCTGAAAGATTTTCAAATCTTTATTAATCTTTTCTTTATAAAATTTCCAAAGAAATTTATATAAATCCGCCTCTTTGTGAGGTCTATGGTGATATCCCTGGCCTTCCCAGTAATCTTTCATCTCTTTAAAGAAAGCAAAAGGATTCTCCCGATAATACCTAGTAATGATAAAGTCAACTGATAATTCGAATTTATGGGAGTTATAAAAGGTCTCTAACAAATCTTCTATCATTTTTAATTCCAAAATTTCATCAAAACTGATCAGATCATTTGCCAATACTTCATATGGCGGTTGATCCATATACTTATACCCATAATCTTCTGCATTCTGGCGAATTCCAGACCCCTTGAGAAGTTTTAAAAATCCCAATTGGAGGTTGTCAGGTCTTAAAACAAAAACATCGTTAAAGGACTTCTGAAATCTGTTATAGTTTTCCTCAGGCAAACCAGCAATTAAATCCAGATGTAAATGAATATTACGAGAGCTTGAAAGAACCTTTACCACCTCAACCAGCCTCTCAAAGTTATAAGCCCTTTTGATCTTCCGCAAAGTCGGTTTATGGGTAGATTGAACTCCGATTTCAAACTGAAAAAGCCCCTGAGGAACCTGGCGGAGAAAATCAAGCATCTCATCTGTAATTAGATGGGCAGTGATCTCAAAATGAAATGTAGTCTCTTTCTGGTGTTCTACAAGAAAGCGCATGATCTCAAGTGCATGGTCAGGATTAAAGTTAAAAGTACGATCGACAAATTTGACCTTTTTTACTTCTGCCTCAATTAATCTTAAAAGATCTTCTTTAATCCTTTGCATCGAAAAAGTACGTACGCCTTTAAAGGTAGAGGAAAGACAATATTGGCAATTAAAGGGGCACCCCCGACTGCTTTCATAATAAACCAGTCTATTCTTAAATTCATCCAGATGATCTTCAAAAGGAGAAGGAATCCTATCCAGATTAGAAATAAGCGGGCGCTCTGGTGTAGAAATAATTTCATTACCTTTCCGATAGGTAAGCCCAGATATTAGTCCAACTTCTTTACCATTAAAAAGATTTTCTAATAATTCATAAAAAGTCTCTTCACCTTCACCTCTGACGATATAATCCAGATACGGATGATCCCTTAAAATATTCTCCGAATCAAAACTTACTTCCGGACCACCAAGCACAATTTTTAAATCAGGTTTGATCTTTTTTAAATTTCCGCAGAGCTGAAGTGTGGGAATAATATTCCAGATATAACAGCTAAATGCCACAAGATCAGCTTTTGTCTTATAAATCTCTGCTAAAATATAATCTAAATTCTGATTGATATTAAACTCCTTAAGTTCAATTTTTAAAGGCAAATTCCGGCAATAAGAACGGAGGTAACGAAGGGCCAGATTGGAATGAATAAATTTTGAATTTAAGGTAGTCAACAATATTTTCATCATTACATTGCTCCTTTACTTTTTAGTTTACATCTACTTTTATTATACCAATTTTATGATTTTACTGCAAAAAGCTAATTTTTCGTTTCATAAAGAAATTTTTCGAACCACCTAAAGTTCGATTTCAGTCGAAATAGGATGGTTTAACGAAAAATTCTATGGCGCTCAAAATTAGCTTTTTGCAGTGTAATCATTTTATCTAAATAAACAAAATAAAAAAAGGCCTCTACCCGAAGGTAGAGACCAGTTACTTTTTTTATTATTGATCTTGATACAATATCACACTATTTGCACCGGCACTCACATCAAAGAAGTAGTCACCACTATCAGCATATGAATAGACGTGAATTTTATAAGTACCGGTCATAGTTGGAGTAAAGTGTACATCTTCCTGGCGTCTGCTAGTTTCTGAAGAAGCAACCAGGTTACCATTTGGATCATAAACATACAAATCGAAATCTGGATGGGTTTCTGTAAAGATCCACCAACCACTTTGGTACCAGCCAGGCATAACCAGAGTAACTGCAATTGGATAACTAGTATCGGTTACATCCAGATACCAAATATCAGTATTACCAGTACCTGCTAAGGTTTCAGAAGCATAGAAATGTGGAGGAACAGCTATGCCAGTACCGTTGTATCCACCAGCAGCTTTAATAGCCTCATAAGCCTGGAGACGACCTGCACCATAATCAATATCCTTACCGGCTGGACCCCAATCTACAGCAGTATTCATAAGTATATTCTTAATATCACCAGGTGTCAAAGATGGATTAGCATCCAACATCAGAGCAATAGTACCAGAACAGAATGGAGTCGCCATAGAAGTACCGCTCATTTCTGTATAACCATTGGTGGTGTTAGCTTTAGCAGACATAATATACCAACCTGGGGCAGAAATATCAGGCTTAATCCGTCCATCAGCTGTTGGACCACGGCTGGAGAAGTAAGCCTGGAAGAAGCCCTGTTCGCCAACATCGCCTTGAGCACCAACAGTAATAGCATATTCTGCTGCTGCAGGAGAACCAATGGTATAATCTGCTGGGCCTTCATTACCGGCAGCTACAACAGGAACAATACCTGCATTATAAGCCTGTTGAAGTAACTGAGAAGTAGAATCAGTACCATCTGAACTACCAGCAGAACCTAAAGACATACTTATAATATCGATACCATAGATATCTTTATTATCTATACACCATTGGATTGCTGCATCTATGTCACTGGTAGTACCTGAACCATTACTGTTCAAAACCTTCAAACCAATTAAAGCAGCACCAGGAGCAACCCCTCTGTAGTTTATATTACCTTCTCCGGTACCAGCAATGGTAGCAGCAACATGAGTACCATGACCATGATCATCATAAGGAGTTGTCTTACCATTAACAAAGTCATACCATGCTATAATTTTACCTCCATCTAAGTCAACATGATTACCGTCAATACCTGTATCGATAACTGCTACAACAACGTCATTTTTACTATAACTGGTTGGGTTTCCATCCCGGTCACCATCAAGACCAAAATCAGCAACAGCTTTTTCTACCCCAAACCAATACTTTGCAGTATCCATATATGCTTTTACTTCAGCATCCAACTGGATTTGTTTTACAAAAGGCATTTTTGCCAGAGCAAGTATGTGACCTTTAGTCATCTCACCTGCAAAACCCTTCAGATACTTATATTCAAATTTAACATTAAAATCACCCAATTGTTTCTTTAAACCTGGAATAGATACATCTTCATTAAAAAGAACAATAACTTTATACTTATCAGAAGGCTGGCCAACTTCCATTACCCGATACAGATTTTCAAAAATCTTGTCACCATCTGCATCATAGTTTAAAATTGGCTTAGCTTTATCAGCAGGCTTAGCAAAAACAAAAGAACTGAAAACCATCATCAAAATAACAGTCAGTACCAATACTCTCCTCATCACTCATCCCCCTTTTTAAAATTTTTTGTTTGTGTAAGACCTACCCATCCTTTCTACTTCTCGCCTTCTCAACTACTCAGCTTTTTAACACCTCCCTTTTTATAGAAAAATATATAATTACCGTATTTAAATAATATCACATTTTTTATTGGTAGTCAAGATTAATTTTAGATTTATTTTCCTTTTAGTTAGTTTATTTCCTGAATAAAAAGACCTAAATCTGGTTTATTTATCCAGATTTAGGTCAACCTACTCAATTAAGAAAGTCTCCACCAATCCAATTGATCAGGGAGACCTTTTTATCACTTATCCCTACACTGCCTTTTCTAGTATTTTTATATAATATGGTTAAACTGCAAAAAGCTAATTTTTCGCTTTTTGAGAAATTTTTCAAATCATCTAAAGCTCGATTTCCGCCGAAATAAGGCTTCCTAATCGAAGAGCCCTCCTGGCCCTTGATTAGCTCATCAATCCTCAGATGAGGCCTTATTTCGTCGGAAATCTCGTAAAGATTTGGCGAAAAATTTCTATGTCGCTCAAAATTAGCTTTTTGCAGTATAATCATAATATTTTTTATTCACAATTTTAATATATACAGGGTTATCTTTCAATAGTGTCTAGTCTATGAGAAATTTTTCGCTTCTAATATTGATTATCAGCACCAAGATAAAATAATAAAATATCACCATAGAAATCTAGATAATATTTACCACTTCCTTTATATGAAACAACTTCTAATGTATAAGGACCAGCCATAGTCGGATAAATGGAAATCCATTCATGCCGTCCTCCTCTCTCTCCTTTTGCTACCAAATTTCCGTTAGGGTCATATAAATACAAATTCAAATTATCTTTATCTTCGTCTAAATACGTTACCATGGTTACCGCCAGAATATGGTCTGTACTCCCCAACTCTACAATCCATTGGTCGTAAAACCCTTCTGAAGGAAGATCCTCCTCAGCCCGGAAATGATAGGGATTGTCAAAAACCATATTACTTTTATCTTTAAGCTGGTCCAAAGCATTTTCAACCTGTATTTTTCCCATACCGTAGTCTGGATCCCAACCTTCTGGTCCCCAATCTTCGGCGGTCTTTAACAAAATATTTTTAATCTCATCAGGAGTGAGCGAAGGTTGTAAATCCAAAAGTAATGCAATAATACCTGCAGTAAAGGGTGCAGCCATACTGGTACCGCTAAAAACAATATATTGGTCAGTTGTTCTGGCCTGAGGAGCCATTATCCTCCATCCAGGCCCACATAAATCAGGCTTGGCTCTTCCATCCAAAGTAGGGCCTCGACTTGCAAAATAAGCCAGAAATTCTCCACCTTCACCCTGATCTGCCATTCCGCTCACAGTTATAGCTTTTTCTGCAGCGCCCGGACTACCAATAGTCTGAAGACCAGCCCCCTGATTCCCAGCAGCAACGACAACATTTATTCCTTTCTCTACAAGAAGATTAATTAATTGACAGGTAGAATCACTACCATCCGCCGTTCCTTTACTACCAAAAGAAATACTCAAAATATCAATTTTAAGCTGATCTTTTTGATCAAGCAGCCATTCAATTCCAGCATCTACAATACTCATTCTACTTTTCCCCTCAGCATCGAGAGCCTTTACTACCACCAGTGCCGCACCTGGGGCAACACCAATGTAATCCTGATTCCCTATTCCAAGACCAGCTGCAATCCCTGCAACATGGGTTCCGTGCCCATGATCATCATAGGGGGTTGAACGATTCTGAATTAGATCCAGCCAACCTATCACTTTATTTTCTGGTAAATCCACATGTTTTACATCAATTCCGGTATCTATAAAAGCAATCACTACATCCTGACTGGTATAAATACCCGGATCACCATCTCTATCACCATCCACTAGATAATATTGACGCGCCTTTAGTACTCCAAAGCCAGGAGCAGCAGTATCCATATAAATTTCAACCGGAGCATCCCATTGAATTTTTTCAATAACAGAATACTCTCTAAGTCTTAAAATCTGTTCTTTTGTTAACTGAGTGGCAAATCCATTAAAATAGCGATAAATATACGTAGGTGTAAAATCACCAATTTTAGATTTTAAATAAGATAATAACCTGGGATTTGCAGGCTCTGTTAAATGAACAATCACCGGATATTGATCTTTCTCAAGCTTAAGTTCTAACTCCAGATCATCGTAAAGTTTATTATCATTCTGGTCTGCCATTGGCCGTTTGGAATCAAAGGGAAAGATCTCAATCCCGTAAACCACTGGGCCCGCCTTTATTACTAACCCCAAAACTATTAACATGATTACCATTAATTTTTTTATTTCCATTTTTCTAAACCTCCCTTGAAATTAACCCAATTTTCCCATAATCTTATATCAATTATAGCACAAATTCCATCTTACATATATAGTTCTATAGTTATATAATTTTGATTATAAACCAATCCATAGGCAGAAGACCCATGGATTACACTAAAATCGGACTTTAGATGGTTCGAAAAATTTTTTTGAAGCTAAAAATTAGCTTTTTACAGTAAAATCATAAATCAATTAAAAAGAGCACCTCTTTTAAAATTTGATAATTTACCTCCAATACAGGTTTCAGAATTTCTTTAATGATTTGCATTGCTCCTTCATCAGCCAGGTCACTAATAGTTCGAATAATTAGAAAGGGTATATCATTTAAAAAACAAGTCTGAGCAACTGCCGCACTTTCCATATCTACACAATCACCAGCCAGTTTATCAAATAATTGTTGAACTTTCTTTTTGCTTGCAATTACCTGATCTCCAGTAAGAATTCGTCCAAAAGTTATTGTTAATTCTTTGCCTTGACGTAATGATTTTAGAATTGACGGCAGCGAGAGCTTTTTGTCGGAAAGACCTTTTTTAAGCTTTTTTATAAGTATAGAATCAGTCTTAAAAATGGTGCGAAAAACGGAATAGACTGTGTTTTTTTCAATTCCCTGACCTTCCCAATCAATATCATGATAGAATGTTTCCGTAGCAATTACGGTATCACCAATAATTAAATCAGGATTTAAACCTCCTGCAATCCCGGCAAAGATAACCAATTCCACTCCAAACTGATCAATAAGAATATGGGTACAAAGCGCTGAGCTAACTTTGCCTATCCCACTAATAACAAAAACCACTTCCCGCCCCATGAATTTACCCTTATAAAAGCGGGTTTTAAGCCGCTCAACTTCCTCTTCAATCTCCATTTCCTGTAAAATGTGCTGAGCTTCTTCTTTAAAAGCACAGATTATACCAATTTTAACCATTCTACCCCCCTTTATTTAAAAAAACCGGTAAATTCAACGATCGGGAATTTATTCCTTATAAAATTTTCTTTAATCCAGTTTAAAGTCCCTGCTTATAATCCTTTAAAAAATATAAAAAGCACAAATGATTTTACTACAAAAAACTAATTTTTCGCTTCAAAAGAAATTTTTCGAACCATCTAAAGTTCGATTTCAGTCGAAATAAGGCACACTAATCAATGGGCCCTCCTGGCCCTTGATTACTCATCAATCCTCAGATGAGGCCTTATTTAGACTGAAATCTCACTAAGATGTGCAGTTTAATCATAAATTAGAATCTTTACTTTTTACTTGAATTGTCGCCCACACAATTTTAACAATCTACCTTAATAAAACCTACATGAATAAAAAAAGCCAGTGAAAAACCACTGGCTTAATCTTCATCAGAATTAAACTCACCTACAAGACGTATTTCTGGTTCAAGTTCAACTCCTTCCATTTCCCACACCCGTTTCTGGATATAGCGAATTAGACTAAGAACATCTTTCGCTGTCGCATTTCCCCTGTTAATAATAAAACCTGCATGTTTTTGTGATACCTGTGCATCACCGATAGTATAACCTTTTAGACCTGCCTCTTCAATCAATGCTCCGACATAATATCCTTTAGGTCTTTTAAAAACACTTCCAGCACTGGGATATTCGAGAGGCTGTTTTTCCTTCCTGCGGTTATTCAAATCAATCATCTTTGCCCGAATCTCTACCGGGTCTCCCTTCTTTAATTTCATCTCTGCTTCTACCACAATCCATCCATTTTTCTGAAAAATACTCTTACGGTAGCCAAACCCTATCTCCTCATTGGTAAGGACTTTTTTTTCACCAGCAGGTGTATAAGCTATAACCTGGGTTATTATATCTTTCATCTCTCCTCCATAAGCACCGGCATTCATCACCACTGCTCCTCCTAAAGTTCCAGGAATGCCGCTGGCAAATTCCAGACCGGTTAATTCAGATTCTAACGCGCAAGAAGCAAGTTTTGCCAGGGTCACACCGGCTCCAGCAGTGATTCGGTTCCCTTCAATTCTGATATAATTTAACCCGGTCATTTTTATTACCACACCACGGATTCCCCGGTCACCAACAAGCAGATTACTTCCTTTGCCAAGAACAAAATATGGAACATTGGCTCTGGAAAAAAACTGTAAAATCTTTTGTAAACCTTCACAATTAGTTGGCTCCACCATAAGGTCAGCGGGACCACCAATTTTAAAACTGGTATATTGAGACATGGGAGCATTTTCGATTATTTTGCATCCCGATATCTTACATAAAACCTTTTTAATCTTACTAAGTGAATACATATAAAAAACCTCCTCTTCATCCATATCTATTCTACGTTTAATACCTCTATTCTTATACTTAAGTTACCCTATTTTCTGTTAAAGCCTGATTGGATAACTTTTTGCTCTTCCATAAAAATTCTGGAAAGGCAATTACTTTCTCGTCTTCGCTACTTTAATCTTTAATAATAAAACTACATGATCATCCTTGATAATCTTCTCAATTGTACTTTCTTTCTGAAGATCATCTATTGAATAAATTCTCAGTCCAGAATTATTCTTACTCTGCCGATAAATCCCGATAAGTTTTGTTTCACCATCGTCAAGCCCAATCCTTTTATCTAAAACATAACTCCAGAACTGAATTCCTGATTTAGTAAATAACTTTTCTATCTCAATTAATGAAGTTCTACCATCTGGCTACCATTGGTGTAATAAAGAAATAAAAGGTTTTTCTCTCTGCCCAATGCATACTCCTTACTGGTTAACTCATCAGCTCCACGCGAAAGTCAATTGATAATATTGATTTAAATCCTTTTACCCCTTCTTTAAACCGTTCCCTGTCAGGGGTAAGATCACTTTATCCTTTAATTTTATCAACCCTTTCTTTATGGCTTGATAAAATCCTGCCACTACCGTACCTGAAGTAGGTTCAACGTAAATCCCCATCCTACTCAATTCCCGCACACCTTTTAAGACCTCTTTATCAGTAACGGTCACCACTTCTCCACCAGTTTCCCTGACAGCTTCTACAATCTCATCAATACGTACAGGTTCACCAACAGAGATCCCTTCTGCTACCGTAGGTTTTATAGATTTGAGTTCTAATCCATAAAATCTGGCATAAATTGGTGCGCAGTTAGCCGACTGGACTGCAATAAACCGGGGCAATTTTTCAATCTGGCCCATCTTAAGTAAATCCATAAAACCAATAAAAGCTCCAAGAAGCATAGTTCCGTTCCCAACGGGTATTACTAAAAATTCAGGAGCCTGATAACCCAACTGTTCCCATATCTCAAAAGCCATAGTTTTAGTTCCCTCAAAGAAAAGAGGATTCCAGGAATGGCTGGCATAATAAACTGACTCTGCTGCTTCCATCACTGCCCGGGAAACAGCATCACGCTCACCAGGAATTTTCTTTATACTAGAACCATATGCTTCGATCTGTTTAATCTTTCCCTCTGATGTCTTTTCTGGAAGATAAATTTCACATTGAACTCCAGCAGCAGCTGAATAAGCTGCAATTGCTGCTCCAGCATTACCAGATGAATCTTCAACAATCCGATCAATTCCCCATTCTTTTATCTTACTCAAAAGAACTGCTGCTCCCCGATCTTTAAAGGAACCAGTTGGAGATAAAAATTCCATCTTAAGATAAATATTATAGCCGCTAATCATTCTCTGTAAAAGAGGAGTCATCCCCTCACCCAAAGTAATCATTGCATCCTTTTGCTCAACCGGTAAAAGATCCCGATACCTCCATAAACTCAAATCCTCTTTTTGAATTTCCATCGTTTTAAATCTCCGCTCAATCTTTAATAACCCTCCACATTCACACCGCCAAATGGGTTTATCAAGTGAATACTTTTTTTCACATCTGTAACAAACAAAATTACTTTGCATTTTCCCCACCTTTCAGTTGCAATTTATCTTGATTACCGTTTATAATAAACAGAGAAAGACAGGTGTTGAAGATGCTAAAACCATATGTAGATCATTTTAAAAATGATGAGCAGATCATAACCTATCAGGTCCAACCAAAAGAGACGGGATTGACTATTTATCAGCTCCTAAGAAATCAACTCTTAATTTCCCGCAGCTTACTCCGTAAAATCCGAAAAAGTTACCGGGTACGCTTTAATGGGCAATATGTAGATTTTTCTACACAGGTTAAAGAAGGAGATCTGTTGGAATTTAATTTTAATTTTGATGAAGAGGCAGATTTTGAACCTGAACCCATGCAACTTGATATTGTTTATGAAGATGCAAACCTACTGGTTGTGAATAAACCTACAGGAATGCTGGTTCATCCTACAGCTACAGAACGAACCAATACCCTGGCCAATGGTGTCCTCTACTATCTCAAAGCCCAGGGAAATCATAACCTCTTCCGCCCTATTCACCGACTGGACCGTAATACTTCTGGTCTGGTATTGATAGCAAAAAATCAATATGCACATAATTACATGTCCAATCAACTTAAACGTAATAAGATCCATCGCCAATATCTGGCCCTGGTACATGGTGTGATAACCGATGATTCAGGTACTATAGATGCTCCCATCGGGCGTGTAAAAGGTAGCATTATCCAACGTAAAGTTGATCCTGTTCAAGGAAAAAAAGCTATAACCCACTATAGAGTATTAAAACGATTTTCTAATGCTACACTAATTGCCCTTAGCTTAGAAACCGGTCGCACCCACCAGATTCGTGTTCACTTAAGTTATCTCGGCTATCCTCTAATGGGAGATACCCTCTATGGTGGAAGTGATGAGCTAATTAAAAGACACGCTCTCCATTCATGGAAAATCTTCTGTCGAATTCCTCTATCTCATGAGAAAAAGGAATTTGAAGCACCATTAGCACCAGATCTACAAGACCTGCTCAACTCTTTAATTCAAAAGTAGTTAAAACTTTAACAATAATATACCAGATATTAAAGGTTCTTTCAACATATTTGGATTGTGTTCTGATAAATAAAAAAAGGGGCTGTCCCAAAAGTAATTAATTACTTTTGGGCATGGCCCCTTTTTTCATTGTTCATTTCAAATTCATTGAAAATTTTTCTGTTAAGAAAATAAAAACCCATACCTGACATTCTATACTGTTGCCAGTTTAGCCAGGTTATGGGCTATACACAGTAAACCCCATTCAATTTTTACTTTCTCAAGGCCACGAAGCAGAAATCTCCGGAATGACCAATTACCTTTGATCCTTCCAAAGACAGATTCCGCTTCAATTGCTCTTTGAGAACGGAGTTTCATACCTTTATCGGAACAAAGGTTTTCCTTTACCTTTTGCTTATATTCACGTAATTTAAAATTTATTCTTATTACTCGATCACCTTTGGCCTTGGTACAATTTTCTTTTAACTCACACTCATCACAATTTTCGCATTTGTAATATCTAATTTGTTTAGTATATCCATTTTCAGTCTTAATTTCTTTTGTCTTACAGTAAATGAGTCTTCTTTGAACAGGACAAATAAACTCGTCGTTTTCTTTATCATACGGCCAGTTTTCTACTTTAAATATATCATTTTTAAACTTCTTCTTTTGTTCTTTATGAAAAGTATTATACTTAACATAAATATTAGTATTAGCTTTCTCTAAGTAATCATAATTTTCCTCACTACCATAACCTGAATCAGCTATCACATTCTCCGGAATCTTACCTGTAACTTCTTTTACTTTTTCTAAATGAGGTATTAAGCATCTTGAATCTGCCGGCCTTTGATGAATACTATAACCAACTACAAACTGATTCTCTGTACCTATCTGAACATTATATGCGGGCTTCAATTGCCCATTTTTCATGTGGTCTTCTTTCATTCTCATAAAAGTTGCATCAGTATCTGTTTTAGAATAACTGTTTCGTCCATTTAAAATCTCTTCCTGTTGCTCATATTTTTTCATTCTGGGAAGACATTTAGTCTTGAGCTCTTTAATTGTTTTCTTTAACTTCTTGTTTTTGGAATTCTTTTCTAGACGTTCTTCAAGTTCCTTAATTTTTTCTTCGAGTTTCTTTGAATCTATTTCTTTTCCTTCACCCATCTCCTCCAGGTCATTATCCCCATACAATCTATTCTCTTCTTCGTTGGTTTTCTCAATCTCTTTTAAAAGTTCATTAATTTTTGCCCTGAGCCTTGCTTTGTACTTCTTTGTCGCTTTTCCCCAGACAAAGCTATATTTGTTTGCATTAGCTTCTATTTTTGTACCATCTAAAAAGTAATTCTCTAACTTTACATATCCTTCTTCTATAAGAAGTTCCAATACTGATGCAAATACCTCATCAATAACATCTTTCATGATCTCTGATCTGAATCGGTTTATCGTCCGAAAATCAGGTTTATTGTTACCACTAAGCCACATAAAATAAATATTTTCCCGAAGTGCCTTGGCAATTCGTCTTGATGAATATATTCTCTGAGTATAGGCATATACTATAACCTTAAGCATCATTTTCGGATGGTAGCTGCTTCTACCCCCACCTTTATATTTTTCAAGCAGGGGTTCAATATTCATCCTTTCTATAGCTGAATTTACCACCCTTACTAAATGATTCTCAGGAATAAACACATCAAAACTCAAAGGCAACATTGTCTGATTCATATTATATTCAATAAATGTCTTTTTATTATGGTTTTTCCTCTTCATATTTATATTTTACCATAAAAAAAGGTGTTGTCTTTATAAAAATTTCTGACAACACCTTTCTTTTAATATTTACTTTTGGGGGTTATAAAGGGACTTTTGGGACAGCCCCCTTTTAAGTAAGCTTCCGATTTTAACCTTTTGTTTGGGGAGTTAACCTACAGGGAACTATTACAGAATAATTTATATCTATCATATTCACTACGATAGAAAGCATATTCAGATTCATTCCCCACTCTCTGAGCACTTATATATTTAATTAAACAAATTTCATAAAGTAATTTTAAACAAGGAAAATTCTGATCCTGTTTATAAGCCAACTCAGCAAAAGCATATGCCAGATCTAAATTTCCTTTTTTAAAGAAATATAATGCAATTCCATAACAAATTCTATTCAATTCATTGATATCATTTCTCTTATATAACCAATTCCAGGCAGAATCTAAATACTCTTTTGCCTCTTCAATTCTCCCTTTATGAATCAATATAATACCAATTTCATCCAAAACATACCCAAATAAATTTTCCTGAACAAATTGCTCCTCCTTTATCGATTCAAGAATCCTGAGTGCTTCATCAAACTCTTTTTTTTCTACAAGAACACAGGCATAATCTAAAAGACTAAATAGTTCCAGATCTTTTAAATTATGTTCCTTTGACATCAAAAAAGCTTTTTTTATGTACCTCTCTGCCTCGTTTAATTCAATATTAATTTCTGAATTACAAATCTGTTCATCTACATACTTATATATTTCCTCCAAATCCCTAATTTCCATTAAATTTAACTTTTTTAATCTTTCCTCTATCAAATTTACCCTAACCAGGTAATTTTTTTGTTGACTTTTATAAATTAAACAACAGGTTATTTCAATATAACATCTGATAATAATCCGAATAAATTCACTGACATCCTTTCCTCGACTTTTTTCTTCATTAACTTTTTTTTCTGCATATTTATAAATCTTTCTAAAGACCTGAATCGCCTTATTGTATTCACCAATTACCCTTTTACTCACACCCAAAGCCAGTTCTAATTTAATTAAGAGATCTTTATTATCTTTAAATTTATTTTTATTTTCAAAGTAAAGTTTCTTAATTAAGTCATGACCTATACTACTATCAATTCCTAAATAAGCCAATCCTCTGATTCTTTCACATTCGATAATAGATAGTTCATCTTCTAAATAATTTTCTGCAATTAATTTCGCCTGAGTTGCCAAATCATAAGCTTTTATGTAATTACGTTCATCATTTATTGCTGATACTGCTTCTCTTATCAATGATTGATAATCTTGTTTGAATATATCTATAGTCACTATTTCTTTCCCAGCCAAATAATTTCCCTCCTTTTTGGGTCTTGTCTATATTATATATAAAAAGCAAAATTTTGTCAAGTGTGATAATATACAGTTGGTTTATCTGTTTTTTGTCTTTTATAAAAATTTATTATTGTTTTTTAAATATAAAAAATTAAACTGCAAAAAGTCAATTTTGAACACCATAGAAATTTTTTATTAAACCATCTTAATAAAATTTCAGTCAAAATAAGGTCTCATCACAGCATGTGATGAGCTAATCAAGTTACTGAAATTGAATTTTAGATGGTCAGAAAAATTAGCCTTTGCAGTAAAATTATAAAAAAAAGATTGCCTTAAAAAAGACAATCTTAATACTTCTGATTAATATACTGATCAATAACCGATTTACGATTATCATAACGAAAAGCTCCGGCCTGTTCAAGCTTTTCACGAATCCGCTCATTTTTAGTATGAAGAATTAGATCCTCAAAATCATGGAGAATAATTTCTATTAGTTCTCCTTTTAAAAATTTAGAGCGAACCCGGATATAATAGGCTTCAACATTTTTAAAATCAATTAATTCTAAAATTTTAAGTGTTGCCAGATCTTTCTGGCGATAATAATAGTTTACTTCTTCAATAGCTTTCCGATAGTATTTTTCATATTCACCTTTTCGTTTTATATCTCTGGCTTCCATATACCTATACTTGGCAAGTATATTATAATAATGGTAATTAAAAAAACCCTTCTGCAAACAATCAATATTTTTAAATGGTTTAACACCAAGACTCATGACAAAATCATAGTTGGCAGCAATAAATTCCCGTTTGGAAATATCTCCCATGGAAAACTGAGCAATTAAGGCTTCACGATGAGTAAAAAACTTATCATATAATCCCCCACTCGGAATATTCAGGACTTCCATAATCTTTGGCATAATAAACACCGCCCCTTTCTTTTGCCCATTATACCAGATTCCTTTTTTAATCGCAAGAAAGTTAATAAAAGACCTGAGCACTTAAAACTCAGGTCTTTATCCTAAAATATCAATTCTTTTTGCTGAAACCTCATAGGCCCGATGTCTGGTTTTCCTCCCATCTAATCCAATAATTTTTAACAACTCTGCCTCTATCTTTGGATTATAAATATTAGCACTATGTAAAAATTCCTTCAGCTGATAAGACTGTTCTAAAGTTGGCAGATGTTCTTTATAATAAATTCGGGATTGGAGCCGACCATTGATTAGTACTTCAGTATTTTTCCTTAATTTTTCATACATCCTCTCTGCCATCTCATTCCAGATAATTACATTTACATAATCCTGTTGCAAATCTTCTCTTTTATGGTCGCTATGGGGACGTTTTATATATAAAATAAAATTCAATAAAGGGCGACCCTCTTCTGTATAACGGAGTTCCGGTTCATTACATACCCGACCCAAAAGAAAGCATTTATTTTCATAAATCCTATCCCCCTGCTGTCCTATTCGGGCACCTCCACGCATTCCGCAAATATAAACTTCTTTAAAAGCAATCTGATATTGATTTCGTCTAATATTTATAAGATCCATACTCTGTAAAAATTCTTCTTTTCTATCTAACAGATTTAACTTCTTCAAATATTCATCCAATTTCCGTATCTGCTCATCAGAAAGATCTATATCAATTAGTAAATCCCTGGATTGAATCTCACCATTAAAAATAATAAAATCACCTTTATGAATCCGATCATAACAGAACTGAGCCGAGCGCCCAAAAGTAATGATGGGAAAAATATCTACTACATAATCTAACATCTGTTCCAGATCATGAGGATTATCCAGACGGGTATTCAAAAGATGAGAATACTTACCTAACTCCCTGATCATTTCCCGGGTTAATTCCTCACCTTTATAGCTTAAATTGAGTGAAACACGGCGTTTTTTTAAGTATCCAACCCGCAAAATGCGGATAGTTGACTTGAAAATAGGAAATTCAGCATCTTTCAATTCCAATGTTGGATAATCCAATACTTCCCCGGCAATCCATAGTTCATTAAAGTGCACTGCAAATTCCCTCCTTAACAACAAATTTTACTTTCAACACGTCATTGCTGTATTCTCATTCTCAGTAATGGTAGAGAATTCTCTTAAAAATATATATGATGTATGTAATCTATATATGATTAACTGCAAAAAGCTAATTTTTCGCTTCTTGAGAAATTTTTCGAATCATCTAAAGCTCGATTTCCGCCGAAATAAGGCTTCCTAATCAAAGGGCCCTCCTGGCCCTTGATTAGCTCATCACCTCCTGCGATGAGGCCTTATTTCATCGGAAATCTCGCTAAGATGATTTGGCGAAAAATTTCTATGTCGCTCAAAATTAGCTTTTTGCAGTATAATCTTACTATACTTTAAAAATAAAAGAGAACAGAAACTTCGAAATTGAAGCTCTGTTCCTTAGCTCTGGCTCATTCAAATCATCGAAGTTGGATTTATAATGCTTTAAGCAAAAACAAAAAGCAGGGAATAGTAACAATTGAAAAAAGAGTACTGATAAAAACTACCTCTGCTCCCAATTCTGCATCACCACCAAATCTTTTAGCAAAAATTGCAGTATTGGCAGCTGCCGGCATTCCCATTAAAATAACAATCACCCCTAACATGGTCTCAGAAAATTTAAAAGGTAAAACCAGGATCAGAGTGAAAAAAGGGATGACCACCAACCGGACGAAACTTGCCAGGTATATTTGCTTGTTTTTCCACATCTTACGAATCGCTGATTTACCCATCAATGCTCCTACCATCAACATAGAAAGTGGTGTGGTAGTACTTCCTAATAAATCTAAAGTATGAAATATGGGATATGGAAGCTTAATAGAGAAGAGAAAGAACCCAAAACCTATCAAAACAGCAACAATCCCCGGTGTCAGAAACATTCGCCAATGAAACGTAAAATTTTCTCCTTCCCTTCTCCGAAAGAGCCAGACCCCTAACGTCCAGACAACCAATCCAAAAGTAAAATTGAAGATTGATGTATAAAAAATCCCCAACTTGCCATAGATAGCACCAATAACAGGATACCCCATAAATCCCACATTAGAAAATGTTAGCATAAACTGAAAAATATCTCTTTCCCTGTCTGTAATTTTCATCTTCCAGGTCACCAGAAGTGCGATAATCCATGAAAAAAAGTATAATCCCAATGATATAAAAAATAATTGACCACTTTTGAATAATATTTCCCGGGAAAAGTCGAAACTCATCGAAGTAATAATCATAGCCGGCAAAGTCACATCCATTATCAATCGAGATAAACCACCGATTAAATGTTCATCAATAACTTTTAAACGATAGATAATAAATCCAATCAAAAGTATCATAAATAAAACAAGAATCTGATAAAATAATGTTAATAATTCCATTTAATCTCTCCTTTCTACCATAAATGCTACCCTATACCTATAGGGTTGAAAATTTTTTAGCAATATAGTACAATCTGAGATGACACTGTTAAAAAGGAGTGAATCCATAATGCGAATTCGGAATAAACCCTGGGCAGAAGATGAACTTAGAAAAAACCCCCGGGTTATATTTGGCCCAGAAACTAAAAAAAATATTTCAGGGCATTGGCAGGAATTTTTCGGTAATTCCAACCCCATTCATTTAGAAATTGGTACAGGTAAAGGGCATTTCATAATTGAAATAGCCGAACAGCATCCAGAAATCAATTTTATTGGCTTTGAAAAGGTAGAAGAAGTTTTAATCTATCCTGCCCGCTATGCTGTTGAATATGATAAAAAGAATATGGCCTTTATTTACGGAGATGCTCAATTTATAACTAACTACTTTGCACCCGGTGAAGTGGAAAGAATTTATCTTAATTTCTCTGATCCCTGGCCGAAAAAAAGACATCATAAAAGACGTCTTACACATCCCCGATTCCTTAATCTATATAAAGAAGTTCTCAAAGTTGGGGGAGAAATCCACTTTAAAACCGATAATCGGGATTTCTTTGAATTCTCTCTTGAAAAATTATCCGGAAACGGATTTTTACTTAAAAATATTACCTTTGACCTGCATAATAGTGAATATGCTGAAAAAAATATTATGACCCGATATGAGAAAAAATGGGTCGAAATGGGTAAAGCTATCTACCGTCTAGAAGCTATCTGGACAGGAAAATAAACTAATCGGGGGGAATTCCCCCGATTTTATAATTATCCCGCTAACGCTACGATTGCCTTTGCATATATCTTTGTATTCAAAATCAAATCGTCCACACCAATAAACTCATCCTTCTGATGGGCTAACTCAGGCTGACCTGGAAAAAGCGGTCCAAAGGCCACAGCTTTTGTAACAGCACGGGCATATGTACCACCACCAATTGTGATAGGTGCTCTATCATCACCCGTTAACTCACGGTAAACATCCATTAATTTTACTACCAGTTCATCATCTGCCGGAACATATAATGGTTTCATATGTTCTCCTTTTACGAGTTTAATACCGGTACCCTCTAGCTCCTTCTCAATTCCACTATATACTTCTTCCGCTGAACTGGTTACAGGATACCTGATATTTACCACTACTTTTGCTTTTTCCTCTGTCAGGTCAATTAAACCCACATTAAAGATCAATTTTCCAGATACATCATCTTCAATTCCGCATCCGATAGATTGCCCATAATATTCCATACCAATTTTTTTAGCATAGAACTTAATAAAGTCACAGAGATCACAGGAACTTAAATCGAGAGAAGCCAGGAAAACCATAAGCTGTGAAATTGCATTTTGACCCGATTCAGGTAAACTACCGTGAGCAGAAACACCATGGGATTTGATAACCGCCTGACCATCTTTCTCTTCCCATTCGAGATGAACTTCATTTTCCTTAGCATATGTTTCCATTGCTTCTCTAACCTTAGACAGATCATTACCAGCCAAAACGGCCTCACAGTAATCTGGAACCATATTCGGAGCATTTCCACCCTTTATGGATACAATCCGTATTCCATCATCACAAGCAGTACAATTATTCTTAAATTCCTTTTCTAAATTAAAGATAAGAATTCCTTTCTCACCATGAATAGCAGGATATTCGGCATCTGGAGCAAAAGCTATTGTAGGAGCTTCTTCATGCTTTAAATAGTACTTAATTCCCTCCCAACCGCTCTCCTCATCTGTTCCAAAAATAATCCGAACCCGTTTCTTTAACGGAATTCCACTGTCCAGTACCGCTTTCATTGCATATAAAGCCGCAATAGCTGGCCCTTTATCATCAATAGTACCACGACCGTATATTTTATTATCATGAATTTCCCCACCATAAGGTGGATATGTCCAATTACTACCTTCTGGAACCACATCTAAATGTACCAGAATTCCTACAATCTCATCACCTTCACCAATTTCAGCATGACCAGCATATCCATCCAAATTCTTTGTTTTAAATCCCATTTCCTCAGAGAGCTTCAATACATACTCTAAAGCATCATTAACCCCTTTACCAAAAGGCATTCCCGGCTGTGCCTCTTCTTCTACACTCCTGATCCGTACTAACTCCTGGGTAGATTTGATAATCTGATCACGCATGTTATCAACCCGTGCCAACAAGTCCATTATTTTACCCCCTTTATTATTTTTCTATTAAATGATTAAACTGCAAAAAACTAATTTTGAGCGCCATAGAAATTTTTCGTTTAACCACCTTAGTGAGATTTCAGTCGAACTTTAGATGATTTGAAAAATTTCTTTTAAAGCGAAAAATTAGCTTTTTGCAGTAAAATCTTAAATTACATAATAAATATATTCTCCATTTCACCATCCAACCCCTCTAAAGCAACTTTTTTTCTTAACCCCAACATATCTCCAAACTTACTTTCCATAAACTTATAAAGATTTCCCACAGTTTTTACAAAATTTTGCATCTTCATCATTCAGTGTCCGACACGAACTACACCGAACTTTAATTACTGGCTCAGCTTCTTCTCCACTTAACTTTCTGGTTACTGTTTTAACTACATCAATCTCATTAAGAGTATCGTTGATCATACCTCCTTTAACACGATTCCATGGTTTTAAATCCTCTCTTGCTCTTTCAGGATCAAGTATTATACCTGAACCTGCTAATCCGGCTCTACCCACAATCATTAATACTCCTCCAATGATTATTAAAGTAAAACTACTTACTCCCCGGATGGCAAATCCCCCTACTATACTATCAAAACCCAAAAATGGACTGGTTCTTCTGAAAAAAAATCCTTTATGCCCAAATGGACTTCCTTCAAAAGTGATAAATATAAAATTTGATAAGAACATAAGAAAACCTATAATAATAAACATCATTCCCAGATAATAAACAAACTTTCTTCTATTGGATATTTTCCCACTCATAATTAATTCCTCCCTTATAAATTCATATAAAATCTATCATACACCAACCATTCTAACTCTAAATCATGATTAGTAAATTATTATAAACCACGCACAAAATAATAACGTGCATTTTTTTTCTTCTTCCTGGCTTTTCTAGCAATAAGTAAATAAATAATTAACCCCCATAAAAGACTATTCAATACAAAAGGTAAGTCCTGAAACCAGGGAATCTGGAACGACCATTTCTGAAAAATCCAGATAAATGGAAATATTAAAATCTGATATAACCCTGCAGATATCACTCTCAGCATCCCACCCATTGACCAGATGGAATCCTCAAAAAAGATTAATTTACTGATAATTGACAAAAGCATCATGGTTGCCTGGAGCAGAAAATGAATTGATGCAATGATAAGGTATAAAATAAATCGTCTGATATATTTCATTTTTGCCACTCCTCTAAAATTAAATTAAAAAAAATTCTGGCTTTTTATAAAAATCTGCCATAATCTAATCTTTGTTTCTTAAGCTTTGCCAGAGATACCATGAGGCAATGGATTCATATGGATGCCAGGCCCGGGCAATCTCTCGTATTTTATCAGGTCTAGGGAGTTCAGGTAGGTTATAATGAATCTGAATTGCTTTTTTGATTCCTAAATCACCTATCGGTAAAACATTGGTTCGGTTGAGAGCAAAAATCAAAAACATAGTCACTGTCCAGGGCCCAATTCCTTTTAATTTAAGTAATTCATCTTCAATTTTCTCATTAGAAAGCTCTCTTAATCGAAATAAGTCCAACTCTCCATCTACGATCTTTTTAGCCAGGTTTTTTAGATAAATTATTTTTCTCTGGGACACTCCAACCTCTCTTAAGTCTTCATTACTTAAATTTAACAATTCCTCAGGTTCTGCCTGATTTTTACTGAAAAGAGAACGAAACCGTTCCATAATAGAAACTGCTACTTTTATCGATATTTGCTGCCAAATGATGGATTCACAAAGAAAATCAAAAAGATTTTTCCGTGGGCTTAAGGTACATGGACCATATCTTTCTATCAGTCCTCCAAGTACCGGGTCCTTATCTCTTAAGAATTGTTCTGCCTCCTGCCATCTATTGGACATATATTACTCCTCTCCTTTTAAATCCTTGCTTTCCAATCTATTTTCGGCTTTGAGCTGCATTTTTGAACATAAATAACTCCGCTGAGGATTAATAAAGATCCCAATAATTGAATAAATCTAACTTTTTCCTCCAAAATCATAACTCCCAAAATCATTACCGTTATTGGTTCAACTGCACTGATAATTGCTGCTAAAGCTGGCCCTATCTTCTGCACACCAGAATAAAAAATCATAATAGCAAAAATAGTAGAGAAAATAGCCATAATAATAATAGCTAACCATGCAAAGCCGCTGATTGCAAAGATTAAATCTCCCCTAATGACCCCCAATATCATAAAAAAGATAGCAGAAAAAAGAATGATAAAAGCTGTTAACACCCTAGGTTCTAACTGAAAAGTATATGAACTACCCAGATAAACAATATAAATGGCATAAAAAAGTGCCGCTATAAAAGCAAGGAATATTCCAAAAGGATGGAAATCCACTTCACCCCAACTCATCAATAACACACCGATAGTGACCAGCACGAGAGCAATAACTTTAACTTTTGTAATTGGCGAGTTTAACAGAATCGCCGATAGATAGGTAACAATTACTGGATAAGTGAATAAAATCATAGCTGCCAGAGAAGATGGAATATACTGTAATGATAAAAAATAACTAAAGACCATAACTCCATACCCAAATATAGCAACCACAGCTAAAATAAACAATTGTTTAAGATCCACTTTGATCTTTACTTTTGTCAACCAGAGATAAAACCAGATCAAAACGGCTGCAATACTAAAACGGATAGCCAGAATACTAACTACATTTGCTCCTCCTTCATATCCTATCTGGGTCAATAGAGGTAATGCTCCGAAAAAAATAGAAGAAATAATAATTTGAATACTACCGCGTGTTTTGTTCCTCATCTAATTTCACCTACTTCTATTTTTTAACATATTCCATAATGATAAAATCTGCTGGATAAATAAGTTCACAATGGTGGTTTTCTTTAACCAGCACCTTTTTCAAGTTCTACAAAAACCTTCGACTTTCCTTTTTAAATTATAGAAAAAAAGCACCATATAGTATCCCAGACGGGCTGAGATATCTATTGGTGCATTTTTTCAGATTAAAATTTAGCATTCCCCGGAGTTCTTGGAAAAGGTATAACATCACGGATATTGGAGATTCCTGACATGTACATCAAAATTCGCTCAAAGCCCAGGCCAAAACCGCTATGCGGAACACTTCCCCAACGGCGGATATCCAAATACCACTGCATCCCTTCAATATCCATACCCAGTTCCTCCATTCGCTGAATCAATTTGTCCAGACGCTCTTCGCGTTGGGAACCTCCAACAATCTCTCCAACCTGCGGTACCAGTACATCAACAGCACGAACAGTTTTATTATCATCATTAAGCCGCATATAAAATGCTTTAATATCTTTTGGATAATCAATAACCATCATAGGACGCTTAAAATATTCTTCTGTCAGGTAACGCTCGTGTTCAGACTGTAAATCCAGTCCCCATTCAACCGGAAATTCGAATTTACGATCAGCTTTTTTAAGAATCTCGATAGCTTCTGTATAAGTAATAACACCAAAATCAGAATTAACAATCTCTTCAAGGGTTTGAATCCGGGTATGGGTCTTATCAATCCATTTGTTAAAAAACTGCATCTCTTCCTGACAGTTATCCAGAGCATATTGACAGAGATATTTTAAAAATTCTTCAATAATCTTCATATTTTCTTCCAGATCACAGAAAGCCATTTCGGGTTCAATCATCCAGAACTCTGCAAGATGGCGGGAAGTATTAGAATTCTCTGCTCTAAAAGTCGGGCCAAAGGTATAAACATCACCTATAGCAGTAGCCAGAAGTTCAGCCTCTAACTGACCGGATACGGTTAAAGATGTCTCTTGACCAAAGAAATCCTGCCTGAAATCCACATGACCATCGGTCATAGGTACTTTATTCAGATCAAAAGTGGTGACTCTAAACATCTCACCAGCGCCTTCACAGTCACTGGCAGTAATAATCGGAGTATGGACATAGTAGAATCCCCGTTCCTGGAAAAACTTATGAACAGCATAAGCCATCTTACTTCTGAAGCGGTTAACTACTCCAAAGGTATTAGTCCGGGGGCGAATATGAGCAATTTCACGAAGAAACTCAAAACTGTGACGTTTTTTCTGAAGCGGATAATCCTGTGGACAATGTCCAATAATTTCTAAAGTTTTTACCTGTACCTCCCAGGCCTGTTTTCCACCCTTGGATTCAACAAGGTCCCCCGTTGCTTTGATACTTGTCCCGGTATTAACCTCATCTAAGATAGGAAACTTATCCGGTTCCAGTACCAACTGTAAATTTGCCAGCGTACTCCCATCGTTTACTTCCAGAAATGCAACATTTTTGGATACCCGTTTGGTCCGTACCCAACCCAGGATAATTACATCCTCCTGAGGCTTTTCTGCCCTAAGAGCATCTCTAACTTTTGTTCGTTCAAAGTAATGCATAACTATATAATCCTCCTTTGCCTGGTTTTATTCCCGCAACAAATCCATTAATGGTATCTTATTTTATTTATTATACCATATTTTCTTTTTATGTGAAGAGGTGATTTTCTACTTCATATAACTATTATAACCTGGATATACTAAACCTGACCAGGCCACAAAACCCAATTTGCCAGCATTTCTGTATTATAATTATCATAAAAAATCCTAGAATCATATTTTTTCTTGAAATTTACTTTTTCTAGACCCACCCTCTTTTATAATTTTTTTATATCCTCATTAGTTGCAAATTTAACCATCAAAAGTGCTAACAAAATACCTGAAGTAATCGGTAATATATAAACGGGAATCATTTCAGTGAAAATACCAGCTAATATCAAAGCAAGAGGAGTTATTGCCATAGCCGTAGTTTGTATTAATCCAAAAACCCTCCCCCTATATTTGTCGGGAATCTGCCTTTGAAATTCAACCTGAAGTGGAATATTAATAATGGCCTGTTTCACTCCCATCAAAAAAGCCAGAGTGGAATAGAAAATAAAGAAAATATATTTATCGATAAACCGTAAAACTGGAATCCCAGGTATCCCGGTTAACACTAATTCTACAGCAAATATACTTAAGCTTATCGTCATAATCTTATACTTTTTTTTAAACTCAGGCAAAATTGATAATACCAATGAACCCAAAAAAATCCCGATAGAAAATGTACTCGAAATTATACCATACTGGCCAGGAGTTAATTTTATTACTTTGTTAATAATATAAGGTACTGAAACCGCATATCCTAGATTAACGAGAAAATTCATAAATAAAGCAAAACTTAGTAAAGTTAGCAAAAACTTTGACTCTTTTAAATATAAAAACCCTTCTTTCATCTCATTTATAATCTTCTTTAAAAATGTAATATCTTCTTTCTTTCTATCTCTCCCGCGGTCAGCTGTTAGTTCAAAATCTATAAAAATTTCAGAAATAGCTGAAATAATAAAAGAAAGTCCATTAATGACTAAAAAAACTTTCACATCTACAAGTCCGTAAATCAAACCACCTATCATTGGACCGGTAATCTGGGCCAATGACATAATACTCTGATTAAAAGAATTTATTTTCAACAAACGTTTTTCATCTACAAGATTCGGAATACTTGCATCTAACGCCACATTAAAGAAAGTATTACAAATTGACAATAATACAGCCACAGTATAGATATATGAAAGTCGTAAACTATCATAAAAAGCGATACCATACAAAGCCAAAACGATTATACCACTTAAAAAATCCATAATGATAACCATTCGCTTACGATTAAAATGATCTGCTATAGCTCCTGCGAAAGGTCCCAAAATAACCCTGGGTAACATACTGAAAACCAATGTTGTAGCAAAATTCATCCCTGAACCCGTCACTTTCAGAACATATAAACCAATGGCAAAACTATAGATATAGGTTCCAAAAAGGGATACCAGCTTTCCAGCCAACATCAAAATCATATTCCACCTAACTCTGGCATTGAACTTAGAATCCAAAATATACTCTTGAGTTAAAATCTTTTCCTTAAGCAATTTAAAACCCCCTTACAAATAAGTCACATTTCCTTGAATCTACCATCAAGCTATTGTTAGACATATTAATAATATTATAATATTCTATATACTTACAAATGTCAATATTTTATTAACATCTTTTACAGTAAAATTGACGGTATATATTATACCGTCATCTAATTAATATTAATAAATATCTGATTTTACTATAAAAAGCTAATTTTTTACTTCAAAAGAAATTTTTCGAACTATCTAAAGTTCAATTTCTTTTCCCTTCAATAAAAAAAATCTTTCGAGCAGGATTGCCAATTGCCTTTTTTAAGAAAGAATCCTTGTATTAATCATCACCTCTTCGGATAAAAAATTATTTTTCCTCGCAATTATAGTAAAATTTTCTTTTTAAACTTTTAAGTCCATTTCAATTCCTTCATTATTCAAATTTAGTATCAATCTTTCCTATAAAAAGCATGATTAAAATTGCAAAAAACGTCAATATAAAGACAAGCTGATTAGCAATACCATATTCACCTGAGAGAACAGCCTGGTAAATAGCAAGAGACATGGTCTGAGTTTTACCGGGAATATTGCCAATTAACATCAATGTTGCTCCAAACTCTCCTAAAGATCTTGCAAAAGTCAATGCAATTCCTGCAATCAGACTTTTACTTATTAACGGCAAAATAATCTTATAAAAGACCTGAAAATCTGTTGCACCATCTACCTTTGCCGCCTGCTCTACCTCCTGTTCTAAAGTTGCAAGGGCAGGCCGGACAGCATTAATATAAAGGGGTAATGAGACCATAACAGCCGCTACTATTCCACCCGTCCAATGAAAAACCAACCGAATTCCCAGATACTTTTCCAATCCATATCCAATTAATCCCTCCCGTCCAAAAATTAAGAGAAGATAGTATCCCAGAACAGACGGCGGAACCAGTAGAGGTAGATTTACCAAAACTTCAATTAATTTTTTTCCCATAAAGTCTTTACGGACCAAAATCCAACTGACCCAAAAGCCAATAAAAATAACAAGAAGGGTAGAAATAAACGCAATTTTAAATGATAAATAAATCGAAAACCATATCTGATTCATCTAAAACACTCCTATATAGTAGATTCAAACCCATATCTTGCTAAAATCTCCTGACCATTCGGTGAGAGAACCCACTCTATAAATTTTTTCGCTAAATCCTGGTTTTTACTCTCTTTTACAATTCCTATAGGGTATAGGATGGGATGATGTGTATCTTGCGGAATAGTATAAAGAACTTTAACCTCTTCTGAGATAGCTGCATCTGTTGCATAAACAAAGCCCAGATCCACCTCACCACGCTCCACATACTGCAATACTTGTCTTACATTTCTAGCAAATACAAGTTTTTTCTCGATTTGTTCCCAGATATGTAGATTTTTTAATGAAGTAACACTATATTGTCCAACAGGTGCCGTCACTGGGTCACCAATACTGATCTCTCTTATATGAGCCTTAAGAAAATCATCAGGGCCTGTAATCTTTAACGGACTATTTTTCTTCCCAATAACCACCAATTGGTTTCTGGCAAAATAAGTCACTGAATCTGTTGCTATTAACCCTTTTTTTAAAAGTGATTCCATCTGCTTTATTCCCGCAGAAGCAAAAACATCGGCCGGTGCTCCTTGCTCTATCTGGATTTGTAGTGTTCCTGAGGAAGCCAGATTTAATCTGACCTTAACTCCTTGATATTGCTGTTCAAACTTCTCTACCAATTCCTGAAACGCATCGGTTAAACTGGCTGCAGCAAAAACCAATAACTCCCTCTCCTTTGATTTAATCCCACTCTGGTGTGAATATGTTAATCCAACCCCAATTAAAAGCAGAATGATTACTAAAAAAATCAACCATTTATTTACCATAGCTCACCCTCCTTCGTAAAAATATTTTCCTAAAGCGTTATATGTAAACTCGTATAACGGTAGCAAAAATTAAATCATTAAACTCATTTTTGTTTTTTAAAAAAAGGAGTAAACCATTTATCGCATAATTTCTCTAATATTTCTGAGGCTTCCTGATAGAAATTTTCATAAGCATCCATTAACATTTTCCCTTCCGGAGTCAGACGGGACCCACCTCCTGTCTTTCCACCCACCTGTTTTTCCAATAGAGAAAACCCTAGAGCATTTTCAAGTCTATCAATTAACTTCCAGGCCTGGCTGTAAGACATATTAATCTCGGCAGCAGCCCTACGTAAAGACCCGGTCCGTTTCACCCGCTTAAGAATGTCACAGGGGCCAATACCAAATAGTTTCTCACCATCTTCTTCTAACCATATTTTAAATTTTAGCTCCATCTAATCCCCCCTTCATAACTTTTTTCCAATATTGATTATTTCAACAAAAGATATTAATTTTCCTTTTTGAGTAGAAATATTCCCATAAAAAAATAAAGAATTTCAAAAAAATCTTTTGACAAGTAAAGGGTAATTGAATATAGTTTATACTATACCTCCCGATGGTATGGGATATGAATAATTTAAAAAGGAGGTATCTTAATTATCATACCAACATTCTACATTAAAACCAATCGAATTTTTACTCCCATTAGAAAGTTCTCCTGGCTATAGTAGCTTTTGCGGGGCTCTGGTTTCCAAAATTGGGTCTTTTGATGATTCCAGTTATGATCACCCTTAATGGTACTAAGACTTTTTAAAGATAAATACTGGTGCGGAAATTTTTGTCCACATGAAAGTTTGTTTGATTTTATCATCATGCCCATCAGTCCTAATAGGAAAATCCCTTCTTTTTTCAAATCCAAAATTACTAAGACAATAGCCTTTGCATGGTTTTCTTATATGTTAATTAAATTACTATCTTCGGTACAACATTTTTTCTGGATAAATTGGGATATATTTTCGTCATGAACTACCTTGTAGTAACCATTGTAGGAACCCCTCTGGCTATATTGATTAATCCCAGAACCTGGTGTTCCTTCTGCCCGACGGGTACAATGCAGATACTTATGTATAAATTGGGTAAATTGCTCGGCATAAATAAAAAGATAGATCAAAAGGTATCCATTGCTTGAAAAGAAATGTGTCATATCTGTGGCAAATGTTCCCGGGTTTGTCCAATGCAGTTAACCCCTTATCTGGAGTTTTCTGATAAGAATCAATTTGATAATGAAACCTGTATCCGCTGCTCTACCTGTGTGAAAAACTACCCAACAGGCATTCTTTCCCTTAATAACGAAAAAACATCTATCCAAATAAAAAAAGTAATAGGGGCCTTATTGGCCCCATTTTTATAAAAAAATATAATCTGGTTAAACTGCAAAAAGCTAATTTTTCGCTTCTTGAGAAATTTTTCGAATCATCTAAAGCTCGATTTCCGCCGAAATAAGGCTTCCTAATCAAAGGGCCCTCCTGGTCCTTGATTAGCTCATCACCTCCTGTGATGAGGCCTTATTTCGTCGGAAATCTCGCCAAGATGATTTTCTATATCGCTCAAAATTAGCTTTTTGCAGTTTAATCATCCTATTTTTTTCGTAATATTAAAGATTGAAAATGAATCTCTCCACCAGTAGGAATTGTTTTAAAATAAACAAGCTCAAAATACTCCTGTACAACCTCCTGAATATGCTCATCAGTATAAAAAACAAAAAAACGCTGCGGCCAATAATGGTCATCTTCCCACACACCTTCTGAATCAGGTCCCCCATACACACCCATATAAAACAATCCATTAGGTTTTAAGACATTACGAATACCTTCTAAAACTTTTGGAAGATTCTTTTTGGGTACATGTAAGAGGCAGTTTAAAGCCCAGACTGCATCAAAGGTTTCAGGATAAAACTTAAGATTATAAAAATCCATTACATATGCTTTAAGACCTTTCTTTTTACATAATTTAACCATTTCTGTTGAAATATCTATAGCTATAACTTCTAATCCATTATCTTTGAAGAATTTGCTGTCTCTCCCTGGCCCTGCTCCAATCTCTAAGAGAAACTTTTTCTGCTCCTTTTTTAGAAGGTTTAAAAAATAATCCCTTTCCTCTGCTTTCCATGGTTCTATCTCACTTTTATCCCGTTCTTTAGCATGTCGATCATATGTTTCTATCAAGCTTGCCTTTAACTCTTGATCCATTTAATCACCTCACTTTAAATATCGATTTTTAAGTATAATCTCAGCAGATTTCAGCAAATTCTCTAAATTATTGATATCTGTACCTCCACCCTGAGCAGACCTGGCATTTCCACCTCCACCACCATTAATCAAACCAATAACTTCTTTTAAAAGTTCATTCATATTCACATCCAGATCATCAGAACGACTAAAACTGACCTGTGCCTTCTCACCTTTAACTCCAAATAGTACAATTACCCTTTCTTTCTCTACAATCTTATTAGCTAATTGTTTTACTTCTCCTAAGTCCCGATCTGTGACAATCTGGCTGATGAGGCGTATACCATTAATTTCCCGGGCCATGTTATAATACTTCTGAGCCTCATACTCCAACATCTGCCCTTTCAGTTTTCTAACTTCCCGCCGTAAATCTTTCAACTCTTCATAAAGACGTGTAACACCATCTAACGTCTCCTTATCTTTAATGGAAAGCAGATTGGAAACCTGGTTAATCTGATCATTTTTCCATTGATAATCAGCAAGGGCACGATAGCCGCAGACAAACTCAACCCTGATGTTGGCCCGTTTTTTCTCCCATTTGCGGATCTTAATTATTCCGATTTCACCGGTAGTTTTAGGATGGGTACCACCACATGGAGAATAATCTTCCCCATCTATTTCTACAATCCGGATATTCTTATCCACTACCGGCGGTTTACGCAATGGAAGATTTTTAAGTTCCTCAGGCTTTACAAAATAGGTCTTAATCAGCAAATTCCGATAAATTAACTCATTAGCTGCATCTTCTACCTTCTGTGCCATAGCAGAGGTCAACTCATCTAAAGTTACATCAATTGTCACATATTCATCACCCAGATGAAATCCTACTGTTTCTGCATCGTAAAGTTTTTCAAAACAGGCGGAGAGAATATGCTGGCCTGCATGCTGTTGCATATGGTCAAATCTTCGTTTCCAGTCAATCTCGCACTCAACTTCCTCAAGACCTATGGGTCTTTCTACCACATGCAAAATTTCATCACCATCAACCACATCTAGCACCTTTACTCCAGCTATCGTTCCCAGATCATGAGGTTGTCCACCTGAAGTAGGATAAAAATAAGTTTCTTCTAAAACCACCAGATGCCGACCATCTTTCAGTGTTTCTTCCCGGAGGATTTTAGTATTAAATCTTCCCACATACGAATTAGTATAATATTTTCTCTTCACTTCTTCCACTCCTCGTTAAATTTTTTTTCTTAAAACTTCGTCGAAATGATCAGGACTACTTTTAGAAAATAAATAAATTAAGGGAGTCAAATCGACTCCCGATATCTCTCCTATTCTATATATTAAAATACATAACATATATTCCGGTTTCTTTGATATTAATAATCTTCTAATTCCCATTCCATTTCTTCTTCATAAAGTTCCATCCAATTACGTTTAACCCGTCGGTAAGCATTACGGAACCTGCCTCCCCGCTCCATCTTCCGTTCAAGAAGAGCCTGGGTTTTTGCCCGCTGACGCCGCTTTTTCTCATTAAGGGCTTTTTCTTCCCGTTTGCTTTCCCGATCATTAGGAATATTCTGAATCAATCCTTATCCCTCCCTTCAGAGGCAGCATCCCCTCAAGTTCAAATCAGGTCAGATAAATGTAAGCTACCATTTTATGAATGATATGAATTAATCCTCATTCTCAATTATACCAGAAGAAAGCTCAATTTCAAAGTCAAATTTACTTACTAATCAATGGTTATACTGCAAAAAGCTAATTTTTCGCTTCTTGAGAAATTTTTCGAATCATCTAAAGCTCGATTTCAGTCGAAATAAGGCTTCCTAATCAAAGGGCCCTCCTGGCCCTTAATTAGCTCATCATATCCTGTGATGAGGCCTTATTTCGACTGAAATCGAGCTAAGATGGTTTGTCTAAAAATTTCTATATCGTTCAAAATTAGCTTTTTACAGTATAATCATTAAATTATTTAGTAAAGTTTCTTTAGACCAATCCAACATTTTACAAATTCTTTTCCTCAAATTCTTACAAAAGAGTTAACTTTCCTTTGTCAAATATACCGTCATACATTTGCCATATTCTTCGTTCTCCGTGGAAAGCTGTTTTTCCACAGTAAAACCGGCTTTTTTTAACTCCCTTAAGTGGTAATCCCAATTTACTTTTCTACAGGAAGTTGAGGCTACCCTGATAACTCCATCTGGATGGTTTCTTTCTTCCTCTTCAAAAGCTTTTGTTTTATCAGTAATATACTCTTCCTTTCCATCACCCATGTTAACCAATAAAGCTTTACCTCCTGGTTTTAATATTTGGTATATATTTTTTAAAAACCTGTCCCGATGATTTTGGTCAACAAGCATATGGAGTGTTCCTACAGAATAAATCCAATTAAAGGTTTCTGCCCCCAACTCATCTACCAGATATAATCCATCACAAACCAGCAGATCTATTTCAACTTCCCGTTTTCGTGCCAACTTCTTACAATACTGAATTGCAGTAGGCGAAATATCTACTCCCTTGACACGATAACCCAGACCTGCCAGATAGATAAGATCACGACCTTCTCCACATCCAACCTCTAAAATTACTTCATTTCCTGGAATCTGATACTCTTCAACCCATTTTAATACCTCCAGTGTAGGCCTAGAACCGAACCAGGCAATATTCATGGAATGGACTTTTTTATATCGTTCTTCATAAGCCAGGTAATAAGGTTTATTCATATAACTCCCACCTTCAGATAAGTTTATTAATTATATTTTTAGTGACAATGATAAAAATTTCCTGCTTTTTATTTGTGAATTTTTATCCTAATCTTACTGCAAAAAGCTAATTTTTCGCTTCTTGAGAAATTTTTAGAATCATCTAAAGCTCGATTTCCGCCGAAATAAGGCTTCCTAATCAAAGGACCCTCCTTGGCCCTTGATTAGCTCATCACCTCCTGTGATAAGGCCTTATTTCGTCGGAAATCTCGCTAAGATGATTTGACGAAAAATTTCTATATCGCTCAAAATTAGCTTTTTGCAGTATAATCAATTACAAAATAAAAAAGACAGCCTGACTTAAGTGTACGGCTGTCTTTTTAATCTATCACATTAATATCATCGGTCCATTTATGATGAAAGATCTCATAATCTAGATTGATGAGCTTCTTTTAAAATTTCAATATCATCGTTTTTAAATCCCTCTGATTTAATTTAAACTACCTCCACTTTTTTCATCTTTCTTATAGTTAGCCACTGTAAAATTAAAATATAGAAAATAACACTCACCAAAATCTGTTTTAAAAGTCCTGAATCTACCATCCCCAATCTATTGGCTTGAATTACCAGCGTATGCGGTACCCAACCTTGTAACCTGAATAGCTGAAGAACCAGGGGAGATAAGTAATTAAACAAAAGCACAGTAATTCCCGCTGCAATACCCCGCCTTGTTAGACTACTTAAGAAAAAGAGCAGTGCAATAGTAAAAATATAATAGAGAGCAAAAAGAGATGCTGATCCCATCATCTGAGCATAACTAACCCTATCCCCTTTAAAGAGTGAATTGACATAATATGTATTCAATGCAAAACCCAAAAGAGAACATATAAAAATAGTTATTGCATAATGACTGAATTTTGCCAACACTATTCCTTCAATCCGCGCCCCTTTAGAATAGGGAAAAACCAGCTTCTGATTGTTAATTTCGTCACTGAAAATTCCCATTAAGCTCAGAACCACGAAGAGATTAACAATTTGAAATACATCCTTCATATAACTGCGAGCTGCTTCTAACGGTGTAAAATTAATTAATCTGATCAATTCTTCTGGAATTTTACCTTTAAGTATAACGGGCAGCAGTTTGATCATGACCGGGCCAAGAATAGCAAAAAAGATAAACCCCACTACCAATATTAGATACCGATATTGCCGCCAGGATTCGATGATTTCTTTTCTAAAATAGGCCTTAAAAGTTCTCATCTCTCTTCACCATCCTTATAAAAATATCCTCCAATGTAGTCTGACGGATCTTATAGGAAATAAGTGGCATCTTTAACCGTCCAATGACCTGAGGTAATTCTTTTTTTCCAATCTCAAGATCAGTCACATATACAGCAATCTTAGATTCATCAATATGCACCTCTTCTACCCATTCCAATCTTTTCAGTTCATCTTTAATTTCTTCAAGATTCCCCTCCATTTCCAGATCGAAGATAGGTTGGATAAACTTTTTCCGCAAATCTACCATAGTTTCTGTCAATTTTATCTCACCCTTATGAAGAATACTTACTTTATCACAGACCCGTTCTACATCTGCCAGGATATGAGTAGAGAGAAATACTGTAATCTTCAATTCTTTTAACTCTTCCATCAGCTTAAGCATTTCCAATCTACCTTCAGGATCCAGAGCGGAAGTCGGTTCATCTAAAAAAAGATAATCAGGATGGTTAAAGAGAGCCACTGCCAGACCGAGACGCTGCTTCATCCCGCGACTATAACCGCCCACTCTTCGTCTAGCTGCATCCTTTAACCCAACCAACTTAAGTAATTCATCTATACGTTTTTTTATTTGATTGACCGGATACCCGCTTAAATCACCAATCATCCATAAATATTCATAAGCATTCATATAGGGATAATAAATCGGATTCTCGGGAAGATACCCAATTCGGAGTCGTAAAGTCTCTTTATTCTTACCAAAGTCCTGACCATCCAGGAAAATTTGACCTTCTTCATAATCAATTAAGCCAGTTAAAATGTTCATAGTTGTAGATTTTCCAGCACCGTTTGGCCCAAGAAAACCAAAAACACTACCCTTTTCAATAGTAAAGTTAATCCCTTTCAAAACAGTAAAATTTCCATATCTTTTAATCAGATTTTTTACTTCAAGCATAATTTACACATCCTTCTCTCTTCCAAAGATTAAAAAAACAATAGGCCCAAGACCAAGATTGGAAAATAGGATAATAATCAATGCCCAGGCCCATTTTGGCATAAAGCGCACCCTTTCAGCCTTGATCAAAACAGTCAGGGTAATAATAATTAAAATCACCTGAATCATAATCAAAGGTAATAACAGTTTTAGAATTTCAGCCAAAGTCATCCCTTCAAACATTTTCATCCCCTCCTTCTGACTGGAAAACATTTCAATTTTATACGAACTTATCTAATATTTTATCTCCTTTAAACAAATTAGCTCCAATTTTAAGCAAAAATATATCCATCAGTAGAAAAATGAAACCAATTATAAAAATAACCCATCCACTGAGAAAGATAACACCACTTAATTGCATAATAATCATTGCTAAAATCGGAATTACTACAACTCCAGCTAACTGTTGTGCTTCCTGAAATCCCCGTACTTTTGCAGATACAAGTACTGTTACACCAAGACCGAAGAAAGAAAACGTAGGTACCAACCATAATATTAAACCTATCCAATGACTATTTGGTAAAATTAAAAAACCAAATACCGGATAAGTTAATATATCGATAATTATAGCATATACAACAAATCCAATAAAAGCAACTGATACTGCCGGAATAAATGCAGCAAGACATTTACTCAAATATAATTGAAAATCAGTAACGGGAGCATAGAGAAGACCTTCTAAAGTCTTTTTCTCTTTTTCACCCGCAAAACTATTGGCAGCAATTATACTCGATACCATCAGCGGTATAATTAAAAAAAGCGGCCCAAAAAAGTAATTAATCATCATGTAAATAAGTAATTGTTGTTGATCAAAATTAATAATTTTATTTTTCATTATTATAGGCATATTTTTTATCATATTATCAATAATCTGATGCATATTTGAAGGGATTTCTATAAAACGAGGTAAAAGAATTAATACCAGTGGAATTATCACCAAAATTATCAGTGGCACCACTATTATTGGTACCAGCATCTGCAGACTCTCTGTAACTTCTTTAATGTCCTTTGCAACAATGGCTTTTATTTTCCCGACATTCATTTTTTTCCCTCCCTCAATTTAAAATATATCTCCTCTAAAGAATGTTCTTTTTCCACCACAGAAAAAATACGGCACCCCTGTTGAATCAAGATTTCAACTAGATCAGGAATATACTTTCTTTCAGCAACATTAATAGATAATTTAGTTACTCCCTCTTTATTTCCAATATCTTTAATATCGGTTATCCAATCAATTTCATATATCTTTTCTTTCTTCTCATTCCCCCACATTTTGCACTCAATATCTACCTGAACATCAGGCCACAACTTCTTCTTTAATTCATCAGGTGTTCCAATAGTAATAAGTTGGCCTTTATCAATAAGCATAATTCTGGTAGCTAAAATTTCAGCTACCTCCAGGTTATGAGTACATAAAAAAATTGTCTTTTTTTCCTCCTGATTCAACTTTGCTATATACTTAATTACTGTACGGGATGCTTCAGGATCAAGACCGGTTGTAGGCTCATCTAAAAAAAGTATTTCAGGATCATGCAAAAGAGCTCTAGCCAGAGATAACTTTTTCTTCATTCCCGTACTATATGTTTCAACTGGTCGATCAATATAATCTTCAAAATTAAAAAATGAAATCATAGCAGATATTTTATGATTGATCACATCTGTTTTTAAACCATAAAGGTTTCCATAAAATTTTAAATTATATCTTCCAGTAAGCCTTTCATAAAGAGTAAAAGTCTCTGTAACCACTCCAGTTCTTGATTGTATCTTTATAACATCCCTATTCAATTCATAACCCAATATCTTTATGGTACCTGCTGTAGGTCGTAATACTCCATTTAATAATCTAACAGTTGTAGTCTTACCTGCACCATTTGGCCCCAAAAAAGCCACAATTTCCCCTCTCTGTATTTGAAAATTTAAATCTTTAACAGCATATTTCTCAGCAAATTTCTTGCTTAACCCCTGAACCTCTATCGCATAATCCATTTAATCATCTCCTTCCTTTAATTTACATGAACAATAAGGACAATAAACCCAACTTATCTGAATCTGTTCATGACAACCAGGACATGTCAGTGTTGCACCTCCACAATGAGGACAGCAGTTATTATTTTTGCTGAATTTCCGCCCACAATCAGGACAGGTTATCTTTTTTGTTCTGGTAACGAGGAGATAAATAATTAAACTGCTGGGAAAATTTAAAAGGCCAAAAAACCCCCAGAGCCAGTAACTTTCTCCCCTTTTTCTGGCATCAAGAAAAATCCAGACCGCCTGTGCAGCTAAAATAAATCCTATTAATATAAACAACCACAGATTCATTTAACTCCCTCCTGGCTAATTCAAATTTTTTAACGGGATTAGAGAAAAAGGAAGAGTTATATAAAAAACGAGATATATGGATAGCAATCCTTCTGTACCAAACCACAAATAAAATTGATAATAAATTAAGAATACCAGACTAATAAGGCCACCAAATTTTATCAAATCATTAACTAACCTACACATTTTTAGAATCGAATTGGCTTTATGTATTACATTATTAATTTCTACTAAACCTGTTTCTTCAGGAGGTATCATCTCTCCCAACATCTCTTTAACATGCTGTAAATTAGACCAGAACTCTGCACATTGGGGGCATTTTTTAAGATGTATTTCTAAAGTAAGATCACTCTTACCCTCACAATAAATCAGATCCATCATTTGCTGACGAAAAATTTTACAACTCAACCCTTATTCCCCCTTTCAATCTGGTTCTGTAAAAATTCCAGACAATAATACATTCTGGATTTAACTGTCCCGACCGGACATTTGATTATTTTACTAATCTCTTCATATGTGTAGCCAAAATAGTGTTTTAGGACTAAAACCATACGTTTTTCTGCTGGTAATTTTAAAAGCATTTCTTCAATAATTAATCCCGCTTCTTTCATTTCCGTTATCGATTCAAATCGTTCCGGATAATCTACCATTATTAGATGGCGATTTTTCTTTAAATAATCCCGATAAAGATTTGAACCTATAGTTATAAGCCAGGTCGAAAATTTAGACTGGCCCTTAAATTTTTGCAATTTCAGAATTGCTTTAAGCATTGTCTCCTGCGTCAAATCTGCCGCCAGATCAGGATCCAAAGTGATTTTTAGAAGATAGCCTTTGAGAATAGAATAATTCATTTGTAAAAGTTCTTTTAACGCCTTTCTATCTCCCTTTTGGGCACGCTGAACCAATTCTATTTCCTGCAAAGGCTATCCCCTCCTTTTTTTCATCCCGTCGTTAATATGACGATTGATATATGCAAAAGGTTCATTTCAATTTGAAAATTTTTTCACCAAAAATATTAAAAGCACCATCCCAAAAATTTAGATGGTGCTTCTTCAGATAAGTTAATATCTGATCTTACTGCAAAAAGCTAATTTTCTGCTTCATAAAGAAATTTTTCGAACCATCTAAAGTTTGATTTTCAGTCGAAATAAGGCACACTAATCAATACATCCTGTGATGAGGCCTTATTTCGACTGAAATTTCACTAAGATGATTTAACGAAAAATTTCAATAGCACTCAAAATTAGCTTTTTGCAGTTTAATCATATCTTTAAATTTAGCGAATAGTAATACGCCCCTCTACCTCAGGAGAAACAGAACCATGTTCTCTTAAGTAATCAACCATCAGATCACGTAAGTATGACCCGGACTGATAGACAATGGTTCCTTCAGTGAACATAGAATAACCATCTCCACCAGCAGCTAAGAAATCATTAGTGGCTACCCGATAGATTTTATTTAAATCTAAGTCTTTACCCCGAATTTTAACCTCCACTATCCGATCACCAGCGGGTCTATTAGGATCAAAAGCATAAGTCATACCTGCAACATGGAGAAATCCACCATTTTGTTTCGGATATTTTCTCACACCATGCTCCAATGCAGCTTTAATCTGAGCACCAGTCAACTCAAGAACTACCAGGGTATTATCGAATGGAAGAACGGTATAAATATCACCAATGGTAATATCACCCTTAGCAATGGAAGCGCGAATTCCCCCGCCATTGGTCATAACCAGATCAGCATCACAATAAGCTAACATTATATCAGTAATCAAATTACCCAGGTTAGTCTCCTGAGTCCGAACCAGTGCACGCTCACCTACAAGATCTACTGAAGTAGTACCTACAACTTCTCCCATCAAAGTCCTCAATTTATCTTCATATGCTTTTACAACAACATCTACTACCGGATTTTTAGCAATTGTATCTTTAACAGGGATTAATCGACCGCTGTATTTAATAATCTTACCATCTTCAATGGTTAAATCAATCCGGCCCAGAGTCCGACCATAATCTCCATCCTGGGCAATAATTACACCATTGACCACCACAGGTTCTTCCAGAGAAGTATGACTATGGCCACCGATAATTATATCCAGACCTGGAACCTGCTCAGCAATCATCCTGTCACCTTCATAACCCAGATGGCTTAACATAATAATGAAATCAACACTACCACTTAACTTTTCAACTATCTCCTTAACTCTCTGAATTGGATCAACAAAATTCAATCCGGCAACATTAGCTGGATGGGTTGTGATTGGTGTTTCCGGTGTAGATATACCTAAAATAGCAAAACGATAACCACCTTTTTCCAAAATAGTATAAGGAGCAAAAAGTAAAGCACCATCTTTTTCAACATTGGCAGAGACTATATCAAACTTAGCAAACTTAGCTAATTTCAAGAGATGTTTATAACCATAATTGAAATCATGATTACCTGGAACCATAGCATCATAACCCATAGTATTGAGCAAAGTTAGCATATTCAAACCCTTTTGCAGATTTACTAAATTGGTTCCATGTAAAGTATCACCAGCATCCAGAAGAATAACATTCTCCTCTTCTGCCCGTATCTTATTAATGAGAGTTAAGATTCGTGCAAAGCCGCCAATTTCCTTTTCTTCTCCTCTAGGTGTAAAGCTGGCAATCCGACCATGAGTATCATTGGTATGTAGAATGGTCACCTTAACCGGTTCTGCCGCAAAAGCCAATACAGAGACAGTCAAAACAAAAATCAGAGTAATTATTGAAACCCTCTTTAGAAAATTCATATTTAAACCCCTCCTCTTTAATATAGTTTATTAAATATACAAAATATGGGTTAACTTATTTTTGTTAACATAACCAATTAAAATAAATTCTTTAATTTTTTTGAGTCTTTCTAGCTCTTTTTCTGACTAATCTGCATATGTACTTTTAAATATAACCTCCTCTTTTAAATAAAAATCCTCATAATCAGATTTTTAATCCCATGCTTTTCTTACTGATTAGTAATTCTTCTCTATTCAGTCGTTATATTTTGTTTATTTCTACTTCATAATCCTAAATTCCTTCATTATATTTAAAAAAATTCATTTTATGATTTTACTGCAAAAAGCTAATTTTTTGCTTTATAAAAAATTTTTCGAACCATCTAAAGTTAGATTTCAGTCGAAATAAGGCACACTAATCAATACATCCTGTAATGAGGCCTTATTTCGACTAAAATCTCACTAAGATGGTTAAATGAAAAATTTCTATATCGTTCAAAATTAGCTTTTTGCAGTTTAATCATTTTATTAAAATCTTCTCAAATAAACTATTAATTAAAAAATCAAGTCCCTACGAAATTGCAGGGACTTGATCTTAAAAAATTATTCCGATGTTAATCTTTCCATCTCATCTACCAGTTCCCTGAAAGTCTGAAGAGCCTGTTCAATAGGTTCTGGAGTGGTCATATCCACCCCAGCTTTTTTCAGTATATTAATTGGGTAATCTGAATTACCAGCTCTTAAGAATTCAATATACCGCTTTACAGCAGGCTGACCTTCTTCAATAATCTGCCGTGCCAGAGAAGTAGCTGCTGCAAATCCGGTAGCATATTTGTAAACATAGAAATTAGAATAAAAATGAGGAATTCGGGCCCATTCCAGATCAATCTGTGGGTCAACTACCATATCAGGACCATAGTATTTCTCATTAAGCTCATGATATAACTTGCCTAACACCTCATGGGTCAAAACTTCTCCCTCTTCAGATTTTTGATGAATAATCTGCTCAAACTCAGCAAACATAGTTTGACGATATACGGTTCCTCTAAATTGTTCAAGGAAATGGTTTAAAATCGCCAGTTTAACCTCTTTTTCTTCTGTAGTCTTTAAAAGATGATCCATCAACAAAACTTCATTTAAAGTCGAAGCAACCTCTGCCAGAAAAATCGTATAGCGGTGATAGACAAAAGGTTGTGCTTCATTTGATAAATAAGAATGAATAGCATGTCCCATCTCATGGGCCAGGGTAAACATACTGTCAAGAGTATCGTTATAATTCAATAGGACAATAGGATGGACTCCGTAAATACCAGCTGAATAAGCTCCACTGGCCTTACCTTCATTTTCATAAACGTCCACCCACCGGGATTCTAAGCCCATTTTAAGCAAATCCTGATATTCTTTCCCCAAAGGTGCCAGACCCTCTATAACCTTCTTTTTGGCTTCTTCATAAGGAATCTCAATATCTATATCCTTAATTAAGGATACATAAAGATCATACATATGTAGTTCATCAACACCCAGCAACTTTTTCCTAAGTCTTACATATTTATACATCGGTTCTAAGTTATTAGAAACGGTTTTGATCAGATTATGATAAACACTAACCGGAATATTATCTTCATCCAGAGCTGCTTCTAATGTAGAGTTATATTTCCTTACTCTTGCATTGAAAATATCTGCTTTAATGCTAGAAGCAAGTGTAGTGGCAATAGTATTTTTAAGCTTATCATAAGAACTATAAAAAGCTTCAAAGGCATCTTTCCTGAGCCGCCTGTCTTTACTTTGCATAAACTTTAAGAATCTGCCTTTGGTAAGCTCAACTTCATTTCCATCTTCATCTTTTACACAGGGATATTTGATATCAGCATCATCAATCATGGTGAAAATTTGAGATGGTGCATTGGCTAACTCTGAAGTCATAGCCAGAACCTTTTCCAATTCAGGCGAAAGTACATGTTCCCGAACCCGGGTTATATTATCAATATAATGACAGTAGATTGCAAGTTCAGAATTAGTCTGCATAAACTCTTTAAGTTTCTCTTCCGGTATAGTTAAAATTTCAGGTACAATAAAAGATGTGGCACTTTGTAATTCAGTCAAAAGGCTAAAACTCCGATTATACAGACTCTGATATTTGGAGATACGGGTATCCTCATCTCTCTTACGACTGGCATAACCGAACAATCTCTGGGCAATTTCTCCGGTTTCATCCCTGAACTTTAAACAATCCAACAATTTTTCTGCTGATTCACCCAGGTGACCTCTAAATTTTTCAAATTTCGGGATTCGTTCTTTTACTTTTTGAAAATCAGCTTCCCATGTATCTACATCCGGGTAAATATCCTCTGTTTTCCATCTATATTCTTCAGGAATTTCATGACGTTGTACTAATTTTTTTTCTTTGTCTTTAATCATATTTTCAGTGGTATAACCACCTTTCCCTCCTTCCAAATTCTTGATTAACTATACTTAAATTTTTTACTTTTAAATAAGAAATTATCCCGACAAAAAAACTTATTTGGATATATTAGACAAAGAGAAAGATTTCACCTTCTTTGAATAAAAAATTTTCCTATTCATCTCAATTTCAACATCTATTAAATAAAATGAAACCATTATATTTTTACTCTCATTTTTTTTTAAACCGTATTTTTCGAGTTTCTGATAAAGAGAAGTTCTATGAATACCTAATAAATCTGCGGCCTGGGTTTTATTCCAATTCGCTTTTTCTAAGGCTTTTATTATTAAAGATTTTTCCAATTTTTCTAATTGACTATTTAAATCATCCTCAATATTTGCATTAAGATTATAATTATTATTCTCATTCTCCAAAATAATAAAATCATCTATATCAATAATATTTCCTGAAATTACAAAAGCATGTTCAATCATATTATGTAACTGACGAATATTCCCTGGCCACCTCTGCTTTTGTAAATATTCCACAGCAGCCTCTGTAATCTTTTTATTCATCAAATATTTTTTATTCAATTTATCCAGAAAAAAGTAAGTTAGTTCAGGAATATCTTCTCTTCGTTCTCGTAGGGGAACAAGATGTAATCGTATAACATTTAACCTATAAAATAAGTCTTCCCTTAAATCTCCAGATTGAATCATCTCCTCTAAATTCCGATTTGTAGCAGCAATGATTCGAATATCCACCTTCTTAACTAAATGACTCCCCACCCGTTGAATCTCTCTTTCCTGTAACACGCGCAATATTTTGACCTGTATACTCTTAGGAAGATCCCCAATTTCATCCAAAAAGATTGTTCCCCCATCAGCAGCTTCAAACTTACCTATTCTTCCTCCTTTTTTTGCCCCAGTAAAGCTTCCCTCTTCATAACCAAATAATTCAGCCTCGGCAATCTGTTCCGGTAAAGCACCACAATTTACAATGATAAAAGGTCCGTTTCTCCGTTTACTTAATGAATGAATAGCGTGAGCTACCAGTTCCTTACCTGTTCCACTTTCACCTGTAATCAAAATAGATGAATCGAATTGACTTACTTTATAGATTTGCTCACGTAAATTTTGGATAAAACAACTTTTTCCTTTTAGATCTTTAATTGTATATTTTGAGATACTTTTCTGATTTTTTTCTGATTTATCTAGTTTTTTTATAGCAGAATACTGCTGACAAATCCGTTTAATAATTTCACTCTCTATTGGAATTAAAAGAATTATAGCACCCTTCATATTTTGATCATCTTTAACTATTTTCTCATGAATCAAATATCTTTCACCATTGATAGTTGCGACTCTCGAAATTTGATTTTTTCCCGTATAGAACAGTTCCTTAACACGCGTAAAATCAAGAACTGAAAAATCCATTCCAATTAGATCATGGTTATTTGCAATTTCACAAAATAACTGATTAGCAAAATTTATTTTACCATCTACTGTAACAAAAGCGATTCCTACTAATAACTCATTACCTAAAATGTTTAAAATTTTTACTTCATCCATTAGAATATCCTCCCCAAACCCAATTACTCAACTTTCACAGTTAATTAGGAAGCTAAACCCATTATGTTTATCAGGTTTAGACCAATAAATCCCTTATTTGATATAATAAACTCAACGAACCTAAAAAGAAATAAAAGAGCTTCTGGATTACTTAGTTGGGCTTTTGCTCCGTCTTATCCAGGAAAAGTTAGGTATTATTTGCCAGAAAACATATACCTAAAACCCTCTTTTAATATTAGGCAGTTATTTTAAATATCCTGTAATAAATTCATCATTTAATTATCTAAAAAGGGGAAAAACATGCAAAAGTAGAAGTGTTAATTAGAAAAGGTGTAGCCTCTTGAAATTTATTGAACAATCCCCTAAATTTCTTACCAGTCTTTCTGGCTAAATGGTCAATCTTAAAGAAAAAGAAGACTGAGGAAATCAATACCTGATTCGGCTCGTCCACAAAGTTTTATAACAGACTACTAAATCTTTTCAAGAAGTTAGTTCAATTTTAGCCGTAGAACTAATAGTTTTTACAAATTTTTGTTTAAATTTATTTCTTTTTCTATCATCTTTATAAATACTTTACTTAATTGGGGGTCGAACTGACTACCACTACAGGCTTGAATTTCTTTTAATGCTTCTTCTTTTGAGCAAGCTTTTCGATAAACTCGATTACTGGTCATGGCATCAAAGGCATCAGCAATTGCCACAATTCGAGCTGGCAAAGGAATTTCATCACCTTTAAGACCCAGGGGATAACCCTGGCCATCCCACCTTTCATGATGGAAAAGAATTATTGCTTTAATATTTCTGGAAATTTGAACCGGTTCAATAATACGATACCCAATCCGGGGATGTTCCTTTATCTTCTCATATTCCTCTACACTCAGTAGTCCTTGTTTATTTATTATTTGATCAGGAATACCTAATTTTCCGAGATCATGTAATAAACTACCAATTCGGATTTCCTCAACTAAAGATTCAGGCAATAATAATTCTTTAGCTAATTTTACCGCATAGTTTTTTACTCTTTCAGAATGTTCTTCAGTATAACTATCTCGATAATCAATTGAACGTGATAAAACCTTTAAAATTTCTTCACATGTTCTATTCTTCTCTTCAAAAGCTTTTATTTCATTAGAAATGTCTTTTATATTTACCAGAATACAATCACGACCAAGGTATTTAATTTTTCGACAATTACCAGAAACATGAATTCTTTTCCCGTTCTTTTTTATATGAATGGTCTGGAAACTTTTTATACCATTTTTTATAATCTTCTGGATAAAAGTTTTAATTTCTTCGGCTCTTACAACTGAAAAATTTAAAATACTTTGTCCAATTACCTGCTGTCGATCTTTAAGCTTATAACCATATATTTCTAAAGCTGATTTATTGACAAAACATATCTCCAAACTCTCCATATCAAAAACACAAATGGCTTCCATCGAATTTTCATAAATATCCTCATTAAAATTATCTATTTGTTTTAAGTGTGTTATATCAAAAAGAATCTCCATCACTCCGACCAACTTTTTATTCTCATAAATGGGTTTTGCACTAAACTGAAAAAACTTTTCTCCTCCTTTCAAGAAGGGAAAATAAGCTGTTCCAGTATACCAACCATCTATTTTTTTACAGTCTGGATATAATTCCAGAATTCTATCTTCTTGATCTAAAACCAAATCTGCAAGTAGTGGACGCCTTTTTTCATAAAAAGCTATAGAATGATCGGAAGTCCCAATAATTTTTTCTTTTGGAACTCCTGTGATTATTTCACACTTATTATTCCAATAACAAACTTTATGATCTTTATCGATGATAAAAACAGCAACTGGCAGTTGATCTATTAATGCTAAACTTTTCATATCTACTTTTGCAACACTCCTTTTTAAATTTTTGTTCAATCTTATTACTAATGATCTGTCCAAACATTTCACCGCTAGTATTTTGCAACTTAATTACATTGAAAAAATAGATGAATTCCCTAAATCTTAAGTTAATCGAAAAACCAATATGAAAAATTAAGCAAAAAATATGCCAATTATATTTTATTTAAGGGAATTTTATAATTAAATTTTCAAAGATTGTGGATCAATATATTGTGTATTTTGAAAGTTTATCAATACAATATAATCGAAAGTGATTTAATTAAGAAATTCCCTTATTTTTTGATCAATAATTAATAGATCTATAAAGTTTAAAATATATATATTTTTAGCAATAATTATAGATTTATAAAGCCAAAGTGTTATTTTTTTCGACAATAAACGTGTTATTTTTCACTATATTTTATAAAGAAAATTTGTTGGTGCCAAAGAAATTATCCACAGCTGTATAATTTCCTTGGCATTAAAAAAAAAAAGCTATAGTCAAAAAATAGACCATAGCTTTCTTTTTTGTGATTTTACTACAAAAAGCTAATTTCTCGCTTCATAAAAAATCTTCAAACCATCTAAAGTTCGATTTCAGTCGAAATAAGACACACTAATCAATGGGTCCTTATGACCCTTGATTAGCTCATTATACCCTAATATAAGGCCATTCTTTTCAATTTCAGTAAAGATGGTTTAACGAAAAATTTCAATAGCTCTCAGAATTAGCTTTTCGCAGTTTAATCATATCTGCTTTAATACTTATGTTCGGCCCAGGATACTATTTACCACATCTATTTATATCCTCTTTCTTTAAAATTCTACTAAAAACTTTCAGAAATAAATTTAAAATTTATTAATTTTAATAGTCTAGTTTAAATAATTTATTTATTCACTTTTTATATAAATAAGGAGGAAAATGTTTATTTTTCACGAATATATTATCACGAATAAATTATTTAGTACAATTTGAATAAAGGGGTAATAATATGGCTATCGATATACGTAACTATATTTCCAAAGTTCGTACTTTTTTGAATAATAATTACTTATTTGATATCTTTTGTGAAGATTCTCCCTATCCTTTTGAAATCATCATTGATAATAACGGAAATGTTACAGGCCTTGAAATCAAAGAGAAAAATTTAGCCTTAAAAACTGGTGATTTAATTACATTTAGAGAAACATGTACATTAAAAAATTCATATATTTATATAATTTGTCATAAATATCAATTTTGTCCACTTAATCCAGATAAAGAAAATGGATTTTGGTATTTTAGAATTGATCTGGATACAAAACATGGTCTTCACGGTAATCATGATGATGGAAGAGGCAACTATTTTCGTAATGACTGGCCTCATCATCTTATACCAGGAAAAGATATTGACCTGGACATATTTGATTTTAATTTCTATCTATTCTTAAAACTAACTGCAACTTATATATCTCAAAAAGAAAAATATCCTTTTGAAAAAGCTTATTCAAATTATTATAACCAAAAAATAACTAAATGGAAAAATGAAATCACATAAGGAGGATTAATATGACTGTTTTAAAGAAAAGTATATATTATTTTCAACAAGAAGGAAAACAAAATAAAGAGAATGTTTTAAAAATTGTTATTGAAACCGCTCAACAAAATCAACAAATAAAAAAAATAATAGTATTTACTTCTGACGGTGAAATAGCACTTAAACTTAAAAAACAATTACCCAACCATCAAATAATTGCTGTCACTTTTCCATATATGAAACAATTTAAAATTAAAAAAGACAAAGACTATTATGAAACAATTATACCAGAAACATCAAAAAAAGAAGTACAAAACAATTTAAAAAAAGAAGGAATTATATTACTACAAGGAGTTTTACCCTTTGAAGACATCATCATTCCGTATAATTCCGACACCAAAATTCAAACCATTAATTATACTTTATCTCTTTTTGGAGGTGGAATGAAACTCTGTGTAGAAGCACTTATAGTAGCTACAGATAGTGGAGCTGTTGAACCTGGAGAAGAAGCAATTGTAATGAGTGCTGATACTGCAATAATTGCAACTGGATCTAGAAAAGAATGGTTATTTCATCCAGTTTATGGCATGCAAATAAAAGAAATTTTGTGCAAACCAATAAACTTTAATATAACAAAAAAAAGTCAATAAAATAGAATTAAAATTAAAAAACCTGAACAGCAGATAATTCCTGTTCAGGTTTTTGCATTTCTAAAAAAGGTTGTCCTTCTTTAATTTCAGCAAAACATTTATTGAAATAAAGATCTTCAATATTTCCACCAAATTCAATAAAACGAATATAATAATGAGCCCATTCTTCAAAAAATTCATTTTCAAACCCCTGCTTTACAACCCAATAAACAAGTGATGATGGAATACCATAACATTTTTCAAATTCATTTAATTTACTCAAAGAATGCTCCGGCTCAACAGTTATTTTAACCTGATCAGCCCTCAAATTCAAAATTTTCAATAGCTCATCAACTTTCATTCATTTAACACCTCCCCTAATAAACCTTAATAAATATATATTCTAATAAAAATCCAATATTCCTCTTTTTAATTAAAGATTTTTTATAATTAGTTTAACACCTTAATAACTCTTTATACATTAATTATACCAAAAAATTTATTTAACTTCAACAATAATTTTATATTAATCCTTTTTATGTATAAAATACCTATATAAAACAGTTTAAAACTTTAGCTGGTATTTTTCTAAACTAGCTAACACCCTCTCCATTTCAAGATACAACTCCTGGGCCTCTTCAACTGTCACCTCAATAAACCTGAAAATATCCCCCGGCTTACTCTGGGCAATTAACGGCAAATCCACACTAATTACCGTTCCAATCTTTGCATATCCACCAGTAGTCTGTCTATCAGCCATAAGCACAATGGGCATCCCATCAGAAGGAACCTGAATTCCTCCAAAAGGAATTCCATCTGAGATGATATCACTACCATCCCGGTGTTCAATTTTGGGCCCCTTTAAGCGATAACCCATTCTATCAGATGCAGGAGTTACTTCATACTCACTATTAAAAAAAGTTTTAATACCCTCATCTGTAAACATCTCAGCCTGAGGCCCACGCACTACCCTGATCTCTTTCTTTTTCGGATATTGAGGCTGGGTAAAATACCACTTTGGAAAAAAACCATTCAAATCCAGATCATACCGCCTAAATGGTAGATGATCACCTTTTTTTAAAGCTCTTCCCTCAAAACCACCCAACTTTCCCCGTAAGTAAGTTGATCTACTTCCCATCACAACTGGCAGATCAAATCCTCCAGCTACCGCCAGATACCCACGACATCCGCTTCTTATTGGACCAAACTCCAATATACTTCCCCGTTCTACCGGAATACCACGCCAGCCATCTATAGCAACACCGTTTAACTTTGGCTTAAGATCAGCACCGGTAATAGCAATCACTGTATCTACCTCAAACATAAGTTTTGGCCCAAGAAGAGTAATCTCCAGACATGCCTCATCTCGCGCATTACCCACCAAAAGGTTGGCAATCTGTAAACTTAAATGATCCATCGCACCAGCCACCGGAATTCCATACTGTTGGTGACCCCAGCGTCCCAGATCCTGGACAGTAGTTAAAAGACCCGGCTCTAAAACCCGGATACCTTTCATCTTATATCACCTACTTTACTAATCTCTATCCCTTCCTTCTCCAATCCAGCACGCAATTTCTTTACAAACTCAAGAGCAGTTTCTTCATCCCCATGAACGCAGATAGTATCAGCCTTAATTGAAATTTCCGCTCCATCTACAGTTTCCACTTTCCCTTCTTTTATCATCCTTACTACCCTTTTTACCGCAAGATCACTATCGTGAATTAAAGCATCAGGTCGGCTCCGGGGTGTCAAAGTCCCATCAGCCTGATATGTCCGGTCTGCAAAAACTTCTTGAGCCACTCGAAGTCCGGCCTTTTCTCCGGCCCGTACCAGTTCACTTCCTGCCAGACCGAAAAGAATTAACTCCTGATCTAAATCGGCTACAGCCTTAGCAACGGCTTCAGCCAGCACCCTATCCTTTGCTGCTTGATTATACAAAGCCCCATGAGGTTTTACATGTTCCACCTTTACACCAAAAAGTCTGGCAAACCCCTGTAATGCGCCAATTTGATAGACCATTAATTGATATATCTCATCTGCCGATAGTTTCATTTCCCGCCGTCCAAATCCATTCAAATCAGGATAGCCAGGATGTGCACCGATTGCCACACCCTGCTCATAGGCCATCTTTACCGTCTGATACATCACCCGTGGATCACCGGCATGAAAACCGCAGGCAATATTTGCAGATGTAATTAATTTTAGTATTTTATCATCCTGCCCTAATTTGTACCGTCCAAAGCTTTCACCCAGATCACAATTGATATCTACACGATAAATCATTTTTTCTCTTCCTCCTCCCATTTCCGAATCCGGAGCTGATATTTTTCCCGGGATATCATTTCTTTTATTCTTAAATACTCCTCCTTATCTACTGCTTTGAATTGTAAATAATCTCCAGCTTTAAGTAGTACCGGTTCTTCTTTATCAGGGTCATATAGCCTTACTGGAGTATGACCAATAATTCGCCATCCCCCAGGTGCATCTATAGAATAAATTCCTGTCTGACTCCCACCAATTCCTACAGATCCCGCCGGAATCTTTGGGCGGGGATTGTTCAATCGCGGTGTTGCTAACTTTTCTGGCAATCCCCCAAGATAAGGAAATCCCGGAGTAAATCCGATCATATAAACCAGATATGGTCTTGAAGTATGAAGTTTAACTACCTCATCTACCGTTAAACCATGATATTCTGCCACATAATCCAGATCAGGACCTTTTTCACCACCATAAAGTACAGGAATCTCAACTAATCTAGCCGGAGGTAGTTTAACCTGATCCAATCCTTCTATAATCTCTTCCAATTTTCTTTTCATATCTCCATAGCGGATTAGTTTTGGTTCATAATATACACTTATAGCAGCATATGTCGGAACCAGTTCTAAAATCCCATGAATTTGCTCTTTAGTCAACATAAAGACAATTGCCCGTATCATCCTATTAACTTCAGGTGATATTACCTGAGGAAATCCAATTCTTATCCCCCGATCACCCAATGGTTTAAAATCAATCTTCATATACTCTTAACACCTCCAGCTTCCTAACTTTTTGAACTTAAGTACACTCCACTAATAATCATTCCGGCAGTAAAGAATTTAAACCATCCAATGGGTTCATGTAAAATAAAATAGGAGAGAATCATAGAAAATACTGGAACCAGATTGACATAAACTGCTGTCCGGCTAGCTCCGATTTGTCGTATAGAAGCCATCTGGACCAAATATCCCAATACTGACGGAAAAACAGCCATATATATAACAGAAACCCATCCCTGCCAACTGATAGTCAAAAGCTTAGTCCATACTTTTTCATAAATTACAAAAGGAAACATTGCTATAAGGCAGACCATAAAAACGTAAGTCATTAACTTCAATGAAGAAACTCGCCCTTTAGCCCGCCTGCTGAGAATTGAATAAATAGCCCAGCAAATGACAGCTCCCAACATAATTATATCTCCTATATTAAAGGTAAAATTCCATAAAACAGATAGATCACCATTAGTTACTGTCAGAACCACCCCTAATAAAGCCAGAAGAATAGCTCCCATCCGTTTTAAACTTAAATACTCTCCTAGAAAAAAAGCCGCTAAAATAGTTGTAATCAAAGGATTGGTCGCACCAATTATCGATGAATTAACCGCAGTCGTATATTTTAATGCTGTAAAAAAGAGAACATGGTACCCAAACATCCCAATTAAACCCAATAGTATAGTCAGGGGCCATAAAGACCGTTCAAGTTGCCAGTTCCCTTTTTCCTTATGGTATAAAATTATAAAAATTAAAATTGTTGCAAATAAAAAGCGAAAAAACGTTAATTCATAAGGTGAAAATTCCCGTACACCTATTTTACCAGCTATAAATGCTCCAGCCCAGAATAAAGCTGAAACTATCATTGCTAGATGCATCCTTGTTTCCTGTCTCATATTCACCACTCTCTTTCATCTAATACTTTGGTTAAACTGCAAAAAGCTAATTTTTCGCTCCTTGAGAATTTTTTCGAACCATCTAAAGCTTAATTTCCGCCTAAATAAGGCTTCCTAATCAAAGGGCCCTCCTGGCCCTTGATTAGCTCATCACATCTTGTAATGAGGCCTTATTTCAACTGAAATCGAGCTAAGATGGTTTAACGAAAAATTTCTATGTCACTCAAAATTAGCTTTTTGCAGTTTAATCATTTAATTTTTCTCTAAAATTATTTTAAATCCTTTTACAATTGATAAAAATTATTCAGGCATATTAACTCCTTAAATCTGGCTAAGCCGAATTATTTACTCTTTAATAGAACTTGCTTGCTAGAATGAGTTATGAGGGGTTTATTACAAACACCTCAAACTTCATATTTTGCAGAAAGTGGAAAAGTGGTAGATGATAAATACCGGTTGATTCCAGAAAGAGATAGCATTTTGTGGAAAATTGCTTTTCCGCTTTTTTTATTAATGCCGCAAATTTTTTCAAAGAGTTGAGATCATGATTAACCTTAAAAGGCTTACGACATACTCACCTTTTTGTAGTATTGCAGGAACTTCATCATTTCGTAGTCCTATCTAGCCACCTGAATGGAATTTTGGGATTTCTGGACAAGTGATATTAACATCACTACTACTTTTTTTCTTTGAAAATCGGTTTCATCCCCAGTTTTTTAATGATAACAGCTTCCGGTTTCTCCATTTGTGAATTATCACGGACAATTTTAAGTCTCACTACATTGTTTCAAATAGATTCTACTCCATGATGTTTTAATTCTCAATATAAATATAATATCACAGCTCCAGTAAACATAATATCTTCAGCATAAATAAAAATCTCCGGAATAAAATCATCCCAGGATTAGTTACTGAATCTCAACTTTCTCAGTCTCAAAGGGCAATATTAACTTATGTTTATATGTTTATTAATTTCACTTAAGAGCATGTTTGAAAAGTAACTTCACACAAATATTTTTTCTAAACAAATAAGAAATGCACCATCGCTTGGTGGTTGAAGTATATGTTTAAACCAACAATACCAAAACCAAGCGAGATGCATAAAATTGGCACGAGCAATTCAATTAGATCTGTTACCTATGGCCTATTATAATACACTTGGCTTTGATAAAAAATTGATTGATTATCTAGATTTTGCAGATGACAGCATAGTTGATAAAATTATTCTTCCCCTAAGGGGGACAACTACCAAAACAGCCAATTAATCAATTTTGTGCCCATTACTTGTATTTTATAAAACCGGAAATCACCTTCTACCGATACTTGGAAAGGATAGAACAAAGATTACAAGAACTTCATTGCTGCACCATCACTAAAGGATGTTCCATCACATAACTGTATGAGTAATTTTCGCAAAAAGGTTGCTGTAGAGCGTTTTTACCAGATTATGTTTCACTTTATAGCTCAAGCTCTTAAAATTGATGTTTTTTTTGATACCAACTTGACATCCATTGATTCTCGTCCTCTTTATGCCAATACTGCTGGACCAAAAAGAAAATATCGCAACTGCCAGGATAGGAACAGTTGCGATTGTCCGAAAACCTTTACTGATCTCGATGCGGCGGTAGGCATTCAAAAGAATAAAACTAACATGTATTTTATCGGTTACACACTATTATCAGTCATTCCAGCCAAGTACTAGTATCATTATTGTCCATTGTCCTAACTGCAAATGTACATGACGTTGATGTACTATTACCGCTGGTTGAAAAGCTAAAACAAGTAGCAGAATTGGACATTGAATATCTGGGGCTATTATGACGGAGATAAGCACATTAAGGCCTTGACTGAACACGATGTTATCGTCACAATAGCAAGCCGATTATCTATGACGATCAAATATTTGTTACCGAATCGCTGTGCACTACTATTTTCAGCACGAAAATATATGGAAATTCTAAAATTCCTAGCGATCTTACGAAGATTTAACTCCTGAACAGATTGAATTTTAAGCTGATCCAGGATTTGATTAGCCCGATCTTCAAAGTGATAATGAGGGTCTCCTGTAAAATCTGTTCCAAGTCATAATCTACCCCCGAATAAATAATCTTGTACCCCTTTACTGTCAATCTCTCTCTACTCCGTTCAATTCTTCTTTAACAGACCCTTTATATTGCATACCAACTAATAATCCAAAAAGAGTACATATACAAAGAAATAAGAAAATTAGCCAATATCCCCCATTAAATGTTAATCCGAAACGCTCTGAGATAAAAAGAAGGCCTGTTAATATTGGAATACCAATAGCTCCCCCACTGTTTCGGCTCAATTGAACCATTCCACCGATTGTAGCTTGCTCATTTTTAGAAACTGCATTTTGAGCTGGTAATAAAAACGTAGGTAATAGGGTCCCTATTCCAAGCCCTATAGCAAAGATGAATACATATATCCAGTAATTAAATACATTCAAGAAGCTCATTACAGTTAATATAGCTAAACTTAGAAATGAAGTTAACCATCCAATTTGGGCCAACGCTTTATAGCTATACTTTTTTACTGCACGTCCACTAAGAATGGCTCCAAGACCTATGCCAACAGTGAGCGGAACAAGCAACTTGTCACTATTCACAGAACCATTTCCTAAAACCTTTTCAGAGTAGAGCGGCAATATGGCAATCGCCCCATACATCAATAATCCAATCAAGAAAGCGGTTATATTTGCTAAACGGACATTCTTGATACGAATAAATTTCGGTGGAATCACAGGATATGGATGCCGTTTCTCTTGAAGAACAAATAGAGCAAACAAAACAAGGCTTGCCACAAAAATAGACAAAGATATCTGATCTAGCCCCGTTTTCCCTAACCGAGTCCAACCTTGAATAAAAAGGGCAATGAAACTACCAAAAAGTAAAGCTCCAATCATGTCGAGTTGACGAATTGAACCGTGAGATGTTTGATTAGATGGCAAACGCAACGGATAAATCAGCAACAGAGACAGCAGTCCAACCGGAATGACCATGTAAAACGCCCAAGGCCAACCAAAGGTTTGTGCTATAAGACCGCCAAAAATCGGCCCGATCACATTCGATAGTAATTGTGTGGCAGCATAAATCCCCATAGCAGAACCGCGCTTTTCCAAAGAAAATAAATTACTTATCAGGGCTATGGTTACTGGACCAATAATCCCCACACCCAATCCCTGAATAATTCGCGCCCCGATCAGAAATGGCACAGATGGGGCAAGACCACACAGCAAAGAGCCGACTATAAAGATTGTCATTCCGATCATATAGAATTTCTTATAGCCGTATAAGTCGGCCATCTTTGCAAACAAAGGAATAGTAATGGTAGATACGATTAAGAAGCTGCTGAACACCCAACCATACCATTGCCAACCTCCATATTCACTCATGATCTGAGGTAAGATGGTAGCAATGACTGTCTGCATCAACATATTCGCCGCCGTGCCAAAAAGAATCCCTGCAAATGGAATAGATATCCGGTTACGCATCTTCATCATCTTCCAATATTTGGACGTAACCTTGTGTTCCGTCCACACGAATATAGTCACCGTCTTTAATAATCTCGGTTGCTTTATCGATGCCTACAACTGCAGGAATCCCATATTCGCGCGCAACCACTGCCCCGTGAGTCATCATACCGCCAACCTCCATAACCAGACCTTTTGCTGAATTAAAGAGAGGAGTCCATCCCGGATCGGTAAAGGGGGCAACCAATATTTCACCTGGGTTGAGTTTGGCTTCCTCCGGTCTCAGAACCACTCGTGCAACTCCTTCTACAACCCCTGCGGAAACCGGCGTACCGATCAATGCGCCTTCTGGGGCTTCAATATCACGTCGTCTTCCCGTAATCACTTCTCCTTCGCTTGTCATGACACGAGGAGGAGTAAGTTTTTGGTATTGTTCGTATTTTATTTTTCGTGATTGAACAAGTTCGCGGATATTGCCGGAAAAACGATTCTCTTCCAATGCTAGAAGTTCTTCCAGTGATAGATAAAATACATCCTGCTCATGTTCCAAGATACCTTTACCAACAAGAGCCCGTCCTTCATCCAAAATGGCTTGCTTATAAATATCAAAATGTTGAACAATAATGTACTTTGGATGTTCTCGCATTCCCATTCCATTACGAAATACAGTAATAAGACGGGACATTAGTTTCTTTTTGAGATATCCACCGCGGGTCTTTCCGATACGTGAGAGAATCTCCTTAGCAGCTTGTTCGGCTTCCTTCTCTCCCCGTCTGAACTTCTCCCGATGTTCACCGGGAGCAACACTTCGGATATGGCTCATAATAGACGGCACAAGCAGGGTCGGTGCTTCTCGCCATCGTGGATTGGTTACATCAATTTCACCGGGACAGCGCATCCCGTATTTATCCATAAATTGAACCAGCTTCCTCCTAAACGCATCTCCTCCCTGAATCCGACCAAGCCCTTCATAAAATGTCTCATCTTTCGCCCTTTGCAGGTAGTCGATCACTTGAGGATACGGCCTTGCTGCATCAGCCAAATCTCCAATCATCAATCCCAGTTCGGTTGTAACATTTCCAGGCAACGACTTCTTTAATTTATTTAACAAGTGAACGCTTTGCTGATCCCCCAACCACTTTTGGCTCAGACGTTCGATCAGCTTCCATGCCACAATTCCCGAAAGCGGATAAGGCAAGACATTCGAGAGCGGATAATTCGAGTATAGTAGCAGATTCCCGAGGCTCTCTTGGATTCGTTTGATTCTCTCTGCTCCGGAAGCCCCCTTCACAAAGCTTTCACATTCTTTAATTGATCGCTGCATGAAATCATTGACGTATTTCAATCCCTGAGAAGGATCCCTGAAAAACAAGTTTTTGATGATGTTCTTGGCAATCGGAAGAACCGTTCGAACCACTTTTCTTTTTACCTGTTTGTTTGGTTTACATTGAATGTCACCGCGTTCGATCAATTCGGAGATGGCACTGGCGATTAACTCATCAATGCCGCTCAAAACGCGAGGCAAAATCTTTCGAACCGGCTTCAGGCAAAGAAGTTCAGTAATGTCAACAAATAACCTTCCGCCGGCTTCAAGCAATGCATGGCCCTCGGAACGGACCGAACCTTTTTTCCCGAAAGGCATCAGGGTGCGCCAAAACGAAATCGCCAGCGGTTTCATCGCGTCTGTCATCATTTGCTGATGGCCAAACGAAAAAAACACGTGTAATTTGTCATCCGTGATATGCGGTACTGGATAAAGAGAGGTGATAGGTCGGCTCTGTACTATGTAAAATTTCCCGTCCACCAAACACCATTCAATGTCTTGTTCCGATCTGTAATGTTCCTCAATCCTCTGACCTATTTTCGCCAATTCGAGGATTTTCTGGTCAGACAGCGCCTGGACTTCTTGTTTTTCGGCAGGGATGTTCTTTGTAATTGTTCCACCTTCCGGCACGGGATAGATCGCGATTTTCTTTCTAGATATCTGTTTTTTGATGATTTCACCAGACCGAACTTGATATAAATCGGGTGATACAAGCCCAGATACAAGCGCTTCGCCCAAACCAAAACTAGCATTAATGGAAATGATTTTTCGATTACCCGAAATGGGGTCCGCCGTAAACATGATCCCCGACACTTCCGGAAAAACCATTTCTTGAACGACAACCGAAAGAAATACGGAACGATGGTCGAACCCGTTTTTCGCCCGGTATGAGATGGCACGATCCGTAAACAGAGAAGCCCAGCACTTTTGTATAGCATGGAGCAGTTGCTCTTTCCCTCGTACATTCAAATACGTTTCTTGTTGCCCCGCAAAAGAGGCAGTTGGCAAATCTTCCGCCGTCGCACTGGAACGGACCGCATACGATTTTCCCTTTCCAGTACGTTCCCATGCCTGCAGAATCGCAGATTGAATATCATCAGGCATGGAAATGGATTGCAGGTGTTCCCGAATACGTTGTCCCAATTCACGGATTTCTTCTAAAGAGTCCGGACTCACCCTATCGAGCCGGTTGAAAAGTTCATCCATCTCTTGACTTGTTTCGATAAATTTGCGATAGGCCAAGGTCGTCACGCAAAAACCTTGAGGAACCGGAATTCCTGCTTTTGTCATTTCACCCAGATTTGCTCCCTTTCCGCCCACAAACGGCAAGTATGTCTTGTCGATCTCTTTGAAATACAATACGTATTTCTCCATTTCATCATCCCTTTCTTTTCGTTTATCCCCTGCATTCATTTGGCACCCAGAGAGGCTTTACCCGGCCATATCTACACTTTAAAGAATTTATGGAACCAGGGGGACGTTTATATTATTTATGGTTTCCAAACGACGTGCGACAACCCCAGCTGCTGTTACAGATCAGCGGGGGCATTTCGCAATTTGCATGTTTGCCACGTTTACTTCGCAAAATAGGAATCTGTTACGAAAAAAAACAGAATCCATCAGAGCTTGACGTTCGGCTCAAATATCTTTGGTTCTACAATTCCCGTACAGAAGATTTTGATTAAAGCATCCAAAACGTCCACCATTGAGAACCCATGTCGAGAAAGAGAATCGGGTCTAATTAAAGCCTGTCCTGCCTCAAAAAAAATCACCATTGCCAGACGCGGCTCAATATCTTTTACCAACCCGGCATCTTGAGCCCGCTGTAACAAACGCTCAATGAATTTGATTTTTTCAGCCCTATGTTGTTCGATTCGTTGCCATAAGTCAGGAAGATATTTTTGTACATCCTCTAAAAACAAAGGTCCAAGAAGAGTAATTTGGTCCTTCACTTGTATTAACGCATCCTGAAGAGCATGCAGAGGGTCTGATTGTTGGGATTCCGCCATATCGATAATTTCATTTACCCGAGCTAGCGCACCTTCTATTACAGCAGCTGCAATTTCCTCTTTCCCGGAAAAATATTGGTAAATCGTCTTTTTACTCATTCCTAATCGATCGGCCAAGTCACTAATGGTTACGCTCTTATATCCCCGAGCATTAAACAAATCATGGGCCGCCTGAACAATACGCAAGCGATTATCTTCCATAAAACCACTCCAATCAGTTTTAAGAAAACCAGGAAAACCAAAAATGTATTTCTATTTCCAATTATAAAATCACATTAATATGTTTGTCAACAGATTTTTTTCGAGACGCATCGCCGCTTCTTAACATGTGGAACAAATCGTTTTTAACTGCATACGGATGCTCCGGGTTATCAAGGCAAAATTTTGCAATGGTCTTATGTGCCCTTTCTTCAATCGAAGACGTCTTCTCATGAATGAACATGGCGAAAGATGAATGATTAATGCCGACAGTTTCTGTACTAAGAGCTTAGCAAAGTCAAATTGTGATTTATTAGAAAAGCCATAACCAGCTACACTATTTAATATCATTTCAATATCTGTTGTTTTCGCCTTCTCTAGAACAGCTTCTTTCGTTTTTTCAAGCAAACAATCAAAACGTCTTAATACTACCATCGAAAGTATAACATCACCATATTTTTCAGGTCTATATTAACCCCTTAATAATTCTACTATCTTTCATATAAAATTCACTTTATCATTGAAATTGTGCATTTACATCACTCCTATTGATATAAGCTTTCCATTTTATATTTTATTCCGTTTTTTTACAAGTATTAATAAAGTCTCAATATCTAATCGTCTTATCGTAATCTTCAATATTTTTTATATGTAAAATATTTGAAAAATAAAAACCCTACAAATTAATGCAGGGTTACTGTTTTCTTCCCTCATACAAGGTAACATATTAAGTTTTGTTCAAAATACCCTAAACCATTGATTTTACTAATCTTAACCCATGTATTTCCTTTTAATCAATACTACTGACTCCACATGATAGGTATGGGGAAACATATCTACCGGCTGTACTTCTATTACTTCATACCCATACTTCACCAATACAGCCAGGTCTCGTGCTAGAGTAGTAGGATTACAGGAAACGTACACAATCCGTTCAGGTTTAGTCTCACCAAACACTTTTAATACATCCGTATGACAACCTTTCCGCGGTGGATCAACAACTACAACATCAAATTTAACATTATCTTCTACAAGCCGCGGTAATATTTCTTCAACCAAACCGGTATAAAAAAATGTGTTCTTAATCCCATTTAATACTGCATTTTGTTCTGCATCTTCAATAGCCTGTTGAACTACCTCAATACCGTGTACCACACCTGCATGTTGAGCCAGATAAAGCGAAATCGTTCCAATCCCGCAATAAGCATCCAGAACAATCTCTTTACCGCTTAAATTAGCATATTTTAAAACCCGATCGTAAAGCACCTTTGACTGTAAGGTATTTACCTGGAAGAAAGATTGGGCCGAAATTTCAAATTTCAAATCGCCTATATAGTCAATAATTCTCTCCTTGCCGGCAATCAATCTAGTCTTCTGACCCAGGATTACATTGGTACGCTGGGTATTGATATTTTGCAATACGCTAACCAATTCCGGTACTTCATCCATTACCCTTTGAGCAATCTTCTTACCTTTTGGAAATTCTTGACCATTAGTGACAAAGACTAACATTGCCTGGTTAGTACAAACCCCTACCCGAACTAGAAGATGACGGAGCAAACCTTTATGTACTCTTTCGTCATAAATGGACACTCCTTCTTCATTGAGGATCTTAAGAGTTTTACGTACAATCCGGTTGATAAGGGGATGTTGGATACAACAATTATTATTTGGAACAATCTTATGAGTACCGGGAGCATAAAAACCAGTAATAATCTCTTCTCTTCCATCTACGCCCTTTCCAACGCCCAGGGGAAATTGCGCTTTATTTCGATAAAAATCCTGATTACTGGGCAGTGTAGAATGAACTTTAACCCCTTTTAATCCACCGATCCTTTCTATTGCATCTACTACAATTTGACGCTTTAACTTCAACTGCTCCTTATATTCCACATGCTGGAGCTGACACCCACCACATCCGGTGTACACATCACATGAAGCAGGAGCACGGAATGGAGAAGGATTTAAAATTTCTATCAATTCTCCCCGTCCATAGCGTTTTTTTACTTCGGTTATACGGACCTTAACCTTTTCTCCTGGAATACCACCGGCCACAAAAATGGCAAAATTATCAACCCGACCTACTGCTTCGCCACCATAGGCCAGGTTGTCCAACTCTATGGTTACAATCTCTCCTTTTTTTACTGGCTTTACCATTACTTAAATCCTCCTTAATTTCTCAAATTAAAAGCTTTCGGATATTTATATCATAATACTTTTTTTTCACTTTATCAAACTACCTTTATCATAACTTTTCTCCCTTTGTTATATAAATATTATTAATGATTAAACTGCAAAAAGTTAATTTTGAACACCATAGAAATTTTTCGTTAAACCATCTTAGTGAGATTTTAGTCGAAATAAGACCTCATATGAGGATGTGATGAGCTAATCAAGGGCCAGGAGAGCCCGTTGATTAGTGTGCCTTATTTCGACTGAAATCGAATTTTAGATGGTTCGAAAAATTTCTTTATGAAACGAAAAATTAGCTTTTTACAGTTTAATCATTAATAAATACATGGACAAACAGGAGGGCATGTTATGTATAGAAAGGAAAGTTACCAACGGGTTTTTGCGAGAATTCAATATCTAAAGAAAAAACAGCAGGCCACTTCTGACCCGCTCTTAAAAATCGAAATTAAACTTCGGATTCAGAATCTAAAAAATATCATCACTCTCACCCAGACAGATTATTTTTAAACTCTAGTACAACCAACTTCATGGTTGTTTTTCTTCACATAAATGAGGCTATGGCTTTTTACTATAGCCTCACTTACTTTTATCGCAAAAGTGCAAAAAGTACATATCTGAGATTAGCTACAAAATGAATTCCCATAGCCGTTAAAAGACCTTTACGCCAATACACATACCCAAAGAAAAGACTAACACATAAATTTAAGATAAAGGAGCAGAAAGTTACATAATTCAACCGATAAATTATCCCAGTAACCTTAAACATATTTACATGACCAATAGCAAAGATCAAAGCCGCCAAAATATTAGCTATCTGTTTACTCCCAAAAATTTTTACCAAAAAGGTCATAACTCCAAATCGAGCAAAGGTTTCTTCAACCAGAGCTGCATAAATAGGAATAAATATAGCAAACTTAAGCTGAGTTGGATAAAATCCTGGGGCCAGCTTTATAAAATACCGATCTCCAAAAATATAAATCATCAAACCAATAAATCCACCATAGACCAAAATCCACTGCCAATTCCGTTTTAAATCTTCCACTCTTCCAAACCCCGCTAATCCCAAACTCTTACTCCAGGAAAAACCGATTAAACAGGAAGAAAAGACCACCAGAGCCAACTTTACTCCCTCAAAGTATAATTTTCCCCAAGGAACCTGCCCATTTCCTTCTATAATATTACCAGAAGTACTATAAACTACCGTAAAATATATATAAGGCAAAGCCAAAACTACTGCAACTAATGTAAAAATCCCGCCCCAAATCATACTTTTACGCATCACCTATCCTCCTTCCTACGTTTATTAAATTTTTATGTATTAAAGGAATATGATATTCCTTTGACAAATTACTTATCATTGTGTTATTATTTAGTTATATAAGATATTTTTGAATTCGAAATACTTTTGAAGGGAGAAGTATAGCAGGTGAAGCAGATTAAACAGGATCTAACCTCTATGAGTATTCCTAAAAGTGTAATTTTCCTGGCATGGCCGGTAATATTACGAATGAGCCTTCAGATGATTGTTGGAATTGTAGATTTAGCAATGGTAGGCTCTCTGGGTTCAGCGGCAATTGCATCTGTAGGAATCAGCAACAATTTATTATGGTTTATTATCAGTGCAACCACTGCTTTTAGTGTAGGAACTACTGCTCTTATAGCTCAGAATGTAGGGGCAAAAAATTATAAACAGGCAGAAGAAATAGCACGCCAATCTATTGCCATTACCTTGACTATGGCATTAGGGATTGGTTTTTTTTCCTATATCTTTGCAGAACAGATTATTGAACTAATGATTGTAGCTATGAAAAAACCTGACCCTGCAGTTATCCACTACGGAACCGTATATTTTCAAATTATCGCTATCTCTTTCCCATTCTTCTTTACTTTAATGGTACTTAACGGAATTTTGCAGGGCGCGGGTGATATGAAAACACCTTTGAAAGTGATGGTCTTTGTTAACATATTTAATTTAGTCTTTGACTATTTATTAATCTTTGGAGTTGGGCCATTTCCGGAATTGGGCGTAGTCGGTGCAGCTATCGCTTCAACTGCTGCGCGAATGCTGGCCTTTGGAATAGCACTTTATATTCTGCTGACAGGGCGAACCAGATTCAAAGTTAACTGGCCAAAACGCTTTACCTTTAATTGGGAAATAATTGGTCAATTAACCAGGGTGGGGATCCCTGCTGCTATAGAACAGTTGATTCGTACTAGTGGTACTACATCTCTGGCTATGATAGTTGCAGGTTTAGGTACTCCTGCATTAGCAGCAAATCAGATCGTCATGCGTGGAATCTCCATAGCCAATATGCCAGCATTTGGTCTCAATATGGCTACTACAACTCTTGTCGGACAAAATCTGGGAGCTGGAAAACCAGATCGTGCTGAAAAAGTAGGTTATATCGCTGCAAAAATGGCAGCAGGTTTCATGTTTATTTTTGGAATTGTAATCTTTCTTCTGGCAAAACCAATCACTCTGATCTTTACCCGGACTCCAGAAGTTGTCCACTTGTCAGTTATTGCTTTGCGTATAATCTCTCTCTCCCTACCTTTTCTAGGCATTCTCCTTACCTTTTTCGGTGCTCTTAGAGGTGCAGGAGATACCAAATGGGTTATGTATATTACCGCCATAGGTGTCTGGGGAAGCAGAGTAGCTTTAGCTTATCTTTTGGCTATTGTTTTTAAAATTGGTTTTGTGGGAGTATGGATTGCTTTTGCCATTGACTTTATGAGTAGAACCGTTATGTCTTATCTACGTTTCCGGAGTGGTAAATGGAAGGAGATAAATTTGTGGAAGAAAAAAGAAATTAATATAAAAGATTATCAGGAAGCATAAAAACCGACTTTCATAGTCGGTTTTTCTATTTATAAAAGAAAATCCACTTCCTCATTTTTTAAGCATCTGATTCTAAAATTATGGAATAACAATCACATAATCATCTTTTTCGATAAAAATTATCAAAGCCCTTTTTAAATTCTCTTTATCTCTAAATGATATCACTTTTAGAGACAATTTATTTATGAGCCTTTTAACTTTTCTTAGCTTTAAACCTCTTACATATTTGTCATTAACAAATCTACAATTTTTTTTACAATTATGATTTTACTGCAAAAAGTTAATTTTTCGCTTCAAAAGAAATTTTTCGAACCATCTAAAGCTCAATTTCAGTCGAAATAAGGCCTCATCACAGGAAGTGATGAGGCCTTATTTCGACTAAAATCTCGCTAAGATGGTTTAACGAAAAATTTCTATGTCGCTCAAAATTAGCTTTTTGCAGTTTAATCCTTTATATTTTTTAATGATAATTCATTTAAAAACTTTCAGGTACTTATCATTCCTTGACTTAAATATTATTGCTTTCTACTATCATCGTTCAATATCTTTTAATTCATTTATTACTTCTCCTATCCGTGCTTTTAACATTTGATCTATTACATCCAGACACTTAGACCGAATTTCACTACAATAAGAACCCTGGTCATACAATCTTAACACTAACTTAATCATAACTGAAACATCCAAAAATAGACTCTTTTCCAAATATCGTGAATTTTTAGTTAATTCTGTACTCATTAAATCCGAAAGTAAAAAAATTTCTTTGGAAATTTTATCAACACTATAACATCTTTCTAAAGCCTGCAATACAACAGAAGGATTATCCCAAAAGACAGGACTTTTAAGGCATATTGATAAAATTTCTTTAAGCTGATCCACTTCACTTCCACCAAATTTCCCAAAAACCTGCAACGCTGCATTACGAACTTCTTTACTTGGATCATTAAATAAATTTTTTAAATACTCTTTTACTCTCTCAAAATATTTTTTTTCAAAGTAATTTTTAGCAAACAATTTTGCTAATTCAAGACGATTTGTTTTAGAACCATTTAAACAAATTTGTGTTAACTCTTCACCCTTCCCATATTCCAACCAACTTCTTATTTGAACAATAGTTCCAATTTCTGCTACCTTCGATTCTCTGGATTTTACCATTGTTTTAATTATTTTTTTTAATTCGTTATAATGAGTATGATAAGCAGAATACAAAAATTCTTTTACCTTTGGAGTTGCTAATAATCTTTCATCATTAATATCAGTCAATTTTAAGAAATATTCTAAAGCCTTATCTCTATCAATCTTCAACATAGCTGAACAACACGCAGCAGCACATGAACGAACAGCAGCTGAATGATGATTGATTAAATGTAAAATCGCTGGTTTAAAAATTTTGAACCTATTGTCATTCTCCGAAAGTAATCTAGCAATTGTAATAGCAGCCACACCAGGCACAGTATTAATACCATTGATATATATATCTTCACAAGATTTTTCAACAATTATATTATCAATAGAATTATTTGGATCAACTGCACAATTAACAATATATTTAAGTATATCCTCAGGCCAATTATAATCAGCTAATCTTGCAACACCCTCACATATTTCTTTTGCACACGGATTTCCCTTTAAAGTACTAACATATCGAATAACAGAACAAATATCCTCAAAACTTGCAGATTCTGATGGAGGAATTTTATCCTGTTTCTTATCAAATTTATAAGTTTCTTTTTTTGTTATTCCTCTTATTATAGCATCATAATATCCGTGATAACAATCTTGTGGCAAATGCAAAACCAGTTTTGCAAAACGTTGACCATGTTTATGAGCCTGAACCTCCAATTCTCTTGATAACTCCCGCGCTCCTCCTTTCAGATCATCAGGATGTTTATCTTTTAAAGTTTTATATTTTTCTATTGCTTTTAACCATTGTTCATCTGTCATAAATTCCACTTTAGTTCGACTTATAGGTGACTCTATCCAACCACTTTCAATATTACTAGAAGATTGAACCTGTCCAAATTTACGCTCCCACTCCATAATTCTTTTTTTTACACGCATAGAACGAACTTCTTCTGGAATACCACTTAACAATATATATTGCGGTTTTCCAAAAGGTGATTTCCCCAAAAAAGAATTATGTCTATATTGGCTCTCCGTCAAATGTTGTGAAAGATAAGTTGGCTCCGTTGAATTGATTGGTAAATTGATTTTGGAATAAACATTTAAATTTAATAACTTAACATTGCATTAAATACTCTTCTCCTTAGATTCATAACATTTGGAACACCATATCCAATCCTTTTGATCAATTTAATCTTGTTATTGATACCCTCAGCAAAGCCATTGGTTATCTTAGTCTTAAAATAATTTAGTATTTTTCCTTCCCATCTTTGTATTATCTTTTTTACCTGGTAAAAAGGCATCAGCTTGCTTTTTATTACTTCTTTATACCACCTTTTTAGAGCTCTGGTGGCTTCTTTCACATCATCTAGCTGCAATAGGTCTCTGAATTCCTCTTTTAATTCCCAGGCCTTTTCTAGAGCTGGACTGAGTTCAAATAATTTGATGAGCTTTTCATGTTCTTCATCTGTCAATTCTTCAGCTCGTTTTTGGAGTAATAAACGAATTTGAAAAAACTTTCTTCTCTGATGATTATTTACTGTTTGTTGAACTTGTTTTCTAACTTCGTCAAGGGCTCTGTTCATTAAAGTTACAAGGTGAAATTTATCTATAACAATTTTTGCATGAGTAAATGCTGCATCTGCTACTGCTTTGAACGGCCGCCACATATCCATAGAGATCGATTGAATCTGTCGTCTTTGTTCATCTTCCCAACAATTAAAGTAGTCAATTAAATCATCCTTTTTGCGAGTAGGTAAAATGTCAATTAACTCCCGATTAATTGGATCTGTAATGCTAACTCCATATTTATGGCATTTTAAAACTGCAAATTCATCGATACTGATGGCTTTTAATTGACTAAATTTTGAAACTTGTTGTTTAATGAGAGGGTCAATTACTTTTTTAACTGCATTATTAACAGCTGTATAACTTAACCCGTTTTCTCTAGCAACTTTAGAATAATCCTTGCTGACAGTTTCTTTAGCAAGATATTTATCAAAGCGTTTGGTATTACGGGCATATTTATCAATACTTTCATATTTTTCAGGGATGCCCCTTTTATGACAATAAGGACAACGATATCTTTTCTTTAGAAGTCTAATGATTACTAGTTTACCTCTTATGGGGATGTCTCTAATATTTTGCCATTTTGTATCATGGATTTTATTAGTGATATTACCACACTGAGGACACACAATGTGATTTTTCTTTGCTTCAGCGATAAAAATATATCTGTCCTCCGTTGAAATAATTTCAGTTGCAATAATGTCTGGCAAATCAAGAAATTTTATGATATTATTATCTTGCATTTGCTGGGCTCCTTTCTTTGGTTTTTAGTTCACAACTAATTAATTCAACGGGGCCAGCAAATGCCTTTTTATTTTTTATAATTTTTTCTTCACAACATTAATTATAGACCCAATAATTTTAATCTTTTTTTACATATAACTTATCTCTAAATGTCAGAGTTTCTCTAACCTCCTCCATTAAATTTTTAAATTGGTCGGGCGTAAGTTGTTGTTCCTTGTCACTGAGAGCGTGAGAAGGTGATGGGTGGACTTCAATCATAAGTCCGTCACAACCAGCCATAATTGCACTTAGAGTCATAGGACGTATCAAATCTACGCGCCCTGTAGCGTGAGAAGGATCAACAATTACCGGAAGATGCGTAAGTCCTTTTGCTGCAGCAACAGCACTTAAATCTAAGGTATTTCTTGTATATGTTTCAAAGGTACGAATACCACGTTCACATAAAATTACATTTGGATTTCCTGCGTTCATAATATATTCTGCACTGTTTAACCATTCTTCGATAGTAGCATTCATGCCCCTTTTTAGAAGAACAGGTTTTCCAACTTTTCCTACTTCAATAAGTAAAGAAAAATTTTGCATATTACGTGCTCCGATTTGAAGTACATCGGCATATTCACTAATTAAATAGACATCTCTTGGATCAATTACTTCTGTTATAATTGGAAGCCCCGTTTCCTTTCCTGCCTTACTAAGATACTGAAGTCCAACTCTTCCAAGACCTTGAAAAGAATAAGGAGAAGTTCTTGGCTTATACGCACCACCACGAAGCATGTTTGCACCTGCAGCTTTAACTGCCTTTGCAGCAGTCATTATTTGTTCTTCAGATTCAACGCTACATGGACCTGCAATAACTAAAAAATCTTTTCCTACGGTAATATCTCCTATTCTAAATTCTGTCTTTCTATAGATACCATTTTGCTTCTTTGCAGTAACAAATTTAAGATTCTTCATTATTCATCACTTTTCTTTCTACAAGTTTTATTAAACCACCTACAGTTTTAAAAGATGGATCAGCTATTTCTTCATCTGAAAATTCAATTCCAAATTCATCTTCGATCTCAACTATAAATTTAATAATGCCAAGTGAATCTATATAACCACTTTCTACATAATTAAGAGTTTCAATATCAATATTCTTATCTATTGTATATTTTTGTTGTAGTCTATTTATTATGAAATCCGATACATTCATTATTTTCCCTCCATTCTTTTTTATAATTACTCGTCTAAACAATGAAGCCTTACATATTCCATCAGTTTAAATTTCATCAATTTACCCATTGCATTCTTTGGTAGTTCATCAACAAAGAAAATTTTGTGTGGTTGTTGAAAGTCTGCAAGATTTCTTGCGCATTGAATTTGGATTGCTCTTTTCGTTAATTTGCAATTTGGTTTAGTAACAACAGCCAATGCAACAACTTCTCCAAGTCTCTCATCCGGGTATGCAAATGCTGCGCACTCACTTACCTCGGGAAGTTTTAATACACATTTCTCTATATCCGAAGGGTATACATTAATACCACCAGTTATAATTAATTCTTTCTTACGACCTACAAAATATAAAAATCCATCTTCGTCAATATATCCTAAGTCTCCAGTTTTGAAGTAACCATCCTGTAGAGCATCATTAAAAACTTCTGACATACCATAATATCCATTACACAAAAGGCTAGTTTTACATGCTATTTCACCAATTTCATAGTTTGATGCCAGTTCACCATTGTCTTTAATAATTCTTATATCTGCTTCAGGAATTGGCCTTCCCACTGACTGCTTTTTGTTTAAAGATTCTTTAAAATTAATACTTGTTGCAGTAGATATTTCAGAAGTTCCATACATTTCGTGAAATTCACATTTTAATTTTTCTATAAGCTCAGTTTTTACATGTGGTTCAAGTAATGCAGAAGAAGATACAACACATCTTAAACTTTCTAATTCCGGAATAAATGGACTTGAAAGCAGCTCAGCAATTTGACTAAGCTGAGTTGATACAGCAATCGTAAACGTTACTTGTAAATTTTTCACACAATTAAGCCAAATATGAGGAGTAAATCTTGGTAATAAAACGCTTGTTCCACCAATTAGCAACGGAATTAATACAAGTCTTTCAGCCAAGGAATGATAGAGTGGAGTAGCTGCAAGAACATTATCGTCTTTTGTTATATTATATAAATTTATATGTGCCATGGCACGTTGGTATTTATTGTTTTGTGTTAAATCAATTGGCTTTGGTGAACCTGTAGACCCGGATGTCATAGTTAGAATTAATGTTTCATCTCCGCTAACTTCTTCAAGAATCGGTCTTTTCGTGGACATTTTCTTTGCATCTGCTAATGGTAGCGTACCATCATATTCTCCATCTAAGCAAAATTTTATGCCATTAATATTTAGTCCACCTAATTTATCACATTGTTCAAAAAATATACGTCTAGCTATTAGATGTTTTACATTGCCAAAAGCAAAAGCTGTTTTAATAGCATCTATTGGTAAGGTTGGGTTTATTGGAACGAGTCCCACCCCAAGGTTTGCTGCTGTAAGAATTAACGCAACTGATTCGATACTATTATTCATTGGAATACCAATATGGTCGCGGTAAGCAACCCCATTTTTTAAAAGATAATTTGAGTATTGACTTACTAAATCAGCAAGCTCTTTATATGTAATAGTTTTATCGTCACACCATATAGCTATTTTGTTGGGATATAAGGCAGCAATTTCATAAAACTGGTTTGCTAATTTTTTCATATGCATTTCTCCTTATATGATAATATTATAGCCAGTTATCTAACTGCTATAAACTTTTTTCTATATCATCAAATTAATGTATTCTAAATTGAATTTGGATATTTTATTATTCAATTAATTATTATAATTTCACTCTTTGCCCTATTTCAGCAGACTTATAAGCGGCATACGTGATTTTCATTGTGTCATATGCAAGTTTGAAACCAGATTTTGGCTCTCTATCATAATAAATCGACTCCATAAAATCTTGCATTTCATCAGTATATCCACGTATTACTTCGTCGGCTATGAAAGGGTTATTCCATCCTATTTTAACTGGAAGCATCTCTGAAAGATATACATTATCTAATCCGTGCTCATCTAAAAAGTATGTTGACATCATATCGTTCATAGTTAAGTTACATTTAATATTTGCATCGTTACAATATAACTCTATATAATTTTTACTTCCTCCCAAACAGATATCAGTAGCAATAATCACTGCCTTTGATCCATCCGAAAATGTCAGTATTACAGTACCGTTATCCTCAACATCATTAGGACGCGCCATAATATGCCTATGTTCATATTCTGATAGTAATGGTGTTACTCTCCCCATATCTGCAAGAACACTTTCGACGAAAATATCAACGCCACGTGCTTTCGCTTCCTGTTGCTTAAGCCACAGCACAGCTGATAAAGGGTGTGAACCCGTTCGTATAAAAGTTCCTCCTCCAGTCTTAGACCATTCACCCGCTACGGGAGAACTAGAACCATTAAGACTTTCTTCACCTTTCATATAGAGAATTCTACTTTTCTTTGCAGATATAATTTCTGCTGCTTTTACCACGGCGGGCGCATATACAAAGTTCTCAGCATACATAAACTTTCTGTCTGACGCATCAATAATTTTTTTCAAATTCTCTATTGATTTTAGAACCTCCTCATACATAACTGTTTTCGGAACATTTAAACCTATGGGTTTTCCATCATTTTCATTACCAAAATAACCTGTTAGTGGCTTTTCACATATAACATGCTTACCAGCCTGTATAGCTTTAATAATCATATCCTCATGAACATAGGGCGGAGTACATATGTCAATAACGTCTATTTCTGGATCATTAAGCAAATCATTAAAATCATAGGATGCAATTTCAAATCCGTATTTTTCTTTTGCTGGTAATAGTTGTTCAGGACGACGTGCAACTATCGTTTTAAAACGCAATGGTATGCCACTTACCCTTTGTAAAGCATTCATATGTAGTTCCGTTGCTCGACCTGCTCCAACCATACCAATTACAATTTTATCCACATGCTCACCTCCTATTTAAAATTGAGACACTGACCTATGCAACTTAAAACTGATATGTTATTAGCCACTTAATCTCTCCATTATCAAATTTTCAATAATTAAACAATTATTTGTTATTTACTTTGTTTTATTAGAACAATTCAAAAATTTCTAATCATTACATAATTTTTTATATAACCTTTAAACTACATATGAATTTATATTAATTCATAAACAAATTTTTTAGTCATATTTTCACAATATTGATGAGCAATATAATTTATATGCTTAAAATATTTTCTTTTTCTTATATTAACGTTTAAATTTTCATGTCTACAATATTATCCAATACTACTAAAGTCTATCCTTAGGAATTGCATAACATACTGTTTCAACATCTAACATATCGGTATAATTCCTAATAAATAAACTATATTCATGATTCAACTCTTTTATCATTAATGGAATTTTATAATAATCTTCCAAGCTATGATAAAGACATATTGCCAAAATTGGCTTATATTTTTTAATTACTGTACTAGCACCATTTAAAGCCTTTTCCTCTGCACCTTCAATATCCATTTTCAAAAATGTCACTTTTTCATTTTGCAGAATGTTATCTAAAGTATCAGCACAAACAGAAATCTTTCCCTTTTCTGTAATATGTCCTGAAGATTGTGAAGGTTGAAATTTTAAAATTGTTTTTTCATTCCAACATGCAACATTATACGTTTGCACATTCTTAATACCTTTTGCAGCAATTTTTTTATTTAACTCATTATATATTTCTTTGTCAGCTTCAATGGCTATATATTTTTTGTACCTACCACCTGATAGCGAAATAAATGTTTCTAAAGTATCCCCATTAAAACTTCCACAATCACAAAATACCTCTTCTTCACTTATTTTAATAAGTTCTTTAGCAAAATATTGTTCTTTAGCAGGCGAAGCTATACCTTTCATATACTTATTATCCAAAGATATTTTAGAATTTAATATTCCTAGATAAACCTTCTTTGAATGCTCATCTGATAAATATGAGTAAACCTTTTCATATTGTTCTATGTGAGAGTTAATTATTTTGAACGGAGATTCATTTCTAAAATCCAAATAATCCTTTGCTAAACTTAACCCCCTTACATCTATAGCATAATCTTCTATTCCAAGTGATAACAACTGCTTTCTAACATCTGATAAATGTATAGTCGCAACTATTATACTTGATATACTTTTATCATTATACTTTTTAACTACTTCCTCAGGCGATAAAACAAGTAGCCCATTCATTTTGGTTCCCCATTTTTTTTTGTTATTATCTGCAAAATATTTAATATTAGCAACTACTCCAAATTTTTCTAAAAATTCATATACATATTGACCTGCACTTGCACATCCCCATATCACGATATTATCAGTATTTTTAATCTTTTCAGCATACCTCTTTGCATTTTCATTGTACAAGTCCTTCTTTATTAATTTGCTCCTAAATTCACTCATATTATCTATACTCAACCACCTCATCCACTATTAAATACTCCTAATTATATTCGGTCTATCTTGATCACCATCAGCTTTGAAAAATAAAGTACCCTCAAGTTTATAATGTGCCCATATATCAATATTTTCACGTACAAATGGTTCAAAGTAATTTGGAATTACATTTGGATCCTCGTCTGTTCTAAGTTTAAATCCAGCTTTTAAGATTGATTCCTCATCAAAACCATATGTATAGAAATCTATATATTCAAAATCATTGTCTTTTATCAATTGTTGAAATTGATTAGATAGTCCAGCAAATAATTTGTGATTTCCAATATAATCTACAATCCTAAATACCTTTCTGCCATTACATTCAATTACTCGCGCCATCATTAATGCACCTATTTTCCCTGTTCCATCTGCCAATCCGTATACCTTATATTTATAATATGGGTGGCAAAAGTAACGCTTATTAACATACCAGTTATCTTTATATGGAATTGCATCAATACTTTCTATATCAAAATGTTTTTTTACTTCATCAATTGAATGGAATTCCCGCAAAGTTGTTTCATTTTGCGTAGAAATAGTAATCCCATTAACTTTGTTTTTTATTAGTGCAATTTTATAGTCATCAATATATGGATTAAGTAAATAATATTGCTTCATTTTAACTACTTTATCACCGAAGAATATTCTTCTTAACGGAATTGTGGTGTTAGGATTTGCACCATTTCCTATATGAGTGCGACAGTTCGTCAAAGTAAATACTCGTTTTGCAAGTTCAATTCCAAGAAGTGGCATGTTGTCATGCGAATCATTTACCTTCCAAATACTGCCCCAAATATCTTTCTTTTTAGGATCTTTCGTATTTGAACATTTTAAAAATCCAAATATTCCTTCAATTAGTTTAGTATTTTTATCGATAGCTAAAACAAAATTCAAGTTATCACCATCTGCATATTCGTATTTAAATAATTCTTTATCACGAGCCATTATGTGTCCTTTTTTCCAGTATTTATCAATAAAACGCATGATATTATCAATATCTGATATGTTTGCTAACCGAATAATATATCTTTCATCAAATTTATTCATTGTACTTATTTCCTCCCCAATATATATCGGAAATTATATAAATTTTATGTCTCGCTTTTTGCATAAATATTTCATAAATATTTATTAATAGTACCTGAATTTTAAATAAGTATTACTTTTTGGTGGAAAATCATTTGTATCCAAACGTGGTAACTTGAATGGATGACACGTATTTAAATCTACAATACCTAAATCTGTTGTAACTCCAAGTATACTCCCCATAGATTTTACACAATCAATTACATCATCATTATAAGAACCATATGGATAATTTATTACCCAACAATTCGAATCAACCAATTCATCCATACATATTAATGCCCTCGTAATATCCTGTTTCAATTCATCTAAACTCAGCATATTCATCCAATAATGATCATAACCGTGAATCCCAAAATACATCCCCTTCTTTTTCATGTATTTCATCTGATCATAATTTAAATAAAGTTCTCTTGCAAAAATTTCTTCCCTTATTCCAACATGTTCTTCAAACATCTCACTAGCAATTTTTGAACGAAGCCTTTCTGGTAGAACTACCTGAAGAATTCTCTTAAAGAAAACGACCTCTTTGCAATCAAATCTATTTGCTACTGCATACTCTGCAAAAAGTTCTTCGTTAGATGGGAAGTAAAACTCCCGCCCTCGATAATAATCCAATTTTTTAAATAAGTCTCGCAATAGAACTTGAATATTAGAACTAGCCAAAATGAAATGTATTTTATTCACATCCAGCAAAGTACGTTCTTCAATAATCTTTCCTGGCACAAAAAATGATCCTTGCATTCCATATTCCTTTAGTGCTGGCATTACATATAAGTAATGATCAATATAACCATCATCAAATGTTAGTAGTAGTGCATTTTCTGGAAGGTCATAACTTTCTTTATAAGCTGCAATCACTTCTTCCATTGTAACTACATTGAAATTCTGTTTGAAAAATTCCAATTGTTGCTTAATCTAAACCTTTAATTTTGGGAAAACGACTATTTTTTAAATCGCGGACATAATGGTACATAGAAAAGTATAATTTTGATGACATAAATTTCCTCCTATAAGTCTTGAATATTCTTTAAATCCATAGAAATTAAAATCACATAATATCTCGTCCAATTACCTTCCTTACAAAATTTTAGCACTTGAAAATTTTTTAGGACGATAGCCCGTTGATTTATAAGAAGTTGTTAAGAATCATTATGAATTTTAGATTTTTCATTTTTTATTGGAAATTATTGAAGAAAAATTTGTAAAATAAAAGCATCCTTTTTATAATTGTTTTACCACAAACAAAAAAGGGTGCTGATAAAATGAGAAAAAGTTATTTAAAACAATTACTCATTTATATTATATATGATATAGGACAAAAAATCAATACGAAGATATTAAATCATCTGATGATATCCCGAAATTAGCATCATACCGCACAGACATATCGGTTTATGATCACCTCCTATGGAAAGGATATGTGTAGAATAAAACAATTAATAGCAGAGTATTGCAAGCAATTGAGACTGGGCAAAAGCATAGTAAGAAATTATCCACAAATTATTGCAGATACTCATAAGGAATTTCTGGCAAAACCATCTGGCAACAGCGATTGGTATTGAAGCATGTAATAGAGGAATGAAGGTTAAGTTTTACAGGACAGCAACCTTGGTGAATCATCTAATAGAAGCAAAAACTGAAGGTAAATTGAATAAGTTTCTTAAGCAGATTCAAAAGACAGAGTTGTTAATCTGCGATGAATGGGGGTATATTCCTTTAGATAGAGAAGGAGTCCAGCTGCTCTTTCAAGTTATAGCAAAATGCTATGAAAAAAGGAGCCTTATAATAACAACCAATCTGGAATTCAGCAAATGGATAAATATATTTTACGATGAAAGAATGACAAATGTAATAATTAACAGATTTATACATCATAGCTATCTTTTGATATTTATAGGAGAAAATTGCAGATTAAACACTCTACCATTAAGTATTAATGTTGGAAATGAGGATGCTGGAAAAAAATATGGTCAAATGCAGAATTTTTATCTTGCCAAACACACATTATTTCTATTTAAAAAATCTTAAAAAAGTTCATAATAAAAAGCAATACCCTGACAGTATTGTTACAAAGACAAATTATAGAATAGCTAATTTTAATTATCTATCTCATTTCCCTCCAATAAATCTACAATTTTTTTATAACTATATATTTCTATAAAACCGTATTCTTTCCCCAAATACTTTTGGGTCTATAATTAATGTTGTGAAGAAAAAATTATAAAAAATAAAAAGGCATTTGCTGGCCCCGTTGAATTAATTAGTTGCGAACTAAAAACCAAAGAAAGGAGCCCAGCAAATGCAAGATAATAATATCATAAAATTTCTTGATTTGCCAGACATTATTGCAACTGAAATTATTTCAACGGAGGACAGATATATTTTTATCGCTGAAGCAAAGAAAAATCACATTGTGTGTCCTCAGTGTGGTAATATCACTAATAAAATCCATGATACAAAATGGCAAAATATTAGAGACATCCCCATAAGAGGTAAACTAGTAATCATTAGACTTCTAAAGAAAAGATATCGTTGTCCTTATTGTCATAAAAGGGGCATCCCTGAAAAATATGAAAGTATTGATAAATATGCCCGTAATACCAAACGCTTTGATAAATGTCTTGCTAAAGAAACTGTCAGCAAGGATTATTCTAAAGTTGCTAGAGAAAACGGGTTAAGTTATACAGCTGTTAATAATGCAGTTAAAAAAGTAATTGACCCTCTCATTGAACAACAACTTTCAAAACTTAGTCAATTAAAAGCCATCAGTATCGATGAATTTGCAGTTTTAAAACGCCATAAATATGGAGTTAGCATTACAGATCCAATTAATCGGGAGTTAATTGACATTTACCTACCCGCAAAAAGGATGATTTAATTAACTACTTTAATTATTGGGAAGATGAACAAAGACGGCAAATTCAATCGATTTCTATGGATATGTGGCGTCCGTTTAAAGCAGTAGCAGATACAGCATTTACTCATGCAAAAATTGTTATAGATAAATTTCACCTTGTAACTTTAATGAACAAAGCCCTTGACGAAGTTAGAAAACAAGTTCAACAAACACTAAATAATCATCAGAGAAGAAAGTTTTTTCAAATTCGTTTATTACTCCAAAAACGAGCTGAGGAACTGACAGACGAAGAACATGAAAAGCTCATCGAATTATTTGAACTCAGTCCAGCTCTAGAAAAGGCCTGGGAATTAAAAGAGGAATTCAGAGACTTATTGCAGCTAGATGATGTAAAAGAAGCCACCAGAGCTCTAAAAAGGTGGTATAAAGAAGTAATAAAAAGCAAGCTGATACCTTTTTACCAGGTAAAAAAGATAATACAAAGATGGGAAGAAAAAATACTAAATTATTTTAAGACTAAGATAACCAATGGCTTTGCTGAGGGTATCAATAACAAGATTAAATTGATCAAAAGGATCGGATATGGTGTTCCAAATGTTATGAATCTAAGGAGAAGAGTATTTAATTCAATGTTAAGTTATTAAATTTAAATGTTTATTTCAAAATCAATTTATCAATCAATTCAACAGAGCCAACTTATCTTTCACAACATTTGACGGAGAGCCAAGAATTTTTACCTAACCTGGACTTAAACATACATCCCCCCCTAATCTATTTTTCCATAAAAAATAATAATTTCTTTTCATTTGTATCATACCCTTTTAAACTTTTTTATATTGTACCAAAAAAAACATATTTTATACCTCACTAAATTTTATTAAAGGGTGTAATACAATATAACTGCATTAGCTATCTAAATATTTACCTATCTTAACGTTTCTATTATATTCATTCTCCTTTAGTATTAATTTTTCCTGTTTTTCTTGTAAAACTTTCCTTATCCATTTTTTACATCAATAAAATAGTCATTATTTCTGTCAAAATTAAATCTATAAATTATAACATTTTCGATAACACCTATAGTTTTCCTCAACCTCCGAAAGCTTTATTTCACATTTTCTTCTCATTTCACCTTCTGCAATCTGATCATTATTGCTGTTTAACAACTCTTTAAAAAGCTCATATGGCAGCATTCTCAGTTTCAATATAATATACATCAGTTCCTGGCCTTGATGCGTCAAAGCCCAGTTAGGTTTTTCTTTTGCCAGATCTATTCTGAACTGTAAAAGCTTGTTATAAATATCTTCAAACCTCTTCCCAAACTCCTTTTCAAAATACAAAAGCCAGTAAAATATCTCTTCTACTTCCTTTTGAAAAATCTGATACGGCAGCAGTGAATTGGAAGATGGTTTAATCAACTGACGATTCCCATATTCCCGACTGATAGGAGTATCTTTGTCAAGATCCAGATAGCTAGTAAGAATATCGGTAAAAGGAACAAGGCCCAATAGGTTATATTTTTCGAGAAAATTAAAATCATTTCTCAAATGCTCAAGGGTAGTCAAAGGTTCAAAAAGAATATAATGAAGGTGAATCTGAAACCGCAATGCCTGCAATATTTGAATCGCATACTGCTTATCGGCCCTGGTTGCTTTAATGTTATAACGACTTAAAACATCCTCATTGGAATTTTCCACCCGCAAAGTTATCCGTCGTAATCCCAATTGTTTAAAGGGGGTTAGATATTTTTGATTACGAATGAGAGTTTTTACCGGACTGACAATAGAAAAAGTAAAACCGACTCCCCTCTCCATCAAGTTTCTTAAAATATTCCCCATTTCATCGCCATTTAACAGGAACGTATCATCCATAAAATCAAGGTGTCTAACCCCACTCTCCCACAGCTCAAGTAATCCTTTTTTAATTTTATCTGCCGGAGGATAAATTACTTCTTCTCCTTCTTTTTCACGGATATTGCAAAAAGAACATTCACCACTACACCCTTGACCGATTCGTAATTTTACACTTTTTACTAACTTGTTATAAAGATAATCAAAAAACAAATCTTCCCTTATAACTCTCATTTTCTCTTCTCCCTGCCTGATTTTTTCTTTAAAATTTCTCCACCGATAATTTATTTTCCTCTCTATATTTTATTATACTCCAAAAGGTTACCTGGAAAATTTTAAAGTGACTTTATTGCAAAAAGCTTATTTTAAGCAACATAAAAATTTTTCGCTAAACCATCTTAGCGAGATTTCAGACAAAGCAAGGCCTCATCCCAGGATGTGATGAGCTAATCAAGGGCCAGGAGGGCCCTTTGATTAGGAAGCCTTATTTCGGCGGAAATCGAGCTTTAGATGATTCGAAAAATTTCTCAGGAAGCGAAAAATTAGCTTTTTGCAGTTTAACCATTTATTAAAAACAATAGACAGACCCATTCATCGGCCTGTCTATCATCCACTCATTCCTTTAAGCATTCAATTTTTCCATGAGTATCTTATTAACCAATTGTGGGTTAGCCTTACCCCGGGTCTCTTTCATTACCTGACCCATGAGGAATTTGATGGCCCGATCTTTACCGGCTTTATAATCAGCAATTGCCTGCGGATTGGCATCTAGAACTTTTTGTACAATACCTTCCAGTACACTCTCATCACTGATCTGGATTAAACCTTTCTCCTCAACAATAGTCTTCGGATTCTTACCTGTCTTGAACATCTCTTCAAAGACAGTTTTAGCAATCTTTGAGGAGATGGTTCCTTTATCTATCAATTTCAACATCTCTGCTAACTGGCTACCTGTTATTTTCAAATCACCATAATCAATATTCTCTTCCTTAACCAGACGTAAGAAATCACCCATGACCCAATTTGATACGGCTTTTGGATCATGATATTCTTTAGCAGCATCTTCAAAAAAGTCGGCCAATGCCTTATCCTGAGTCAGAACACCCGCATCATATTCAGGCAAACCATATTGCTCAATAAATCGCTGTTTTTTCTCTTTAGGCAGTTCACCAATGGATGCACGAATCTCCTCAATCCATTCTCTATCCAGTTTAATGGGCACAAGGTCAGGTTCAGGAAAATACCTATAATCATGAGCTTCTTCTTTACTCCGCATAGAGACAGTTTTACCGGCTTTCTCATCCCATGTCCGGGTCTCCTGAACCACCTTACCACCGCTCTTAATAACTTCCGCCTGTCGCTCAACTTCATACTCTAAAGCCCGTTCCAATGCTTTAAAAGAGTTCATATTCTTTAATTCAGTTTTGGTTCCAAACTCTTTAGAACCTACAGGTCTAATGGAAACATTGGCATCAACCCTTAAAGAACCTTCTTCCATATTACAATCAGATACACCCAGATATTTAAGAATGGACTTGAGAGTAATCAAATAAGCCCTTGCCTGGGCAGGACTGTGGATATCAGGCTCAGTTACAATCTCAATCAGCGGTACCCCAGCACGATTTAAATCCACCAGTGCTGCGTCAGATTCAGTTATATTTGCTCCAGTACCGTGTACCAGTTTTCCTGCATCTTCTTCTAGATGAATCCTGTTAATCCGTACCCGGAAAGTCTCCCCATTATCATCTTCTACATCTATATAACCGTTTTTGCAGAGAGGTAGATCATATTGGGAGATCTGATAGGCCTTAGGCAAATCTGGATAGAAATAGTTCTTACGATCAAATTTACTAAAAGAAGCAATTTCACAGTTCAAAGCAAGGCCAGCTTTAACAGCATATTCTACCGCTTTTTTATTCAAAACAGGTAAAACACCCGGCATTCCCAGACAAACCGGACAGGTATGCACATTTGGTTCTGCACCAAATTCAGTACTGCATCCGCAAAAGATCTTGGACTTTGTTGCCAGTTGGGCATGAACCTCAAGTCCGATGATTATTTCAAAACCTTCAGGCATAATTAACACCTCCATTATTTTAAATATATCTCAAAGTATCATCTCTAACTCAATCTCATCGCGCACGGGAATACCATCATTGCCAATCAAAGGAATTTGGGGTTTGAACCGTCGGGCTTCTTCTACTGCATTACGGTATACTGCCACAAGGCTGTAGCCCCGCTTTTGATAAAACTTCAGAGCATGAAGATTATCATTGGTAGTAATCAACCAGACCCGCTTGCAACGAGCCTCTTTTGCGATAGATTGAACCCGCTCCATTAGAGCTGTTCCAACCCCGCAATTTTCTTTTAAACTCTCCAATACCACTACTTCACACTCATCACTATCGATTCGATAACATAAAAGTCCAACATACTCACCATCCAGGGTTTTTGCTATAAGAGCAGGCAGTTCTTCCACCTGATGGACTTTCCCCCGGCTAACAATCTTTGATGAACCCCAATTTTCAGATACATATTTTATAAGCCACTGGCGATCTTTTTCTTTCGCATTCACGATTTCAAAGGCCAGTTTTTCTTTCATTCTTTCCCCCCTAACCCAGCACAGGATGCTTATCCTTTACTCTAAGTTCCTGTTCTAAGGTATAAGCTACTCTTAAGATGGTAGCTTCAGCAAAATGTTTACCAATAATCTGTAAGCCAATGGGTAATCCATTGGAATCAAATCCTACAGGTATGGAGATAGCAGGTACACCAGCCAGGTTTATAGGCACAGTGCAGATATCACTCATATACATAGCTAATGGGTTATCTACATTTTCACCCAATTTAAAAGCAGTAGTTGGTGTAGTAGGAGAGATCAGGACATCATATTTACTGAAGGCCCGATCAAAATCATCCTTGATCAGGGTACGAACCTTCTGTGCCTTCAGATAATATGCATCATAATAACCCGAACTTAAGGCATACGTACCTAACATAATCCGGCGTTTAACCTCTGGCCCAAAACCTTCACTTCGAGTAGTATTATACATATCTAAAAGACCGCGAGTATTTTCTGCCCGATAACCATAACGAACTCCATCATATCTGGCCAGATTAGAACTGGCTTCCGCAGGAGCAATGATATAATATGCTGGAAGTGCAGCTTCTGTATGAGGCATAGAAACTTCTTCCGCATCTGCTCCTAATTTAACCAACAGTTTAATACATTCATTTATTTTATTTATAATTTCAGTATCAATACCTTCACCGAAATATTCTTTAGGAACTCCGATATTTAATCCCTTTACATCTGCCACAAGTGCTTTAGTAAAATCTTCGGGTTCTTTTAAAGCTGATGTAGAATCTCTATCATCATGACCTGCCAGATAATTCATCACCAGAGCACAGTCAGTCACATCTCTGGTAAAAGGTCCAATCTGATCCAGGCTGGATGCAAAAGCAACCAGACCATACCGGGAAACAAAACCGTACGTAGGTTTCATTCCCACAATTCCGCAAAATGCAGCCGGTTGGCGAATTGAACCACCGGTATCAGATCCCAGGCTAATCACAGCTTCACCCGAAGCAACAGCCGCAGCCGAACCACCACTAGAACCTCCAGGAACCCGCTCTAAATCCCAGGGGTTATGAGTTGGAAAAAATGCTGAATTCTCAGTGGACGAACCCATGGCAAACTCGTCTAAATTGGTCTTTCCAATCATCACAGTATTTGCTTTTTCCAATTTTTCTACTACAGTCGCATTATATGGTGGAATGAAATTTTCTAAAATCCTGGAAGAACAGGTTGTCCGAATTCCTTTAGTACAAATATTATCTTTTATAGCGATGGGAATTCCTGTTAAATCCCCCAACTCTTCACCACGACCAATTACTTCATCTAACTCACGAGCTTTTTTCAAGGCTCCCTCTTTATTTAATGTCACATATGATTTAACCTTATCCTCTACTTCTTCAATTCTTTCAAATTGAGCATTAATTAATTCTTCTACTGAAATTTCCCGATTCCAGATCATATCCCGCAATTCGTGGGCTGTTTTGAAATATAATGCCATTCTAACATTCCTCCCTTATTCCGACTCCAGAATTTTAGGTGTTTTGAAATATGCGCCTTCTTTTTCAGGAGCATTAGAAAGAGCAATCTCCCGATCTAATGAATCTTTCACTTTATCTTCACGGAATACATTACATAATGGCAAGACATGGGCAGTCGGTTGTACATTTTCCGTATCTATTTTCTCTAATTTATGTACATAATCAAGGATATCACCTAATTGTTGAGTAAAAGTTTCTATCTCATCATCCGAGAGTTTTAAACGGGCCAGTTTTGCCACATGTTCCACATCCGATCTTTGGATCATCTTTTAAACCACCATCCTTTCAAAAAAATCTTTTTCAGCTAATTATAACATAAAGCAAAAAAACTTACAACCAGGTAGGTTTAATCACTACTATTCAAGCTTAAACCCCATCTTTTAGCATACCCTAATTTTTTATAAAGAAAAATCACTTCAAAGTTGAAGTGATTTACAAAATTCTGGCTCCAATCTCAGCCAGAGGTGAGCGTTCACCCTTAATTAGAGTTATATGTCCGGCAATTTCAATATCTTTAAAGCGATCAGCAACATAAGTAAGTCCATTGCTATTTTCATCAAGATAAGGATTATCAATCTGTTCTGGATCCCCTGTAAGGACAATTTTGGTTCCTTTTCCAGCACGGGTAATGATGGTTTTGATCTCATGTCTGGTCAAATTTTGAGCTTCATCAATAATTATGTATTGATGTGGAATTGAACGGCCGCGAATATAGGTCAATGGTTCAATTTGAATAAATTCCTTCTGTTCTAAAAACTCCACACTCAAATGAGCTTCTTCTTTTTTCTTACCGCTTTCCTCACCATACAGAAGAAACTCTAAATTATCATAAATAGGCTGCATCCAGGGCCTAAGTTTTTCATCTTTATCTCCAGGAAGATATCCAATATCCCGCCCCATGGGAATAACTGGTCTTGCAACTAAAAGTTTTCGATAGACCTCTTCATCTATCACTTTATAAAGTCCCGCCGCTAAAGCTAGAAGAGTTTTACCAGTTCCGGCTCTACCTACAATAGTTACAATTTTAATATTATCATCTAGCAATAATTCCAGGGCAAATCTCTGTTCCCGGTTCCTGGCCCGTATTCCCCAGGGGGTAACCTCTTGAAAGACCAATTTCTCTATAAGATCCTTCTCCTTTTTATAAATCCCCAGAGCAGATTGATTTCCTGATCTAAAATGCACACATTCATTGGCATGAAGATTATGACCTTCCAGCTTGACATAGCCTTTGGCATAGAAAGAATTAATGACCTCCGGTGAAACTTTCAGTTCCAACATCCCTACATAAGAACTCTCATATTCAATCTTATCTTTAATATAATCAGCCGCATCCAGACCAAAGGCATTTGCTTTAATTCGCATGTTAATATCTCTGGAAACCAGGATAATTTTCTTATACCGGTCCTTTAAGTTATCTTTAGCCGAAAAAGCCACACTTAAAATCCGGTTATCCATTTTATCCTGGGCCAGCCCTTCAGGAATATGATGATTATTTCTGTCTATATCAATCCTTAAAATTCCACCCGTTTCAAGAAAAACTCCTTCATCCAGGCGTCCTTGTTCCCGCAATTTATCCAGAAGTCGTGAAGTATAACGGGCATTAAAACCGATACTATCATTCCGTGATTTCATCGCATCAATCTCTTCAATAACTGCAATTGGAATAATTACATCATTCTCCTGAAAAGCAAAAATAGCATGGGGATCAGTTAATAACACATTGGTATCTAAAATAAAAAGTTTTTTCTTAAATTCCATATTTTCCCTCCTAGTATTTAACAGACTTTATTTTAAATTTCTAGCTAACAACATATTTTCCTTCTTTTTTAGTAATCATTATTCAAAAAAAAACCTCAGGGAGAATCATCTCCTGAGGTCTTTAATATAAATCATGGGGTCCACAGGCCGTCCATCTTTTTGTATCTCAAAATGTAGGTGAGGTCCGGTAGAACGACCAGTGTTACCTGATTTGGCAATAATCTGCCCCTGCTTTACCCAATCTCCTCCTCTAACCAAAACCCGTGAGTTATGGGCATAGAGAGTACGATAACCATCACTATGTTCAATAATCACTGTATAACCGTAACCATTTATCCAACCGCCCCAGATTACTTTACCTCCGGCAGCAGCACGTACATCCCGTCCGACAGGCAGGGCAATATCAACTCCATTATGCATACGGCCCCAGCGGAATCCAAATGAAGAAGAAACCCTACCTTTCGCTGGCCAGATAAAGTAACGCTGTTTATGCTTTGATTTAACTCCTACTTTAGCAGGTATCTTAATTTCCATACCGGGAAAAATCTTATCCGGATTTTTCAAATTGTTATACCTGACTAGAGTCTTATAACTTATCCCAAATTTCTTAGAAATGGACCATATGCTTTCTCCAGGTTTGACCTTATAAATCTGTGGACCTTTCCCAAGTTTTAACTCCATTCCTACTTTAATATATTCAGGATTCCGGATTCCGTTGATTCTAGCCAAAGTCTCTACATCCATATGATATTTCTGTGCAATACTCCACAAACTCTCACCCGACCGAACTTTATGTATAGGTTCAGCCGCTTTAGCAGGAGCAACAACAGTAATACCAGCAAAAGCAGTAACCAGAGTTAAACTTAAAAATTTCTGATATATTGCTTTCATTATTTCAACTCCTTCTTCATCTGATAGTGTAAGCAGTACAAATTTAATAGGTTGTATATTTGATATATTCAGTTCTTTTTAAGATTTTCCTTTATGTATTATCTGGTATCTTAACGGACTTCAACTGTAATACTGTCAGTACCGATATTACCATTTCCATCAGTAACTTCCAGGGTAATGGTATAAGTACCTGCAGAATCGAAGGTATAACCCATAAAGACATTTCCATTAGTTTCACCTGTATTCCAGGAGTAGCCGGTACCGTTCCGGTCAGAGTAAGCAACTTGAGGTGGGTGTACCCACATAGTACCTGACCCAATTACCTGACCATTTACCTTCCAGGTAAAGGTACATGGGCCATCATCATTAACAGCAAAGCCAATCAAATCTATAGTACGCGGAGCTTCAATGATAGATAAATCACCTATTCCGGTAACATTTCTCTCTAATCCTACATCTACATTTTCCCAGCCAACAATAGCTACAACAGGAGCTGCGCTGATGCTTTCATTTTTAATTCGATTTTCAGCATATTGTAACAGATCAGCCATCCGGTAAGCACCAAGCTGATGGATTCTTTGAGTAATCTCCATTATATGAGCATCATAACCATCTTGACCGTAATTGGAAACACCATCTCGCAGATTAACATAGTAGCTATGAAGTAGATCTTTTACCTGTGCACCAACATTAGGAGTGGTTTCATAACCATCTTGAGCGTAAGTAACATCAGGATTTCTAAGTTCAACCGGGAAATCTTTATCATAGATATCTTCATCATAGTTAACTTCAATAGTGTAATGTTCACGATTAACTGGATAATAACCCCATCCTTCATTTATTTCGGTTGCAAAATTGATTACAAAATCCTTGATACCAGTAGTAATATCCTGTGGATTATAATTATTAGCCATTGCTGCATTGACATAATCCATGATATCGTACTGAGATGTAGTATATTCATACTCTGAATGGATTGAAGAAGAACCGCTACCATAGTTATATTCCCACCACATAGGACCACCAACACCGGCAGGTTTATCATCCAATAATGGATCCTGACCTGATTTATTATAAGTATGGTTGTAAACGATCATATTGGAAGTATGGAAAGGATTTGAAAGGTCACCCATTACATGAGCCAGAGAACCTAAAGTTTCCAGAGCAGCATCTTTGTAGAATATATCTCCTGTTGCTTTATAAAGCTTAGCATAGGCAATATATACTTCAATCATTCGTTCAATGAAGTGAGCAGCACCACGGTTACGAAAAACATCTTCACCGTCCGGATAACCAGCCCAGGATGCACCCGGATCATCATTTGGCTGCCAATAATGTTCAGAGAAGTTATGGTAATCATAGTCAGGATTATCGGTATGAGAGAGAGCGATATCCCAATCTAAATGAGACTCGATTACGGTAAAGGCAGAATAATCACGCACACCATTATCAGCTACATCTATATAATCCATAGCTCTTTCCAGGATGAAATCATGGTTTCCATAGTTATAGTACGTCCCTATATCACTTGGAGAATAATCAGCAGAACTTTGATATTTATAATGACCTAGACGACCGTAGAACTCCTTATGATAATTATCACCACTTCTGGATTCATACCGCAAATTAGACCATGCACCTACAACTGAAGGCATTAAAATCAAAGAAAGAACCAAAACCAACACCAACAAATGATAACAATTCTTTTTCATTTGAGATATCCCCCTTTTTCATTATTTTTGAACATAAATTATACATAAGCACTTTTGAATTGATAAAATTAGTTTATATACCCCCTTTCCCTTTCAAAAGTTATTTTAACTTTTTATAGAAATTATTCTACATAAAGTTATGATTTCCTCTGTTTAAATTATTTTTTTGCTAAAATTGTTTTAATTTTCTTTAATTTAACTTTAGAGATATAAAAAAAATTTAGGATCTTTTCTTATCCATCTACTTGAATTATAATTCTATGTAAGTTTTTAGCTCATTGATAAAAAATAGACGCTCTGATTCTTCTTTTAAATGATATTTCTCTGGATGATCAAAAAATTTTCCCAGTATACGGTAAGCATAAAATTTCTAATAAAAATTTTGCACATTTTCTATCCAAAAATATTTGATACTCACAATTACCAACTTCTTTTATACTTTTGGGACAGCACCCTGATTTTATAACAGATTCTTTTAGAAAAGTTGCTTAATTTATCGGCTTAAACTATTTCATTTTAAGAATCCAGATAAATTGCAGTGAAAAACCAATGTTTGTCAACAACCTAAAAGTTACCCCAGAAGTATTAACTTCTGGGGTAACTTTTAGCTTTGCACCAATTTCTTAAATTCTTCTTCTGTCAAAATAGTAATACCCAGTTCTTTCGCCTTCTCATACTTAGAACCCGGATCTTTTCCAACAACAACATAATCCGTCTTTTTACTCACACTGGAAGAGACTTTACCTCCTTTACTCAATACCAGTTCTTTTGCTTCATTCCGGGTCAAAGTCTCAAGTCCACCGGTAAAAACAAATTTCTTTCCGGCAAGAGATTTATCAGCCTGACTTTCTTTTTCATCTGCCGCCATCGCCATCTTTACACCGCCCCGGCGCAGTTTCTCAATCAGTTTCCGGTTCCTCTCCTCTTTAAAAAAGTTGACAATACTTTCGGCAATTTTAGGTCCAATCTCATCTAATTCCAGTAAATCATCTACTGAAGCATTCATCAATTCATCTATGGATTTATATTTCTGAGTAAGAATCCGGGCAGAATTAGATCCTACATGGCGAATTCCTAAAGCAAAGATTAGTCTATCCAGTGGGCGCTCTTTACTTCTTTCAATAGCAGCCAACACATTCTGAGCAGATTTTTCTCCCATCCGCTCAAGCTGAACCAGGTCTTCTTTCTTCAAATAATAGAGATCAGCCACATCTTTAATCAACTCTTTTTCTAACAGTTGATCGATAAGAGCCGGGCCAACTCCTTCTAAGTTCATAGCATTCCGGGAAACAAAATGAACTATTCCTTCACGAAGCTGAGCCGGGCATCCCAGGTTATTGGTACAGCGGTGTACTGCTTCCCCAGGTTCACGTACTACTTTAGCCCCACAGACAGGACATTCAGTAGGCATCTTAAACTCTTTCTCATTCCCGGTCCGTTTTGAAGTAACAACCTTTACTACTTCAGGAATTACATCTCCAGCCTTTTGAATCACTACAGTATCTCCAATCCGCACATCTTTTCTTTTGAGTTCATCTTCATTGTGAAGGGTGGCCCGGCTAACGATAGAACCTGCCACTTCAACCGGCTCTAAAATTGCCACCGGGGTTATAGCTCCTGTTCGTCCCACAGATGGCAGAATATCTTTTACCACTGTAGTTCTTTGCTGGGCAGGAAACTTATATGCTATCGCCCAACGGGGGCTTTTAGAAGTTGCACCCAATTTTTCCCGCAAAGTCAGATCATTAAGCTTAATCACCAACCCATCAATCTCAAAGGGCAATTCTTCTCTCTTTTCAGTCCATTCTTCTGTGATCTGGATTACTTCTTCAATATTAAAACATAACCAGCGCTGGTTAACCTTAAAGCCCAATTCCTCCAGATATTCCAATACCTCCATATGAGTAGTAAATCCACCTTCACCCAGATAAATCAAGTCATAAGCCATGTAATTTAGTGGCCGCTCTGCAGCAATCCGGGGATCAAGCTGGCGAACAGTACCCGCTGCCGCATTCCGGGGATTAGCAAACAATGACTCTCCCTTCTCTTCCCGACGCTTATTCATTTCTTTAAAACCCTGTTTATCCATATATACTTCACCACGAATTTCGATACTAACAGGCTTTTTCAATCTCAACGGAATGCTTTTAATAGTACGAATATTATGGGTCACATCTTCTCCCACTTGACCATCTCCCCGGGTCGCTCCGCGTACCAGACGACCATTTTCATAGGTTAAAACAGCGGTCAAACCATCAATCTTCAATTCCACCACATACTCCAGATCTTTACGACCGCTCAGCCTCTTAATCCTCTGATCGAAAGCTCTTAATTCTTCCTCATTAAAAGCATTATCCAGGCTCAACATCGGTACCCTGTGAACCACTTTTTGAAATTCATCAATTGGAGCACCGCCAACTCGCTGGGTTGGCGAATCGGGAGTAACAATTTCAGGGTACTCTTCTTCCAAACGCTGAAGCTTTCTCATCAATTGATCATACTCAGCATCAGCAATCTCTGGATCATCCAACACATAATAACGATAATCGTGATATTCAATCTTTTTTCGTAACTCTTCTGCAATATCATTAGCCTTACTTAAAGCTGCTTCACGTCCCTCTCTCGTCTCCAATTCTTTTAATTCTTCCAGATTCAACTTTCCCATAAGCAAAAACCTCTCCTTTCTTAATAACGAATTAAACCCGTTCTATAGGTGCATATTCTAATAACACTTTTTTAAGTCCATGAGGCTTTGGAAAAAGAATGTCCAATTCCTGATTCTTACCCTGGCCCCGGACTCCCACAACCGTTCCTATACCCCATTTGGGATGGCGTACCTTCTCACCACCCACATATTGAGCAAACTTACCGCTAGAAGCTGCCTCTAATTCTTCTGGCTCTTTCATCTCCTGAGCAGGCTCGTCTTCCAACGTCAATCCGAAAAGTTCGGGAGGAATATCATTAATAAATCGGGATGGCGGATTATACTTAATTTGCCCAAAGACCATCCTGCTTTTTGCTAAGGTCATATAAAGAAGTTCCCTGGCCCGGGTAATACCTACATAGCAGAGACGTCGTTCCTCTTCTAACTCACTCTCACTATCTAATGCCCTTGCATGAGGAAAAATCATCTCTTCCATCCCGGTCATAAAAACTACGGGAAACTCCAGACCTTTCACCGTATGTAGAGTCATAAGAAGAACTCCATCTTCTGCCTCATCTACTTCATCTAAGTCAGTTGTCAAGGATACTTCTTCTAAGAAAGACCCTACAGTATATCCCTGCCCACTACGAATAAATTCTTCCATTACTGAAAAAAGCTCCTGAATATTCTCAATCCTGGTCTGAGCCTCAATAGTTCCTTCACTCTCAAGGTCTTTCAAATAGCCCGACTTATCTAAAACCCGCCGGGTCAAATCCGTTACTTTTAAATCATCTCTAAATGAACGCAATATCTCCATCATTTGATAAAATTCCTTTAATCCGCTTTTCGCTTTGCCCCGGATGTTAGAAATCTGATCCACTTTCCCTGCAGCTTCATACATACTTATCCCACTTTTAGCTGCAAACTGAGCCAGACGATTAAGAGAAGTGTTACCAATTCCCCGCCGGGGCTTATTAATTATCCTCATAAATGCCAGATCATCAGCTGGATTATAGATCAGCTTTAAATAGGCCAACACATCTTTAATTTCCATCCGGTCATAAAATTTAAGACCCCCAACAATTTTATAAGGAATACGGTTTTTCATTAAAACATCTTCAAATACCCGCGACTGGGAATTAGTCCGATAGAGAATGGCAAAATCGGAGTAATTATAACCGTGCTTTCTTCTCAATTTCAAAATCTCTGAGACAACATATTGGGCTTCTTCTTTATCACTGACAGCCTCAAAAAGGGTCAGATCCTCTCCCTGCCCCTTTTTGGTCCAGAGCCGCTTTTCTTTCCGATTTACATTTTTTACAATCACATGGTGGGCTGCATCTAAAATTCGTTCAGTGGAACGATAGTTTTGCTCTAATTTAACCACCTTTGCATCTGGATAATCTTCTTCAAAACTCAAAATGTTTCGGATATCTGCCCCTCTGAAACCGTAAATACTCTGATCCGGGTCACCCACAACACAAAGGTTCCGATGCCTTTGAGCTAACAAGTTAACAAAAACATATTGAGCATGGTTGGTATCCTGATACTCATCAACCAGAATATATTTAAATTTATTCTGATAATATTTCTTTACCAGATCATATTTTTTAAACAACTCTACTGTCACCATGATTAGATCATCAAAATCCAGCGCATTGTTCTCTTTAAGAAAATCTTGATAGGGTTTATAAATTTTACTGACAATCTCTTCAAAATAATCGCCAACATTATTAGCAAATTCTTCAGGCCCAATCAGCTCATTTTTTGCATTGCTAATAGTGGCCTGAATCGCCCGCGGGTTAAATTTTTTAGTATCTATATTCAATTCCTTCATTACTTCTTTGATCACTGTCAATTGATCAGAAGTATCATAAATAACAAAATTACCCTTATAGCCTAATTTTTCAATCTCCTTTCGTAAAATCCTGACACAAATAGAATGGAAGGTTCCAATCCATAGCCCCTCTCCTTCATAACCTAAAAGTCGCTTAACTCGTTCTTTCATCTCATTGGCAGCTTTATTGGTGAAAGTCACAGCCAGAATGTTATATGGACTAATTCCCTTATAAATCATATAGGCAATCCGGTGGGTCAAAACCCGTGTCTTACCACTTCCGGCTCCCGCAAGAATTAATAAAGGGCCTGTTAGATGTTCAACTGCCTCTCGTTGTTTATCATTTAAATCCTGTAAAATTTTCATTTTAATACTTCCTCCCTTAAAAAACTTTATAAGACCAATTTACAGGTTAACCCTGTTTCTTCTTTAATCATGTATAATAAATTTTCCATATTTGGCCGATAGATAAAATAAAATAGATGGGCTGGACAACTGCAATCACTGGCGCCAAACCCGGAAATGGGAGTAAATACAGCAGGAAATTTCATAAGCCGTTGTCCTAACATACACTCCATCTCTCTCCCCCGGCCAGGTATATATCTGCAAAACTTCAGCATATTGTAACAGGTAATCAATATGCCATCTCAGCCTCTTCTCTTTTTGCAAATGGCGAGCAATACGTGCCTTTAAGTTCCTTTGAGCTGTTCCTATATAATAGTAATAACCGGGATTTAGCTCATATGTACCTAATTTGCCAATCTTAATACAGATAGATTTTTTTAATACCATTTCAATGATATAAACACCCTGATCATAAGTAATTTTACCCATAATAAACCCCTTCTTCATTGAAAATGTTATATTTCTTCCTTTTAATAAATAAAATTAAATTGGTAAGAGTCTATCGGTTGGTGAAATAAAATGAAAAAAATCAGCCTCAAATTTAACCTAAAGCAGTTTAGCATTACTCTAATTTTGTTTATTTTTTTCTTTATCATCCTGAATATTATAACTCCCAGGTATAAGGAGCTGGTATATCACCCTCTGCCAACCCATCAATTAAAAAATTTATCAGGTGAAATAGTCGATATTCCTACCCAATTTCCTAATAAAGATTACCTGATCCTCTTCTTTATCGATACATCTCCCACCTCTCTCAAACAGCTTAACGAAATTACAAAAATTGCTTCAGAAATTCCCGACAATATAGCCATCATTCTCATTCATATTGGGAGAATGAACCGTCCCCTCCCATTTTTAAATAAACCAGAATTCAATTTTTTTATCGACTTCAAAGCCGAACTGGCTCAAAAAATGGGAATTTATATCGTACCAACTTTGATACTTTTAACCAATAGTCAATATGAAATATTTTATTTTCAAGAATTAATCTCTTCTGAGCAATTGATGACCTATTTTAAAGAAAAAATAGAAATTACCACTCCTTGACACCAGATATGAATATCAAATATACTTAAATTAGTAATATATGATTAAACTGCAAAAAGCCAATTTTGAGCGACATAGAAATTTTTCGCTAAATCTTTGCGAGATTTCCAACGAAATAAGGCCTCATCTGAGGATTGATGAGCTAATCAAGGGCCAGGAGGGCCCTTTGAGTCAGGAAGCCTTATTTCGGCGGAAATCGAGCTTTAGATGATTCGAAAAATTTCTCAAAAAGCGAAAAATTAGCTTTTTGCAGTTTAACCATATATAAGAATATTATAAATAGGGAGGGGTATCATGAGATCTCCGGCAGTAATTATCCTAATTTGTCTGATACTGGTTTTAAATTTTCCTGTTTTAGCAGGTGAACGAGTAATAAAAAAAGAAACAACAATTGAAGTCAAAACTCCTTTTGTAGTTGAAGAATGTCTTAGACTGGATCGTGAATACCATGAGCCGCACCGTTTTGCCTTTGATCTATACAAATATTTCAATATTAAAGCCTTTGGGTTAAAGTATCAGATGATTACCGATTATTTTGCCACCTTTAACTGTGAATTTGACAATATTAACAATGATCTATTATTAAGTTTTGGAAACCTGTATCGTATTCCACGTAAGTATATCATATGGCATTTCTACCTGGGTGGAGAATGTACTTTTTCAAGAAATAATCAAAATTTCAATCCCTATGTTTTATTTGGAACTGATTTTCTTTTTTTCTTCTCTGAAACCAAACTTCCTTTAACGGAAACAGGTAAAGCTATTTATCGGGGCGGTTTTCGGTTTTACTTTTAATCTAGAAAGGAGTTAGTTCCATGACCAAAGGAAATCGCCTCTTCGGTATTTTTCTAGTCATTGTCGGAATTTTTCTTTCATTGGAACGGTTCCGGTTAATTGATGGAGATATCTTTTTACTTCTTTTAGGTAGTGCTTTTCTAACAGCATATTTTATCACTCACCGTATATTAGGTTTTTTAATCACAAGCTCCATCCTGATCTGGCTGGGTCTTTATATCCTGTTGATGGAACAGACATATTGGCCAAAATTGAATAATTATATCCGGGCCTGGGTTTAATACTCTTTGCTCTAATTATTGAGTTTGACTTCACCTTTATACCGGAACAGTATTTGGATTACATTAAAACCTATTGGCCTTCATTGCTAATTATAGCAGGTTTTATCCTTTTTTTGACTTAACAAAAGCATAAAATCGAAAAATAAAGATTAACATTACCAAAACAAACAAAGCACCCACAAGGTCTGCAGCAATATCCCGTAAGTCAGGTGTACGACCTGGAACAAAATATTGATGAGCTTCATCACTGAGAGCGAAAAGAAAGGTGAAAAAAAGACCAGAGAGTAGACTCTGTTTTAATTTCATCTGATGAAGTAAAAATAAGGTTGAAAAAAAGTAAAAGCCACCAAAAGCCAGAGCATGAAGAATATAATCAGGTGTCTCAACTTTAAGCTCTGACCCTGGAATTGATGAAAGATAAAAAATAAGTCCCATATAACTCAATAAAAACAATGCAGAAGTATACTCACTAAAAATTCGCCATTTCACAGGTACCCCTACTTTCTTTCTCATTTTTATATTGTATCGCTTTTCGAAAATTCTTTCAAGGAGGTTTTATGTAGATGAAAAAATATCAACTTAAGAAAATTGATATCAAAAGTGTTGCTAAACTTTATCTTATCTTTGGATTAATCTTTGGACTAATTGCAGGGATGTTTTCCGTATTTGCAATAGTTGCTTCCTCACCCCGCGCATTTTGGCCAACTTTAATTTCAGCCTTCTTTTTTATCTGTATTTATGCACTGATGGGAGCCATAGGAGCTGCAATAGCAACCTGGATATATAATCTGGCAGCCAGTAAAATCGGAGGTATTGTCCTTTACTTAAAAGAAGAGCAATATTTATCTCCAGGCCCATTGATAACTCTAAAGATCCAAAAATAACATAAAAACTCTTTACAAATTTCAATTTTGACGATATAATATTATTCAGATTGATATTACCCGGCTGTAGCGCAGCTTGGTCAGCGCGCTTGCTTCGGGAGCAAGAGGTCCCGGGTTCAAATCCCGGCAGCCGGACCATTTTTTGTAAGTAAAGACCACTCTGAAAGTGGTCTTTTTTTATTTCTCAATTAAACCCTTCTCTACCATCACTTGATACATTTCAGGATTTGCTTTCTTTAAAGCTACTGGTTTACCTTCCCGATTTATAAAACAATGAACTGTATAACCCTCTGCCAATAGCTGATCATCCCGCAAAACCCGATAGCTAAAAGTCCATGTAGCTTTATTCACACTTTTAATCTCTGTCTCCAATGTCAAAAAATCATCATACCTGGCTGAATTTTTATAATAGCAACGGGACTCAATCACAGGGCAAAAAATCCCCTTTTTCTCCATAGAACGATATTCCAGACCCAATTCTCGCAGTAACTCAGTCCTTCCCATCTCAAACCAGATATAATAATTGGCATGATGAACAATACCCATTGCATCTGTCTCTGCATATCGCACCCGAAATTGAATTTTTCCTTTCATTATCTCACCTCAATTAAATTCTATACATACATCTTTAAACCTTTTATCTTCATCCTTAATGATTATACTGCAAAAAGCTAATTTTGAGCGACATAGAAATTTTTCGCCAAATCATCTTAGCTCGATTTTCGACGAAATAAGGCCTCATCACAGGAGGTGATGAGTTAATCAAGGGCCAGGAGGGCCCTTTGAGTCAGGAAGCCTTATTTCGGCGGAAATTGAACTTTAGATGATTCGAAAAATTTCTCAAGACGCGAAAAATTAGCTTTTTGCAGTTTAATCCTTAATTAGTTTTTTCTCCTTTTGGTCGGCACCACAAAAACCAGACTCCTGCAATAAGGAGAAGTACAGGAATACCAAAGATAAGCATAGGAACGATAATTCCAATGATAATTCCTATACCTCCGACAACAACTCCAATAAGACTACCAAAAATTCCAAAGACAAGACCAATAACTCCCCCAATCAAACCTAAAATCATACCCAACAAATGCCCGAGACACCCCATCAATCCACCTCCCTATTAAATTCAGAAACCAATTTACCGCACATTACCCATTAATAAATAGCACTTTGAACCTTTTCTTCATCCAGATGACGGAAGAAAATAAAATAACAGAGTGCAGAACCAAGATAAAAAAACATGGCAAGAAAAAAGACATAACTATATCCGTATTCTGCAATAATCATTCCACTAATTGGCCCCATAACTACCCATCCCAGCTGAAATGCCATCTGACTTAAGCTATTAGCTATTCCTTTTACTTTATCTCCTACTTCTTCCATCATCAGATTGGAAGTAATGGGATTAGCAGCATTCATCAAAGCAGTTCTAAGGAGAACTGCCACCATAGCAAGGAATACATTTGAAGTGGTAGCCATAATAAAGAGAAACGGTATTGAAGACATCTGAAAGATAAAAATTCCTTTGACCCGTCCAACCTGTTTTACCAATACTGGAGCAAAAAGCGTTGCAAAAGCCGTCATTATCTGACTTAAAGCCATTACAATTCCAATAAGCGAAGTTGTCATTCCGTACTGATTTGCCAGATAAAGATTGGTATAGGGTACAAATAACCCGGCCCCAAAACCAACCAGTGCAGAAGGTAAAATGAATTTACCTAGAGTTAAAAGCTCTTTTTTATCCCTAAGCATTTTAATAATTTCATCAAAATTACGCTGTTGATGAGTCTGAATCTCCCTGATCTTAATTAATGGTACAGCCCCCAAAAAAATAATCAGAGCAGAAATCATCAGGGTAATTTTCATCGCTACCAGTGTAGTAAACCAATATGTCAAAATATCGGGAATCCATCCACCGATAATATTCCCCAACATCCAGGCCCCCACCATCAATGCTGAATTGATACTGAAAAGATGTATCCTTTCCTTCGGGGTTGTATTTTCCATAATAAAGGGTGCCTGGGCTACCATAAAAAATGAATTAAAAACTCCATTACAAAAAATAAATATGAGGATTATATTAGCATCTTCCAATAGACTTAAAATAGCAAAAGAAATTCCTGAAAATACCGCTCCTGTGATCATTGCCTTCCGCCGTCCTAACCTGTCACTGAAAACACCCGCCGGTAAAAGAATCAATACTGCTGCTAAAGCTTTTAACGAGACAGTACGACCCACAAAAGCTTCATTATACTGCAACTCTTTTAAATATAAGTTATATAAAACAAGAAACATTCCGGTACCAATAGAGTTTAAAGTCAAAGCCAAAAGATACAGCTTCACATTCTTGGAAAATCGGATTAACCTGGTATAATAATTATGAAATAACACAAACATTTTTCCCAACCCTTTTTTTGAAATTTTGTTAAAAAAAGAGAAGCCAGCTAAAAGGCTGGCCAAGAAATTTTAACTTTCTTTACGAACAATATCATCTGCAATTACCATACCGGAAACAGAAGCCTGCATCAAACCACGGGTGATTCCTGCCCCATCACCGCCAGTATAGAGATTCTCAATCTGAGTTTCCAGATTGTTATTTACTTTTAAGCGGGAAGAGTAAAACTTAACCTCTACCCCGTATAACAGAGTATCCCTGTTGTAAACGCCTGGTGACAGCTTATCTAGCGCTTCCAGCATCTCAACTATTGCTTCCAGGAATCGATGTGGAAAGACCAGACTCAAATCCCCAGGTGTAGCATCTTTTAAGGTCGGTTCCACAAGACCTCTTTGAATCCTATCTTCAGTAGAACGGCGTCCACTCAAAAGGTCACCCAATTTTTGAACAATAACACCGCCCCCTATCATATTTGCCAGGCTAGCAATATAGCGTCCATAAGTAATGGGCTCTTTAAATGGTTCAGTAAAAGTTTTACTTACTAACAGCGCAAAGTTAGTATTTTTGGTTTTGATATGGGAATGAGTATGACCATTTACAGTTATCAAACCCTGATTGTTTTCCTGAACAACCTCACCATTTGGACACATACAGAAAGTTCTTACCTTATCTTCGAATTTTTTGCTATAAAAGACCAATTTTGATTCATAAATTTCATCTGTCAGATTTTTCATTATAGCTGCTGGTAATTCTACCCGGACACCGATATCTACAGGATTGATGGCCATATCAATTCCCAACCGGGCAGCTTCTTTGCTCAACCATTCAGCATTTTCCCGACCGGGAGCAACAGTTACATATCTGGATTCAAGAATCGTTCCATCTTTCAATTTGACTCCCTTAATCCGACCGTTTTCTGCCAAAAGTTCAACCACACGCTGTCCAAGTACCACTTCTACACCATTTTCGATTAAATAATCCATCATTCCCTGCAAAACTACTTTGCTATAACCCGTTCCCAGATGACGGAGACGTGCAGGGATAAATTTAAGATTAGCCATAATTGCCCGGTCGGCAATCTCTTCAGCTTTTTCGGGTGATATACCATAAATCTTATCTCTTGCACCAAATTGTAGATAGATATCATCAGCTTTTTTGATATACTCAGCCAGTTTTTCTTTGCCGATATACTCAGGCATATGTCCACCTATTTCAGTGGATAGGGTTAATTTACCATCACTGAAAGCACCTGCACCACCCCAACCACTGACAACTGCACAGCTAGGGCATTTAATACAATTAATATTTCTGGACTTCATTGGACAGTCCCGTTCTTTTAAACTCCGCCCTTTTTCCAACATTAAAATATCCAGTTTCTTGCCACTTTTTACTAATTCCAGGGCTGTAAAAATTCCAGCAGGGCCAGCCCCAACAATAATCACATCATAATTCTTTTTCTTTACCATGGTTTTTCACTTCCCCCTCAATCAGCAAAATCAACTCATTAATAAGATCAGACATGGGTGCATTCTGCAACCCAACCAGTGTAAAATGAGGTTGGATAACCGGAAGTAAAAATTTCTTACCCCTGGCAAGCCCAATCCATTCAGCCATCCTGGGAGTAATTTCACCCATTAAGGCATTTGGCATCATAATTCCTAAAGGGCCAACAATCAAATCAACTTTCTCTATATTGACCCTGATGGCGTTCTCACCAGTGGCACCTCTTTTAGCACCACTTTGCATCATTCGACCTGTGGCCATGGCATTGGTACCAAGGGCAATAATTTCAACCTGATCTCCTAACTTTTCTACAAGTTGGGTGACTATCTGACTTCCAAGACCGCCTCCCATTCCGTCAATTACTGCAATTTTTATTTTTTCTTTCCGGTTCATACCCTTCCCTCCCCAACTTAAAATAGTTCTCCTTAAAAATTAAAATTCCTCTTTGCTTACTGTAATTATTTGAAAGGCGAAAGAAATTCTGCTCGCCTGATCAATCGGGCCAGATATAATTGTAGCAGCAATACAATTCCAATAGTCATAGTAAAGCCAACCAATCTACTTATAACCAGAAAATCATAAAAACCATGCAACAGGCTGGCCCAGGCCAGACCATATAAGATGTAGAATTTACTCCTTTCTGGATAACATCTGGCCATTCCAAAATAAAACCCTACGATTCCAGAAAAACCTGCATGAGCCAGACTTGTCACCACCGCCCTGATGACCCCTACTTTATAACCAAAAACCGTTGTATAGAACAAATTCTCAACTGCTGCAAACCCCAATCCAGCTGTTACCACATAAATAATTCCGTCCATTACTTCATTAAACTCCTTATTTCGATAAACAGAAAAATAGGCAGCAAGAAATTTAAAGACTTCCTCTGTAACACCGATAATAAAGATAGATAAAAACAATAAATCGATTAAATTATTTGGCCGATTGATCTCAATAGCAAAGGAAGTTTCAATAAGGCTGACTGGAATCACCGTCAAAGCTCCAGCAATAAATGATCGAAAGACTAATCCCCATGGCTCCGGATCCAGATAATCCTGCCTATAAAAGTACCAGACCCAGAATATCCCCGGCAAAATCGAAACTCCAAACAATAAGATAAAATCCATCATTCCACCTCCAGTTTGTTATATTTTCAATATGCCCTACTTATTCTAACATCATTCAGTAAAATGAATGGCAGAACAAAATGCCCTTTGGTCACTGTACAAAGCTAATTTTTCGAACCATCTAAAGTTCGATTTCAGTCGAAATAAAGTATGATTTCCTAAACATTAAAAAAATCCCGGGCCAGCCCGGGAATTTAAAAGGCCAATCTTTATCAGTGCATCTGCAGTAAAAACTTCCTCAATCTCCATTTAAGCTAATGTGATATATACTTCGTTAATTTCCTCTATCTCCTTTCTTCTTAACCCGTTCCATCTATTCCCAACAACCTTCGGTAATCAGAAACTTAGCTTTATTAACATAATATTTTCATTTCCCTGTTTCATAATGTTTCCCTAAAGCCTCGGGCGGACGGGAACGAACAACGGCTCCAGCTAGTACGACAATAGTTAATAAATAAGGTAACATCTGAATCAATTCACTGGCTATACCAATATTAAGACTCTGCAATCGCATCTGAATAGCATCAGTAAAAGAAAAGAGAAAACTGGCTGCTAATCCTCCCAAAGGATTCCACTGACCAAAGATATTAGCAGCAAGGGCCATATACCCCCTTCCTGCTGACATATTCATACTAAACCAGTTTAAATGACCAAGAGAAAGATACACACCACCCAACCCGGATAAAATACCGCTTAAAATCACGCTGAAATACTGTATCCCTTTAATATTTATACCCAATGTATCTGCTGCTTCTGGATGTTCACCAGTTATTCTAATCCTTAAGCCTAGAGGTGTTTTAAATAAAAGTACCCATCCTGAAAATACCAGAATAAACATCAAATAAACCAGGGGAGATTGAGTTCCCAGCAACTTACCAATTACAGGAATATCTTTTAATACGGGTATTGAAATTTCTTTTAAACCGTTTACATTGGGAGAAGTACCGCGGCTACCCCATAAAATCTGCATTAACCAGGTGGTAAACCCTAAAGTCAGAATATTTAATCCAACCCCTGCCACAACATGATCTGCCTTAAATTTTATTGTAAAGAGGGCAAAAATAGCTCCCAATAAACCACCTGCAACCATAGCCAGAAATACTCCAAACCAGGGACTACCAGTATAAAAAGAGCCAAGAACGCCAGCAAAAGCACCTATAAGAATCATACCTTCCAGACCAATATTAATTATTCCTGATCGTTCGGAAAAGGCCCCTCCCATAGCTGCTAAAGCAATAGGAGTAGCCATACGAATAGCTGCTGCTAAGGTATTTATATTAAAAATAGTACTAATAACATCATTCACTATAACCACCTCCCCTGCTTTTCTTAAATACTTCAGATAGTATCTGAATCAGGGCAGGAGCAGCTACAAAGAGGATTACTAATCCCTGAACGATGGTCATTAAATCCATGGGAATTTTGGCGAAAAGCTGCATCGACATTCCTCCAGCTTCCAGGGCTCCAAACAACAAGGCAGCCAACAACACACCCCAGGGTTTATTTCTCCCCAAAACAGCCACGGCAATACCGGTAAAACCATAACCAGGAGAAAAGTTTGTTATAAAACGGTGCAAAACTCCCATTACCATAGTACTTCCTGCCAGACCAGCTACAGCTCCACTGATAATCATTGAAAACACTATCATTTTCTCCGGACGAATGCCAGCATATTCAGCAGCAGCCGGATTTTCACCTACTGCCTGCAAATCATAACCCAAAGATGTTTTTTTAAATAATAAATCAATTATTATTATTACAAATACCCCTAAAAAAATTGCCCAGGTTAAACGAGTATAGGGGATTAATTCAGTTAAACGGGCAGCTTCTGGAATCAGAGCAGTCTGATCTACTGGTCCAGGTTCCTTAAAATAGTTTTTTAACAAAAAGGTGGTAGCTAAAATACCTATATAATTTAACATAATGGTCGTTATCACTTCATGAGCTCCGGTTTTTGCCCTTAAATAACCAGGAATAGCCCCCCAGATCCCTCCAACTAAAGCACCTGCCAACAAAGATAAAGGTATTAAAATAAAACTGTTTAAATTTGAAAAAGTCAAGGCAACTATTGCAGTAGCTAAGGCCCCCCAATATAATTGACCTTCTCCCCCAATATTAAACAAACCGGTTTTAAATCCAATAGCTACCGCAAGACCAGTAAAGATCAAAGGTGTAGTCTTTAATAATGTTTGAGACAGATTATAAATATTGCCAAAAGCGCCATAAAACAAATTATAATAAGCATCAATCACATTATAACCGGAGACAAATATCAAAACTGCACCTATCAACAACGCGATAATAATAGCAATCAAAGAATAAATTAAATCAGATATTCCCGACAGATTTTTTAACCTATTTATAACTTTAACTCCTTCCGGCATCTTTTATCTCCTCCAATCCTTGACCAGCCATCAACAAGCCCAACTCTTCATCGGTAAAATCATCTATCTTACCTTCTGCCACAATCTCTCCCTCATAAAGAACAATTACTCTATCACTTAATGCCCGTAATTCATCCAATTCAGCAGTGATTAATAAAATCCCTTTCCCCTTATCCCTCATCTCTAACAATAATTTATGAATATATTCAATAGCTCCCACATCAACACCCCGGGTCGGTTGGGCAGCTATAATCAACTCAGGATTGCGGGACAACTCCCTGCCAATAATCAACTTCTGCTGATTTCCCCCAGAAAGCTCAAAGGCTCTTGCTTTACTGCTAATACTCCGTACATCAAATTGTTTCATAACCTTTTGACTATAACTTTGAATTTGATTATGGACCAATATACCTTTTTTAGCAAAAGGTTTATTCCACTCTAAACCCAGAATAATATTTCTCTCCAGATCAAAATTGCCAATCAATCCCCGTCTAAGTCGGTCTGAAGGAATATGAGCCAGCCCTAACTCTCTTCTAGCTGCTGTACTTAATTTAGTTATCTCCTGATTATTAAAGAAAATTTTTCCCTGGTCAACCTCCATTAATCCCATCAATATCTCCTCTAATTCTAATTGACCATTTCCCTCTACGCCTGCAACACCCAATATTTCTCCCCTTTTTATCGAAAAATTTATATTTTTAAGCCTTAAATAACTTTTTTTATTGGTAGCATACAGGTTCTCAACCTGTAGTACAACATCACCTGGATTTTTAAACTGTTTATCAACTTTTAAAATAACTTCACGGCCCACCATCATTCGGGCAAGTTCCTTAGGAGTAGTCTCCTCTGTTTTAACAGTACCCACATTTTTACCATCTCTTAAGATAGTTATCCGATCAGAGATAGCCATCGTCTCTTTTAATTTATGAGTAATGAAAATAATAGTTTTTCCGTCTTTTTTTAATTTCTCCATAACAGCAAAAAGTTCTTCTACTTCCTGGGGAGTCAAAACAGCCGTAGGTTCATCTAAAATCAAAATATCAGCCTGGCGATAAAGGGCTTTTAATATTTCCACCCTCTGCTGTTCCCCCACAGAAATATTTTCAATTTTAGCATCAGGATTAACTTTCAAACCATATCTTTCTGATAACTCCCTGACTGCCTTTTTAGCTCTGGCCTGATCTATAAAAATTCCATTTTTCGGTTCAAGGCCGGCAACAATATTTTCCGTCACTGTCAAACGATTAACCAACATAAAATGTTGATGAATCATTCCAATCCCCAGAGCAATTGCTTCCCGCGGACTATTAATCTCTACTTCCTTTTCATTAATATAAATACTTCCACTATCCTTTGAATACAATCCGAAGAGAATCTTCATCAAAGTAGTCTTTCCAGCACCATTTTCTCCTAAAATACAATGAATCTCTCCTTTGTTTACCTCTAAATTAACGGAATTATTGGCTATTATATCTCCAAAACGTTTAGTTATGTTTTTTAACATCACCGCTTTCATTACTCATCACTTCCCAAACTTAAATTTTATCTAAAGGTTTTAAAGAAAATTCTATCAGATAAGGGGCAAAAGATGCCCCTTATCCTACTATTCTATATCTTCAATTTTATCTGGAATCTCTATTTCACCATTTATCATTTTAATCTTAACTTCCTCTAATTTTTTAATAATATCATCCGGTAAAAGATTCTTTGTATAACCTAAAGCATTTTCTTTAACTCCCAATAAATGAATACCGGGTTGGAATTCATTATCCAAAACCTGTTTGATAGCAATTAAAACAGTATTATTAACAAATTTCATACCATTAGTTAAAACATTATTAGGTGCTAAATAACCTTGATCTGAGTCTGCACCAATAACAAAACGATTTTGCTCTTCAGCAGCTTTAATAACTCCCAGACCGGATCTACCAGCAGCTCCCCAGATAATATCTGCGCCCTGTTCAAACATAGAAAGGGCCAATTCTTTACCTTTAGCTGGATCTGCCCAACTACCAACATAGGAATAAAGAACTTTAACCTCTGGATCGATATATTTTGCTCCGGCAATAAAACCTGCTATATTAGCATCAATTAATGGAATTTTCATTCCCCCAATAACCCCAACTATTTTTTCTGGATTAACTCTAGGATCATCAGCTCTGGTTGTCATAAGAGCAGCAGCTACTCCCAAAAGAAATCCTCTCTCTTTTTCTTTATAAACATAAGATGCCACATTTGGTTTATCAACTACCATATCAACAATAGCAAATTTTTGATTGGGAAACCTGTCAGCAACTTTACTTAAGGCATCAGCCTGATCAAACCCAATGGAAATAATCAAATCATATCGACGGGTATTAGCAAACTGAGTCAAAAAAGTTTCATATTCAGCAATTGCTGTAGGTTCAGCCTGATCAAATTCAATTCCAAATTTTTCTTTTGCCAAAAGCATTCCTTCATAAGCAGAATCGTTAAAGGACTTATCACCTAAACCCCCTGTAGCAAAAATAATTGCCACTCTACCCTTTGCCAATACCATCCCTGTAATGGACAAAAGCAAGACCCCAACCAAAATAACCAGAGTTAGACCCCTTTTCATCATTTTTAAATCCCCCTTTTTTAGTTTAATGATTGATATTTAAATCAAGATAAATATATCTTCTGATTAATCAACCAAAAGGGAATTAAAGAAGGACAGTCAGGGATTTTCTACCAAAAAATAGTAAAACAATCATTTGGAATTGTTAGATGATTCAGAATATACTGGTAAGGAAAATTGTATATCTGTATTAAAAATAGCATGCAAATTACACAAAACTTATTTGAAACTTTATATTTTATTACCTTTCTTTAATAAATTCTTCCTAAAAATCAAGATTCCTTTTTATTTACTGTGAATTATTTGAAAGGTGAGAGATATTTTACTCACCTAATCAACCGGGCCAAATACAATTACAGCAGCAATAAAAATCGAACTTATAATTCTCCACTTCAAAATAGAGTAAATTTTATTGGGTCTATAATTAATGTTGTGAAGAAAAAATTATAAAAAATAAAAAGGCATTTGCTGGCCCCGTTGAATTAATTAGTTGCGAACTAAAAACCAAAGAAAGGAGCCCAGCAAATGCAAGATAATAATATCATAAAATTTCTTGATTTGCCAGACATTATTGCAACTGAAATTATTTCAACGGAGGACAGATATATTTTTATTGCTGAAGCAAAGAAAAATCATATTGTGTGTCCTCAGTGTGGTAATATCACTAATAAAATCCATGATACAAAATGGCAAAATATTAGAGACATCCCCATAAGAGGTAAACTAGTAATCATTAGACTTCTAAAGAAAAGATATCGTTGTCCTTATTGTCATAAGAGGGGTATCCCTGAAAAATATGAAAGTATTGATAAATATGCCCGTAAAACCAAACGCTTTGATAAATATCTTGCTAAAGAAACTGTCAGCAAGGATTATTCTAAAGTTGCTAGAGAAAACGGGTTAAGTTATACAGCTGTTAATAATGCAGTTAAAAAAGTAATTGACCCTCTCATTGAACAACAACTTTCAAAACTTAGTCAATTAAAAGCCATCAGTATCGATGAATTTGCAGTTTTAAAACGCCATAAATATGGAGTTAGCATTACAGATCCAATTAATCGGGAGTTAATTGACATTTTACCTACTCGCAAAAAGGATGATTTAATTAACTACTTTAATTGTTGGGAAGATGAACAAAGACGGCAAATTCAATCGATTTCTATGGATATGTGGCGGCCGTTCAAAGCAGTAGCAGATGCAGCATTTACTCATGCAAAAATTGTTATAGATAAATTTCACCTTGTAACTTTAATGAACAAAGCCCTTGACGAAGTTAGAAAACAAGTTCAACAAACAGTAAATAATCATCAGAGAAGAAAGTTTTTTCAAATTCGTTTATTACTCCAAAAACGAGCTGAAGAACTGACAGATGAAGAACATGAAAAGCTCATCGAATTATTTGAACTCAGCCCAGCTTTAGAAAAAGCCTGGGAACTAAAAGAGGAATTCAGAGACTTATTGCAGCTAGATGATGTAAAAGAAGCTACCAGAGCTCTAAAAAGGTGGTATAAAGAAGTAATAAAAAGCAAGCTGATACCTTTTTACCAGGTAAAAAAGATAATACAAAGATGGGAAGAAAAAATACTAAATTATTTTAAGACTAAGATAACCAATGGCTTTGCTGAGGGTATCAATAACAAGATTAAATTGATCAAAAGGATTGGATATGGTGTTCCAAATGTTATGAATCTAAGGAGAAGAGTATTTAATGCAATGTTAAGTTATTAAATTTAAATGTTTATTCCAAAATCACTTCACCAATCAATTCAACGGAGCCAACTTATCTTTCACAACATTTGACGGAGAACCAATTTTTTTTATGACTAATTTCATCTTTTGTCACATCAATATTATTTATATATATGCTCCCATTGGTTGGCCTGTAAAACCCATTTAACAACAGTATTGTAGTAGTTCTACCCGCTCCGTTTGGTCCGATTAAACCATATATTTCTCCTTTTTTAATTTTCAGGTTAAGTTTTTTAACAACCTCTCTATCACCAAACTTTTTAGATAAATTATTAGTTTTAATTATGTACTCTTGCATTTTCATACCCCCTGATAAAGTTATTTTATAATCCAATGAAATTATTTTATAAAATTGTTAATTTCTTTCATATGGCTCTTTTTCCAGCCAACTAATATTTTTTCAACTTGACTTTTTTCATTTATAAAAATTAACGATGGGTAAGTGACTATTTTAAAATTTTCATAAATATCATTTTCTATATCTAATAATACTTTAAATATATTAGATTTGTTCCAAGTAAATGGCTTGAAAGAGTAAACAATTATATCCGCCACAGGCTTAAATGCTTCTTTAAAACTGTTGTTTTTGCATAAAAAGACAGTTGGACAACATTCATTTTGCAAAACCCCGAAAGGTGGCTTAATTTCTATCGCATCAATATGGACGTTTGCTTTACATTAGTTACTAATATGTAGTTTTTAAAGATCAAAAAGCGTAAAACTGGCTTTAGGACATCTGTTTAAGAGAGAATTCCATTTATTTTCGGTTTACTTGCCGATTTTAAGTTAAAATAAAAGCTTAATCTGAAAATAATTAATGGAATCCTTATTCTACCCGCCAGTCTAATTTTTTGACAGCAAAATACAACAGACCAATAGTAAACAATATTAGACATGTTAGATTAATATAAAAAGTCTTATCTACCACTCCCAACAAAACTGACCTGAATGCATCGGCTGCATAACTTGTGGGAAACAACTTGGAAGTATATCTGAATATAACGGGTAAATTCTCAATTGGAATCAATACCGGAGATAAAAACATTATAATCATCATTGTTATATTATTCAACATATTGGCATGGTGTCCATTTCTGGCACAAACCCCATACAGTGTTCCTAAACCAACCATCGATAAACCGGAGAAAATCATTACTACAACAATCATGGGATGAAATACAATGGGGAAATTTAACCATAATTTACCAATAAACAATGTTAACAACATACCAGGAATAGTAAAAATTGTACTTATAGTCGTAAATCCTAAAATCAATTGAAGTTTAGAAAAAGGAAGCGTTGCAAAATAATCCAGATCATTTTCACAATGGAAACAATGGGCCAATTAAAATATGAAAATACTACTCATTCCGAACATTTGCCCACCGAACAAAAGCCAGGTTAAAATACACCTAAAATTATCTGTATATTCTGGACATTAACTTCCCTTTGTCAATTACCACTCTACCATTATTACTAACATAAGCATTAATTACTCTCATCGTTTTTAACCCTCCCACTCAGTTGAATATATACATCTTCTAATGTTGGAGTCAATATTCTAAAATCATTCAACTTCTTTAAACCTATGTTTTCAATAACAAAATGCACAGCATCTTCAAGGTCATTTTCTTCAATATAAATTGTCCATTGATTTTCTCCCTGAGGAACAATCTGAAATTTTTGACTCTATAATAAAATGAAATCCAGGCCCTCCGCAGTGGAATTTAATTTCATCTCCAATTTTACTTTACGGGAAATTCTCTTTTTCAACTCCCCTACTGTATCAATAGCTCTTACTTCGCCATGATTAATCAATCCCACTTTTTGCAACACTTTTTCCGCTTCGATAACATTATGTGTTACCAGAATAATAATCAAACCCTGTGTTCTATTTAATTCCAATAATTTGTCCCAGACCTGTTTGCGATGTACGGGATCAAGGTAATTGGTAGATTCATCTAACATGTACCCGCAAATCACCCAATGTCCCTATTCTCTGTGTCATATAACCAATAAAATGAGTAACTACTTCAGGATTTGAACTCACTTCCTGGTCGTAAAATTTAATACTTCCTTTCGTAGGCTTTAAAAGCCCGACCATCTGTTTTACCAGAGTTGTCTTTCCCGCCTCATTTGGGCCCAATAAGCCAAATATTTCTCCTTCTTTAATAGTTAAATTAATATCCTTATTGGCAATAACAGAACCTTTTTTGTAAGTTTTACATAAATTTGTTATTTTATAAACCTCCATAAACTCTCCCGCCTTTAAAATTATTTGTAAAACAATAATTTATAAAAAAATAAATTACATTTAAAAAAACGTATAAAAAACTACTTAAGATTAATTTTCCAATATTTATGCCAACTATATTATAATATATTTAATCATTAAATTCAATTATAAATTAACAATTTTTATCAATATATTAAAAACCCGCCTTTAATCACTCCAACAAATCGGAGCATTTTCTGGCGGGTTATAATAAATTTATACATAACATATTATTCTAGATACCTTTTTGTATTACTTATCTTTTTGTAAATTATAATTGCTTTATCATAAAAAACTGATTTTGACCACCATAAAATTTTTCATTAAACCATCTTAATTAAATAGAAGAAAAAGACGGTTTAATGAAAAATTTCTTTTAAAATGAAAACATCAGCTTTTTAAAGTCTATAATACTTTACTCAAAAACTCCCGGGTTCTTTTTTCACAAGGATTGTTAAAAATCCTTTCAGGTGTTCCCTCTTCCACAATCTGACCCCCATCCATAAAAATTACCCTATCAGCCACTTCTCTGGCAAAACCCATCTCATGGGTCACAACAATCATGGTCATACCATCCTTTGCCAATTCTTTCATTACCTCTAACACATCCCCAACCATCTCCGGGTCTAAGGCAGAGGTTGGTTCATCAAAAAGCATTACCTCGGGCTGCATGGCAAGGGCTCTTGCAATAGCAACCCGCTGTTTTTGCCCTCCTGATAATTGATCAGGATAATTATCTGCTTTATCTTTTAGACCAACTCTTTCAAGCAAATTAAGGGCAATCTCCCTTGCTTCTTCTAAGTCCAGTCCTTTTACTTTTTCAGGAGCCAATGTAATATTTTCTATTACACTTTTATGAGGAAATAGATTAAAATGCTGAAATACCATCCCAATTTCCTGCCGGATCTGAGTAATATTTACCTCAGGATCATTTATCTTTTTCCCCTTAAAAAGAATTTCACCTGATGTTATATCTTCTAATAGATTAATGCAGCGTAAGAGAGTACTTTTACCCGAGCCACTTGGCCCGATTATAACCAGAACTTCTCCCTGCTTTACCTGGTTATTAATATCTTTTAAAACATGAAGTGAACCAAAATATTTATTGACATCTTTAATTTCAATTATCGGTTGACTCAATATTAAGCCTCCTTTCTGTATAGGCAATAAATCGGGAAATCAGGGTAGTTAGCAGTAGATATAAAATAGCTACAGCAAAATAAATTTCAAAAGGTCTAAAAGTCCGGGTGATTATCAATTGTCCCTTTCTCAATAACTCCTCTAAAGATATAACAGCTACAAGTGATGAGTCCTTCAGCATAGCAATAAATTCATTGCCAAGGGCTGGTATAATTCTTTTAAATGCCTGAGGTAAAATAACATATCTCATCATCTGTTGATAATTCATCCCTAAAGATAGTGCAGCTTCCCATTGTCCTTTATCAATGGACTGAATCCCGGCTCTTACTATTTCGGCAATATAGGCTCCACTATTCAGACTAAGGGTAGCAATAGCCGCTGTAAATCTATCTAACGGGAAACCAAGAATCTGAGGTAATCCCATGTAAACCAGAAAAAGTTGAACCAATAGGGGAGTACCGCGAAAGAAATCTACATACATTGATGCAAGAAAGTAAAAGATTTTGTTCTTTGATACCCGCATCAAGCCAAATAATGTTCCTAGAACTGTACCAATCGCCACTGCAAGAACTGTTAACTCTAATGTCATTAAGAGTCCCTGCCCCAACACAGGCAGGGATTGCAAAATTAAATCTATGCGAAAATCCACCATTACCCACTCCTTTACTTCCCGCTTGAGAACCATTTTTCGTAAATCTCATCATACTTCCCATTTGCCTTTAATGTAGCCAGAGCTTTATTTACTTCTTTCAATAATTTTTCATTTCCCTTTTTAACGGCAATGCCATAATATTCAACGGTAAATGGCTTGCCTACGATTTTAGCATCTGGATGTTCTTTTACATATAACTCACCCACCGCCAGATCAACAACTGCTGCATCAGCAGAACCATTTCTCAACTCCTGTAAGGCCTCTGGAGTTGTATTAAACTTTTTGATCTCCTTAATACCCTCAATCTTTTCAGCTGCAAATTGACCGGTAGTTCCTATCTGTACTGTAACCACCTTACCCTTTAAATCAGCGGGTTCTTTAATTTCCTCATTATCCTTTCTGACAACAATAACTTGACCGGCAGTAAAATATGGATCAGAAAAATTAACTGCCTGGGCTCTTTCATCAGTAATGGTCATTGCCGAAATGATAAGATCATAGTTCCCATTTATCAACCCAGGAATAATTCCTTCCCATGCAGCATTTATAATCTCTACTTCATAACCCATCTCTTTACCAAGTGCTCTGATCAGATCAATATCAAAACCCATAAATTCCCCGGTTTTTTCATCCACATATTCAAATGGAGGATAAGATATATCTGACCCAACCTTTAGTACCGATTTGTTTGAGGTACACCCTGAAAGACCAACCACCACTCCTAACATAAGTACTAACATAGATAAAATTAGACTTATTTTTTTCATTTTAGCTCCCTCCTTATCCTTTTAATGTGTATAATTATACACAAAAAATAATTATTATTCAAGTATACTTTTTATTTTTCTCAAAAAAATTCCCCTGGCAATAATCAACAAATCCTGTTATGTTAACCGGGTAATAATGATAGTCAAGAGAGGAAACTATAACAGCATTACAGAATTAAAGATAACAGGATCAGCTACTTTAAGTAAGTTATTCTTGAAGGGAGTCTGTCTAAAATGGTAAATGTATTCACAGATAAAATCCCAAATTACGTTAAATCAATTTGTGAAACTCTTAATAAGGCAGGTTTTCTTGGATATGTTGTCGGGGGCGCACTGAGGGATATCGCCCTTGGTCTTACACCAAAGGATTTTGACGTAGCAACTGATGCTTCTCCAGATCAGATTGAGTCCCTCTTTGAACATACAATACCTACCGGTAGGAGATTTGGAACTATCACGGTTGTTTTGGATAAAAAATTTACAGTTGAAGTTACTACATTTAGAAAAAACGCAAAATATGCAGACAAATTATCTGAAGATCTGGCACACCGTGATTTCACTATTAATGCCATCGCCTATGATCCCATTAAAAATATAATCTATGACCCCTTTAACGGATTACAGGATATTAAAAGCAAAACCCTTAAAACTGTAGGATCTGCTGTCGAAAGAATTAGAGAAGATCCATTAAGGATGATGCGCGCAATTAGATTCAAAGTGGACAAGGGTTTTACTATAATAACAGATACTCTAAGTCAAGCTATTAAAGAAAATGCTCACCTGGTCAATAATGTAAGTAAAGAGAGAATTGCTGATGAGTTATGCAAAATAATAATGGCAAAAGACCCAACTCAGGGAATCTATGATTTACTTCAACTCAATCTACTCAAATATATTCTGCCTGAACTGCAGGCATGTGTAGGAGTACAGCAAAGATCTGATCATAAATATGATCTTTTTGGACATTTGGCCCACGCATTAAAATACGCTGAAGAGGATCTTATTGTTAGACTGACGGTGTTATTGCATGATATTGGAAAAACCGTAACTTATAGTGCGGATGAAAGTGGTACAATCCACTTTTATAACCATGCAGAAGAAAGTGCTAAAATAGCTTTTAATATTTTAGAAAGACTTAAGTTTTCCAATTACATTAAGAATTCTGTCGCTCAACTAATACGCCATCATATGCGTAAAGTAAGAGGATCTGATCGGAAATTAAGATACTTGATGTCTTCTTTAGGAACACGGGAACAGGCAATACGTTTTGCTAAGGTACGATTTGCTAATAGAATGGGTAGAGGGGGAAATTTTACTGAGGAATACACCGAATATCAAAATCTTTTATCCAGAATGGAGATAATCTGGAAAAAGAAGTATCCTCTTAAAGTCAGTGATCTTAAGATTAATGGAAAGGATGTTTTAGAGTGTTTAGGAATTGAACCTGGCCCAATAGTGGGAATAATTTTGGATGAAATACTGAAGAGAGTTCTCCATCATCCAGAACTTAATCATCATGAAAAACTGATTGATCTAATACCAGAAATATATGAAAAAGTTCTAAAAAAGATAGGTGATAAATGACCTGGGAGTGCTGGCCCTTCTATAAAATAAACCCTGACCAATTATGGTCAGGGGATTTATCCTTAGCTATTATTCCCTTTAAGCAACTTGATTGTTATAATTACTTTTCCTGGTTGGGAAAAATTCTTCTGTATTTTTAATAATTAAACGGCAAAAAGTTAATTTTGAGCACCATAGAAATTTTTCGTTTAACCATCTTAGTAAGATTTCAATCGAAATAAGGCCTCATATAAGGATTGATGAGCTAATCAAAAGCCAGGAGGGCCCATTTGATTAGTGTGCCTTATTTCGACTGAAATCAAACTTTAAGATGGTTCGAAAAATTTCTTTATGAAACGAAAAATTAGCTTTTTGTAGTAAAATCTTTTAATTAGAACATAAACTGGTCAAAGCCTCTTTATATGTATCAAAGATTTCATCACTAAATAAAACAAACCTTACTTCTTCAAAACCATTATTTTTACGAAGGAATTCAATCACAGCACTCAATGCTATTACCGCAGCTTTATCCACTGGATATCTATACGCACCAGTACTTATTGAAGGGAAGGAAATAGTCTTTATATTATTTTCTTTAGCAAGTTTTAGACTATTTATGTAGCAGTTTTTAAGAAGCTGTGGTTCATTAGAGTTTCCTCCACGCCAGATAGGGCCAACTGTATGAATGACGTATTTGGCTTTTAGATTACCTCCTGTGGTAATAACTGCCTCACCTGTTGGACAACCTCCCTGCCTGGCCCGAATTTTTTTGCACTCTTCTAAAATTTTGGGGCCTCCAGCCCTATGAATTGCCCCATCAACTCCGCCTCCTCCTAAAAGGCTGGAATTAGCAGCATTAACAATTGCTTCGGTTTCCTGTAGGGTAATATCTCCTTTTACCAGTGTTAGTCTAGTGTCATTAATCCTAATTTCCATAAAGCCACACCACCTTTTGATTTATACTTTTTCCAGTATGATCTCAGGGTATAGCTTTTGAAACTCTTCAATTGAGCCAAAACCTCTTCGTTTTTCTCTTGTTTCCACTATTGCTTTTGCTTTCTTTAAGTCAATTCCCTTAAATAACATAAAATCTATTATAGTAGCCGTATTTAAATCTAAAATATATTCTTCCATCCGTTTAGGAATCCAGGGATAAGGTGGAATTTTACAATCAGGATTTTTCACCCATAACTCAGGATATACTGCAGCATTAAAAGCCAGTTTATTGTTTAACACTTGTTCTAATATCTCTTTTTTGAAATTCATTGCTTTTAAATATATCTCCTTAAACTCTTCTATTAATCCCCGACGTCCTCTATGATAAAGTTCACCAAATAATGAACCGGCTTCAAAAGAGACTGTAATATAGTGGGTTAATTCTAAAAATAAAGAATATAGATCTTTCTTTTCTTCAAGAAAACATCTATCATAAGATTTAATAAATGTAATCATAAGCAATGAACAGGATTGAAACTCTATTTTGGACAATGCAAAAAATATTTTCAAATAAAGATTTTCTATAGGTGTGATATCTTTTTTTGTAACCCCAAAAGAAGAATAAAAATTATCTGAAAAATATTTATTCTTAAAAGTATCATGAGCATAGATATGATAAAAGATAGAAACTATAGCTCCTTCTGAGGCTAAAATCTAAATCTATATAGTTATCATATTCCTCTATATCCGGTAAAGCTGTATGATAAAAAAAACAGTTGTTTTTGACAGCAAAATATCGTAATTGGGCATCACGATAGGAAAGCCATGCATTTAACTCCAAACCATAATCCCAAAGTCCATCTAATTTTACCATACCCTCTAACCCTAAATCAATAGAAACAATCTCAAGATGTTCTGCAAAACCTTCAAAAAACGCAGTATAAAAATCGCTGATTGCAGTACAGGTATGAAATTTATTTGATCTCTGTTTTTCCAGATTAAAATTTAAAAGATAAAACATAATGTGAGCATATTTGTGACCAAATATTTTTTCAATACCGTATTCCTCTATCTCCTGCTGGTCTGTATTAAATGCACTATAATACAGATTTTCTTTTTTTATCTCCTGTTCATTATCTACTATAACCAATCCTTTCAACGGGCAAAATTCTGTAAAATCAATCATATTTCAAGAAATTGAGTTGAATATGCTTTCAGGATTTCTAATTGGCTCAACCAGCTTAATTCTCATATTCAACCTCCCAAAAATGGTATTATTTACTTTCATAATAATGGAAAAAAATACATCTGTCAAGATATTAACATCAAGAGGTCTAAAAACACCTAAAAATATTTTGGACAAAGTATCTTAAGTTTGATAAAATATCTAATAGAAAAAAAGTACTATTAAAAAATTAAGAGGTGCATTATGAATATTAAAAAATACTTCACCAATCCATACTATGTAATCCTGATTGCATTAATCTGTTCTCTTTTATGGGGCAGTGCTTTTCCAGTCTTAAAAATTACCTATACAGAGTTAGGGTTAGTACCCCAGGATATGTATGGGAAAATTGTTTTAGCTGGGACACGGTTCTTTTTAGCTTCTATATTATTGTTCTTTTTAGTAAGTTTTGGTTTAAAACAGTCTTTAAAAGTGAATAAACAAAATCTATTGGAGCTAATTTTACTGGGTATTTTACAAACCACTCTACAATATTTCTTTTTTTATAATGGTCTTGCTCATACATCTGGAATGAAGGCTGCAATTCTTAATTCAATTGGAATATTTTTTGTCGTAATCCTGGCCCACTTTATCTACCAAAATGATAAAATAAATTGGCGAAAAATCATTGGTTTGATTACAGGTTTTTCAGGAATTTTTTTGGTCAACTGGGGAAAAGATTTTACTCTGGATTTTTCTTTTCAGGGTGAAGGATTTTTAATTCTAGCTGGACTTACTGGCGCTTTGGGAACCATACTGGCAAAAAGACTTTCCACAAAAATTAATCCTTTTTTAGTTACAGGGTGGCAGATGTTTATAGGTTCAATTTTACTCATTGGATTTGGATTATCAGGATTAGCGCCAGGTACACTTAGATTTACAACTAAAGCCTGGATTTTATTAATCTATTCTTCCTTTTTATCAGCCGTTGCTTTCTCATTATGGTATTCCCTTCTTAAATATAATAAAGCAGGGGAAATCTCTTTATATAAATTTATGATTCCTGTGGCTGGATCTATATTATCAGTTATTTTTATACCGACAGATCACTTTACTCTTAGTAAAGTAGCTGCTCTAGTATTAGTAGTTGTTGGAATTATTGCAGTCAACAAAAAAGAATCAACTTTAACCACTGGCCTTAGAAGCTAAAAAGATAACCTGCTTAGCCCAACGTTCTGCAATCTCTTTGTATCCTTTTTCTCCGAAATGTACACCATCAATTGTCAGGTTAACATCAATATCGGAGAGTTCAACTAAAGGTAGCTGTTTTTGCTGAGCCAGTTTACGGATTTCAGCATTATATTTTCGTATTCTATGGCCTGGATCTTCACCATAAAAATAGTTTATTTCAACCGGTGGTAAAGTTGCAATGCATAATTTCAAACCTTTTATCAAAATTAAGTTCACCATCTCCCTGAGATTATTGATATAATGATCAACTGCCAATCTAAGTCCTAAAGTATCATTTGTTCCTATTAACAAAAATACCAGATCACCCTTTTTGGCATCAGAAAGTTGATCAAGAAATCGATTTTTCAGCTCCATTGATGTTTGCCCATCTATGCCTAGATTATAAACTTCTACTGTTATTCCTCTTTTTTTTAGTATTTCCTTAAGTTGTATTGGAAAACTCTTATCTGCCATTACTCCATATCCCCGGGTTAAACTATCTCCTAGACAAAAGATTCTCATAATTCTCCTCCTATTATATCCTTAATCTTTTCGATTACAATCATTCTTAAAAATTTTCAATTATAATCTTACTACAAAAGTATAATTTTCTAAACACTAAAAAAACTCTACGCGTATGCGTAGAGTTTAAAAATAATTCCCGCAACGTCCTACTCTCCCACAGGGTCTCCCCTGCAGTACCATCAGCGCTGGAGGGCTTAACTTCTGTGTTCGGAATGGGAACAGGTGTGGCCCCTCCGCTATCGTCACGGGAAACTTTATTATCTTTTGAAATGGCGGAGACGACGGGACTCGAACCCGCGATCTTCGGCGTGACAGGCCGATATGTTAACCAACTACACCACGTCTCCGCAAAATGGTGGGCGCAACAGGACTCGAACCTATGACCCCCTGCTTGTAAGGCAGGTGCTCTCCCAACTGAGCTATGCGCCCTAAATGGCACTCCCAACGGGATTTGAACCCGTGCCGCCAGGTTGAAAACCTGGTGTCCTAGGCCGCTAGACGATGGGAGCATAATGGCGGAGAGAGAGGGATTCGAACCCTCGCCAGGGGAAGACCCCTGCTACAGGTTTAGCAAACCCGCCCCTTCAGCCACTTGGGTATCTCTCCGCATAATTGGTGGGTCTAAGTGGATTCGAACCACTGACCTTGCGGGTATGAACCGCACGCTCTAGCCAACTGAGCTATAGACCCATGTTGAAAAGTTGGAGCGGGAGACGGGACTCGAACCCGCAACTTTCAGCTTGGAAGGCTGATGCTCTAGCCAATTGAACTACTCCCGCTTGCTTAAAATTGGTTGCGGAGGTAGGATTCGAACCTACGACCTTCAGGTTATGAGCCTGACGAGCTACCAGACTGCTCCACTCCGCGATGAATGGTGAGCCATGGAGGAATCGAACCTCCGACACCCTGATTAAAAGTCAGGTGCTCTACCGACTGAGCTAATGGCCCACATTTATCTGTACTTTCAAAACTGCATACTGGGATCTTCGATAGATCAAGCCCTCGACCTATTAGTACCGGTCAGCTAAGGACATCACTGCCCTTACACCTCCGGCCTATCTACCTGGTAATCTTCCAGGGGTCTTACCTGATTAACTCAGCGGGATATCTAATCTTGAGGGTGGCTTCACGCTTAGATGCTTTCAGCGTTTATCCACTCCGCACATAGCTACCCAGCGGTGCCCCTGGCGGGACAACTGGTACACCAGCGGTGCGTCCATCCCGGTCCTCTCGTACTAGGGACAGATCCTCTCAAATATCCTACGCCCGCGGCGGATAGGGACCGAACTGTCTCACGACGTTCTGAACCCAGCTCGCGTACCGCTTTAATTGGCGAACAGCCAAACCCTTGGGACCTGCTTCAGCCCCAGGATGCGACGAGCCGACATCGAGGTGCCAAACCTCCCCGTCGATGTGAACTCTTGGGGGAGATAAGCCTGTTATCCCCGGGGTAACTTTTATCCGTTGAGCGACGGCAATTCCATCCTCTACCGCCGGATCACTAAGCCCTACTTTCGTACCTGCTCGACCTGTCTGTCTCGCAGTCAAGCTCCCTTCTGCCTTTACACTCTACGTGCGATTTCCGACCGCACTGAGGGAACCTTTGGGCGCCTCCGTTACCTTTTAGGAGGCGACCGCCCCAGTCAAACTGCCCACCTGACAATGTCCCAATACCGGATCACGGTATCTGGTTAGAATTCCAGCACAGCAAGAGTGGTATCCCACCGACGGCTCCACCAACACTGGCGTGCTGGCTTCTACGCCTCCCACCTATCCTGTACATGCTGTACCAAAATCCAATATCAGGCTGCAGTAAAGCTCCACGGGGTCTTTCCGTCCTGCCGCGGGTAGTGAGCATCTTCACTCACACTACAATTTCGCCGAGTCCCCCGTTGAGACAGCGCCCAGGTCGTTACGCCATTCGTGCAGGTCGGAACTTACCCGACAAGGAATTTCGCTACCTTAGGACCGTTATAGTTACGGCCGCCGTTTACTGGGGCTTAAGTTCGATGCTTCGCCTCTAATGGCTAACATCTCCCCTTGACCTTCCAGCACCGGGCAGGCGTCAGCCCCTATACTTCGTCTTGCGACTTAGCAGAGACCTGTGTTTTTGGTAAACAGTCGCCTGGGCCTATTCTCTGCAACTCCTTTCGAATCCGCGGGCTCGCCGCTTCTCCTACTCGGAGCACTCCTTCTCCCGAAGTTACGGAGTCATTTTGCCGAGTTCCTTAACGGGGGTTCTCTCGCGCGCCTTAGGATTCTCTCCTCGCCCACCTGTGTCGGTTTGCGGTACGGGCGCCCATTGGCTCGCTAGCGGCTTTTCTCGGCAGCGTGGAATCAGCCACTTCGCCCCATTTCAGGGCTCCCCATCACACCTCAGAGTTAACAGCCGGACGGATTTGCCTATCCGGCCCTCCTACATGCTTGGACACAGTATTCCACCACTGTGCTGGCCTATCCTTCTGCGTCACCGCTTCGCTCAAACGCCAATTAGGCGGCATCGGAATCTCAACCGATTGTCCATCGCCTACGCCTTTCGGCCTCAGCTTAGGTCCCGGCTTACCCTGAGCGGACGAACCTTCCTCAGGAATCCTCAGGCTTTCGGCGGGGGAGATTCTCACTCCCCTTATCGCTACTCATACCGGCATTCTCTCTTCTATACGGTCCACCGCTCCTTACGGTACGGCTTCGCCCCGTATAGAATGCTCCCCTACCATCCGCTTACGCGAATCCGCAGCTTCGGCGACAGGCTTAGCCCCGGTACATTTTCGGCGCAGAACCACTCGACCAGTGAGCTATTACGCACTCTTTAAATGAATGGCTGCTTCTAAGCCAACATCCTGGTTGTCTATGCAGTCCCACATCCTTTCCCACTTAGCCTGTACTTGGGGGCCTTAGCTGGCGGTCTGGGCTGTTCCCCTCTCGACTATGAAGCTTATCCCACATAGTCTGACTCCCAGGCTCTTCGGTATCGGTGTTCGGAGTTTGAATGAGTTCGGTAACCTTTCAGGGCCCCTAGCTCAATCAGTGCTCTACCGCCGATACCTAACACCTGAGGCTAGCCCTAAAGCTATTTCGGGGAGAACCAGCTATCTCCAGGTTCGATTGGCTTTTCACCCCTATCCACAGCTCATCCCATGACTTTTCAACGTCAATGTGGTTCGGGCCTCCACAGACTCTTACACCTGCTTCACCCTGGCCATGGATAGATCACCTGGTTTCGGGTCTATGGCATGTAACTTGCGCCCTCTTCAGACTCGGTTTCCCTACGGCTTCGCCCCTTTCGGCTTAACCTCTACGCTACATGCCATAACTCGCCGGTCCGTTCTACAAAAAGTACGCGGTCAGACTTTCTAATAGTCCTCCCACTGCTTGTAGGCATACGGTTTCAGGTTCTATTTCACTCCCCTCCCGGGGTTCTTTTCACCTTTCCCTCACGGTACTTCTTCACTATCGGTCGCCAGGGAGTATTTAGCCTTCGGAGATGGTCCTCCTATCTTCCCACAGGGTTCCACGTGTCCCGTGGTACTCTGGATCCTCAACAGGGTCTTCAAGCCTTTCGCCTACAGGGCTCTCACCTTCTATGGCCTGCCTTCCCAGACAGTTCGGCTAGACTCTCAGTTTAACCCCTGACAGCGTGCAGACTGTCCGTTGAGGTCCTAAACCCCCATGTAGCAACGGCTGCACCCTTCTACACTACATGGGTTTGGGCTCCTCCCCTTTCGCTCGCCGCTACTCAGGGAATCGCTTTTGCTTTCTTCTCCTCGGGGTACTAAGATGTTTCAGTTCCCCCGCTTGCCCTCACACACCTATGCATTCAGTGTGTGATACCACAGCATTACCTGTGGTGGGTTACCCCATTCGGACATCCCCGGGTCTACGCTTGTTTGCAGCTCACCGGGGCTTTTCGCAGCTTACCACGTCCTTCGTCGGCTCCTGGCGCCTAGGCATCCACCGTATGCCCTTTACAGCTTGATCTATCTCGAACCCCAATATGCAGTTTTCAAAGTACAGAAATATGGTGGAGGTAAGCGGATTCGAACCGCTGACCCCCTGCTTGCAAGGCAGGTGCTCTCCCAACTGAGCTATACCCCCACACATATATTCCTTTCACATCTTTGGTGGGCCTAAGTGGACTCGAACCACTGACCTCACGCTTATCAGGCGTGCGCTCTAACCTGCTGAGCTATAGGCCCTTAACTTCTGAAAGGCTTATGACCTCTCAAAAGTGAACAGCAATCAGCACTCTCTTCTCCTTAGAAAGGAGGTGATCCAGCCGCACCTTCCGGTACGGCTACCTTGTTACGACTTCACCCCCCTCACCAGACACACCTTTGGCGCCTCCCCCCTCATCGGTTAGGACAGCGACTTCTGGTGCATCCAACTCGGGTGGTGTGACGGGCGGTGTGTACAAGGCCCGGGAACGTATTCACCGCAGTATGCTGACCTGCGATTACTAGCGATTCCGGCTTCATGCAGGCGAGTTGCAGCCTGCAATCCGAACTGAGAGCTGCTTTTTGGGATTAGCTCCACCTCGCGGCTTCGCAACCCTTTGTACAGCCCATTGTAGCACGTGTGTAGCCCAGGGCATAAAGGGCATGATGATTTGACGTCATCCCCACCTTCCTCCGGTTTGTCACCGGCAGTCTCCTTAGAGTCCCCGGCTTTACCCGCTGGCAACTAAGGACAGGGGTTGCGCTCGTTGCGGGACTTAACCCAACATCTCACGACACGAGCTGACGACAACCATGCACCACCTGTCACCGTGTGGCTCAAAGAGCCAAACCCTGCTTTCACAGGTAGTCACGGGATGTCAAGCCCTGGTAAGGTTCTTCGCGTTGCTTCGAATTAAACCACATGCTCCACCGCTTGTGCGGGCCCCCGTCAATTCCTTTGAGTTTCAGTCTTGCGACCGTACTCCCCAGGCGGGATACTTATCGCGTTAGCTACAGCACTGAGGGTATCTAAACCCCCAACACTTAGTATCCATCGTTTACGGCGTGGACTACCGGGGTATCTAATCCCGTTCGCTCCCCACGCTTTCGCGCCTCAGCGTCAGGTACAGGCCAGAGAGCCGCCTTCGCCACCGGTGTTCTTCCTGATATCTACGCATTTCACCGCTACACCAGGAATTCCACTCTCCTCTCCTGACCTCTAGTCCGGCAGTTTCAAACGCAGCCCACTGGTTAAGCCAGTGTATTTCACATTTGACTTACCAGACCGCCTACGCGCCCTTTACGCCCAGTAATTCCGGACAACGCTCGCTCCCTACGTATTACCGCGGCTGCTGGCACGTAGTTAGCCGGAGCTTTCTTATGAGGTACCGTCAAACCGCACATCTCTTAAACATGCGGCCTTTCTTCCCTCATGACAGGGCTTTACGTTCCGAAGAACTTCTTCACCCACGCGGCGTTGCTCCGTCAGGGTTTCCCCCATTGCGGAATATTCCCCACTGCTGCCTCCCGTAGGAGTCTGGGCCGTGTCTCAGTCCCAGTGTGGCCGTACACCCTCTCAGGCCGGCTACCCATCGTCGCCTTGGTGAGCCGTTACCTCACCAACTAGCTAATGGGACGCGGGCTCATCTCCGATCGGCAGCTTAACGCCACCTTTCCTTCCAGGAACATGCGCCCCCGGAAGCTCATCCGGTATTAGCCCACCTTTCGGTGGGTTATCCCCGTTTCGGAGGTAGATTACCCACGCGTTACTCACCCGTCCGCCACTGCCTGACTTCCAACTTCAGCCCGAAGGCCTCCGTCAGAGCAGGCCGTTCGACTTGCATGTGTTAGGCACGCCGCCAGCGTTCGTCCTGAGCCAGGATCAAACTCTCCAAACAAAATCTATCTTAAGCACTTTAAAGTGCTTAATTTCCTTAACTCAAAGGAAATCTTCTGGCTGATTGCTGTTCACTTTTCAAAGGTCATTTTGTTTGCCGCTTTATCATCGCGGGCATCATTTATATTAGCATTTCATTTTAAGATTGTCAAGACCTTTTTTAAAAAAATTTTTAAACACCTGAAGGTAACACCTATTGAGCAATTGATAATTTAGTATTGTCCACTTTTATCACCAGTTACTTTCAATATATTGTGCAATTCTCTTTAAAGATATACAAAATGTTGATTTTATTAAGGCATCACTAACACATATTCATCTTTTCCTATAAAAATAATTAAAGCCAGTTTCAGGTTCCCTTTGTTTTTAAATTTTTTACTTTCAGCATATTTTTTTAGTTGTCTTAATCCTTCTTCTTTCACTTGCTCCAACTGTTCGGTATCATTTTTCTTCAAATATTTTAATTCCCACAACCATTCATACTTAACATCAGAAAAACGAATATCTTTCTCTAAAAAAATATCTATATATCCACCTTCCACTTCTTTTTCACTGGTAGGTTTATATAAATTGCTTAAGACAAGATAACTAAATAAAATTACTTTTAAATATTTTTCATTAAATTTAATCATATCACGATTAGACAAAATATTTAACACATTCTCTGTAATAAACTTTAAAAAAGGTTCTAATTTGCCATCATATGCCATTTGCCATACTACTTTCTGTAACTCTACCAGATCATAATTTATTTTATAATCTTCTCTTAATTTTTTCTCAATATATTCCCAATAGATCGTTTTAATCACATAGTTAGGAATCCCAAGTTGAAGTAAACCATATTTTGTACCATTAATAGTCAAAAGCCCCATATAAAATAGAAGTGAGATAAAATATTCCTGTTCAAATATCCGATCAAAAGAAAATTTGGAAACAATTTTTGTTATTATTCCTTCATTTAAAATAATCTTTTCTAATGTTTTTCGATTTTCCTGATTTCTTGTTAAGCGGTCTAATCTACCATAATCAGTTTTAACATTATCTGTAATTAATTCTCTGGGTAGCTTATTATATCTTAATAATTGATCAAAATAATACAAAACCATATCTGGATTATACACTCGTTTTTTACATTCCTCATTAAATAAATACCCATTATAATATTCCTTTAACTGAACTTTTATTTGACTTATTTGTTCTAAATCTATTTTAACCCTGTTAATAATCTGATCTATTTCTTCATCAGTAAAACCTAACATTTCATTGGTCAGAGGTTCCATTGTAATGTTCATAGTAATATTAAATCCACTGGTTAAATCATCCAACATTATTGGAGAAATTCCGGTAATAAAAATTTTATCAATAACGCTCTTAGTTCCAATTTTTAATGTCTCATAAAAATCCCGCACAAAGCCGCTGGCCTGTATAATCTTCTGATAATATTCACTATCTCCCATGGCAATAATATCATTGGCAAAATGGTCATACTCATCAATAATTAAATATATTTTTTTATCAGCTTTTTTCACAACATTATATACAATTTCCAACATCCGTTTTAAATCGGTTTCTTTTTCTAATAAGTGAACAATCTCTTTAGAATCAGAAAAAAATCGGCTATAATCTACTTCAATAAATTGAGTTAAACTGCTCAAAACTGTTTTTCTAAAAGAATCTTCTAAATTTTCTTTTGAATCGTCTTTAAACCTGAAAAGTCCATTTTTAAAATCATATAGCTATTTCTTAAATCAGTTGGATTTTTACCAATATATAAATCTCCAAATAAACTGTCAAAATCCGATGCTAAATTCAAATCATAATAACATGCCAGCATAGATAAAAAAAGAGATTTTCCAAATCGCCTGGGTCTTATAAAAAAAAGATAATCGGAATTTAAATCTTCTAATATTTTAATATATTTTGTTTTATCTATGTATAGATAATTTTTTTCCCTTATTTTTTTGAAATCAGTTATACCATAGGGCAACTTCATCTTTCTCACTCCTGAAAAATCATCTAACTTCTATTCACTTAGTTTCTCCAATCAAATCTATTTTCCTTTATTCGATTTCCCTACAGTGATAAAATTTTACCTGTTTTCTTTAGATTTTCTGAACTCATTATATTGATTATACTGCAAAAAGCTAATTTTGAGCGATATAGAAATTTTTCGATAAACCATCTTAGCGAAATTGAAGGAGAAATAAGGCCTCATCACAGGATGTGATGAGCTAATCAAGGGCCAGGAAGGCCCCATTGATTAGTGTGCCTTATTTCGACTGAAATCGAGCTTTAGATGGTTCGAAAAATTTCTCCTTGAGCGAAAAATTAGCTTTTTGCAGTATAATCATTATATAAAATACCTCCCTGATACTGGATAAATCCAGTACAGGGAGAATTCACACCAGACCAACTAAGATTGTAAATAAATCAAACCAAAACTATCTAAAATTAATTTCTCCTCAATTTCACTTTCAAAGGTGGAACCGGGACTTATGGTTATATCCGCCTTTGAAAACTTTTGACCGGCACCTGATGTTTTGGACCAGTTTCGGCCTACCACTGGCTCAATGTCGCCATTAAAATTTCTCAAAGCTGTTAATTCAATATTTTTTTTATTATTATCTGAAGATTTTATTACCAATGGCATAAGAGCTATATCCAATTTTTTGGCAGCTTTATTTTTATTTGTTTCATTATTTACTGTATTTGTTTCATTATTTACTAAATCAATTGGCAAATCATCTTTTAAATTAACTTGCCACTTTCTTAAAACAGTCTGGCCAATCTTTAGATTAATCTTTGTTAAATCACCAAAAATATCAATCTTTCCCTCTACTGATTTAGTATCAATCACCATCATCCGGCCAAAACCCCGGGTACTGCCGCCGCCTACTCCTACATTCTCCAATTTATTAATCCATTCATCAATTTTGGCATCAATATCGATAGTTTTAGTATCAATAATTTTCATTTTATCTTTGTAAAAAATATAACCTTTAAATCCCAGGCCTGGTTTTAAATACTCCAATTCATGAAGATAATGATCCTGAGCTGTTCCACTGGAATAATCCAGGGCAGCTGACGCATAACTCTCTACATATTTGCCATCAAATTCATATTCGGATATTAAATAACCTGTTTTATCAACATCTGAAAAAACTAGATATTCCAGTCCGTCTCTCAGATATATTGGTATAAAAACCTTTTTTTCTTTAAGATCATAGGGATAAAAATAACTGAAACGCATATTTTCTTTTACCTCTTTTCCCACAGTTAAATAAAACTCTGGATTATAATTATCCATCATCTCTCTGGCAATAATAGCCGTAAATGCTCCCCAGAAATTTTTCCCTGGAATATACCGCCTGGTCAAATTTACTACACCCATCCGTCTCTCTCCAATATGTATTGGCGATCTGGCTTCTAAAATTATTTCCACTGCTCTCCACTTAGCCATTATCCTCACCCTGTTCATCACTTTTATCCGATAATCCTTTAGCTATATATAATGCATAAGTCAACATCAAATAAAGTAATTTCTTCATCATTATAAAACTGTTTAATCTAATGTCATCTGCTTCAAATAAACTCTGAAAACCTTTTTGGGATTTAAAAATTTCTTTATCATAATCTTCTAATAAGTTCTCAGATGTATTGATTAATTCTCGGGCTATTACTTTTTCTTCATCTGATGAACGGGAATTTAACCAGATAAAATATGCATATATGCCATTCTCCTGCAATATTCCCATAGCTTTATTGACAGTGTTGACAATAGAAGATTTATTCTTCTCCTTGACTTTTTCTACAAAATCATGTCCTTTTTCAGCGCAAATCTTTTCTAAGTTTTTTAATTCTCTCATGGTTGTCCACCCTGCCCTTCCTTGGCCCAGATATCCAAATAACGCATTCTACCAAATCCCCGGGTAGTCATACCTCCAATTCCCATATATTCTAAATACTCAAACCCTTTTTCTACAATTTCTTTGGCTTTTGAATATTCAATTGAATTCTGAAAATATTCAGGTTTAGCTATAATTGTTATCGAATAAAAAACCGTCAGTCGAGGTATGGCTTCATATGTAAATAGAGCTCCATCTACTGCAGCACCTGTCACAGGATCAATCGCCACTGAAGTTCTAACTTCCAGATTGTCATTGACTATCAGATTAAAAATTTTGTCATTAACCAGAGCAATTCTTTTTCTAATAAAGTTATCAACATTCAGAATGATTTTTTCCTCAATATCTTTTGCAAGTTGTTTAAGTTTTTCAATCTTATCTGACTCTTCTTTTGCTTCCTGATTTCCTTTGCCTTCATCTGTTTTCTCCAGCTTTTTAACATTTATCAACAGCCAACCTAAATTAATTTCAGAAATATCTTTTAATTCTCCAGTATTGGTTGACATTAAATAGCACTCATTATCATTAATCTCCGGCAGTTTGTCTAAATAATTTTTCTTTTTATCCGAATCAGGAAATTCTTTTAAGAAATTTTTAATTCTATTGGGAGTTGTAATCCAGATGGGCCCTGCGACAGTGGCCACAGGAAACAAGAGAATCAAAGCATCATAGAAACTGACAAGGCCTTTTAAAGATGCTTTGTCACCGGTAACACCAAATGTCTGACAAATTTCACAGTTCTCAGCACCACAATTATTAGCACCACCACATTTATTATCATTATAATGTAATGCGGCATAACTTCTTACAGCTCCAGACAGACTTGTCCCAGGTATTTTGGGAATTCCATCCACATCCCTTATAATTGAGTTGTCCACCCGATCCATCCGATAACCACCTGTACCGATATGAATGGGATCAATGGCCGTTAATAATCCTATCTTTTTTTCACACATATCTTTAATCATTTTTTTCACACCCTTCTTTACATTTTTAAAAGGCTTCTATAAAAGTGCGCAATTCCATCAAATCAAAAAACCTTCCGTCTTTTAAAATTTGATAAAATTCTTCTCTAGCTTTTTCATCTATTTTTTCACCATCTTTGAAATACCTGTCCAACTTACTGATATTAGCCACCATTGCCGAAACAATATTATTCATCAGTTGTCCTTTTTGCCCACTATGCCATTCAGCATAATTTTTAAAAAAGCGGTTTATTTCTCCTGCCAATAAAGTTTCAAGATTCTTTAGCCCTGAGGCAGGAATTTTTCTTTCGTCTATTTTTTTGTTAATCTCTATTAACGCTAAAAACTCTTCCATTAAATAAGGTCTTAATTTTAAAGGCCTAATGGTGTGAATCCGTTTCTCCCAGGAATTGTTGCCCTCTTTAGTTAAAGCAATATTTATCCTGTCATTTACCGTTGATAAGAATTGAAAATCTACCAGACTGGGAGCATAGAGAATGGTATCTCCGGCCTCCAAAACAGCATAATCTTCATCAGAATTTTTATTACTGGAATTCCTCATTAATTTTAATTTTTTGCTATTTTCTTCATTATCATTATTGCCTTTATCATTATTATTTTTAATTACAATCCAGATTGGATAAAAATCGTCTAATATTTCTTTTTCATTCTGCTCTTTTTTCCTTAGCAGTATTTTTTCAGGAATTTTAATATTTAATTCTTTATCTTTGAACAGAGGATCACTAAATCTTATTTTAATTTTTTTAAACTCATTATTTGCACCACATTCTGAAATATCCAAAACTTCAGCTTCCAATCCATCTGTTAAGATTGTAACTTCAGGTTTCTTCTCATCTTTTTCAATATTAGCTTCGTATATCTCACATTTAATTTCTACATTTTTGTTTCGGTGCAGAGCTTCTCTGAATTCTTTGAGCATTCTTTTGCCGGCATCAAGGATTAAATACAAAGGATACTTATGCCGCGCATAGACTATTCCTACATTTAATGATAAACGCCCCTGGACTCTTCCGAACCGTTCTTTAAATATGTCATATAATTTTTCAAGAATGGCAATTGCTTCTCTTCCAGGAACTAAAATCATAAATTCATCTGTTAATCCATAAATAACTCTGGCCCTGATAATTGAACTCTGTTTAACCGTAAGCTTAATCATTTTTTCAACAGAATTTGCTTCATTTTTTTCTTTTTCAATCCTTGACTTTTCTATCTCAAATTTTCTTTCCTTATTAAAATACTCTGCTAAAATTTTCTCTAAAATTTCTCTAACTTTAGTATCATCTTTTAAAATACCTTCAAAATAGTTTTCTGGATAAACAGTATCACATTTAACAATGTCTTTTCCAATATCAATTTTTCGCTGAACTAATATTTTAAAAGTACCATTTTGCCATTTTAACAATTTTTCTTTGAAAATCTGTGCTTTATTGTCATCCTTAATATGTTTCTTAATCAAATTTTCTAAATCATTACTATCATATTTATGAATCCAGAAACCTGTTTTCAAATTAAATTCATCAATTATAGAATTATTAATCTTAAATGTTATCCCCATTAACCTTTTCCTTAAATTAACATCCCCAGTTAATATCTCTTCAAGTTTGCCGGTAAAATCGTTGACATTTCGGATAATGGAACGAAGTCGCGACGGACTGGGAGTTTTGGAATATTTCTTTTTTCCCCGGACGTTAAAAGTTGTATAAACATAGTCTCCCTTTAACCAGAGATCAAAAAGTCCAATATCCCCCACCAGCAAAGCAATATTTCTATTATCATCCATGACTTGATTAATCAAACTGGCAAATCGATATTTTGAATTTCTATTAACATCTTTGTTCTCTAGAGCATTTTCTCGTATGGAATTACACCAATTACAAATAGGTTCTCTCTCATATTTTTTATCTTTTACAGTACCGGGCATTTTTCTACAAAGAGGACAAATTCCTTTATTCTCATCTTTCCACTCATCAATCCACTCAAAATCAGTAATTTTTTCAACCCGATAGGGAGCTAATCTCTTTTTAAAGCTCTGCTCATATTCCTTTTTCAATTTGACAATGGCTTTACCAAAGTTGATAGTATCAGATTCATTTATACAGGGTGTAGTTTTAATCCTGGGCAAGATAACTCCCTTAAGATCTTCCTGGGCAAAGATTTTATGGATTTTTTCTTTTATATCTTCTTCAAGTCCAGTATTTTTTAAATCTGGAATTAGAAAATACATTCCATTAATGTCTTCATAGACACAATTGCCGAGAGAATATTCAACTTCAACTAAATTTTTAACTTTTTCCAGAACTTTTTTCAACTTAGTCCTCCGACCAATGAAATCAGGCATGCGAAAAACCTGTGTACAAAAATCCCGGCCTGGATATTGAACGGCTAATATATGGGGTGTGCCGAAAAGACAATCATAGACGTTAACCTTAACCTTTTGCCCCTCATCATCCAGCCAACCAGCGCCGCCACTTTTGAAAAAGTTTACATAAAACTTCGTTTTATTACCCTGCACCTGGAAAAAACCATATTTTTTTATATTTATTTTCTCATTAATAGTTTTTCTAAACTTTTTTGTAAAACTATCTTCACTGGATTTTATCAAAAAGAAATTTGCATAAATTTTATCTGACTTCGCATTTTCTTTTTTGAAACTGCCATTATATTCAAAAGCAAAAACATCTTCAAGCTTTATATTTTCAGGCATAATTTTTTCAATTTTATCTCTATCCAATTTTTTCTCAGCAAGATAAAGATATAAAGCTAATTTTTCATTTTCCTCTTTATTACATTTAAGATTTCTCAACTTTTCAAAGTTTTCATAAATATTTGCCTTAGATTTATCTACTTTTGCTAATTTCTCCGTTAAAAATATTGCACGAACCATTGCTTTGGTAATACTTCCAACGGCAAAACCATGATCCCAAACAGTGGTATCATTATCCGGTACGACTGACATGGCAGCAGCTTTATTCATCTCTTCTGCAATATTATAAAACTTACAACGAAGTTTACTAATTTCATCTATATCATCACCTTCTAGGTTTAATATTCCCTCAAAAATTCCCTTTATTGATTCTTTAAATAAACCTAATTTAGAATAAACTTCTTTTCTAAGTTTATCTCTATCTTCTTTTTCTAATATTCCTCCAAAAGGATTACAAACATAATCTGTTCCTTTATCATAATCTATATCGGTAGAACGATCTTCATAGGCATCCAAATTATCTGCTTGGGCAATCAGATATGCCAAAGAAGAATCTGGTTTAATACAATCTTTATATTTAAAATGATGTTTTAACGCTGTTAAACCAATTTTCTCACTTTTATTGACAAGACTAGATTCAATCTTTAAATTATTCCATTCTTTATTTAAATGAGAAAAATCTTTTTTTTCATCTTCATTTTCATCTTTTTTTTCACTGTTATCTTTGTCATTATTTTCGACATTCGTTGTTAAAAATTTTAAATCATCTTTACTTATCCAATGATAAGAATTTTTATACTGACTATATTTCCCACTTCTGCTTTTTAACCTTTCAATTTTATCTAAATTCCATTCGTAAAAAGGACGTAAAATATGAACACTAAAAGGTAATAGGACTTTACCATTATTTGAGGTCGACTTCTGGATAGATTCTGCTAACTTTCCTATGTCATGTAAAATACCTAATACCTCTGTCAAGAGAAGGAATTTGCGTTCTTTGGGTGTAAGTTCAACCACAGATCCTTTTCCCATATTTTAACTACCTCCAATCTACTCCAAAATATTCTTTACTGATATCTAATGCCTGATTTTCAAAATTATAAAAATTTGCTTTAATCTCCACTCCGGTAATCTCAGCTTTTCCATATCCGGCTTTTCTTTTGGCTGACATTCCGTATTTTTCTAATAATGAAACAACCGCCAGGCGAACAATTTCCAAATCCTCTTTAATCTCCTCAATTTTTTCTGGTTCATCCTTCTTTTGTCCTATAAGGTCAAAGGGAAGATAAAATAATTTTAATACCTGTTCTTTGGAAGAAGAAATTACTTCAATGGCAATTGGGCCTTTTTTGGAACTACGTTTCATACGATCAAGGGGATTTATTACCTCATAATCAATTTCTTTAAAAAAATTAGGATAAAAAGACAGTCGGCCTCTTCTTTCAAGAGTTTCTGTCTTTAACTCCTCTGCTGCAAATTTTTTAAATTCATCTCCCGATAGTCCAATATCTTTATATAATCCATCCAGATAGCGGGTTACAGCAGCATGTTCTGTTCCATACAGTTTTATTAAACGGACTCTATCAGCATAAATAGCCTCTTTTTTATGATTTTTCGCGGCATCTCTTTCTTCTAGATTGTATTTAGCAACATAATTTCTAAGGCTGGCCCAATGGAGATTTCCTTTCCAACTACTGGCATGAATGATTGGGATTTTAAATATTTTTTCTTTGGCTACAGGATTGTCAATAAAATAAAAATTATCATCATCTCTGCTAATGTATTTTTCTTTGAAGACAAAATGAATTTTGAGCATACAGGCCCATTTATGGAGTTTTTCAATGTTTTCATTGTATAAATTACAGAAAATGTTATCATATTCTTCTGCTTTTTTCTGAATTTCTTTTTTCATTTCTTCTCTCATCTTTTTTACTAAATTTTCCTTTATTGTTTTAAGTTCTTTTTCGAGTTCTTTATCAGATTGTTTATTAATTTCACAACAGATTAATTTTTCAAACATACTACCTACTCTATAATAAGTCCCCTTAAATTCAAAACTATCAATCTTTTTTAAATCACCAATTTCATCCATTATCGATTTTACTTTATGACACAAAAAATCCCTCATTTTATCACCTACCTACAATTGTTCAATTAAATCCACTCCTATAATAATTTTTTCTTTAATAATTTCTTTTCTGGTCAATCGAGACAATATACTTTCTACTTTGTTCACATCTTTCTCATCTCTAACATAACCCCAAAGCCTTTCTATTTCGATAGTTGAGTAAAATAATTCATGAAGTTTCTTCCATGGAGAATATTCATCTATTTCAATACTTTTCCCAGGAAAAGAAAAAATTTTCTTAGACTCTCCTATATTCCCCCTTAAAAATTCATAGAAATCTTCTTCATCATCTTCTAAATTAGTATTAATCTTATTACCGTTATCATCTAATCTAAGAAATTTATTTATTTCATCTTTTTTCAAATGAAAGCCTGGAATAAACCAGAAATATTTAAAATTTGGCAAATCAGAAGAATTAACAGCTTGCCTTCCTCCAATATCCTTAATCCAGGTTTTTATATCTGAAAGTTTTTTCTGATGTAAATTTGAAAAATTATATGCAAATTCAACTATTCCATAATTAATGTCAGAGTTAGGATAGGGCTTTTGGGTTATTTTACCACCAACAGCACCATAAGTTGTTATTATATGGAGAGTTTTGTCTAACAACCACCACAACTCTTGCGAAACAGGCCGAAGAGGAATTAATTCCAAAGTAAATGAACTATTATCTTCTTCTTTCTTAACCCATCTAAAAGCTGAAGACAATCCTCCACAACCAAAAATTTGACATACAGGACAAATAGATTTTAAACTTTCTTCAAAGGCCTTTCTATAACTTCCAGTTTCATTAAATTTTTTTTTAAAAGTCGATGAATCAAACTCACATTTGCGATATAGCGATTTAGAATCTGTGTCAGTCGGGTCACAGGCAAACCCATCCAGGCCCCGTACCAATGCTTCCATCCACCAGCGTATAGAACCGATGATTCCTGTTAAACGTCTTTCAGAATTTTTGCCATCTATGTCCCCTGTCCATAGCTTTGTAAGGATATTAACTCTAATAGTTAATGGATTTTTTTCTTCCGTATTTTCCATCATTCCCTTTCCACCTCCTGGATTAACACTCTGTTAAATAAAAGGTATTTTTTTGATAATAATAATTTTCGTCTTTTTATATTGTTTTCCTGCAATAAAATCCAATAAATTTCTTTAAAAGCTAAATTTTTAATTTTGGTGCTAAAAGCTAATTTTTTTCGCCTTAATTTCCTAAAAAAACAACCAACCTGACCGGTTAAAATTGAACAGGTTGGTTGAAACACGAAAATTTTTTATTCAGAATAAATTCACTCTAGCTATGCCCCTACCTCTATACTCTTTAACCACCTCAATAATATCAATATATCCCTCCAAGGTTTCGGGTATTGGCTCTTCTAACTTATTCCAGTAAACAGAAATCATACTAACTAAATCTCCACCAATTTTTGCTACGATAGAAAATCCATTTTTCAGATGCATATGTTGTTGAATTACCTCTTTATCCCACTGTGACTTTTTTACCCATTCTTTTTTTATGCTTTCATCTGCAAAGATGTATTCAACAACCTGGTTATCACCTTTATTCACGATTATACTTCCCCCTCATATATATTTATTCCATGGTTAGCAAAAAGCTAATTTTTCGCTTCTTGAGAAATTTTTCGAATCATCTAAATCACCTCCTGTGATGAGGCCTTATTTCGTCGGAAATCTCGCTAAGATGATTTGGCGAAAAATTTCTATGTCGCTCAAAATTAGCTTTTTGCAGTTTAATCATTCCATCAAATTTCCTCTCTTTTCCAATATTTTGAAAAAATCTTAAACTATTATTCTTCAATATCCCTTGAGATTCCTTCCTTTTTTTATTAGAAGACTTAGTATACAATTCCCTTTGCCCCAGCAACTTCCATATACTATTTGTATGGGGTGATATCGATGAATTATTTAAAAATTAAGATAAAACACTAAGCATTTAAACTCTGTAAGTCTTGAGATAACCTTTGTCTCATAAAACCCAACATAATAATCAAAATTCCAGTAACAACTCCAATACCTGTTAATATAACATCCAAACCTGTATAATCTGTTATCTTTCCTACAATGGGGCCAAGAATTGCATAGGATAATGAACCTAAAAAACTAATCAAGGACAGTACCGTGGCTCTTTGTTGAGTATCTATATAGCGATTAAAATAATCATTGAATAGCGCCATACGAATCATATTTATACCGTGAATAATTATAAAGCCGATAATAGCAACATAAAGATTAATCCAAATTCCAACAACAATCATAAAAATTGTTGGAAATAATTCACTAAACAGAATAGTTTTTTGGGCTCCAATCATTTTTTCACATTTTGGTGCCAAAATTACTCCACTTGCGGAAAAAATATTAAACATAGCAATAACAAGACCAAAATTTGCTATTGCAAGACCACGAGACTGTAACAATGGCTGAAAGAACCAGAAAGAAAGAGCGATACAAGTGTTTATAATTGTACTTTCAACCGTTAAAAAAATCAGAATTGAACTTCCACGTAAAATATTAAGACCATCTTTGATTTGTTTTATATAATCTCTTAAAGTAACTCTTTTTACTGTTTGCAAACATTTCGGTTCATTGAAAAACAAACTCGTAATAAAAGCTGCCAGGAAGGAAAATGTAGTTAAAAAAAAGACAAAGCGATAGCTGTAAATACTGGCAATATAGGCACCAATTACAGCAGAAACAGCTTTTGAAAGCAAACTAATTGTCTGGACTTTTGCAAAAACTTGTTTGGCTTCATTTTCACGTTTATAATCTTTAAGAGAGTCATATACAAATGCTTGCAAAGTACCAGATGCAAAGGCAGCAGAGATTCCCCAAAATGTCTCACAAACTAAAAACATCCCAAAAGATTTGGAGATTGAATAAATCCAACAGGCAAAAGCATGTATAAAACCACTTATTAAAAGCGTCTTTTTTCTCCCAAAAAAATCTGAAAGTGCTCCCGACGGAATTTCAAAAATCATAATAATTAAAGTAAACCAGGCCTGCAAGAAGAAAATATTTGCATACGTTAAATTGTTATCTAAATAAAACAGCACCAGGACAGGCATGACAAGTTCAAAATTTCTAAGAAATGTAAATACGTAAAACTTAAATATGTTATCTGGTTTTTTCATTTTTTATACCTCCAGAATCATAATGTGTTCCGTCAAATTTTCTCCCTTTTTTAAGAGACAAAAGTTTGATTTTTCCTCATAGGGTCGGGATTTTCCTCAAAAAGAAGGAATCCCTCCCCCCCTGGAGTAGTAGGTAATAGTTGACCAAAACACAACTCACTACATCCAGAATGGAGGGATTCGTAAGTTATAATTTGTCAACCATAAACCCCATGATTCATTTGGCGGTAAACCACCTTTGCAGATTACAGACTCCACTTGCCTTATTTCGACTGAAACCGAACTTTAGATAATTCGAAAAATTTCTTTTGAAGCGAAAAATTAGCTTTTGCAGCAAAATCATAGAATGGTTTTAAATTACTACCTACCCCTATTTTCTAGAAAACTTCATATTTCATTTGACGCTACCTTCTAAAAAAGCAATACCAGATTGATATCGCTTTCACAGATTCACAATTTCATATTCTCCTTTTCCAATAAAAATTATCAATGCTTTTTTCAAATTCTTTTTATCTCTAAATACATTACTGTCAGCATATTCTCTTAACTGAGCCAGCCCCTCTTCTCTAATCCGTTCCAATTGGTCTTTTTCTCTTCTTTTTATATATTTCAACTCCCACAACCACTCATACTTAACATCAACAAAACCAATATCCTTTTCAAGAAAAATATCAATATATCCATTTTCAACTTCTCTTTCACTAATTGGTTTATAAATATTGCTCTGAATCAAAAAGCTAATTAGAATAACCTTCAAATATTTTTCATCAAACTTCATCAAATCACGATTAGATAAAACCTTTAAAACATTCTTACTAATAAACTCTATATACGGTTTTATTTCTCCATCATAAGCCATAGCTTCTATTGCTGTTTTCAATTCCTCCTCTTTTAATACCAACTTATACTCTTCAGTCAATTTCTGTTCAAAGTACTCCCAAAAGACTGTTTTAATCACAAAATTGGGTATTTTCAATAAAAGGCGTGTCCTGATCTTTTGATCAATGGTCAAAAGTCCTAGATAAAAGAGAAGAGAAACAAAGTATTTCTGATCATACATCCTATCAAAGGAGAACTTTGAAACAATATCTGCTGTTATCTTCTCATTCTTAATAATATTCTCCATAATTTCACGATTGGCTTTATTTTTAACCAAACGATTTAACCTACCATAATCAGTTTTCACATTATCAGCAATTAGCACTTTTGGAGGTTTTTTATGTCTCAACCATTGGTCAAAATAATAAAAAATCATATCCGGATTATAAACCCGTTTACTACAGTCTTCATTAAATAGATACCCATTATAATATTCCTCTAAAAGCTTCTTTAATCTTTTATGATCTAATACATCTTCACTAATTTTAATCTGTTTAATGATCTCTTCTACTTCCTCTTCTGTAAAACCCAACATTTCATTGGTAACAGGGTCCATAGTAATATTTAAAATAATATTAAAACCACTGGTTAAATCATCTAACATAATGGGCGAAATTCCAGTTATAAATATCCTATCAATAACACCCTGAGTTCCAATTTTTATAGTCTCATAAAAATCCCGGACAAAAACGCTGGCACGCACAATATTCTGATAATATATCTCATCTCCCATAGCAATAATATCATTGGCAAAATGGTCATATTCATCAATGATTAAATAAATTTTTTTATCAATTTTTCTTACCGCATTATAGACAATTTCTAACATGTGTTTTAAGTCTGTTTCTTTTTCTAACCTGTAAATGATCTCTTCTGGATGATTAAAAAACCGGTAATAGCTTTCAACAAACTGAATTAACCCACTCAATACAGTTTTTCTAAATGATTCTTCCACATTTCCTTTTGAATCAGTTTTTAACCCGGAAAAATTGAGTTTTAAAACTGCAAACTTATTTCTCAAATCAGTAGGATTCTTTCCGATATATAACCCCCCAAATAACCTTTCAAACTGGGAACCTCTATTAATGTCATAGTAATGTTCCAAAGTTGAAAGAAAAAGAGACTTCCCAAAACGTCTCGGCCTTATAAAAAAAAGATATCTTCCTATTTCTTCTAATTGCTCTATATATTTTGTTTTATCAACATATAAATATCCCTCTTTACGGATAACCTCAAAATCTGATATACCATACGGGAGCTTCAATATTTTCACTCCTTTAAATAAAATTATTCTATATACTCCTTCTCTATCAGGTTATTATTCCCTGCTTAGTAAAATCATTTCATCCAAATCAAAATTTCCGCACAAATAACCCGGGCCAGGAATAAAAAACATCACCATATAAAGCCAAAATATCTGAACCCATCGATAATAAATGTAGCTGCAAAATAAATCAATACTACCCCAAAAACAGCAACCAATCCCCGATACATCTTATCATTTAAAACTTTCCTTCCAAAAGCCACAATCCAGGCTACAAAAGAATACCAGATAAGATCAGAAAAAATATGACCAAAATAAAATGCACTTACACCCATAATTCCCTGTTTAGATGCATTTGCCAGATAAGTCATCCCAACAGTTGCCCACCAGAGAATCCAATAAGGATTAGAAGCACTGACAATAGCTCCAGGTAAGATCAATCCGGATACCTTTCCTTCCTTAGGAGACGCATCTTCAATGGAAATTTCCTTTTTTATAGCAGCTTTGATCATTCCATATCCCATCCAGAAAAGGACACTACCACCTATAATTCCAACCACTGCAGTAAAAGTGGAATTAGCAAACAACTTACTCAAACCAAGAATCATCAAAATAACCAATGTCAATTCCAAAAGAGCATGGCCAAATACCAAAAGAGGCCCGGCAATAAATCCTCTTCTAAGACTACTATTAATAACATAAGTTAAAAGCGGGCCAGGCATCATAGCTCCAGAAAGCCCTATAATAAATGCTGAAACAAACAATTCTAGTATCGACATCGATTAGCCCTCCTTATACCTTCAATTCACTATACCTATTATATTTGACCAAACAATATTTAACCCCTTTAAAAATCAAATAAAAAACACCCAGACAATCTACCCCCTATGTAGATCATCCAGGCGTTCTTAAATCCTCAAATTATGTTGGTGTTTGTTATTTATTGTAACAAAGATTTAATGTCAGGTCAATAGTTCTGCAAATTTTCAGAAAATTAAAATTATTTCCTTTCCTTCCCCCAACATACAAAAAAGAACAGCTAACAAGCTGTCCTCATCTTTAGACACTATTCGCAACTATACCTTTAGACTTTATCATTTTTATTCCTAACTGAGCCAGATCACGGGCAGCATTGGGTTTTGCATAACGTCTCATCCGTTCACTCATCTCTTTTAACCTTTCTGGATTATCCATCAAAGATTGAACAATAATCTTTAGTGAATACTTCCGGCTAGTCTTAAATGCCAACCCGTGATTTAAAAGGAAATCTACATTCTCCTCTTCCTGGCCTGGAATAAAGAAAGGTATTACAATTGGTATCTGTTTTAAAAGTGCTTCTGTTGTGGTCAAACCACCCGGCTTGGTAACCAAAACATTAGCAATGGACATCAGTTCAGAAACCAACCGTGTATAACCCAAAACCCGCACATTTTCCTCAAGATCTCTCTTTTTAACTACCTGATCCAACTTTTCTTTTAAAGCAGAATTTCGCCCAGTTACAGCCACAATCTGAAAATCACCCTTAAGCTCAGCCAATTCGCATAAAAAATCTTTCATATTCCCAGCGCCAAAACTACCGCCCATCAATAAAATGGTAAATTTATCTTTAAGCTTCAATTCTTGACGTACTTTATCCAAGTCCCGGGGCTTTAAGAAATCAGGATTGACAGGAATTCCAAATGGATAAACTTGACTTATATCTGCACCTTCTTCTTCTAAAAGATATTTCAAATCATCTGCTGCCACTACATACGCATCAATCCCAGGTTTTACCCAGGAAGCATGAGTTGTATAATCTGTTAGAACCGCCATGATAGGAATATCAATCTTTCCTATCTCTTTTAATCGTGCTGCTGCCATCAATGGAAAAGGATGAGTACCAACGATAAGGTCCGGTTTATGTTCATCAATCAATTGTTTAATTTTATTTTTAAGCAGTGAATTAATAATAGTTGCATGTTCCTGGTTCAGATATGGTGTATCGGTCAGTTTATAAAGTTTACCATAAGTTCTGGGAGTATATTTAGCTGAATTCTCATATCCCTCAGAGATTATTTTATCCAAAAGAGGACTAACGGTTCGGATTCCATCAATAATAACCCCTTCACATCCTTCTTCTTTAAACGCTGTGGCAATGGCCCGGGCTGCACTATTATGCCCACCACCTGTCGAAGCAGTAAGAATCATCACCTTACTCATCGCATCTCCCTCCTTTGCAGTACCACTACCCATATATTATACTGCCATACTTAAAGATTATATTCAAGGACATAATGATTTGTTAAATAATCTTCTTCAATTTTTTAAAAAAACCTTTTTTAGCAGTGGGGAAATTCTCTATTTCCAAAAAAAATGTGCAAACGTTTTCGCAATTTTTGCAGGGAATTACCCTTTTATGTCGAAACAATTTTACAGAATAAACTGTATTAGAATAGGAGGAATATTAAATGAAAGAAACTCAGAAACTGCCTCGTGTGGCCTATTTTTGTATGGAATACGGCTTACATGAAGAATTTCATCTCTATGCCGGTGGATTGGGAATTCTTGCCGGCGACCACTTAAAGGCCGCAAAAGATTTGGATCTCCCTTTAGTAGGGATTGGCCTCCTTTGGAGACAGGGATACACCCGCCAATTAATCGGAGAAGACGGAAAACCTTATGACTGTTACCACAACTATGAATACGACTTTTTAAAAGACACCGGTGTAACAGTCAGTGTTAAAATCCGCGGTGAAGAAGTTAAAGCAAAGGTCTGGAAAGTTGATAAATACGGTAATGCACCTCTTTATTTATTGGATACTAATCTACCTGACAACCCCGGTAAATGGATCACAGGACAGCTTTACGGCGGATTCAGCGAAACCCGAATTGCTCAAGAAATGATCCTGGGTATTGGTGGAGTTCGTGCTCTCCGCAAGCTGGGTATTGATGTAGATGTTTACCACTTTAATGAAGGCCATGCTGCTTTAGCAGGTCTGGAGTTAATCCGTGAAAAAATGGAAAAAGGTCTGTCCTTTGAAGAGGCCTGGGAAAAGACCCGCAAAGAAATCGTCTTCACCACTCATACTCCGGTAAAAGCCGGTAATGAAAGCCATTCCTTAGAAACCTTAATATATATGGGTGCCAATAATGGTCTAACCTTAGATCAAATGGTTCAGATCGGTGGCGCACCTTTTAACATGACAGTAGCTGGTTTACGTCTCTCCCGGATTGCCAATGCTGTAGCCCAACTTCACGGTCAGACTGCACGGAAGATGTGGGCAGATGTAAAAGATAGTGCACCTATTATTGCTATTACCAATGGTGTTCACCACGGCACCTGGGTTGACCCAAGGATTCAGAAAAATCTAGAAAATGACGATGATCTCTGGAATGCCCATATGGAAATTAAAAAAGAATGTATCGGATTTATCAAAGAACGGACCGGTGTAGAACTGAACCCTGATGCTCTCCTCATCGGTTTTGCACGTAGGGCTGCTCCATATAAACGGAGTGATTTGATTTTTACCAATCCTGAAGTGATTGACCCATTATTAAAGGATGGAAAAATTCAGATTGTTTTCTCCGGTAAAGCACATCCATTAGATGATACCGGAAAAGCTATTGTAGCCAATCTGGTTAAGATGATGAAAAAATATCCAAAGAGCGTCGTCTTTATTGAAAACTATGACATCTCCATCGGCCGTATGCTGACAAGAGGTACCGATGTCTGGTTAAATAATCCACGCCGACCCATGGAAGCTTCGGGTACTTCCGGTATGAAAGCAGCCATGAACGGTGTTCTAAACCTCTCTACCCTGGATGGATGGTGGCCAGAGGCATGCGAACACGGAGTCAACGGCTGGCAGTTTGGTGATGGATACGAAGGAGAAGGGCAGGATGAGCATGACTTACGGGCCCTTTATAAAGTTCTTTTAGAAGAGGTTGTTCCAACCTATTATGAAGACCGGGCCAAATGGATTAAGATGATGCGGGCCAGTATTAAATCCACCTATGAAAAGTTCTCTGCTACCCGGATGGTTAAAGAATACTATGAACGGCTGTATACCAACAGATAAACATAAAAACCTCAGGACTGTTGAATTACTTCAACAGTCCTTTTTCATTTATTCAATCTTGATAGTAACACCCCCCGGTATCTGGTCAATCTCTTTTTGGGAAAACACTTCTATATCCTTCCAATCAAAACCCAAACTGTTAAAAGTTCTTACATTCTGAATTAAGTGTTTTTTACCATTAATTATAAAGTAAACTGCAGCCTTATTACTTTTAACAAGTCTTCCCTGTTTTATCATTTGAGGAGAAGTTAAATACCTTATTTCTTGCTGAAGATGTTCTTTAACAATATCCATCATTTTTTCTAATCTATTTTCAAATCTGTGCTGACTTATTGTTCTCTTATATCCATTAGTTGCTATTCGATTTCTCTCTTCTACATGATCTATATAATAGATAATTTTTTCCACTAAATCATCTTTATCTTTAAAAGTAATAAGCTCATTTTCTAAATCAAAATAATTCTTTAAACCTGGTCGAAAATTTGCTAACTGAAACGCTTTACAGGCAGCAATATCAAATGTTCTATTATTTGGAGACTTAGCTTTAATTCCTTCAGTATTCAGATTTTGACCAACAACAATATGCTCAGTATCACCGCGATGAATATTTAAATTAATTTTTGCTCCATTATAATACTTTCTGATTTCATCAGGCCCTAAGGGGTAACCTATTAAATCTGCATTTTCCGGTAAATGTTTATTCCAATGGGGACCGATAATTTTAATATGCATTTCAGGCAATCTGGAATATAAAAATTTTATAATCTCCACCCGTTTTGGAAATGGTGAACCAACAAAACAAATATCTGATCGATATTTTTCTGGTGGATTTTCTGGATAATAATACCGGGTCTGAACTCCTAAAGGTAAATAATAAACCTTATCAAAACCGTAGCGTTCATAAACCGATACACATTCTTTTTCATTGGTAAACACAAAATCATAACTATAAAGTCTTTGCTTACTGGCATCTATATCATATGGATCATCAACAAACCAAATACCCATCTTTACTCCATAATTTTTAATTTTCTGTACCACTGATTCTGACATATTAACTCCGTGGATGGTAAATACAAAATCTGGAAAGAACACTTCTATAGCTGCAAATAATTGTGATTGCCAATCTATATCTTTATTCAATTGAAAAACTTTTGTTTTATGAGAAATTGATTTGAGTGAAGTTGAAATAAACTGATCAATAAACCGATGTGGATAACTATGATTAAAACCTGAGGTAATATATAAAATTTTCAATTTTTTCATCTCTCCTTCCTGAATAGAACTCCTGATCCATGAATGACAGAAAGCTATTATAATAAATTTCGTCCAACACCAAAATATTGAAATCCCATCTTTTTAAGTTTTTGAATGCGGTCATTATCAAACATATTTCTTCCATCCACTAATATCGGTTTTATCATATAACTTTTTATCTTTTCATAATCCAGATCCAAAAATTCTTTCCATTCAGTTACAATAATAAGTGCATAAGACTGATAACTTACCTGATACGGCTCTTTAGCAAATTCGATCTGATCTTTTAAAAGCTCTTTTGCTACCTTATTAGCTTTAGGATCATAAGCAATCAATTCCGTACCTTCTTTTACTAAAGATGTAATCAACTTAAGGGCTGGTGCATTTCTCATATCATCAGTTCCTGGTTTAAAAGAAAGCCCTAAAATTCCAATTCTTTTTCCCTCCAGATTTCCTAAAACTTCTTTTACTTTTTTTATAACAAGCTCTGGTTGAAGTTCGTTTACTTTTAAAACTGCTTTTAACAAATGGGGTTCATAAGTTATCACTCTCTTACAAAAGGCAATCATTGCCTTTAAATCTTTTGTAAGGCATGGACCCCCAAACCCCAATCCTGCTTGCAAATAATTGTTACCAATCCGATGATCTAATCCAATTCCGTAAGAAACTTTACTAATATCTGCGCCAACCCTCTCACAGATGTTTGCTATCTCATTAATAAAAGAGATTTTCATCGCTAAAAAGTTATTGGACGCATATTTGATCAACTCTGCATCTTCATTACTTACCAGAAGGATAGGACAACTAAAGGTTTGATAAAGTCGAGCCACATTCTTTGCTTTTTTAAAAGAATCTGCACCAATTACAATCCGGTCAGGATTCATAAAATCATAAATGGCGTTTCCTTCCCGTAAAAATTCGGGATTAGATATAACTTCAATGAGATCTTGCTCAATTTTTTCTTTCAACAATTCCTTGACCTTTTTTGCTGTTCCTACTGGTACTGTACTTTTTATAATTATCATTTTATATGTCTTTACATAACTATTAATCTGATCTATAACCCGAAATAATGACGTTGTATCCGCTTCTCCATTATTCCTGGAAGGAGAACCAACACAGATAAAAATATAATCAGAGTTTTCAATAACTTCCTCTACTGATATTGTAAATGATAATCTATTTTTATTTTTCGTAAACATTTTTGCTAAACCCAATTCAAAAAAAGGTACAATTCCCTGTTTTAGTTTTACAATCTTTTCTTTATCTATATCATGGCAGATTACTTTATTGCCTAATTCTGCAAAACAAACACCAGTTATTAATCCTACATAACCACACCCTATAATACCAATCTTATATTTATCCATAATCTTCACCCTTTACTTCTTTTACAATTTGCTCTACTCAGGTAAATAGTTTTCTATAAACTAATAGGATTACCGGTGGGTATTTTATCAACTTCGCTTTGGGGCAATATTTTTACATCTTCCCAACGAAAATTAAGACGATTAAAGACATCCGTACTGGTTATAAGATGTTTTTGACCATTATAGACAAAATATACAGCAGATTTTTCTCCTTTAATTAACTGGCCCTGTTTTAAAACCTCTGGAGAGTATTTTACTTTAAAAAAATCTATCTTTGCTAGATTAAAATTACCTTTTTTTAACTGTTTTTGAGTTTCCAACTTATATTCCTGATATTCCGAATATAATTGTTTTTCCTTATCACTACCCCCCAAATGAATCCCTACAACATCCATTAAATATCCTGTTAGCAACCCATGACTCATAGCCCGACGATTATATTCTCCATCAATTCCCCCATAATAGATATTTTCAACATATCCCCCCAACTTCTCATATGTGGACCGGGGCATAGCTACACAGAAACCTGCTACATCAGGAACTTCCTGAATCGTAAAATTGCCAAACTTTCGTTCATATTCTGGGCGAAATACATTATAAGGGTCTTTTCTAGAAAAACTTCCCCAATACTCCTTTTCTAAATTGATAGATAACCAACCTACATTAGGAATAATATCTATAGCCTCTATTAATTTAGTTAACCATCCTTCTGGCACAATAACATCATCATCTAATCCAATAATATACTCTCCTTTGCTTAAAGCAAATCCATAATTAGCAGCCTTCCCCTTGCCTTCATTATTGTTAAAATAAATAATGTGAGAAATCTGAGGTCTATTTTCAATTTCTTTAAGATATTCAACTGTACCATCAGTACTCCCATTATCTATAAGAATCAGTTCATAATTTGGATACAAGGTATTTTTAAAAATTGATTCAATAGTCTGACGGGCAAATTCCAGACGATTACAAGTAACGATCACAATTGATGCCAATTTTTCCATAATTATTTTACCCCCTATATTATATCTACTATCATTATATGTTTAATTAAATATTTTGTGTCTAATTTTATATAAACACACTTTTTATAAAGTATCATATAATGATAAATAAAGTTGCTTAAAGGAGAGATGACAATGGATAATAATGTAGATATTATAATTGTTAATTATAATACCTGTTCTTTTCTGAAAAAGTGTATTAAAAGTATTGAAGAGCATACCCGTTACCCCTATCGTCTGATTATCATTGACAATAATAGTAAAGATGGAAGTAAGGAATATCTTGATAGATTGAAGCAAAAAGGAGTCACTGTCATCTATAACAATGAAAACCTTGGAACTTCCAAAGCCTGGAATCAAGGAATCAAGATAGGAAAAGGCAAATATATTCTCTTTTTAAATCCTGATATATTGGTAACACCTTACTGGTTGACAAAGATGGTTGCCTGTGCAGAAAGTGATAAAAAAATAGCGGTTGTAGGTACTAAACAGGTTGATCAAAATGGTAACATTATTTATGCAGGAGTAATAGAAAAAGATGGACAGTATATTTTCCGGGGTAGAGGAGAAAAGGATGAACCAACAAAATATAATCAAATCTGTGACTGTGCTACTGTCTCAGGTGCATGTTATCTAATTAAAAGAGAATATCTATCTAAAATCGGCTATTTTGATGAAAGATTTTTCATGTATGCGGAAGAAACAGATTATTCCTATCGTGCCAGATTATTGGGATATAGAGTAGTATATTGTCCTGTTACCATAATTCATTATAGAGAGGGCACACCCATAAATCCTGAAAAAAGATACCAAATGCGTCAAAAAAGTGATAAAATTTTTAATGAAAAATGGGCAGGTTCCAGAGAACTAAGAAAGCTCTTAATCTCCCCCGAAGTATTAAAAAAAAGTCAGTTAATTAAAGGAAAAAAAGCTTCAGTATATCTCTTCTATAATGGTCAAAAACACCTGATACCTAATAAGGACATCTTCAACCGTCTCAATCTTCGGTGGGAAGATGTAAAAATATTGCCCCAGAGCGAAGTTGATAAAATACCGACCGGTATTACCATTTACATCTAAAAAGCAAAGAGCTAATTTTTCGCTTCATAAAGAAATTTTTCGAACCATCTAAAGCTCGATCTCACTAAGATGGTTTAACGAAAAATTTCTATTTAGCTCAAAATTAGCTCTTTGCAGTTTTACATTATCTTTACCAAAAAAAGCATAATTTCTAATTTTTCTTTTTTCGTTTGTATTCTTCATAAAATTTTTGATCTTCTTCACATAAAAATTCCAGCCCCGCTCTCTTCAAATTCTCTAAAACCTCCAAACGATATTCCGCATACTCTGTATATCTTTTAGATAAAGAACAGGTAGGATGATCAATATGGGTACCGGTTGCATTGTCAATCTGGCCAATTATATACCCCTTTTGTTTTGCTTTAAAACAATATAGGCCATCTTCAGTGAACATTACATTGTCAAAAGGTCCTAAATCCTCATATGTCTCTCTGGTAAAGGCCATATTACATCCACCGATATTGACCAGATTAAGAATCACCCCATTAATTATATTTTCAGGTAAAAATCCCGCCCTTTGACCATCTTCCATAAGTTCCCCAAAAACCGCTACCTGTAATAAAGATTTGGGAATCCTTTTTAATCCATCGATAAGAGCAGTAAGCCAACCGCGATTATAAACCATATCATTATCACTCCGGATAAGATAAAATCCTTTAGCATGCTTAATTCCCTCATTAGTGGCATACCCTGCCCCATAATTTTTATCCAACAAAATCAGTTTTTCAATTATTCCCCTGTTTTTTAAATCGGTCAAATATTCAACTGTCCCATCTGTAGAATTATTATCAACTACAATAATTTCATAAGGACGATAGATGGTTTTTTTTAGAATTGATTGAAGACATAATCTGGTATAACCCAGACGATTTCTTGTAATAATGATAATACTGGCAAGTCGACTATCCAATTTCCCCACTTCCCTTAAACCATTTCTTCTTAAACAATCGGCAACTTCTTTGATGAATCCGCTGTCTTTGCTTAAAACTAATTGGTGCCCCATCTTTAAAATGAACAATTGTCACAGGACAATAAACAACCCGTAACCCCAATGCTCTAGCCCTAAAAGAATAATCGGTCTCTTCTGCATACATAAAAAATCTTTCATCAAAATACCCGATCTTTGAGATATACTCTCGTTTAATCAAATAACAGGCTCCGCAAACATCTATACAATCACAGACCTGATCAAACTTACCTGGATCGTCTTTTTCACCTACACCCCGGTAAATAGCCTGACCGTCTTTTTCAACCACACCTGCATGGATAATAATACCATTAGCATTAATCTGTTTATTACCAACAACCGCTATTCTTTTATCACTTTCAGCACAAGCCACCATTTTTGTTAACCAACCAGGAGTTACCAGGGTATCGGGATTTAAAAAGACAATATACTTACCCTTTCCACTTCGAATCCCTTGATTCCAGGCTTTAGCGCAGCCCAGATTTTTTTGATTATAGATAACTGTAGCCCCCTTTTGTTGCAATTTATCAATAAACGCCCTGCTTCCATCTCTACTGTTATTATCAATAATAATTAGATGATAGGGGTAATGGGTATACTCTTTAATACTTTTAATACACCCTTCCAGAAAGGAACGGGTATTATAATTGACAACTACAATATCTGCGTACTCTTTCACCTTTTTCCCCCTTTTCAACTACTTTTTTGTCTGACTTTTAAAATTCTGCTCTGATTCGCTAAGATAATTTGCTGTTCTTCCATAACCCTTAAAATATCATTAACCCGATCATCCCATTCTTCACCAACTATCGCTTTCTTTCTCTTTCTTTTCTTCCACCAGGTCTCACCTTCCCAGGCTTCCCGTAAAAGAAACACAAATTCCTCATAATTCTTAGCGATATAAACAACATCTTTAAATTGACTAATTTCAGGTAAATCTACACTTACCACCGGTTTACCTGCTGCCAGATACTCATATAATTTAACTGGATTTGTAGATAAAGTTAACTTATTTTTCTTAAATGGAATCATGGCCACCTGAAAGTGCCTTATATATTTTGGTAACTCAAAGTAAGATTTTTCACCTAAAAAATACGTATTGGGTTTTTTCTTTAAAGAATCTATATCTACTGTCGACTGTCCAATAAAGACAAAGGAAAATTCAGGAAGTTGATCAACTGCATAGGATAATAAATCCAGATCCAACCAGTCAGCAATAGCTCCATGATAACCTATAATTGGTTGAGAAATCATAGCTATATCCTCAGGTATTTCCAATTTTTTTGACATAGCAAAATGATTTTTATCAACTCCATTAGGAATAAGGATAGTCTTTTGATTAAACTGACTTAATTTTTCTTTAAGCATTTTGGAAGTGGTAAAAATTAAATCAGCTGATTGGGCCAGCTCTTTTTCCATATCTTTTAAATCCGGACAGTACTCTTTTAAATCCGAAAAATTTTCATACGAGTCCATACAGTTATAAATTACATATTGCCGATCGAAAAAGGGAATAATCTTTTGCCAATAAGGAACATCTACCCACAAAATAGGGTTTAAAATATTCAGTTTAGCAAAAATCTGATAGATTGATGTAATTATCTTTTGACGATTTTCAAAGAAGGGTAAGAGATGATATATATTTTCTTCTCCGTCCAGTGAAAAAGAAAAGATATTATAATCTACTTTCTCCAATCTCCCTCCTCTCTGACAAATATTATTTATATAAAGAATTCGATACCCATTTTTAGCTAATCTATTACAAATCTGCTGAGGACGTTGATACCTAAACTGCCATGGAATTACTCCAAAGACAACAATATCCCTGGTTTTCCTCCTTTTTGGTGAACCTGCCAAAACATCATGCCATTTCTCTATAAAGCGCTTTTGGCTTTGTTCAAAATAATAATTTCTTTTAAGACGATCCATGGGATTTTCTTTATCCAGACTTCCCTCATGATAATGAATTACTTTTACGTTAGGGCAATATACTACCCGATATCCTTTTTCCAGCATACGGAGGGAAAGATCTGTTTCTTCAAAATAGAAGAAATAATTCTCATCAAAGGCTCCTACTTTTTTCAGCACATCACGTTTGATCAAATAACATGCACCGCCCACATTATAACAATCTTCAACTTTATCATATAGACCTTTCCGGTCAGGTTTTAACCATCCCCTTGGCGAACAGACTGAATCTAATTCTGTTACTCCTGCACCAACAATAAGTCCTTTTTCATTCACCATTTTCGGTCCAACAACTCCAATCCTTTCATCTGCCCTTGCCGTTTCTATCATTGTTTTTAGCCAGTTTTTACTCACTTTAATATCACTATTTAAAATTACTACAAACTCTCCATCCCCGGCCATAATCCCTTGATTGACAGCTTTTGCATAGCCTTTATTTTCTTTATTTTCAATAAGTGTGATATTATTTAATGTCTGAAGATAAAAAATACTCTCATCACTACTACCATTATCAACCACAATAATATGATGAGGATAAATAGTATTCTTTTTTATTGATTGAATACATTCTTTTAAATATGAAAAGGTATTATAATTAACTATCACAATATCCGCCCATCGAGAAAAGTTTTCAGATTGGGGTGATGGTGAATTGCTAACTACATCTGTTGGAAATACAGTTTTTTTTGAAGACGAATTTCTAATGAAAGATATAATTCTGGCCCAATTCTCCTTTAATAAAGCAATTTTTTGTGCTTCCTGTATTATCTGCTTTTGATAATTAAATTTCTTTAAAAAAGCCAAGAGTGTAAACGGAAATTGGGTAAGATTAAAATAAGAATATGCTAGTACTGTCTTATCTGGAATAAAATATTGCTGATACCTAACGATCATTTTTTCTTCTACAATAATTGGTATCTGCTTATACATCATAAATAAAATAAAATCTAAATCCGATTTATCCATATCATCAATAATTATTAAATCAATTTGGTCAAGCCTATTTTCAAAATATAATTTTAAATTTGTTTGTAAATTTAAATGTTTAATAAAAGAATTCTGATTATCAGTAATTAAAACTGCAGAATATAAAAAAATGTGAATTTGATAAAATGAGTTATAAATCCTTTTTATTTGATCTATAACTAAATTTATTCGTTCTTTAACTGTATTCCTGGCAAATATTAATATATTTAATTTGGCATCACTCTTAACCATGGATAATCACCTCTTTAATATAAACAGCTAGAACTTTTAAAGAAAAAAATACCTAACTTTGCATCATAAGAGCAAATTTCCAGATTGTTGAAAAAGAGGAGGTGCACATAACTTGCTCCCACAGAGAAACAAAAACTAAATATAATTTCTTCCGCTACCGGACACTCCACCATCCTGGCTGCGCGTCCTTATAAGTCAAGGCTTCCGCCCTCCTGGCTTTAAGCCTTGACTTATACACTTCAAAAATTATATTTAGTTTTTCTGGCAGTGCACTGGCAAGTCTCTAAATCTCTAAAAAAGAAAGATTTGTCAACAAGCTTAAATTTCTCTATTCTCTTCCGAAAAATTAACTGTTTTTATCTATATCTTATGCTGAAAAGAAAATATAGGTGCAGAATATGTAACAATTGTCTGAAATATATATATCTTATTATATAACAGCTAATATTAAGAAAAAATTTGTTGTCCACAGCTATATAATTTTACTGGCATAAAAAAATTTGCGACATTGTCGCAAAATCTATGATTAAACTGCAAAAAGCCAATTTTGAGCAACATAGAAATTTTTCGTTAAACCATCTTAGCGAGATTGAAGCCGAACTTTAGATGGTTCGAAAAATTTCTCCTTAAGCGAAAAATTAGCCCTTTGCAGTATAACCATCTATAAGTTTATTTTATTCATGCAATCTAACAAAGCATATTTCCAATCCCTCATAACAAAACCATAAGTCTCTTCAAGATTAAAATTCTTTAAAACTGAATAAACAGGTCGTTTAACAATACCACCGTACTCCTTTGATGTTACTGGCCTTAAGTTAATATCCATACCCTTTATTTCAAAAATAGTTTTTGCAAATTCATACCACGAACATGAACCATTATTAGAAACGTGATATATGCCGTAAAAAGGCTTTTTGATAATTTCCTTAATAGCTATAGCCAGATCCTTTACATAAGTGGGAGTACCTATCTGATCACAGACAACAGATAACATTTTTTGTTCACAGGCAAGCTTTATCATAGTTTTAACAAAATTATTCCCATCTTCACTAAAAAGCCAGGAAGTCCGTATGATAAAATATTTTTGCAGTATTGATTGGATAATCTCTTCTCCTGCCAATTTCGAGCGGCCATATACATTAATTGGATTAGGAGGATCAAACTCTATATAGGGCTGTTTTTTCTCCCCATCAAATACATAATCAGTACTTATATAGACTACTCTAGAATCACATTCCCGGGCTGCAACGACTATATTTCTTGTTCCAATTCCATTTACCAGATAAGCTTTCTCAGGATCTAACTCACATCCTTTAACATCGGTAAATGCTCCACAATGAATAATCAGATCTGGATTAAGTTTTGTAACTTTTTTAAAAGTAGTTAAATGATCTGTAAAATCCAAATCCCTACGCCCCCAGGCATAAACATCATAATTTTTTTGCAAAATCTCAGATAGTGCCCTTCCCAACTGGCCCCTACTACCTGTAATCAACACTTTCATTTTTATCACCTATTTCAAATACATGATTATTACTGCAAAAAGCTAATTTTGAGCGATATAGAAATTTTTCACTAAACCATCTTATTGAGATCGAAGGAGAAATAAAGCCTCATCACAGGAGGTGATGAGCTAATCAAGTTGCTAAAATCGAGCTTTAGACGGTTCGAAAAATTTTTCCTTAAGTGAAAAATTAGCTTTTTGCAGTATAACCATACATATTTGTGCTCTTAATCCGCTTCCACCAGTGTTTATGGTTTTTATACCATTGAATTGTCTTTTTAATTCCATCTTTAAAGTTATATTTAGGAATCCAGCCAAGATCCTGCCTGATTTTTGTTGAATCAATAGCATATCTCCGATCATGGCCCGGTCGGTCTTTCACAAATTTGATTAAAGACCCGGATTTTCCTAACTCCTCAAGTATAATCCGGGTAATTTCCAGATTGGTCATTTCATTGTTAGCACCTATATTATAAATCTCACCATTTTTTCCCCTATGAAGAACCAGATCGATTGCATGACAATGGTCTTCTACATAGATCCAATCTCTTACATTTAAACCATCACCATATAAAGGAAGCTCTTTTTCCTCTAAAGCGTTGGTTATAAATAAAGGTATTAATTTTTCAGGAAACTGATATGGGCCATAGTTGTTAGAACATCGGGTTATATTTACCGGTAATCCAAAAGTTCTATGATAGGTTCTGACTAGCAAATCAGCAGATGCTTTACTCGCAGAATAGGGACTATTAGGAGCAAGGGGAGATTCTTCAGTGAATAACCCCTTAGGACCTAATGAACCGTACACCTCATCAGTAGAAATTTGAATAAATTTCTTTACCCCGTATTTTCTTGCTGCTTCTAATAAAACCAGTGTACCTGTAATATTGGTTTTGACAAAAATTCCCGGGTCATAAATACTACGGTCCACATGGGATTCAGCAGCAAAATTAATAATACAATCCACACCATCGCCGACTATCTTATTAACCAATTTCTGATCAGCTATATCTCCTTTAATAAATTGATAATTTGGTTTTTTCTCAATACCGACTAAATTCTCTAGATTACCGGCGTAAGTCAAAAGATCCAGGTTTATAAAAAAATAATCAGGATATTTGTTGACCATATAGTGCAAAAAATTGGAGCCTATAAATCCAGCTCCACCAGTTACAAGCACCTTTTTAAACATTTTACCCCACTCCTTACCCATCTTTACGACTCCAATCATAGGGGATATCATTTTGATGAGGGTCTATTCTATATTCATCTGGATTATCATAATTATACTTTTCTGTCGGAATATTTATAAGGATAGCTTCTTCTGTACCGATACATTTAAAGCCGTGGAAAACATAAGGAGGAATCTGGAGCATAATAGGATTGTATTCACCCATAAAAAATTCATTGATTTCATCATAAGTTGGCGAATCCTTTCTGCCATCATATAATACCACTTTCATCATCCCTTTAACAACCGCAAAATGATCTATCTGTTTTTTATGATAATGCCAGCCTTTAACGACCCCCGGATATGCAGTTGTCATATAAACTTGCCCAAAGCTAATAAAAAGATCGTCATCCTCTCTTAATATTTCCATTAATCTTCCCCGTTCATCGGGAATTATTTTTAATTTTTTGGTCTTAACTCCCTCAATCATCTTATCTTCCTCCTCATGCAGTAGTAATGGATTCTGCAACAATTGAAGTAGCCCTATATAAACTTTCGAACTTTCCCGCATCAATCCAATATCCTTTTAGATAATACGCTTTTAATGAATTCTGCAAAATAAAAGCATTATTTACATCAGTTATCTCTAACTCCCCTCGATCAGACGGTTTTAGAGCTTTTATAATCTCAAAGACCTGAGAATCGTATAAATAAATACCTGTCACTGCAAAATTAGATTTTGGGTTTTCTGGCTTCTCTTCAATCTTTTTAACTTTACCATTTTTAATCTCTGCAATTCCAAACCGTTCCGGGTCTGAGACTTCTTTTAAAAAGATTCCTGCCTTTAGCTTAGAATTTAAAAAGTCTGTTACAGCATCTTTTAAGTTATCTTCAATGATATTATCGCCCAAAATCACCATCATTTTCTCATTTCCTATAAAATCTTCTGCTAAGCCTAATGCCTGAGCAATCCCTCCGGCTCCTTCTTGATATCTATAGGTGAGTTTTACTCCAAACTCTTCACCGCTACCCAATAATTTGATCAACTCACCTACACTCTCTCCTCCCAATACTACCATAATATCTGTAATACCCGTTTTTTTCATTGTCTCAATGGGGTAATAGATCAGTGGCCTATTATATACCGGAAGTAAATGTTTATTAACTACCTTCGTTACTGGATAAAGTCTGGAACCAGTTCCGCCAGCTAAAATAACGCCTTTCATTTTAATCACCTCTCAGTTTTACAAAGCTAAAAACCATTCTTTATAATACTAACTATATGAAACTGAAATATTTTTTGTTCAACAAAAAATCCCCACTCACCAACCTGGTGAATGGGGATTAACTATACTCTTTTTTATTCGCTCTTTAAACTCGGTGCAGGTACTACAGCACCTTTGTATTTCTCCAGAATAAAGTTTTTAACCTCTTCAGATACCAGCACTTCTGCCAGAATCCTAAGTTTTGGATTGTTAACATCTTCTTTTCTTACTGCCAGTACATTTACATATGGTGATTTGCTGTTTTCCAAAATCAGTGCATCTTTCAGCGGAACTAGGCCTGCTGACAAAGCATAATTGGTATTAATTATTGCCCCATCAACATCAGGAAGTGCCCGGGGAAGCTGAGCTGCCTCTAATTCATGAAACTTTAACTCAAACGGATTTTCTACAATATCCAACGGAGTTGCCTGTAACCCAGCTTCTGGATCTAACTTAATCAGGCCATAAGCTTGAAGGAGAAGCAAAGCCCGTCCTTCATTGGTAGGGTCATTGGGAATAGCTATAACTGCCCCTTTCCTCAAATCCTTGATATTATTAATCTTCTGAGAGTAAAAACCGATTGGTTCAATATGCACACCAGCAATATAATCCAGATTCAGACGGTGATCTTTGCTAAAAGTAGTCAAGTAAGGGATGTGTTGAAAATAATTAGCATCCAATTCACCTTCCGCCAAAGCCAGATTTGGCTGTACATAGTCATTAAACTCAACTATTTTGAGTTTAATACCCTTCTCAGCAAGAATGGGCTTAATAAATTCCAGAATCTCAGCATGTGGGACAGGAGTTGCTCCTACTTTCAGTACATCACCTGCCCTAACACATCCTGCCAAATAGACAACAAACAACACTACAACCAATAACCGCAAAAACTTGTTCATTCTCTTCAACTCCTTTACTTAATTTTTTTATTTATGGTTAAACCGCCGTGCCAGGCGATTTCCCATCCACTGTATTCCTTGAACCAGAAGAACTAACAAAATTACAGTTTCAAGCATAATATCTCCACGAAAGCGCTGATAGCCATACCGGATTGCCAGATCTCCCAATCCACCACCGCCGATGGCACCAGCCATTGCTGAATATCCCACAAGACTAATAGTAGTAATGGTCATTCCCAGAATCAGAGATGGCAAAGCCTCAGGGATTAGTACTTTTAAAATAATCTGTAGCCTGTTGGCCCCCATAGCCTGGGCTGCTTCGATCACTCCAACATCAACTTCTTTTAAACTTGTCTCTACAATCCTGGCCACGAAGGGAATGGCTGACACCGTTAATGGTACTATAGCTGCGGATGTACCGATAGATGTACCTACAATGGCCCGGGTTAGAGGAATTATCGCTATCATCAGGATGATAAAGGGTACCGAACGGGCAACATTGACCAACCAACCCAGGAATAGGTTCAACCAACGAAGCTCAAATATATGTCCCTTTTCTGTTACAACTACCAATACTCCCAGAGGAATTCCAAGTAATGATGCAAATGTTACAGAAACTCCGACCATGTATAAAGTCTCCCTTAAGCCCTCCATTAATAATGGTAGATGCTTAGAGAGCTGCGCGTACATTACTACCATATCTAAGCACCTCCACCTTAAGCTCCTTTTTCAATAACTCACTTATTGCCTGACGGATTTTATTTTCATCTCCCTCAACTTTTATCACTAGCTCACCAAACGATTCATCGTGTAGTTGCTTAATATTTCCAGCCAAAATATTCACCGTAAGCTGATATCTTTGAATCAATTGGGAGATAACTGGCTCTTTGGCTGATGGCCCGATAAAAATCACCTTTAATACCCAGCCTTCACCTACTCCGTTTAAAATCTCCGGATCCAGTTTTAGCTTTACCTGCCCCAATAGTTCCCGCGTAATCGGCGATTTAGGAGCAACAAAAATCTGATTTACTTCTCCTACTTCCAGAATCTGACCGTTATCCATAACCGCTACCCGATCACAGATCTCCCTAATTACATCCATTTCATGGGTAATGAGAACCACTGTTAATCCCAACTGCTGATTGATCTCTTTAATTAATTTTAAGATAGATCTAGTAGTTGCAGGGTCCAGAGCTGATGTGGCTTCATCACAGAGAAGTACTTTTGGTTCATTGGCTAAAGCCCGGGCAATTCCTACCCGCTGTTTTTGCCCTCCGCTTAACTGTGCTGGATAGTGATCAGCCCTATTGCTTAATCCAACCAATTCCAAAAGCTCCTTAACTCTTTTCTTTCTCCTTTCTTTTGGTACCCCAACAATCTCCAGAGGAAACTCCACATTCTCCGCTACTGTCCGGGAAGAAAGTAAATTAAAATGTTGAAAAATCATTCCGATTTTTTGTCTGGCCTTACGTAGCTCCCGCCTTGCAAGACCGGTTAACTCGACTCCATCCACAAAAATCTGCCCTGCTGTAGGAACTTCCAGTAAATTTATACAGCGAATTAAAGTACTTTTACCAGCCCCACTGGCACCGATAATTCCAAAAATTTCACCCTTCTTAATAGTCAGGTTAACCCCCTTAACCGCCTCTACCTTTTCATTACCTTCATATACTTTGTATAAATCTTTTATCTGAATCAATTATTTCGCCTCCCTCTATATACCCTTAAATGACAAAAAAAATACTCTCCGTCAGGAGAGCATTATCAATCGAGTAAATTAATTACTCATCTCTCCTGATGCATAACATCAGGCAGGAATTGGCACCGTACCCTAAACTATCAGGCCGGTTGCCGGGCTTCATTGGGCCAGTCCCTCCACCACTCTTGATAAGTAATTTTGGCCTTACTATTCACTTTTAAGGGGTGGTTTAGTACTTTAAGGGGGTGCTACTTTAAAAGCTTGAAGTAAAACATTTATCTATAAGATAACACAGTATAGCTTGCTTGTCAAGTCAAAAAAGTAGCTTTGAAAAAAAAAATTCTTTAACTAAAAAGTTCTGTACTCAGATATCTCTCACCTGTATCAGGTGCAACTACTACCACCCGTTTACCCTCTCCTAATTCTCGGGCCACCTGTAGAGCGGCAAATACTGCTGCACCAGAAGAAATACCACCTAAAATCCCCTCTTCTCTGGCCATTCTTCTGGCTGTTTCCATAGCTTCTTCATTAGAAACCTGAATAACCTGATCTATAAGTTCTACACGTAAATTTTTTGGAATAAATCCTGCACCAATTCCCTGAATTTTATGTGGGCCCGGTTTTCCTCCTGAAATAACGGGAGAGTCGGCAGGTTCCACAGCCACAATTTTTACACCTTCTACTTCTGCTTTAATAATCTCTCCTACACCGGTCAGAGTACCGCCCGTTCCTACTCCGGCCACAAAAGCATCTAATTTACCCTCAGTATCACGGAGGATCTCCCGGGCAGTAGTTTTACGATGAACATCGGGATTAGCTGGATTATCAAATTGTTGGGGCATAAAATAGTTATCATGAGTTTCTACCAATTCCTTAGCTTTCTCAATAGCTCCCGGCATTCCCTTATCTCCAGGAGTAAGAATAAGTTCAGCACCATAGGCTTTAAGAAGCTTACGTCGCTCGATACTCATAGTTTCTGGCATGGTCAAAACCACTTTATAACCCAGTGCCGCACCTATAAGGGCAAGACCAATACCGGTATTACCACTTGTGGGTTCCACAATAGTTCCACCCGGCTTTAATTTTCCAGATTTCTCAGCTTCCTTTATCATATTCCAGGCAATTCTGGTTTTAACACTTCCGCCGGGATTAAATTCTTCCAACTTAACAACCACTTCTGCACTTCCCGGCTCCACCATCCGATTCAATCTGACCATAGGTGTGTTTCCAATCAACTCGCCAACATTATTAGCAATCATCATAATTCCCCTCCTACTCTTTAATTTCTAGTATTCCTATATGTTTTTATGCAAATATTTTATCAAATTCAGAAAGTCCTGTCAAGAAAATTAATTGACCCTCTGGGTGAAAACTATTTCATAATTTATCAGTTGATTTTACTGCAAAAAGCTAATTTTTCGCTTCAGAAGAAATTTTTCGAACCATCTCAAGTTCAATTTCAGCCGAAATCTCACTAAGATAGTTTAACGAAAAATTTCTATGCCGCTTAAAATTAACTTTTTGCAGTTTAATCATCAGTTATTTTTCCACACTTTATTTTGAATCACCCTGTTTTTTTAAAAAAAAATGAGGTACTGTTTTAGTACCTCACTCCCTTTGTATTAACCTACTCCAAGACGTTTTAAAACCAGCTGATAACCATCAGCACCATAATTCAAACACCGTTTAACCCGGCTGATGGTAGCTGTACTTGCGCCAGTTACTTTGGCAATCTCTTCATAAGTAGCTCCTTCTTTTAACATCTTTGCTACTTCAAGGCGTTGAGCAATAGATTTGATCTCATTGACAGTACAAATATCTTCAAAAAAACGATAACACTCCTCCTCATTTTCTAAAAGTAGGATTGCTTTAAATAATTGGTCTGTAAATCTATCTCTTAACCGTTCATTCACCCTGGCACTCCTCCTTTGCTTACCTTTTTACACCTATACCTCCAGGATGAAAGGAACGCAAAACATCAATGTTTTGCGTCCCATCCCAATTTAGATATTACATAATTTCGCTTATTTCAAAACAAATCCTTCTTTATTCTACTGAAAAACTTTTTAACCCATAACCATGGCCATGATAGCCATTTCAACATGCATCCGGTTCTCAGCCTGATCGTAAATGGATTGACCACGTGGATCACGAGCTACATCCAGAGTAATCTCTTCACCATAGTGAGCAGGTAAGCAATGGAGAACAATACAATCAGGTTTAGCAAGCTCAAGGAGTTCTAAGTTAACCTGATATGGTTTAAAAACTTTAACTCTCTCTTCATATTCAGCTTCCTGACCCATACTGGTCCAGACATCGGTATAAACAACATCTGCATCTTTTGCAGCTTCTTTAGGATCTTCAACAATTTCAATAGTAGCACCGGTAGCTTTTGCATCTTCTCTCGCCATTTTAACAACTTCTTCTTTTGGCCAATAATTCTTTGGACTGGCAATGACAAAATCCATACCTACTTTAGCACAGGCAAACATCAAAGAATTAGCCACATTATTACCATCACCAATAAAGGCCATCTTTAAACCTTTAAAAGTTCTTTTCTTTTCATAAACTGTGAAAATATCTGCAAAAGCCTGGCATGGATGGCTGAAATCAGAAAGACCATTAATAACTGGTACAGTCGCATATTTAGCCAGTTCTTCTACATCTTTATGATCAAATACACGGGCCATAATTCCATCTACATAACGGGAGAGAACTTTAGCAATATCTTCAGTTGTTTCCCGCTTACCAAGTTTAATATCATCTGGACCTAAGTAAACTGCATGACCTCCCAATTTTGTCATACCAACTTCAAAAGAAACCCGGGTTCTTAAGGATGGCTTTTGGAAAATCATGCCCAGAGTCTTACCAGCTAAAAGTTCATGCTTTTGACCTCTTTTCTCTTCCAGCTTGAGCTGCTCTGCAGTTTTAAGAACCTGCCATACTTCCTCAACGCTCCAGTCATGAATGGTCAGCAGATGTTTACCTTTTAAATTTACTGCCATTTCTGCCCACTCCTTTTCTAAATTATTCATTATGTTATAAATATTCGTGAATGTATAAAAAATTCCTTCTTTTCTTTTTTTAAACCACAACTTTTTCTACATATGGAGAAGTCATAGCCTTTAAGAGACATTCATACCCTACAGTAAAATCAACAATATCCCCAACCTTATAACTTCCTTCCGCTTCCGTTAAATCAAGAATAATATGGTCACTGCTACCACCAACCACTTCAATACCAGGATCTAAAGGTTTAAGCCCATCTGCTGCCACATCCTGTTTACCAATTCCCAAGATGGCCCTTAAACGAATTCCTTTATCCTCAAAAAACGGCGGTTTACCAAAGGCATCCAGACCAATTTTTCCAATGGGATGGGATGGCTTTTCTTTCAACTCGATAATCTCTGCTTTTAAAATAAAGGTATCCTGACGGGTATTAGGGAATGGCTTATGAGAAACTGTATCATTACCCAACATTATTACTTCCCCAATTCGTAACTGGTTAATTCCATGGGGCATTTTTCCTTCTCTCAACAGAGGTAAAGAAGAACTATTACCACCCGAAATTATCTCCAATTGAATCTGATATTGGTCTTCAACAGATTTAGCCAGTTCTACCAATTGGCCCAGATTTTCTTCGGTTGGTAAAACTCCTCCCCAACAGGTCAGATTAGTTCCAAGACCCTTTAAGCGAAGATTATTCAATTTGAGTGTTTCTCCAACAATATCCATTAAATCAGAAGGCCAGATTCCTTCACGCAAGTCTCCCAGATCAACCATTAAAATCACATCATGCACAGTATTATACTTACCTGCTGCCTCATTTAAAGCTTTTAATACATCCAGTTCTGAATTTAAACTACAGTTGGCACACTGAACTACAGTTTCTGCTTCACTAATCATGGGAATACGAATGAGTGTGTAGTAAGTATCTACCCCTGCTTTACGCATTCTTTGAATATTTTCAATTCTGGAATCACTAATTGCCTTAATCCCTGCATCCAGAAGTGTTCTGGCTACATCAGGATGACCACAGGTTACTTTGGTTACACCCCAGATTTGAACTCCATACTTTTGAGCCAGCTTTACAATATATTCAGCATTTTCTCTTAACCTATCCAGGTGAATCTCAACCAGCGGATATTTCAATCTCAGCCACTCCTTCCCCATCTTTATCCAGTTCATTATTCAATGATGCATAAACTTATTTATTAATTCGCTTTTAAGATGGGAAATCCTTTCGATTTCACGAAATATTTAGAATTTTTTTTGCTATTTTTCCGCACAATCTTCTACCTGACCCATTAACACATCTAAACCGTGGGGAAGTGCTTCAATAATAACCCCAAAACATTCTCGAACAGCTTTGGGACTTCCAGGTAAATTAATAATAAGGGTCTGACCTCTAACCCCGGCTACTGCCCGTGAAAGTATAGCTTTTGGAGTTTTTTTCATACTCTCTCTTCTCATAGCTTCCCCAATTCCGGGTACTTCATAATCAATTACCTCCAATGTTGCATTGGGAGTAACATCCCGGGGGCTTAAACCAGTACCTCCCGTTGTCAGGATCAAATTAAGTTTATCTTCATCTGACCACTGAATCAGTTTCTCTTTAATCAGATTCAGGTCATCAGGGATCACCTCATAGCAAACCACCTGGCCCTGAATCCCTTTGACCATCTCTTTTATCACCTTACCACTTAAATCCTCCCGTTCACCCCGAAAACCTCTATCACTTAAAGTCAATACACCAACTCTATACATTACATTTCACCACCTCAATCTCCATTCCTGGTGTCAGTTTTCCACCTTTAATTACTCTCGCAAAAATTCCTTCTCTTGGCATAACACAATCTCCTGCCTGTTCATAAATGGCACACCGGCTATGGCATTCCTTACCTTTTTGGGTAATCTCAAGGACTACATCCATGCCAAGTTTAAGCCTATCTCCTATTTCAAGAGCAAGAAGATCAATCCCTTGAGTAGTAATATTTTCAGCAAAATCACCCGCCTTGACATTAAGCCCTTTAGCAATCATTTTATCGATACTTTCCTGTGCCAGAAGGCTTATCTGACGATGCCATTTACCTGCATGGGCATCACCCACTATTCCATAATTTTCCTTAACCATTACCTCTGATTGATTTATTTTTTGCATCCCCTTTTCAGAACTTATAGATATAGCAACAATTTTTCCTTTCATAAACATTATCCTCCTTTCTTATAAACAATCAAAATTCATTACTTCACCTTCATCAAAAAACTCTTGTTCCGGTTTTAATAAAATTGTCCCTATTATACCTGCAAATAAAAATAGTCCTGCCAGAACATATAATACAACCCGAATACCAAATAAACTTACAATTATTCCACTCAAACCCATAGAAAACAGCATAGAACCAGACTCAAAGGCATCCAATAACCCGAATACTTTTCCCTGATTACCCTTTTTAAAATATGTCTGCACTATCGAAGGAATTAAAATAAAAACCCCCGCAATCGCTATTCCTTCTATAAGAGTTGTAAATATAACCATATATAAATTGGGAAAAGTATTATAAAGTATTACAGATATTCCTGAAACTAAAACTCCACCTCCAATAACCCATCTGGCTTTTGAAATATCTGCATAAAAACCTGTCAACATTGAACCGATAATTGATCCCAATCCAAAAAAACTCAGTGTTAAACCAAATTGAGTATTACTCACCTTAACTACATCTAAAAGAAAAGGATAATATAAGATATTAATTCCACCTTGACCTAAAGCTGATAACACTGTTACTGACAATAATCCCATAAATAAAGGATTTTTCTTAAAAAGTTTTTTCACATATCCTAATTCACTCCAAAAACTCCCCGATTTCTCATTTAAAGTTTTTGTTGATACTACATCATTACTAATACCTATATTATTTATCAATAAGGCAGATAGAAAAAAAGAAACTGTATTGATAAAGACAATAATATTAAAATTCAAAATGGATAAAATTCCACCCAGTATAGGACCTACAATAAGAGTAGCTGACTCAGTAAAATTATATAAGGAATTAGCTTTAATCAATTTATCTTTTTCCAGGATTATAGGTAAAATTGTTGACCTTGCCGGAATCGCTATTCTGGAAATTACTGCATTAATAATAACTACTAGATATACAAGCAATAACTGTTCTTTTGATTTTACAAAAATGAACAGACATATAATAATTCCCCGTAATATATCTGATAATATAAGAATCTTTTTTCGATTAAAACGATCAATAATAATTCCTGCTATTGGTGCCATAATCAGTCGGGGTACTGTTTGAAAAAATATTGAAGAACTCAAGGCTAAAGCTGAACCTGTTAATTTATAAATCCATATATATAGATTAACTGAATATATATAATCCCCTATTAAAGATAATACTTGAGCTATCCATAATTTTAAAAAATCAATATTTTTAAATAATTCCTTAAAATCTCTCCAATTATTTTTCACCTTTTTATCCTCTCCCTATTATTTTTCACGATAAAAGTCTCCGCTCTTTCCTCCGGTCTTTTTTACAAGATAAATCTCCTCAATGACCATTCCTTTATCTACTGCTTTGCACATATCATAAATCGTAAGGGCAGCAACCGAAACTGCGGTCAATGCTTCCATCTCTACCCCTGTCTGCCCGGTAACCTTAACCATCGCTTCAATCTCAATTACACCCTTTTTTTCATCTAATTGAAAATCAAGATCTACACCTGTCAGGTTAATGGGATGGCACATGGGGATAATTTCACTGGTCTTCTTTGCACCCATGATTCCTGCAACCTGAGCTACTGCCAGTACATCCCCCTTTTTTAAGCCGTGATTTTTTATCAATCTGAGAGTCTCAGGCGAAGTTTTTATTCTACCCTTTGCCACCGCAGTTCGTTTGGTAATATCTTTTTCAGTAATATCAATCATTCTTGCCCTTCCTGCTTCATTTAAATGTGTTAACCTTTTTTCCATTATCTATCTAATCTCCCTTCAAAAAAGATCTGTCTCATAGTCCCTAAATTGTATCTATTTCTCTTGAAGTGAAAAATTAACTTTTTGCAGTAAAACTATTTAATAATAAATTTCAATATCTAATATAAATTCCCTGCTGAATTAAGAATTTTCTCAAGAAAAAGAAAACCCAGGTCAATCTTTGACCCGGGTTTAGCTTCAATATCTGATTAACCAGCCAGGAAAGCAAAGCGGAAGATAAAGAGTATTCCCAGAATATATACAATCCAGTGTACCTCACGACCTTTACCAGCCAACAGCTTAACAATTGGATAAACCACAAAACCAACAGCAATACCGGTAGCAATGGAATAAGTTAAAGGCATGGTGATCATTGACATAAAAGCGGGAATTAGATCAGTTAATTCATTCCAGTCAATACTTAAAACATTGCGCATCATCATTGAGCCAACGATTATCAACGCTGGTGCAGTAGCGGCTGCAGGAACAATCCCAATTATAGGGATAAAGAAAAGGGATAAAAGAAAACAAACAGCTACCACCAGACCAACAAGACCGGTACGTCCACCGACAGCAACACCGGAAGCAGATTCTATATAAGTGGTAACAGTCGGAGTACCGAAAAAAGCACCTCCAATAGTACCAATGGAATCAGCCAAAAGGGCCCGGCCCGCTTTTGGTAAATTGCCTTTTTTATCCAGAAAACCAGCCTGCTGACTTACACCCACCAGAGTTCCAGCAGTATCGAAAAAGTCAACAAACAGGAAAGAGAAAACAACTGTAAAGATTCCTTTGCTTAAAGCTCCACTGATATCCAATTTACCCAAAATTTCCATCCAGGGTCCAAAATTAGGCAAGGAAATAATTCCCTTTGGTGAGTCAGTAATTCCAGTAAAAACAGCAATAATAGTACTTATGATAATTCCCCAAAGGATCGCACCGGGTACTTTTTTTGCCATCATCCAGACAGTAATAATGAGCCCAAATACAGCCAATAGAAAATTTGGATCAGTTGGATCACCTAGAGTAACTAGAGTAGCCGGGTTATCAACTACAATACCAGCATTTACTAGACCAATAAAAGCAATAAAAAGACCAATTCCAGCACTGATTCCGCTCTTTAAACTCATCGGGATCGCATTAATGATCGTTTCCCGAACTTTAAAGAAAGTCAGAATCAAAAAGAGAATTCCGGACAAAAATACTGCACCCAACGCTTCCTGCCAGGTCCAACCCATGCCCAGAACCACACCATAAGTAAAGTAAGCATTTAAACCCATCCCCGGAGCCAGGGCAAAGGGGTAGTTAGCAAGTAATGCCATCAAAAGAGTAGCCAGAGCTGCAGAAACAGCAGTAGCAATAAGTACTCCTTCGGCTGGCATTCCTGTTTTTTGTACAATACTCGGGTTAACGAAGATAATGTAGGCCATTGTCATAAAAGTAGTGAGACCTGCAATTAACTCCGTGCGAAATGTGGTATTGTGTTCTTCTAACCGGAAAATCCTTTCCAACATTTTTCTGCCTCCCTTTCTCCCTTTTTTAATGTTTGCTGAAATTTAACCTGCAAATTTAAATTATTGTTCGTATTGATACGAACATTAATTAACTACATCTATTATATTGTTTATTTTAGCACAAGGGAGAAAGGTTGTCAATATAAAAACCGTATAATTTTTTATATTATTTTATAAAATGTTCGTGTTTTTTATTCCCATTCGATTGTTGCCGGGGGCTTCGAGGTAATGTCATAAACAACTCGATTGACATGTTCCACCTCATTTGTAATTCTGGTCGAAATTCGTTCTAATACCTCATAAGGAAGCCGTACCCAATCTGCAGTCATGGCATCTTCACTCTTGACCGCACGGATTACAATGGGATATGCATAGGTTCTCTCATCCCCCATAACCCCTACACTGCGCAGATTAGCTGGCAAAATAGCAAAAGATTGCCAGATATCTTTATTTAAGCCGGCTGCCCGGATCTCCTGGTTTACAATAGCATCTGCTTTCCGCAAAATCTCCAGATTTTCACGGGTAACTTCACCAATAATCCGGATAGCTAGACCTGGCCCTGGGAAAGGCTGGCGCCAGACAATTTCATCAGGTAAACCAAGTGCTTTACCGATGGCCCGTACTTCATCTTTAAAGAGATTTCTTAAAGGTTCGATTAACTCAAACTCCATATCTTCTGGAAGCCCACCTACATTGTGATGGGTCTTAATTTTAGCCGCTTCTTTTGTCCCACTTTCAATTACATCTGAGTAAAGGGTACCTTGAACCAGGTATCTGGCATCTCCAATCTTTGCCGCCTCTTCTTCAAAAATACGAACAAACTCATTACCAATCCGCTTTCTCTTCTCCTCAGGTTCAGTAACTCCAGCTAAAAGATTTATAAAACGTTCACTGGCATCAACATAAACCAGATTCATATCAAACTGTTCTTTAAAAGTCTTACGAACCTGTTCTGCTTCACCTTGACGCAAAAATCCGTGATTAACAAAAATACAGGTTAATTGATCCCCAATGGCCTTATGTACTAAGGTTGCTGCAACTGCAGAATCCACACCTCCTGAAAGGCCACATATAACTTTTGCATTACCTACCTGCTCTTTAATTTCTTTTACCTTTTCTTCAATAAAATTACTAGCGGTCCAATCTCCTTTACAACCACAGACCTCAAATACAAAATTGCGAATCAGGTCCATTCCCTGAGGAGTATGTACTACTTCTGGATGGAACTGAACACCGTAAAATTTGCGTTCATGATCTGCCATCGCTGCATTAGGAGTATTATCTGTTTTGGCAGTTACTACAAATCCCTTCGGAAGTTCAAGCACATAATCACCATGACTCATCCAGACCACCAGTTCAGGGCCCAGGTCAGCAAAAATTCCTCTTTGATCAACAACAGTAAGTTCAGCTTTACCATATTCCCGATGTTCCGCCCGCTGAACCTTCCCCCCCAGGGTATGAGCCATAATCTGCATTCCGTAACAGATTCCGAGAATGGGGACACCCATATTAAAGATTCCCGGATCAATCCCTGGTGCATCCTCTGCATACACACTGGCAGGACCACCGGAAAAAATAATACCAGTTGGCTCTAAAGCCTTTAATTCTTCTAAGGGGGTGTCATAAGGTCGGATTACTGAATATACACTACATTCCCGCACCCGTCGAGCAATCAATTGTGCATACTGGCCTCCAAAATCCAGTATGAGAACTTTTTGTTCTTTTATCATCTGCATCCCACTCCTTTTAAAATTCATTTTTATTATAACTCAACTTGAAAAATAAAATAAAAAGACACCACCCTCGAACTCAAACGATTTATAATCTTAAAAAGTTTCACTTAATATTTAATTAGTATAGTAAAAAAAAATTCCTTTGTCAAGGAAATTTTGTCTATAAAAAAATTATATCTGGTAAATTTTCTGAAAAATGTATTTACTTGTTTTGGGTTTTGTGTTATTATATATATGAAACTGTAAAATATTAACTTAGAGGAGGTGATGGAATTAGAGAAAAGTTCAAATTTTCAATTTTGGTAATTAGGTATGTCAAAAATTAAAAAATAAGAGGGGGTTTCAGTAATGAAAAAAAGAATTTTTTCAATTATTCTGGTTTTGACAATGTTATTTACACTTGGCTCCGTTGGTTTTGCTTTTAAGCCAGATGTAGAGAAAAAGGCTGTAGTTCCGTTGATGGCTGATAAAGACAATGATAAAATTTTTGATGACCTGGCTCTGAAACTTAAAGATGCTTCTGACTCCGATGAGTTTAAAGTTATCGCTGTTTTCAATGAATCTTACAATCTTCAGGGTATTAAAAATGCCATCGGACATTTTGCAACTTCCTATGAATACATAAACATAAACGCATTCGCTGCAACTTTAAACAAAGGTCAAATCATTGCTCTTTCCAAAATGCCTCAGATTAAACATATCCAACTGGATGCTGAAGTAAAAGCTACTATGTATACTGCTTCCAGTTGGTTTGGTGTAACCAAAGCCAGAAACGATTGGGGTGTTACCGGTGATAGAGATGGTAGTTTAAGTTCCTATAGTAAAAATGATATTGTTATTGCCATAATCGATACCGGTATCGATACTAACCATCAAGACCTGGATGGCGGTAAAGTTATTGCCTGGAAAGACTTTGTAAATGGTAATACTACTCCATATGATGATAATGGTCATGGTACCCACTGTGCAAGTATAGCTGCCGGTTCCGGTGATGCAAACTGGAACTATCGCGGAGTTGCATACGGTGCTGCTCTGATCGGTCTCAAGGTATTGGATGCTAACGGTAGCGGTTCAATGAGTAATGTTGACGCTGCTATTGATTGGTGTATTACTAATAAAGATACCTACAACATTCGGGTTATTAGCATGTCCTTAAGTACCAGTAGTTCTTCCGATGGTCAGGATTCTACCTCTTTATTGGTTAACCAAGCTTATAATAATGGCATCGTTGTCGTAGTTGCTGCTGGCAATTCAGGTTCTGGCGGTTACACAATTGGTTCTCCAAGCGCTGCTGAAAATGCTATCACCGTTGGCGCTATGGCTGATGTGGGGGAATACGGTTTCTTCCTGGCTGATTTCTCCAGTCGCGGTTATACTGCTGATGGTCGAATTAAACCTGATATTTGCGCACCTGGCTACAATATTATTGCTGCAGCAGCCAACACTACTTCCCAATATACAACTAAAAGCGGTACAAGTATGGCTACTCCATTCGTTGCAGGTACTGTTGCTCTTATGTTGGATGCCAATCCAAACTTAACTCCTGCCGATGTTAAAACTATAATTCAAAACACTGCAGAGGATTGGGGCAAAGCCGGTAAAGATATCGATTACGGTTGGGGCCGTCTGCAAGCATATGAAGCTATCAAATCTGCTGGTGGTTACAGTGGCACTGGCCCATGGGTACCTTACCATGCAGCTGATCGTGACTATCTACCAGGTACCGGCTATTACGATACCTTTAAAGTATACGTAAGCAACACTTCTTATCCAATAGCTGTTAACCTTATCATGGAAAATGCAACAAACTACCCTGATTTTGACCTGTACGTTTACGGTCCAGATGGTTATCGTGATGCATACGATGCTACTTATGATCGTCAAGAACAGGTTAAATTCTTACCTGATCAGACCGGCTGGTACACTATCTATGTTTACTCCTACAGTGGCAGTGGTTACTACTATGTTGATGTAAGTGTTAATGGTAGTAACTTCTATCAATACGCCAATGACTCCTATTAATAGTCATTAGACATACTAAAAAATTGGAGCTAATTAATAAGAAAAGAGGGTTGGAGTTTTATACTCCACCCTCTTTTTTAAAAATTCAGAAACTTTTATTTCTCTTCTTTCTTACTCAAATTTTTACTTCTTTCAGCCTATAAGCATAAACCGCTATTCCGAACAAAATAAATGAATATATACCCAAAATCATCAAACTATTCCAAACATGACCCCAGGCTATTTTCCTTTGTATGATCTCCCTCCATATTAACCAATGAGTTGTTGGTAATACTGGTCTTATGAATTCTACATTTCCTGCAATAAAACTAAATAACATTACAAAAAAAGTTAAAATTAAGGCCATTACTGGTGAATCAAGGATTATGGACAATGTAATGCATAGAGCTGTAACAAAAATTAAAGCCAAACCCTGCATAAAATAGGCTAACACTATATAGTTTATCCCTTCAGTAACAGGAATTATATTACTTCCACTTTGATCAGGAAAATCAGTTAAAGGATAAAAAATACTAGCAATAATAAAAACTATAAAACCAACACTGAAAAGTAGCAAAAATGTATAGATAATACCAACAAAGAATTTAACTAAAACAACTTTCCAGGCTGGAATTGGCTTGGTATGTAAAATTTTTAATGTTTTTTCTTGAATCTCAATCCCATAAATATAACTACTAAACCCAAGAAAAATTATAATCACAAAAGTTTGAGTAAGATTACTTAAACTGCCAATTGGAAACTCAAAAGCTGAAATCTCACTTTCACCAATGTAGTTTAAAAAGATTATTAATCCAAACAAAATTGCTCCAACCAAATTTAAATAAATCTGCTTCATTTTTATTATTTTGAGTAATTCAACCCTTAATAATCTAATCACTTAACTACCCCCTTTTACAGTAAAATATCCTTTTTTACAAGGATTAAATAACTTAAGAGAAATAAAACAACACTATACCCCCAGGTTACAACAATCCCTTGTCCAATCTTACTCCATTGAACAACCGTACCTACAAGATATGGCTTTAAATTATAAAAGCCAATAGGTGAAAATTCCATCATCTGCGGTATTACTTTAGTACTTATAGCCATCAAAATAAAAACTCCCATGGTAGTAATGACAGTACTAACCTGATTTTTTAAAATAACTGCAAAAAAAGCAGCTAAAGTAATAATAAAAATAATATTTATCCAGGTCCCAAGATAAAATATACCAGGCCTAAGTAATCCATCCTCTAATACTATACTTTTTTCTCCATGAACCGGGCCAGCTCCCCATAATATAAAACCAATCACCAGACTTACAATCCCAACAAACAAAATCACCTGACCACAATACAACCATAATGCGATAAGTTTACTCCAGAAAAGTTTGCCTAAAGAAACGGGCCGAATCATAATATACTTAAATGTCTTATTGGTAAATTCTCCTGCAAATAAAAAACTCGTTACCAATACCATGATAAAATGAACCGTCATACTGTTGACCAGATTTCCTAATGATACCAGGGTAATATCTAACCCGCTTATGGTAAAGTCACCTCTAACCTTATAACCAATGATAATGACTAAAATTAAAAATAATGCTAATCCATATCCGAAAATAGCCTGTAATGAGTGGCGTAATTTAAACAGCTCTGTCCTTACATACTTCACCTTTTTCACCCCCGGTTACATTAAAGAAAAATTCCTCTAAACTGGGTTTATACGGATAAAATGCCCGCACTTTCGCACCGCTACTAACCAATGATGTTAAAAGATCTTCTGGTTTAACTGTATTGATCTTAAACCGTAACGGCTCTTCGCTTATCAAAACCACATTCTTCATACGCTTAAGTAATCCCTTTAAGTTACTCAAATCTGGACCGGTAATCTCATAAATTCTCTGCTCTGGATTTAATAGCTCACTTACTTTACCTGATACAATTAATTTCCCCTGATTGATAATAGCCACTTTATTACAAATCTGCTCAATTTCAGATAATATATGACTTGAAATAAATATGGTAATTTTCTCATCACAACTTAATCTTTTTATAAGATTCCGGACCTCCTGTACTCCATAGGGATCTAATCCATTGGTCGGCTCATCTAAAATTAAAAGTCTCGGATTGTTCAACAATGCTTGAGCAATTCCAAGACGCTGCCGCATACCTAATGAATAACCGTTTACCTTATCCTTTGCACGTTTGGTCAGACCTACAATTTCTAAAACCTCATCAATCCTTGATATCGAAATATCTCCTGAATACTCTGCAAAAATTTTTAAATTATCACGGGCAGAAAGATATCCATAGAACGCTGGTCCTTCCACCAATGCTCCAACTTTCTTTAATGCTGCAAACCGCTCTTTTCTGATAGAATAATTATCGATATAAACCTCTCCACTATCAGGTCTTATCAGACCCAATATCATTCTAATAGTTGTTGTCTTACCTGCACCATTTGGACCTAAAAAACCAAAAACATCCCCTTCCTCCACTTCAAAAGTCACACCCTGAACAGCTTTGATCTTCTTCTGAAAAGTTTTGTATAGATTTTCAACTCTCAATATTACATCTCCCACAATACTTTATCCTCCCTTTTAATTTTTTAATCTAATTACAAAAACATTTTATTTATCTTTATAAAACAACTTTTTAATCTATTATAATTTTTCTGTATCTTAACTTTTTTATTTTTATTTACCAAGACTTGGTATGTTTAAAATACAAAAATAAATGTTTAGTCAAAATACTTTTATAAATATAATTCACTAAGTCTTACCATCAAAATTTTTGCTTATACTCTCTATCGTCACATTCTCAAAATCGATCAATCAAATCCATACCAAAAATAGCAGGAGCACCACCGGTATGGACAAAAAGAATCTTTTCATTTTCTTTAAACTTTCCTTTATGAATCAGATCAATCAATCCAGCCAACGCTTTTCCGGTATAGACTGGGCCAACTATAATTCCTTCTGTCCGTGCCAAAAGTTTCATTGCTTCAATGGCTGCCTCACTAGGGACACCGTAAGTAGGACCAAAGTAATCATAATTTAAGAAAATCTCTTCGGGAGAAATAGTCAATTCCAGATCCAAAAGCTTACCAATCTCTTCTCCGATTTTTTTAATTTCAGGTTCAAAATCTTCGTTATCTGCAGCAATTCCATATACTTTAAAATTACCACCAAAGAGTTTTTTTCCAGCAATAAGACCTGCCTGTGTTCCACCTGAACCTATAGGATGAACTACCCAATCAAACTCCACACCCATAACCTTTGATTGTTCAATGATCTCCTTTGCACAGCGGACATAACCTAAAGCTCCTAAACCTGTAGAGCCACCTGTAGGAATAACATATGGTTTCATTCCCCGAGCTTTTAACTCTTCTGCCTTTTTAAGCATAGCTTCACGCCGTGTTAGCGAGCCATCCGGATCAACCACTATAATCTCCGCATCCAGAATCCGATCCAATAAAAGATTACCCTGATATTCTTTTATCTCTTTACCTTTTAGCACCAATACGGCTTTCATCCCTAACTTACGAGCTGCAGCGGCAGTCATCCGCGCATGGTTGGACTGTAACCCACCTTCCGTAAGTATCACATCAGCTCCCTTCACTTTTGCATCAGCCATCAAGTACTCCAATTTTCGGGCCTTATTTCCCCCAAAAGCAAGCCCGGTATTATCATCCCTTTTGATATAAATCTCAGGACCACCCAATACTTTAGAAAAACGCGGTACAGCTTCTATTGGGGTAGGAGTAATAGCCAGAGGAATCCGTGGAATCCGTTCCAATTTTTCCATCTTATATTCATCTCCTTTTACTTTTTTTATTTTTCTTCACAACCTGCTCATAACCAGACAAATACCATGTTCCTTTAAAAAATTATAAATGATTATACTGCAAAAAGCTAATTTTGAGCAACATAGAAATTTTTCGCCAAATCTTTGCGAGATTTCCGACAAAATAAGGCCTCATCTGAGGATTGATGAGCTAATCAAGGGCCAGGAGGGCCCTTTGAGTCAGGAAGCCTTATTTCGGCGGAAATCGAGCTTTAGATGATTCGAAAAATTTCTCAAGAAGCAAAAAATTAACTTTTTGCAGTAAAATTATAAACTTTATTTCAACAATACTCTTTTAAAATCCTTTCTTTTTCCAATAAAAGAAAAACCCTTCAGGAATAATCCTGAAGGGTTGTCAGCCTATTTTTGGCTTAAATTACATCATGCCTGGCATGCCGCCCATACCTGGATTTCCGGAATCTTTTTCTTCTTTCTTTTCAGCAATCAGGCACTCAGTAGTGAGCAACATAGCAGCAGCACTTGCAGCATTTTGCAGAGCAGAACGGGTAACTTTAGCTGGGTCAACGATACCAGCTTCGATCATATTAACAAATTCACCGGTATAAGCATTGAAACCAACACCAGGTTCCATGCTCTTAACTTTCTCAACGATAACAGAACCTTCATAACCAGCGTTATCAGCAATCAAACGAACTGGAGTTTCGAGAGCCTTACGGATAATATCTACACCGGTAGCCTCGTCACCCTCTAGTTTCAGATCATCTAATGCTGAGATACAGTTCAACAGAGCAGTACCACCACCAGCTACCAGACCTTCTTCTACTGCAGCACGGGTAGCGGAGAGAGCATCTTCAATACGATGTTTCTTCTCTTTCAGTTCGGTTTCAGTAGCAGCACCAACCTGGATTACAGCTACACCACCAGCTAATTTAGCAAGACGCTCTTGCAGTTTTTCTTTATCAAATTCAGAGGTAGTAGTTTCAATCTGCTTCTTGATCTGGTTAATCCGATCTTTAATAGCTTTTTCACTACCTGCACCGTCAACGATAGTAGTATCATCTTTGGTTACAGTTACCTTACGGCAGGTACCCAGATCAGCCAGTGTAACATTTTCAAGTTTCATACCTTTTTCTTCAGAAATAACCTGACCGCCAGTCAGAATTGCAATATCTTCTAACATAGCCTTACGACGGTCACCAAAACCAGGAGCTTTAACTGCTACACAGTTGAAGGTACCCCGAATTTTGTTCACAACCAGAGTTGCCAGAGCTTCACCTTCTACATCTTCAGCAATAACTAAGAGAGGCTTGCCCTGCTGAACAACTTTTTCTAACAGAGGCAGAATCTCTTGAATGTTAGAGATTTTCTTATCAGTCAACAGAATATATGGATCTTCTAATTCAGCAGTCATAGTCTCAGTATCAGTTACCATATATGGGGAAAGGTAACCGCGATCGAATTGCATACCTTCAACTACTTCAAGACTAGTTCCCATTGTCTTGGATTCTTCAACAGAGATAACACCGTCTTTACCCACTTTTTCCATTGCATCAGCGATCAGTTGACCAATTTCTTCATCTGCAGCAGAAATAGCAGCAACTTGAGCAATAGCGTCTCTATCTTCAACAGGTACACTAATTTCTTTAATTTTTTCAACAACTTTATTTACAGCTTTCTCAATTCCACGCTTCAAAATCATTGGGTTGGCGCCAGCAGCAACATTTTTAAGACCCTCTTTGAAGATTGCCTGAGCCAGAACAGTAGCAGTAGTAGTACCGTCACCGGCTACATCATTGGTCTTAGTAGCAACTTCTTTAACAGCCTGTGCACCCATATTTTCAAATGGATCTTTTAATTCAATTTCACGGGCAATAGTTACACCATCATTAGTAATAGTTGGAGAACCAAAACTCTTTTCTAAAACTACGTTACGACCTTTAGGACCTAATGTCACCTTAACCGCATTAGCGAGAGCGTCAACACCACGTTCTAATGCACGACGAGCGTCTTCACCAAACTTTAGCTCTTTAGCCATTTATGTATCCCCCTCCTTAAAACTGATATATCATTAATCAGACTTTCGAACTTTATGTTTATTCAACAATTGCCAGAATATCTTTCTCACTAATAATCAAATATTCTTGATCATCAATTTTTACTTCTGTACCTGCATACTTAGCATAGATTACGCGATCACCAGTTTTTACAGTTGGAGCAACCTTGGTACCATTATCCAGTAAACGGCCTTCGCCTACTGCAATAACTTCGCCTTCCATTGGCTTTTCTTTTGCAGTATCAGGCAGAACTATACCGCTTTTGGTCTTTTCTACACGCTCAATTGGTTTTAAAACCACTCTGTCACCTAAAGGTTTGATGTTCATAGATTCTACCTCCTTTATTTTATAAGATATGTAAATTTATTTTGTTAGCACTCACCACGAACGAGTGCTAACACTTACATCTCTAATAATACAGAAGTCATTTTTTAAAATCAAGTTCTTTATTTCCTCATTATAGTTTATAAAACTCATTAAGTTACATCCTTCTCGCAATATTTACTCTTTTCTAAAGATCTCTCTATATTTTGGCCATTTTCTCCTTTCATGGTTAAATTTTTTCCATAAAGTCAGCTTAACACTTTTATATTACCCTTACTTTTTCCACCTTATACTATGCCTAAATCTCTACCACCTCAATTTGAATCCCTATCCTTTCTTCCAACTCACTTAATTTTCTCCCTACAAGATCAACCCCCCAGGGGTCCAGAAAAATTCCAGGAATTATAACTAAATCATAATCGTGATCAGATAACTGTTCCCATCGATCGATAAAATCCTGTATTACCAATAACCCCCCAGCCATAATAGAGCCACCAAAAAAACGATTTGGCACCATCACCATCTCAACTTGAACAGACTCTAAATTTTCTTTTAATCTCCCAATAAGAAGCCGAATTAATGGTGCTGCCAGAGTTGATACCATCAACAGAGAACGCCTGGCCCGATAACGGAGGATTTTTTTTAAAATCTCATCATATAAACCAGGATGAAGATCATAGGAAAAAACCACCCCTGGGCTTTCCCCTTGTTTTTTTTCAATGATTATAGGTATCTTCCTGCCATCCCGCTTAATTATAACTTTTTCACATCTGCATTTTGTAAGGGTATGAAAAGCTCCTACTCGTGAAAATGGTTGAACTCCTCCAATCATTAAAATCTCATCTCCTATCTTAAACCCTGCTTTTTCTGCTGGAGAATTCCGAATTACACCATCTACTTCTGCCTTTAGATTTGTAAGAAATGGAGGTTCTACAATCAAAGGTGTCTTATACTTTTTCCGGAGTTGATATACCCATTTTACCAAACGTTCCGGTAAATCCGGGCCAAACTTTAGCTCCTCCGGTGCCTTTTTCGTAAACCCTGGCATAAAAATCCGGATTGTTTCTGCATGATGCAAATCCAGATAACTGATAGTCTTTTCTATATCATCCCAACCTACAATCCAGGGCATAGCTACAATGCTACCATGAAAAGGAATTTGCCTCTTTTTAAGTTGGGGAATAGCCTGAAGAACCAAATCTCCCTCTTCTCCCATCAATAGCTTTCTTCCCCGGGCAGTAACACTGTTTAGTGAAATATATAGCTCAATCTTTCCAAGTTCCTCTAACAAATCTAAAATTTCATCTGTTAAAAGTGTACCGTTAGTGGTAATCTGTATAGGGGTAGCAGGAAATTTCTCCCGAATTCTCCTTAATACTGCCTCAATCTCCGGATGCAAAAAAGGTTCACCCTCAATAATCCTGGTTACCGATTCACCAATGACAATTTTACGATTTCTATCAATAAACTCCAGAATTAAATCAATCTCATCTAAACTCCGATGACCGATACCGTACACCTGTACACCTTCAGGATTCTGGCGGTGGCTACAAAAAATACATTTAAGATTACAGGCCGATGTCAGGGGTAAGATATTATTCTCCTGTGCCGTATATAAAATCAACTGTTCCTTAGAAAAGCCCATCATTTTTCGCTCCTATCCACAATTTCCACAACATATTCAGAAAAGTATATCCACAGATTTAAAGGCGTTATCTTAACATTCCACAGATGTTATCCACATTTATCCACAGAATTTACGCTACTTATCCACATTATAAGCGTAAATTGGGGACAGCATTCAAATCCATTCCACAAACTTCACCTTTTTTAAGAAGAAAATAACCTACTGATGCAATCATGGCTCCATTATCTGTACAGAGAATAGGCGGTGGATAATATAATCCAACACCCATAGAGTTCAACTTTTCTTTCAAGAGTTCTCTAAATCTTCCGTTGGCTGCCACTCCACCGGAAAGAATTACATTTTTAACACGTTTTTCTTCTACAGCCTTTAGGATTTTGGTAATAAGAATATCAATCACCGCTCTTTGAAAAGAAGCAGCCAGATCAGCTATAGGAACTTCTTGATTTTTCTGTTTAAGTTGATTGATATAGTTTAAAACTGCTGTCTTTAAACCACTAAAACTAAAATCATAGTCATCCTGATCAGCCAGCGGCCTGGGTAAATCTACAGCAAATTCATTTCCCTCTCTGGCTATCTTTTCAATTCTGGGACCGCCGGGATAACCCAGTTTCAAAACCCGGGCAATTTTATCAAAGGCTTCTCCAGCAGCATCATCCCGGGTCCTTCCCAGAATCTGATAACTACTCAAATCATTGAAATAAAGAAGGTCAGTATGGCCTCCCGAAACAGTTAAGCAAACAACAGGTGGTTCAATTTTCTCTCCGGTCAAAAAGTTAGCATAAATATGACCGGCCAGATGATTAACCGGAATCAAAGGAATATCCAGTGCCATAGCTATAGCCTTGGCAGCAGAGATTCCTACTAAAAGCCCTCCAACCAAACCCGGACCATATGTAACTGCCACACCGTCCAAATCTGACCATTCAATTCCTGCCTTTTCTATAGCCTCCTTTATGACAGGATTTATTAATTCCACATGTTTACGGGAAGCAATCTCTGGTACAACCCCCCCAAACTTCTGATGCCAATCTACCTGAGAAGCAATAACATTAGAAAGAATTTTACGACCATTTTTAACCACCGCTGCTGACGTTTCATCACAGCTGGTCTCTATCCCTAAAATATAGACATCTTCTTTCATATTAAAAACCCCTTTCTGAATAACAACTAAAAGCAGGGATCCTCGTATCTCCCTGCTTAATCCTTCTTTTTTGTAAGTACTTTCCACATAATCAAGGCATCTTCATTATTATCCTGATAATATTTGGGGCGCACTCCAACCTCTTTAAAACCCAGTTTCCGATATAGTTTTTGAGCCGGGTAATTACTCACTCTGACTTCCAGAGTAACTGCAGTTACTCCACGTTCTTTAGCCTGGGTTATTAAAAAGTTAATCAGCTTTTTAGCAATTCCCCGTCTTCTATGGGACGGTTTAACTGCTATATTGGTTATATGAACTTCTGATAAAATAAACCATGCTCCTAAATAACCAACTACTTCATCCTTACATCTTGCCACCAGATAATAAGCAAATTTATTTTCACCGCTGATCTCCGCCTCAAAAGTCTGCTTAGACCAGGGATTAGAAAAAGAACTTCTCTCAATGGCTAAAATCTGATCCAGGTCATTTCGGTTCATATAGTCAATGGTGATTATCAACTACTTCACCTGCTTCCCATATTTTTTCTGCCAGTTTATCTCAGCCTGAGATGGTTTTAAATAATTGGGTGTCAGTGCAAATAAATCGTCCTTTTTACCTCTGTTCAGTGCCTGATACCCCAATTCAGCAACTGTTCCTCCTCTTGGCAATTGGAGAGAATAAGGTGGAAAAAGAACTCTCTCTCTTAGTTCAGACCGTAACATATCTTTATATAATGAGACTGCATCTCCAACAAAATAAATTGGGCCTTTTTCATCTTTTAACTCATCTACCAACTGATCAATAGTACAGCTTGCATCTTCAGTTATACGTTCCAACCCACCCTGATTCCCGTAGAATCTGGCAGTATAAACCCGGCGATTCCGGGCATCAAAAATAGGACAGATTAATCCGGGAGTCATTACCAGATTAAAAGCCGTAACTTCCAGTGTCGATACCCCAACAATCGGTTTTTCCGTTATCTGAGCCAGGGTTTTGGCTGTTGTCACCCCAATCCTGATTCCGGTAAATGAACCGGGGCCCAGAGTCACGGCAAAACCATCCAGATCCTGGACTGTTAAATCGGCTGCTTTAAGCAGCATCTCCAACATCGGCATTAACCTTTCAGAATGGGTTCGTTCTAAGGTAAGATTATTCTCACCAATTAAACCTTTCTCACTGTCATACAATCCCAGTCCGCCTACTTTGGTAGATGTATCAATCCCCAGCACCAACAAAGTCCTTCATCCTCTCACATAAGTCTCTATATTTCGCACCAACAGGAACCAGACTAATATTTCTCCGCTCTCCTTCGCCGGTGAGCTCAACCTTTAAATGAGTAGGAGGAAGATATCCATTGGCCCTTTCCGGCCATTCTATTAATACTACCCGTTCACCGTCCAGATATTCCTCAAAGCCAATATCAAAAAGCTGATCAGGTTCATCCAGGCGATAAAGATCAAAATGAGCAACAGGCAAACTTCCCCAATATTCATTAACCAGAGTATAGGTGGGACTTGTTACATAATCCTCTACACCCAGGGCCTTTAAAATCCCCCCTGCTAAACAGGTCTTGCCAGCCCCCAAATCACCTATAAGCAAAATTACCATTCCGGGTTCAATAAGTTTGCCCAGTTTTTTACCAAAGTCAACCGTTTCTTCAGGAGAATTAGTGGTATACAAAAACATAACCTTTGCCTCCAATCTGAAAGCCTATATCTTAGTTTTTCCAGTTATGACTAATCAGATTATAATATATTTTACCAGCTTCGTCAATAAAATGCCTTTATAGAGGAAGGATATTTCTATTATATGTCGAATAATATCTTTATTAGAAATATTAGAAAAGAGATGATATATATGGAAAGTAATCAAAAATGGATCTGTATCTATACATCTGATTCCTTTTTTGAGGTCAACCTGCTCCGTTCTCTTTTAGAAAGTAAAGGAATAGCTGTAAGCATCTGTGCTCCTCCATCTACCTTACTTCACGATTATCTTCATGACAAAAATGAACTAATCAGGGTTTTCATTCCAGCAGCTCAACTTGAGGAAGGCCAACGCTATACTGAAAAATTGATACAGTACCAGAATGCTAGAAATAAATGTTAACTCATAACAACTATAAAAAATCTCTTTAGTCCAGCTTAATGATTAAACTATTGTGCACAGGAATCTCTCCACTGGAAGGTAAGTTAAAAACTCTACCTCTAATTACCATTGTGGAAGATTTACCACCATCCAGATTCATAGCCTGACTGGCTCCTATTGAAATCATAAGTTCGGCCAATTCCCTCAAAGTCATACCAATACTATATTCTGAACGGCCATCGACTACCACCATTAGCAGATTGTTTTCGGGAGTAATACCAATAGCGGTACGCGGTGCCCTTCCTTTAAGGATATCGGGCAGAAACTTCTCTTCTTTACCGCTAATTTTAACTATACCATCCTCTACCAATCTGGGTCCTCCACCTATAGCTTCCACAATACCTTCCTTAAGCCAATCGGGACTTAATTTAAGGTTTATTTCAACCTTATCCCCGACCTTCAGTTTTTCCAACAAAGGTTTATAAATACCATGGGCTGAAAGAACCCATCCATCGGCAGGAATAACACTGTTACCCCGATTGATGGCCGTTACCTGTCCATTTTTAATTACAGCTTCAATCCCCCACTGGTTGGTACCAGTAGTTAAACCATAGGTCGATGAGTAAAGAACCAATTCATCGGAATATCTGGACCTATTAAAGCCTGAAAGTTCATAATTTTCCCCTTTAATTATCACCTCAGCTTTAAATGAAACCCTATCCATCAACATTCGCCCATCTTTATCTATCCCCCAGGCTGTTCTATTATAAATAGGAGCACTTACCAGCTTTCCGTCTTTGATTAACAAACCCAAAGGGTGGCCGTCAGGAGCAAAGTACCCTCCATTGATTCCAGCAAATGCCTGCTCCTGTTTTACAAGGTCACTTACTTTCATAAATCCCCTTAAACCGCCTTTTTTAAAGGCAGTTTTCAGTGTTATTTTCGGGCCAGGAACAATAGCTCCAATTTCTTCTAAAACCTTTCTTCCCTCAACAAAAGGTGCCACTTCAACTTCCAGGGCCTGAATCATCACCGGGCCATCAAAAAGTCCTTTTCTTATTTGAAAATATTTAATCCCGGGAGCCAAAAGTGTGTACTTTTTTTTCATAAAAAGACGGTGGATAGTCATTTTTAAAGTTTTGCTCTTTTCATCCCAGAAAATCCCATACCAGGGTCCTATATACTTCAATTCTGCAACAATTCGCAACCCATTCCGGTTATGGAAAATTCTCAACTCTTTTAACAGAGGATCTTTTTGTGTAAACTGCCTATACCAGTGACTATAACGCCCATCCTTAATATCGATCACAAACCGTGGTGGATTGTTAATGGTAAAATCACTAAACTCAATATTCCTGTCAAAAACCAGCTGAATCTCAACTACATCTCTTTTAGGAGTAATTTCTACAGTCTTAAGAAAAGCTTTTATCTCTTCTTCTACTGTATCTGCAAAAGCTGGCACTGAAAAAAACAAAAAAATTATCATCAAAAACCCTGTAATATATACCCAGCGGTTTAACATACTCTTAAATCACCCCAATTTAATCGAATAAACTACTTAATTATATTTTATCACATATAATAGTTAAACTGCAAAAAGCTAATTTTTCACTTCTTGAGAAATTTTTCGAATCATCTAAAGCTCGATTTCCGCCGAAATAAGGCTTCCTAATCAATAGGCCCTCCCGGCCCTTGATTAGCTCATCACCTTCTGTGATGAGGCCTTATTTCGTCGAAAATCTCACTAAGATGATTTAGTGAAAAATTTCTATTTCGCTCAAAATTAGCTTTTTGCAGTTTGATCATTTAAAAAAAGAATACAAATAAACTAAAAAACCCCAACTGCCATTCTTTAACAGTTAGGGTTTTTGCATCTTAACCACTATATACCTCTTCGCCATTAATAAATACCTTCACAACTTTAGTCATGGTCTCTAATGGATGCCCGTCAAAAATGACAATATCCGCATCTTTACCAACCTCTATACTACCTACCCTATCAGCTACACCCAGAATTTCAGCAGCATTGATAGTGATAGCTTTTAAAGCTTCCATTTCTGGCATACCATGACGAACTGCTAATCCTGCACAAATAGGCAGATAATGCACAGGAATTACAGGATGGTCAGTCATCAAAGCCACTTTTACACCAGCTTTAGCCAGAATACCGGGAGTTTCAAAGGTCCGATCCTTTAATTCATATTTGGCCCTTGAGGTCAAGGATGGACCAACAATTGCAGGTACACCCGCTTCAGCAATGATATCCGCAATCTTATGTCCTTCAGTACAGTGCTCTAAAGTAACTTCAATATCGAACTCTTTTGCAATCCGCAAAATTGTTAAAATATCATCTGCACGATGGGCATGGGCACGGAGAGGAATTTCTTTTTTTAGAAGACGGACCAGATTTTCTTTCTCCAGGTCTCTCTCAGGTTTTTTACCCTCTTTTTCAGCCTGCTCCAATTTATTTAAGTAATTTTGGGCATCAACCAGAGCTTTCCGCATCAGTGCAGCTGTTGCCATCCGGGTTACTGGAGACTGAGGTACCATTCTGGTTCCATAAACCCGTTTGGGATTTTCACCAAAAGCACCTTTTAACCCCGCAGGATTGCGGAGAACCATCTCATCTACAGTTCGACCATAGGTTTTCATAACCAGATTTTCTCCACCTATAACATTAGCACTACCAGGGCCAGTCATAACTGTTGTTATTCCACCTTTGACTGCATCTTTAAAGCCCTCATCTTCAGGATTAATAGCATCAATAGCCCGCAAATGAGGAGTTACCGGATTGGAAATTTCATTATAATCAGCACCTTCCCAACGGATCCCCTCTTCTCCAATCCCTAAATGGGTATGAGCATCAATAAATCCGGGGGTAACAATTTTACCTTTGGCATCAATAATTTCAGCGTCAGACGGGATATCAATATTTTCACCTACTGCTGTAATTTTTCCATCCTTTATCAGGATAGTACCCTGGTCCAACACTGCTCCTGCCATTGTATAAACTTTTCCGTTCACTATGGCTTTCATCTATTCCTACCTCCTACTCAGATTTTATATATTATTTCGATATGCGAAAGAAAAATCCTCTATTTCTTTATAAAATTTTAACTTTCCAGAAAAGTTTTTGAACAATCTGATTCAGTTCCCCCGAAGCCCGGGCAGCATTACTACCAGCATAATAATTCTGGATAATCTTAAAATGTTTCTCTGCTTCATCCGGCCGATTTAGAAGAGATAAAACAATTCCCAGGAAAAAATGCCCTTTTTTAAACTGTTTATCTATTTCAACTGCACGTTTAAACTCTACCACTGCATCAAGTAAATTTCCACGTAAAAAATCATGCATTCCGTTACGGAAAGCATCATCTGCTTCTTTGTGAGTATTTTCTGCTTCATTTCTCAGAGCACGTACTGTTGAAAAATACCCAAAAAATTTGCTCAATAACTCTCTTTCTTCTAAACTTAAAAACTTATATATTGAGCTTAACTCCTGATTCTCAGTTCCCACTACTTCACCTCTTAAGCCTTTAACCACCGTCAGATAAATATACGGTTTGATATTGTCACCATCCAGTAAATTTGCTTCACTCCAATATTTGATTGCAAGATCCAGATTTCCCCGTTTTAATTCCCGTAAACCCAGGTATTGAGCCGCAATACTTCCGGGCCAATAAGCATATGACTTTTCAAAAGAACTGATAGCATATGCCGGGTCTTTTTCAAGATACATAAGCCCAATCTTTTCGTAAGCCTTTGAAAGTCCAGATTCGCTACCCCGGGTATCAAATAATTGAAAACGTTTAATAGCCTTCATAAAGACTTCTTCTGCCTCTTTTGTCAGATTATACTCTAAAAGAATTTCTCCAACTTTAATATATGTATAGATATTGGCTTCTTCATACTGTAGAGCTTGATACCAATACTTTTTAGCATCTTTTTCCCGTCCTAACTGCCAGAGAACTCTACCCAGTTTAATAGCCAGATCCGTATTATGGGGATTTAACTGTAACGACAGCTGATAAGAAGCCAGTGCATCTTCAATCTGTGCCTGACGTAGATAAAAATCGCCCAACTGCAAATAGTTCCACCAGTGTTCTTCTACTTTGACTGCATCTTTTAAAATATCCTGAGCCAACTCTATTTGTCCTACTTTTTCATAGTACTGGGCCAATTTAATCAAAGGCAAACTTTTTTCCGGTTTAAGTTCCCGGGCTTTTTCATACTGCAGGAAAGCCTTATCAAATTCACCACTATCCAGATATAAGTCACCCAAATAAATCCGGTATTGAAAACGTTCGGGATCTAACTTGACCAGTTTTTCCCCGGCCCAGATTGCTTTTTTCATCATCCTTTCATCATCCAGACTACTATTCCGATAATTCCAGAATAATCGCTCCCAATAGATAAGATTTTCACTATCCAATTCAACCGCCTGTTCATATGCCTGGCGGGCTAACAATGGATTATCAATATGGGTATATAGATTGCCCAGGAAGTAATAACCGGCACCGGTCTCTTTTTTCTCAAGCACAATAAGCATCTCATTAATAGCTTCCTGATATTGACCCAGCTTTTCATAAACCCTGGCCATAGCTTCTCGATATTCCAATTTCGGATTTAAAGCTAAAGCTTTATCCAGCTCTTCTAACGCATTACTCCAGAACTTCTGTTCTTCATATAATTTTGCCAACTGATAGTGGTATTCATCACGGTCCGGTTTTTCTAAAATTTTCGCTTTCAGTTCTTCCACAGCTTCATTCCATTTAGCAGGCAAAATATTGGCAAACCTATCTACACCCTGGTTTACCTTCCAGTTAAGATAAACTAGCTCCATCATCAGTTGGCCTTCTTCCCCAAAAACTTTAATTCTTTCCGGTAATAATACACCTGAATAATACTCTTTCCAATTAACATATTCAATAGTAGCCATTATTCTTTTTGAAGCATTGAAGACCTGAATTTGGGTAATAATATTTCTATTCAAATCAAAAGTAACTTTCTGAATCACATATCCATTATCCAATTCAAAAATTGCTTGACTATCCTTTTTCTCTAAAATTTTTATCTCATAATCATCTTCAATCCGTTGTAATGGCTCACTTACTGTAGAGATAGGCTTAGTGGGCAGGGCATGTTGAACAAGGGAAAAATCCGGTGGTAGATAAAACCAGGGAATAGCCCTGATTTTTCGTCCTCTTTCTGTCCCTTTTAACTGCCAAAATGTGTGCATCTTATTAACATCAGCCCGTCCGCCATCTTTTATAATCCCGGTTCGATAGTCAAAAACTTTATCATTAAGATAAACTCTGGTTATAATCTCACCTTGAAAATTTTCCGCTAAATGCAATTGTTGTAAAGCATTCTTTAAATAAATTTCTGCATCATCAGCTGCCATGGAATTAATAGCAAAGATAAGGAGAAAAAAACAGCAAAGGAGGCATTTTTTTTTCACAATATTCCCCTCCCCAAAACCGTTTAGATTAAAAAGAAAAGGCCAGATTGCAGAATAGTTTTACCCCATAAAGCAAAGCCTTCTCGTCAATGTTAAACTTAGGATGATGGAGCGGATAACTGGTTTCAGGACCGCTGCTACATCCCAATCTGAAAAAAGCCCCCGAAACCTTCTCAAGATAAAAGGAAAAATCCTCACCGCCCATAGAAGGCTCCTTTATAATCTTAACCCCATCAGGGCCTAATACTTTATTGGCTACCTCCTTTACCAGATCTACCATCTTTTGATCATTTATTACAGGTGGATATAATTTAGTATATTCCAATTCATAATCTGCTCCAAAACCAGAAGTAATTCCTTTAATAATCTCTTCCATTCGCTCCGGAACTTCATCTCTAACCGCTGGACTTAAGGTTCGGACAGTTCCCGTCATCTCCACTTCATCTGCAATAATATTATGTCGATATCCGCCTTTAATTGTGCCAATAGTTACTACAACCGGTTGAGTTGGAGCAATCTGACGACTTATAATATGCTGTAACCCATTGATCACCTGAGCGGCAACTGTAATGGCATCAACCGCTTCATGGGGAGCCGAACCGTGTCCTCCTCTTCCTCTAATCTTTAATGTAAACTGATCAGGTGCAGCCATTATTGCTCCATAACCTACCCCAATCTCTCCTACTTTAAAGCCTGGCCAGAGATGAAGACCGAAAATAGCATCCACATCAGGGTCGGTTAAAACCCCATCTTCTATCATCGGTAATGCTCCACCTGGTCCTTCTTCTGCGGGCTGAAAGATAAATTTGACAGTTCCCTTTAACTCAGATTTAAGCTGACTCAATACCCTGGCAGTAGCTAGAAGTATAGCGGTATGTCCATCATGCCCACATGCATGCATTTTACCTGGGATTTTGGAAGCATATTCTACACCCGTCTTTTCCGTTACCGGTAAAGCGTCCATATCTGCTCGAAAGGCAATTACTGGTCCTGGACTATCACCCTGTAAAATTCCCACAACTCCGGTTCGCCCAACACCGGTTTTAATTTCAATTCCTAATTTTTCTAAATAAGCAGCAACTTTTCTACTGGTTTCAATCTCCTCAAATCCCAGCTCAGGATTTTGATGAAAATCTCTCCGAAGAGCAATCAGCTCTTTTTCAATAGCTGCTGCTAACTCTTCTATTTTCTTCTCTAGATTTTTCAATTTTATTTCCCCCTTTATCTTTACTTAAGAGTAAATACTGGTTTTAATTCACCTACTACCTTATTATGATGATTTTTAATCACCGGATGGCGGTATTTTCTTAATTGGGCCAGTTCTTCTTTACTGATTAGACCTAGATCTTCCATTGCCTTCAATACCACAACTTCCCGACCTCTTCTACCACCATCATCAATTTTTACTGCTAGTCCAATTCCTTTATCCATAAATCCTACACAATAAACAGCTTCAGCACCGGCCTTTGCAACCACTTTCCCTTTCATTACCCTCATTAAATCTGTACAGAACCTATCCGTTCCAGCTACAAGCATAGGATTGGTGTACATGGCTTCTGTAATGATCCGGGCTGCATTCCGATATTTCTCTTTTAGGTATTCGGGTTTGGAGAGCCTTGCAAATCCCAAGGCCATATTCTTAAGGGGCATTCCGAAAACAGGAACACCACAACCGTCAACCCCTAACCAGAATTCATCTTTTGGTACATCTGTAACATCACTTACAACTTCCAACATCATCTGCTGTAATGGATGTTTTAACTCAATATATCCATCTATATCCCAGCCAAAATACATACATAAAGTTAACATAGCTGCGTGTTTGCCGCTACAGTTACAATAAATAGAAGTAGGTTCAATACCTGCTTTGATCAATGCCTCTGCACTGGGTTTATGATATGGAGGATGAACTCCGCAAAGTAATTTTTCTTCAGGTACATTAATCTTTTTTAAGATGCTCCGCACCGTCTCTATATGAATCTCTTCACCGCTGTGAGAAGCACACATAACCGCTAATTCCCGCGGAGTCAAATTATATTTTTCCATTGCACCTGAATAGACTACTGGTAACGCCTGAATCGGTTTAGCAGCAGAACGGATAAAAGTTTTAAAATCTGGATCTCCTGCTGATTTGATTAACTCTCCCTCAGCATTTACCACAACCACTGATCCATAGTGAATACTTTCCACATACTGCCCCCTATAAACATGTACTAATTCTTTACCCATTTAGATATAACCTCCCCTTAAAGTGAATATCAAAACCACCTTTATAATATTCTCATCCTCATAGCCAATTTCCTTCAATGCTAAAAGAAAAAGACCCTCCACCCAAGGAGCGTCTGTCCATCTTAAAGTTCAATTAGCCCGAGACTAATTTCTAAAGCTTCATTTACCCGCTCAATAATCTCCGGATCTAGATGAGTCACCTGCCGCTGTAATCTACGCTTATCGATAGTCCGGATCTGTTCTAATAAAATTACAGAATCCTTCTCAAGATTACTTTGCTCAGCTTTTATCTCAACATGTGTTGGTAATTTAGCTTTATCAATTTTAGAAGTAATAGCAGCAACTATTACAGTTGGGCTATATTTATTACCAATATCATTTTGAATAACCAGAACTGGCCGTACACCACCCTGCTCAGACCCTACAACCGGATTCAAATCAGCATAATATACATCACCACGTTTTATAGACACATTACTCACACTCCGCAAGATTTTCCTCATATGCTAGCATCATTCCACAATCAACAGAAAAACCAGCGTTGGCCAATTCCAGATTAATCTGACCCATCTCTATATATCCCTGTTTCATTTTTTCACGAAGTTCCTTTTTTTGACGTTCTGCTATATACATTTGCATAGCTTCCCGTATAAATTGACTCCGATTTCCATGTTCTTTTTTTACAATTCCATCCACTTCTTTAAGAAGGCTGCTCGGCAAGCTAATCATAACACGTTTTAAGTTACCCAAAAAAAACCACCCCCACAACAAAAGTAAAATTCTTACTCTTTATCTATATTTATATTATATACTTCAGGTCATATGAATGTCAATATTATCCTGAGAGCATATATTCCATAATCAACCAGACTAATTTATTCTTACTAAATAGTTTCTTCATCAACTAATATTATATGCATTCATATTTAAGTTAGTGTCAAAAGTTAAAAAAAGAGACGATTTCTCGCCTCATTCTTCCAACTTCATTCCCTCTTCAGCTAATTTTAAATTAAGTTCACCCATCTCAATATATCCAATCTGTAATTCGCGTTTCAACTTCTCCTTATACTGGGGCGTATATTTATTTCTATATCTTTTTCTCCTTTTTTTTATAAACATAGATTTCACCTCATTATATCTTGTTCCCGAAAAAATTAATCAAATCATATTATAAAATTCTCTATACCTTGAGTATTTCCTGCCTATACCAGAGAAAAATCAAATAGTAATTAATGGTTATTTTATAGTTTATATACTCTACCCCAACGTTCAATCTCTTTAAGCATTTTTTGATAAAACGGATGAGTACTCAAAGTTTTAAAATTACCAATAAGAATACATTTCTTTCTGGCCCTTGTTATTGCTGTAATCAAATGAGGAATAGATTCTGCCTTACCCATGTCACCGTTATAATTGCTATGCACCAGTGAGATAATCATTAGATCCTTTTCTTTCCCGCAAAACTCATCAATAGTACAAATTGTTTTAAACTCAACTCCATTTGCCTTCAAACTCTTTTTTATCTGCTGAACCTGAGCCGAGTAAAAAGTCAAAACTCCAATTCTTTCTATCATAGAATCAAGATCAACACCAGTCTGGAGAATTTCACGAATTAAATCTGCCTCCAGATAATTAATATACTCATCATCCATTTCTTCCTCTTTAATACTAATCTGGGAAGTATCCAGAAAGACCAGAGTTGCAGAGTCTTCCAATACTTTAGAAGTTGGCCCCATCCGCCAGGGATTTAACTTTAACGGCATTACCTCTTCATTATTTCCCAGTTTTTCTCCAACCGGACAGAGATTACGAAGAGAATTCCAGAGAGAAAAATTAAAACGATGCTGGGTCTTTAATGTACATATCCACTCATTATCCAGTTCTTTATAGAATCTGGCAAAAAGAGATTGATCTAATCCCCCCAATTTAGCCTCTTCATTGATAACCTGTGGAGAAATCTGCGCTATATCACCCAAAAGAATAACTTTATTCCCTTTAAAATATGCAGATAAGGTTTCCGGTTCATTGATCATATGAGCATCATCAATTACCACCACATCATACCGCTGCTTTAATTGAGCTACTTCATGGTGGGTAACACAGATAAGGTCATGATCTTCTATCATCCGTGTCCAGATTTTATTTTGATAATGACGTATATCATTTAATTTTGCATCAATTTCTCTTTGTAATTGAATCCACTCTGCCATCTCTTTTAAACGATAACTGGGAATTCCCAAATAATAGCCTTCATTATTAGCTTTTTCGATAATTTCATCATAACTTAATCCTTCAACCCAATGTCCTCCTGGATGGGTCAATTTATCCCGCTGTTTGACCAATTCCTGTACAGATTTGAAAAGCTCAAAAATAGAATCATATTCAGGTTCATTTTTTAAATCTACATCATCTAACTTAAGAACTTTTAGACCTTTCTCCATCAGTTTAGCTGCAAGACAATCCCTGGAACTTACAGAAGAACCTACAGCTAAAACCTTATATCCTCTTCTAAGATGATGGAGCAGGATTTCAACTGCAACAGTAGTTTTACCAGTTCCTGCTCCTCCTTGAATAATTAAAAGATCTTTTGCAATCAATGCTTTATAAAGAGCTTCTTTTTGTTCCTCATCCAAATAAGAAGAATTTACCTCAACTGTCTCATCATTCCACTCAGGTTCTTCTTCACCTAATAAAATTTCTTTCAGCCGGCTATTAACTTTATTAAAAGAATTCAAATATCTTAATGTTTTGAGAGTCTGGTGAAAGACCTGATCATGTGCATAAAGATCTAATCTTAAACCCCGACTGTAAACAAAATATGGCGGTTCTCCTTTAAATTGAACAGTAATGGCATTCGGTTCTATCTGAACTACTTTCCCCTGAGGATTTCCTGCTTCTAATGGTTCACCCTTACTGACTATCACCAGATCCCCTACAGTAAATTTATGGGGTGGTAACAGTTCTTGCTCATCCTGAAGAATAAATCTTACCTGATAAAAATCACCACTTGGGAAAGCAGCAGCACGTCCCCATAAATTAAGCAGAGCATGTCCCAGTTGCTGACGTTCTTCACCGGTTAAATGCCTCATTTCCTGGCGATATTTTACTAATTCTTCTTGACGTTCCAGGTAAAGAAGATTTTTGAATTTAGAAGTGTATTTTTTTATATGTGCCAATTGTAATTCATGGTAATTTTTCACTCTAACTTTGATTTCCGCACCATAAATTTGTCGCCCATTCATTACCTCTAAAACATTTTTAACAACTTCTTCATCAATCTGAACCAGAGCCCTTCCCCTTTTTTTATTAATTCGAATTTTACCTATTTTCGACCCATCAATCTTCACTTCATTGGCAATTGCTCCTACTATATCTCCAGGACTAACAAAATCCGGTAATCCCTCCACGATTAAATCTACCATCATAATTATTCAACCCCTTACCAAAACTAATTGCAAAAATACACCCATCAAAAATGGGTGTATCATATATAAGTATATCAGAAAAAACAGGGGTAGTCAAAGTTGGCATGGTAATTTGAACAATCTATTCCGTATTATTTCAGCTTATTTTCAAGCCAGGCTACAGTTTTTTGAATTACTTCCTGTTCCCACTCAAATTTATTAAAAGTATGATCGGCTTCTTCAATGATATATACTTCTTTATCAGGGGAAGATAGATAGCGGTAATAAAGATGGCTATGCTCTATCGGAACCACTTGATCTCCGCTACCGTGAATACAGAGGCCTGGCCCAGTGTACTCTTTAATCATCTCTAGCGGATTTAAAGATGGAAGTTCTTCTAAAAATGGAAAACCAATTCGCCAGCCATTCCATTCCAGATATCCCTGCTTTTTGGCCTGATTTATCATCAATTGATAGGGAGCGTTTTTTTCAAAGACCTGTAAAGGTAGTGCCACAGCAGACCAGAGTACCAGAGCTTTAATATTTGCCCTGGCTGCCGTATAGGCAGCTACACACCCACCCATACTGAGTCCCAGCACGCCAATTCTTTCTGGATCAACTCCGGTATTTTCTTTAAACCAGTTCAATCCGGCCAGAGCATCACTTATCTCACCCGATATTGTCATATCTACAAATTCACCCTGACTATCTCCAGAACCGCGAAAATCAAAACGAAAAACATAAAAACCCGTTTTTGCCAGACTCCGGGCCATTTTCACAAATAACCGATGAGGTTCTATCCGATTCCCAGCAAAGCCATGGAGAAGAATAACCCCCGGCTTAACACCTATACCTTCCGGCTCATGAACAATCCCTATCAATTGTTCACCTTCATTCTCAAATACTACAGGACGTTCTACCAACATTACCCCACCTTTCTATTCAACATTTCCCGGGAAATATCGACCTGGATAGAGAAAAAAGATTGATTTTAGTAATTATTCTACAGCTTGCCCTATATAATATCTCGGTACCCGTTTGCTTACTGCACAGACAACCTCATAGTTAATTGTACCAATCCAGGAAGCCATCTCTTCTGCACTGATAAAATCATTACCCTGTCTACCCAGAAGAACAACCTCATCACCTACTTGAACTCCTTCAATATCGGTAACATCAATCATAGTTTGATCCATACAAACTCGACCAATAACAGGTGCACGCTTACCTTTAACCAATACCTGCCCTTTATTAGAAAGATGGCGGGAATAACCATCAGCATAACCCAGGGGTAGTGTTGCCACTCTGGTTTTTCTCTTTGTAACAAAAGTTTTACCATAACTGATACCTGTCCCAGCAGGTACTTCTTTAACATAAATAATCCTTGCTTTCCATTCCATAACAGGTCTGATATCAATTGTATGATCCACATCATCAGAAGGCCAGAGACCGTAAGCCATAATTCCAGGCCGGATCATATCAAATCTCAACTCAGGCAGGTCAATAATGGTTGCACTATTGGCTACATGTTTAATATCAATTTTAATCCCACGGGATTCTATATCCTTAAGTGCCTTCAGATAACGTTCCAACTGTTCTAAGGTATAACTTTTATCCTTTTCATCAGCTGTAGCAAAATGGGTCATCAAACCTTCCAATTTAAGATTGGGTAAAGCTAATATAGCAGCGGCCATCTCTCCCGCTTCTTCAGGTTGTACCCCAATCCTTCCCATTCCTGTATCTATTTTTAAATGCACTTTAACCTCTTTGCCTTTCTTTTGAGCAATCCGGGAGAGGGAACGGGCAGTCTCCAAGTCAAAGACTGTCTGTATCAGGTCATAATCAACCACCTGTTCTAATTGGTATTCGGCTGTCCCGCCCAGGATTTGAATGGGCACTTTAAATCCTGCTTCTCTAAGTTCAATTCCTTCATCCACAATGGCAACGGCCAACCGTTCAGCTCCACCCAAAAGGGCCGCTTTTGCAACCTGGATGGCACCATGCCCATAACCATCTGCTTTAACAACAGCCATGATTTTTGTTTCAGGATAGCGTTTTTTAATTACTTTAATATTATGAGTATAATTATCCAGATTTATCTCTGCCCATACTGGGCGTAGCGGTTTTTTCATATTTTTCATCTCCTATCTTTTAACTTCTAATTTTTGAAATGCAAGGGCCAGCCCCCTTAGCAAATCCCCTGCAATCAAACTCCGGGAATTACCTCTATCTGCCGCAATATCTCCAGCAAGACCATGTACATAGACCCCAGCAGGAATGGAAATTTCATCTTTTTGCTGAGCCAGAAAACCACTTAAAATTCCGGTCAGCACATCCCCACTTCCGCCAGTTCCCATTCCTTCATTCCCGGTAGAGTTGAGATAAATCTGTCCATCAGGAAATGCTGTAATCGTCGACACTCCCTTTAAAACTAAAACCACTCCATATTCTCTAGCAAATCTTTCTGCTACTCCCACCCGATCCGTCTGTATTTCTGATAATTTTAGCCCTGTCAAACGGGCCATCTCTCCAGGATGGGGAGTAAGAACAGTCATTTTCTGCCGTTCCTTCAATAGATGGAGTAATGATTTAAGATTATTCAATCCATCTGCATCAATCACCAACGGTTTATCACATTCTTTTAAAATAACCTCAAGGATCTTAACCAGATCTTCACTCTGGCCCAGGCCCGGGCCAACTGCCACCACATCTACTTTTTTCATCAACTCCTGGATTTCAGGTATCCCCTCGCGGGATAAACGCCCATTTTCTTCGGGCAAAGGATAAGTCATTACTTCTGTCAGCTTAACCTCCATAATCGGGTTTAAACTTTTGGGAATCCCCAATGTAACCAGTCCGGCTCCACTTCTTAAAGCAGCCTCTCCTGTAAGAGCAGCTGCTCCAGTCATACCCACCGAACCTGCTAAAACCAGAACCCGACCGAAGGTACCTTTATGCCCTTCTTCGGAACGTAGAGGCAACATTTTTCTACAAAGTTCATCATCCATCAAAAAACGATAAATTCCTGCTTCTTTTACAACCCGGTCAGGAATTCCAATATCCTGCACTACCAAATCACCGGTATAGTATTTGCCTGGATACAGCAAAAGACCCAACTTGGGCAAACCAAAGGTAACCGTAAAATCTGCTTCCACTGCCACACCCAGGGGTACTCCCCGTACAGAATCTAAACCCGAGGGAATATCTACTGCCATCACCGGTAATTCAGATTCATTAATCATCTCGATAACCCTACGGCTTAATCCCCGCACCTCTCCTTTAAGTCCTGTACCCAGAATCGCATCCACTATCAAATCATATTTCCCAATCCCGTTCCAGAATTCTTGTAACTCAGCCTCATTTTTAACTTCCCTTACATCTTCATTTAAATGGTATAAAATCTCCAAATTTATCCTCGCATCTCCACTAATTTGCTCCCGGGAAGTTAAAAGTAGTGTTGTGCAATTATATCCCCAATGGGATAACCAGCGGTGAATGACAAATCCATCTCCACCGTTGTTTCCTTTTCCAGCAATGATTAATACCGAATCACTGGCTCCTATTCTTGAAGAAATTTCCTGAGCTGCTCCACAGCCCGCCTGTTCCATTAAAACAACCCCGGGAATTCCTACTTTTTCAATTGTAATCCTGTCTAATTTACGCATCTCTTCTCCGGTTACTATTCGCATTATAATCCTCCTTTCCTTCCAACACAACCATAGCAGTAGAATAGTGATCACTATGTGAAAGGCTTAAGTGAATTTTTTTAATTTTCTTTTTATTAATCAAATCTTTAACCCTTCCTCTCACCTCAAAAAAAGGCGCACCTAAAGAATCATTTTTTACTTCCATTTCATGAAAAATGATCTGCCGAAACCCGGTTCCTAAAGCTTTAACCAATGCTTCTTTAGCAGCAAAACGGACAGCATAATGTTGAGCCTTGAGTCGCATAGTTTTAAATTTTTCACAATACTCCTGTTCTCCTTCGGTAAATACCCGGTTAAAGAAAGCACGATCTTCTTTTTCCAATAGTTTTTCAAACCTGATATTTTCTACTATATCGATCCCTATCCCTTTAATCAAACACCTCATCCCTTTCTAAGTCCCATTTATTTACTAATATTGTCTTTAAGGATAACTCTTGATATACACTTTCGGTACTCCACTCTAAAATCCTTTTTATTTAAGTAGGAATTAGAAAATTGGACAAGAATAGTAGTATACAGAGACTACATAAAATAAGAGGTGATGAACATGAAATTCTCCTATAAGGGGTATTCTCCCAAAGTGGCCGATGATGTCTATATAGCTCCCGGTGCTCAGGTCATCGGTGATGTGGAGATTGGTGCTGGGTCCAGTATCTGGCCTAACGCAGTAGTTAGAGGGGATATGGCCAAAATTACTATCGGACAGCGGACCAACATTCAGGATAACTGTACACTTCACGTTGATGATGAACACCCCCTTATCATCGGTGATGATGTAACCGTCGGCCATAATGCCGTCCTTCACGGGTGTACCATTGGAAATAATGCTCTTATCGGTATGGGAGCCATTATCCTGGATGGAGCTAAAATCGGCGATCAGGCACTGATTGGTGCAGGTACACTTATTCCCCCCGGAAAAGAAATTCCACCCCGCAGTCTAGTGGTAGGATCTCCAGGTAAAGTTGTTCGCGAACTTAAAGACGAGGAACTAGCTGCTCTTAAACGTTCAGCAGAAGTATATGCTAAAAAAGCCCAAACCTACCGTAAACAGGTTCAACCTTACGAAGACGAATAAATTCATACACTCAATCTTATCAACTGCAAAGAGCTAATTTTTCGAACCATCTAAAGTTCGATCTCAGTCGAAATAAGGCACACTAATCAAGGGGTCATCCTGACCCCTGATTAGCTCATCACCTCCTGTGATGAGGCCTTATTTCTCCTTCGATCTCACTAAGATGGTTAACGAAAAATTTCTATGTCACTCAAAATTAGCTCTTTGCAGTTTTACAATATATTATTATAAATTTAAAAAACCCTTAACCTTTATGGTTAAAGGGTCTTTTTATTTCTTCTTTTTTCTTATCCTTTTTACTGAAGCCTTAATTCTTTCCTCCATTTTTATCGCTACTTGAATCCGATCTGCTCCATATATTTTAAAGGTGAAAATATTATGAACCCAGTCAAAGCAAGCTATAACTAGATAGATAATCAAAATTCCAATCCCCGAAAATAACCAATGAGAACCCCAAAATGCCAGATATCTAACTATAAAATAGGGCAATTTTACAATTAAATATACAGGTAAAAGCCATTCAAAACGATCCAGCAAAAATATATTTCTCATTCGATAAGCCCTACTAATCCCTTTATCTTCCCAAAAGATCGCCTCGTAAATAAGGAAAATAAACAAAAACTCCATAACCCAATACCAGGAAATATCGATAAAAGGCGGAACAACACTGTATTTTCTAAGGAAATATAGAGGTAGAATACCCGTTATTGTCCAGATAAAAAGCTGTAAAAAAGTATATTTCAACATCAGCCAATAATATTGAACAACTCCTCTTAAAAATATTTTTTCCGGTACCTTACCACTCCGCAAAAGCCGGATAGTTACATAACCGATTCCGCCCATTGCCCCCAATTTTAAAACAGTGGCTGTAGGAAAGATAATATTAAACCAGATCTCACTGAGATTGAAAAAATTAAGAAATAAAACCAAGTTGTTTACAAGAAAAAACAAGATAAATTGAGGATATTTAAAAGCCAGCTTAATGGATTCTATGTAAAAGTTAATATATTTTTTGATCATACATAATCCTCCTTAAAAACAGTTATCTATATTATTTCGGCAACCGATAGGAAACTTCCTGCATAGGTGAGAATAAAATAAAAAGCTCTATTCCTTTTATAAAAAAGAAATAGAGCTTAAAACGCATATTTGATTTTACTGCAAAAAGCTAATTTTATATTTTAATCTCAACCTGAGCATTCTCTCTCAATTCCTGAATAAACTGATTCCAGGCTTTTTGTTTCTTCTGGTCCAATAAAAGCTCTTTTATCTGCCCTTTAGCTTCTTCTAAAGGTACCTTGCCTGCTGGCAATACCTCTTCAACTTTAATAATATGATAACCAAGCTCAGTTTCAACCACATCACTAATCTCACCAGGTTGAAGTGAAAATGCAACTTCGTCTATCTCAGGAATCAATTCACCTTTAGTTAAAAAGCCAATATCTCCACCCCTTGAAGCAGAAGGCCCGATGGAAAATTCCTTTGCTAATTCTTTAAAATCAGCTCCGTTTTGTAACTTATTTTTTAACATTTCAGCTTCTTCTTTAGTCTTAACAAGAATATGGCGGATATGAACAGAAGCTTCTCTTTCAAATTGTTGCAGATGATTTAAATAGTACTCGCTAATCTCAGTATCGTCCACAGTAATTTCAGAAAAAACCTGATTTTGCAATTCTTCTATAAGAAGAAAATCATTACTTTGCTCCAGTAAAAGCTTCTTATATTCATCCATAGATCCAATCCCCTGCTGTTTTAGGGCTTCAATCAACTGCTCTTTAGTAAGATTATTTGCTTTCATTACTTGCTGAACCTGCTCTTCAAAAAATTCATTTTCTCTCTCTTTAGAAATACTTAAACCTCTATTTTTTGCCTCCATAACAAGAAGCATCTTCATAATATATTGTTCTAACTGCTGTTTCCGGTATTCTTTAATCAATTCTTGACCGGATTCAGTATTCAATAACAATTGGGTAAATTGAGGGTTTGTCTGATATAACTGCATCAAAAAACTCCGTAGATTAATGATCTGATCTAGCTGACCTAAAGTAATCTCCTTTCCTTCCACAACTGCAACAACCTGATTTACATCTTCAGCTAAAACCGGTATAGCTAATATTAACAAAATAAATACAGATAAAATAATTTTTTTCATTATTATTAAATCCTCCCTATGTCTTGTTTAAAATAATTTTATTACAACAATTCCATATGTAGGTTATTAATAAAGCTGCCCTCCTCTCCTTAAAAATATCAAATATACTTTATTAAATTAAATATTTTCTACCTATTTCCTGCCTCGAAACTTAAAAAATCCTCGCCTATATTAATAAAAGCCCACCAAAGAAATTCCTGGCAGGCCAATAATTTATTTTATGATTAAACTGCAAAAAGCTAATTTTTCGCTTCAAAAGAAATTTTTCGAACCATCTAAAGTTCGATCTCAGCCGAAATAAGGCACCCTAATCAACGGGCCCTCCGGGCCCCTGATTAGCTCATCAATCCTCATACGAGGCCTTATTTCGACTGAAATCTCACTAAGATGGTTTAATCGCTCAAAATTAGCTTTTTGCAGTTTTATCTTTTATAAATTTTCCACAAAACTTTCACCAAATTTAATACATCTTTCTATATCCTCTTTATTAGGGCTCCAATTGACTCTGATTCCATCCTGAACAATCTCAAAACCGGCTTTTTCTAACATTTCGGTAAGAATTTTCATTGACTCCCCACTCCAGCCGTAACAGCCAAAGGCAGCAGCCTTTTTCCCTTTAAAACGCATCCCGTGAATCTCTTCCATAATACCTGCCACAGTTGTGAGGATACCATTATTAACTGTTGGGGAACCTACCAGAATTGCTTTTGATTTAAAGACCTCGGTAATAACGTCATTCTTATCACTGGTGCTTGTCCGATATAATTTAATGGTTACATCTTTATCCTTATTGCGAATTCCCTCTGCAATGGCTTCTGCCATATATTTAGTTCCCTTCCACATGGTATCATAAAGAATGGTAATTTGGTTCTCCTGATACTCATCAGCCCATTTTTTATATGTGTTCACAATCTGGAGAGGATCTTTACGCCAGATAATACCATGGCTTGGACAAATCATACTTACAGAAAGATCCATACCTAATACCTCATCAATCTTCTTTAAAACCATTTTACTGAAAGGAGTCAGGATATTGGCATAGTATTTAAGGGCTTCCTGATATAGTTCACACTCATCAACCTGATCATTAAACATAGGTTCATGGGCATAATGCTGTCCAAAGGCATCATTACTGAAGAGAATATTATCCCCGGTCAGATATGTAAACATGGAATCCGGCCAGTGGAGCATAGGAGCTTCAATAAAGATCAATTCTTTTGATCCCAGATTTAATCTGTCTCCGGTCTTAACAACTTTAAAGTTCCAATCCTGATGATACTGACCTTTCAGGGATTTAACCCCATTTGCAGTACAATAGATAGGTGTATCGGGGATCAATTTCATTAACTCAGGCAAAGCACCACTATGATCAACCTCACCATGATTGACTATTATAGCATCAATCTCATTCAAATCAATCTCTTTTTTTAAGTTTTCAATAAACTCTCTGGCATAGGGACGCCAGACTGTATCAATAAGAACTGTTTTCTCTTCCCGAATCAGATAAGAGTTATAAGATGAACCCCGATGGGTTGATAACTCTTCACCATGGAATCTTCTAAGCTCCCAGTCCACCTTTCCAACCCAGAAGACATTATTTTTGATGATAAAACTCATATTATATATATAACCTCCTTTAATTATAACTAAATATAATTACCCCTTCGATAAAACACCAACAAAATCCTTTTGAAGAAAGAAAGAAAAACTAATTATTTAAAGAAAAACCACCCTTCATGTAGCATTACCCGAAGTGGTGGTTTTATTTACCCTTACTCCACTGTCACTGACTTGGTCAGATCCTGCAGCTTCCACAAATTTAGCTGCATAGTAAGCCAAAAGCTGGAGTGTAGTAATGGCCAGAACAGAAGTAAAGAGTTATTCAATAAATCCCAGAGCTCTGGACATCTTTTTCGAATAATCACGCACAAGTTGAGCAAAATCAGGTATTTTTTCCTCAGTTACACGCATAGTTGGCCCAGATATGCTAAATGAAGCTATAACATTACCTGAATAATCGAAGATTGGCCCTGCTACACACCTAATTCCTTCTTCATGTTCAACATTATCTATGGCAAAGCCCTGTCTTCGTATTTCCTCTAAATGTTTTTTAAAAGCATCTACATCGGTTATAGTATTCTCAGTATAAGCTCGTAAACCCTTCTCAATTACTTTATCTATAACCTCAGATGAAGAATATGCTAGCAATACTTTACCTAAACCAGTACAATGTACCGGAGCTCTTTTTCCAATTTTAGAATACATCCTTATTGTCTGGGGACTTTCAACTTTATCAATGTAAACGACCTCATCGTTATCCAAAATTCCTAAATGTATTGTTTCACCCGTTCTGGACATCAATTCCTCTAAAAATGGTCGTACTTCTCTACGTAATTCTAATTTATTTAAAGCTAAATTCCCCAGCTCAAAAAGTTTAATTCCGACCTTATATTTTTCATTTTTTGGATCCTGTCTAACATATCCCCGGTATGCTAAAGTAGCCAACAACCGATAAATAGTGCTTTTGTGTAACTCAAGAGATTTACTTAATTCGGTAACTCCCAAACCATCTTCCGCTTCAACTATTTTTTCCAATATATCTAAAGCTCTATCTAAGGATTGTACCAGTTGAACCGGTTTTCGTCTATATGACACAAAATCTACCTCCCTCCATCAATCAATTCTTATTTATTATTATTTATAAAAAGTTAGCCTCCTTCTTGAGAGCCAATATTTTTAACAATTTTTTAAAACCCCTCTCAAAAACGGAGGCATTTTTTATATCTAGTTTGGTTGATTTCGAGCCTTTTCAATAATTCTCTGGAAAGCGCGAGCTCTTTCTGTCAATATCTCATAATCCTCATTGGCTATTGCCTTTTTATCCAGTAAACTTCCACCAACACCTAATGCAATGGCCCCAGCTTTAATATAATCAGCAGCATTATCCAGATTGATACCTCCAGTAGGAATCATCTTAATATGATTTAATGGTCCTTTAACACTTTTGATAAATTCAGGACCAACTACCTGGGCAGGAAATACTTTTACAAGGTCAGCACCTGCCTCCCAGGCCGTCACAATCTCGGTAGGGGTCATTACCCCAGGCATCACAAGTTTATCATACCTTCTACATAGTTCTATTACCTTTAAATTAAGATTAGGAGCAAAGATAAACTCTGCTCCTGCTAAAATAGCCGCCCGGGCAGTCTCAGGATCTAATACAGTTCCCGCCCCTATAATAACATCAGTATCCTCTAATAATGACTTAACTTCTTCTATCATCTTCAAGGGCTGAGAACTATTCATGGTTATTTCTAAAGCCTTAACACCACCTGCGACCAAAGCCTTAGCAATATTAGCCATTTTAGCCAGTTCCATACCCCTTATTACAGCAACCAGACCCGTATCTTCAATAACTTTTAAAACCTTACTTTTGTCCAAAATTTATCCCTCCATAAATAAATATTATCTTTCAATATCTTCTTTGTTTCCTAAAAAGACCTGCAACTCATCCCAGGTCGGTAAACCTTCTACATCACCTTTCACTGTCACAGCAAAAGCTCCTACAGCATTAGCTAATTTTACTGACTCAATTAAATCATAACCTTTTATCTGGCCAGCTACAAAACCGGCAGCAAAACCATCTCCAGCACCAATGGGATCAATAACTCTTTTTAAGGTATATCCCGGTACATAATGTTTATCTTCTTTGGTAGCCACTATGGCTCCCTTTTCTCCTACTTTAAGCACAACAATTTTGGGACCTAGCTTTAAAAAACCGTCTATAATCTCTTCCGGTTTCTCCATCTCTAACAATATTTTACCCTCACTCAAGCCCGGTAAAACAATATCCACTTTGCTACAAATATCTAAAATAACTCGCCTCATCTCTTCTTTACTCCACAATTTTAATCTTAAATTGGGGTCAAATGTAACTTTTAAACCATATTTATGGGCTATTTCAATTGCTTTATAAACTACCTCTCTGCAAGAATCACTTAAAGCAGGGGTAATTCCTGTTAAATGCAGATATTTGGCCTGACTTATATATTCTTCATCCAGATCATCAGGTTCCATATGACTTGCTGCAGAATTATGGCGGTAATAATATACCTTACTTTCACCCAACCCTCGTCTTTCTTTAATCATCAAACCTGTTGGATGTTTATCATCACGCTTAACCCGGGAAACATCTACTCCTTCACCTCTGATAAATGCCTCAATATAATCACCAAAACTATCATTCCCTAATCGACTGATCCATCCTACTTTAATACCCAGCCGGGCCAATCCAATAGCAAAATTGGACTCAGCCCCACCCAATTGTTTTGTGAATTGATTAACATATTTCAGTGAACCACTCTCCTGAGGATTCATCATTACCATTGTTTCTCCTAATGTTACTACATCAAGCACCACTATCACCTCTAACTTGTATAATTATTTATTCCAAACCTCTTTATTTACTAAATATTCAGGTTTTTTACCTATAAGTACATCAGCTACTCCCCGGGCTGCTTTAGTCTGCAATTCTATCTGTGCTTCTTCAGAATACCAGCCAACATGAGGAGTAATAATTACATTATCCATATCCAATAATGGATTATCTTTTGCAATTGGCTCTTGTTCAGCTACATCCAGGGCAGCTCCAGCAATTTTTTTATTTTTCAAAGTCTCAATTAAAGCTTTTTCATCAATCACCGCTCCCCGGGCTGTGTTAATTATAAAGGCAGACTCTTTCATAAGGCCCAGTTCTCGAGCACCAATCATATGTTTTGTATTTTCATTCAATGGGGCATGAACTGAGACAAAGTCCGATCTCTTCATCAATTCATCCAATTCAACCAATTTTACTCCATATTCTTTTTCTACCTTTTCATCTACAAATGGGTCATAAACAATTATCTCAAATCCAAATGGTTTAGCTTTCTCTGCCAACCTACGGGGTATCTTCCCAAATCCTACAATACCCAGTGTCCTACCCCGCAAACGATAAACTGGTCGGGAAATATTGAAGTCCCAGTTTCCGCCTTTAACATCATTATTAAGTAAAACTATCTTTCTAGCACAGGCCATTAATAAAGCAAAAGCATGGTCAGATACCTCATCCTCACAGTAATCTGGCACATTAACCACACAAACTCCATGTTCAGTAGCCGCTTCTAAATCGACTACATCAACCCCTACCCCGTAACGGGCAACAACCTTTAATTGGGGTAATGATTCAAAAACTTTTCTACCTATTGGAGCATATTGAACCAATAGGCCATCTACACCCTGAGCTGCTTCTATAACTTCTTCTTCTGTCTTACATTGAGCTTTTAGCAACTCAGCATCAATCTCTGCTAGTACTTTCTCTTCATATTCCAGAGTTTCATATTCATAATCAGTTACTAAAACTTTAAATTTGGACATAATGATTCCTCCTTTTTAATTATTAATAGGTAAAATCTCTCCTGCATGTAACATAACAACAATAGAAGCATCTTTTCCTTTTTTATTTAAAGCATACGACAGTGCTTCCTGTACAGAAGCAGCTGGAATAAAGCCTAATTTTTCTTTAAGTTCATCAGAAATATTTGGACAAACCATAATTCCATGAGCTTTTTCTTTGATAACCCTACCTACATGAACTAAATGGGCAGCTACACTCAATTCTTGCAACTCTTTATTTTCTACAAGCTTTTTTACCTCTTCTAAAGATAGATATCCAAATTTCTCAATTTCAGGATGAGCTTTTGATACCCCTTCTGGACAGGGCGTTACTAAAATAACATAACCATTTTCTTTAACCACTAATTCAGAAGAATAGATTCCTTTCGCTGCCTGCCATAGTTCGATATCAGCCGGATATGAATCAGTAATAACTATATCAGCTTTTGGAATCCTGACCCCATATACTTCTTTAGCCAAAGCACATCCAGCCCTATGAGCAGCAATAAAATCACCAGCAAATACCCCCACAACTTTTCCCTTTAAATCCTGTACAACATTAATGATAAAATTTAATCCCATCAACCTGGCTGATTCATCTATCTGCTCTCTTACCGGGTTATCTCTTTTACCCATAATCTCAGAACCGGGGACTAAAGCACTAAGCCAATGGGTCTCACCGGTTGTTTTACCGGTCGATACCCCTGGTTGAGCAATTTTTCCTCCACCGGAGAAACCAGCCACTCTATGAGGTACTATATGTCCTAATCCAATGACATAATCAGCCTCCCGCAGTAATTTATTTCCCCACACCTCTATACCTTTTGAAGTCTTTCCATAGTAAATGTTTTCCTCTTTTTTATTCCAAAGATGATTAACTACTTTATATTCATCAACTATTCGCTGCCCCAATTTAGCAACTAATTCCCTTTGATTCATAGGCCGATGAGTACCCACTGCCATCAAAATAATAATATCTTCTTTTTTAATCCCCAATTCATGAAGATAGGGTAATAAAACCTTTAAAATCTTATCAACAGGAGTAGCACGGGTATTATCATCAGATAGAATTAATATCTTATCTCCTGGTTTTACTTCTTGATCTAATTTATTAGTACCAATAGGATTTTGAAGAGCTTCCCAAACCAATTTCTCTATTTCAAAATTATTATCACTTACCTTAGGTTTGAATACCCCTAGAAGATTTTTATCAGGTATTTCAACCCCTCTAATCCCTGAATAGTAAAAATTCAACTTCATTATAAACCAACTCCCTGATCTAAATTAATGATGGCAACCATAGAACAAGCGAAGGTACGTAAGTAATTAACATTAATACGATAAATAATATAAGATACATTGGTAATAATTCTTTAACTAATTTTTCTAATTTAACCTTGGAAATAGAAGTAGTGACATACAAAACAGTACCTACAGGAGGGGTTATCAAACCAATACATAAATTAGCAACCATGATAACACCAAAGTGAATAGGATCAACACCATAAGCATTACTAACAGGTAATAAAATAGGAACCAATAGGAATAAGGCAGGAGTCAAATCAATAACCATCCCAACAAAAAATAACAATATATTCAAAACCAAAAGAAAGACTAATTTATTTTGAGTTAGATTCATTAAAAATATAGTTAAATTCTGCGGCACTTGGGCTACTGCAAGGTACCATGTTAAAGCCATAGCAGCACCGCAAACTAACATAACTACTCCTGTATTTAAAGCAGCTCCTTTTAATATCTCTGGAAAATCTTTAAGCTTCACTTTATATACAGTAAATGAAATAATAATAGCATAGATAACAGCTACAGCACCAGCCTCGGTAGCAGTAAAAATTCCCCCTATAATTCCGCCCAAAATAATCAATGGTAAGATCAAAGCCCAAATGGTTTTTTTGAAAACCTGGAGAAACTCTTTAAAATTGACACGTTCACTTACAGGATAGTCCCTTTTTTTAGCAATGAAATAAGATATTGCAAGAAGAGACAATCCTATTAATATTCCTGGTATAGCACCACCCAAAAATAATTTAGCAATAGATATCTGGGCGATAGATCCTAATATAATCATAGGAATACTGGGTGGAATTATTGGACCAATCACCGCAGAAGCAGCAGTAATAGCTGAGGCAAACGGCTTATCATAGCCGTCTTTTTCCATCATAGGTATCTCTAATGAACCTAAAGCAGCAGTATCAGCAACAGCAGATCCACTAATTCCAGCAAACAACATACTTCCTATTACATTTACATAAGCTAAGCCACCTTTTAAACGGCCAACTATAGCATTAGCAAATTTAAGAATGTCATGTACCAACCCTGCTCTGTTCATAATCTCTCCAGCTAACATAAAGAAAGGAATTGCTAATAATGTATAAACATCTACTCCTGTCACTAATCTTCTCGCTAGTACCATCGGTTCAGGCAAACCTATAAAGAACATTAAAATAATTGCAGTCAATCCGATTGCAAAACCTATTGGCACCCCCAAAATAGTAAACCCTATTAAGGAACCTAAAAAGGTCAAAATTACCGCCAATTAAACCACCTCCTCAGTTTTTCGCTCAATTTCAATCACATCTTTTTTCCAGACTAATATAAGTTCTTTTATTACTTCTATAATCATCATAACAGTTGCAAAAGGAACCGCTGCATATTTCCATGCAACAGAAATACCCAAAATAGCTGTTTTTTGAATGTAAGCTCGTGAAATATAATTAATACCGCCTTTTAATAAATAAACCAAAAATACTAAAATCAAAATATTAATAATTGATAATAATATTTTAGTCCATATTCCATTAGTTCTCTCCAAAAGTACAGTAAAAGAAGGATGTAAACCTTTTTGCAGACCGGCAACTATAGCCATAAAAGACATCCAAACAAAGGTCAATCTACTTATTTCATCTATCCAGGTAAAGGCCATACCAAAATACCGGGCAATCACATTAACAAAAATGGAACTTACCATAACTATCAATGTACTGATCATGATAATATCAACTATTTTATACATATAATTTAAAATTCTTTTCATAACTATACTCCTTTCCAAAAGTCAGGTGTTGGTTTAAAACCAACACCTGACCTGCTTATTATTAAACATTTATTGGAGATATTTTTGACTTAATTCTTGAATATCATCAATAATGTCTTTTGTTTCTGGATACTCTTCAATAAACTCATTTACAATAGGTTTAACACGTTCCATAAATGGTTTAAGATCTGGGTAAGTTACTACCACACCTTTATTAGTGATCTCTTTGATAATTTGATCCTCCTGGCTTCGAACCGCATTTAATATCGCTTCAGATGTAACCTGAGCAGCCTTCTTAATAATTTCCTTCTCATCTTCAGAAAGGCGATCCCAAACACCTTTGTTTATAACTATATATCCAGGACTATACATATGGTTAGTAATTGATACATATTTTTGTACATCATACCATCCTGCATAATAAGCAGTAGCAAGTGGATTATCCTGTCCATCTACTACTCCTTGTTGTAAAGCAGTAAAGATTTCACTAAATGGCAGAACTACAGTACTAAAACCTAAAGCTTTCATTTCTTTTATAATGGTTTCACCCTGGAAAACGCGTAGCTTAATATCTTTGCAGTCCTCAATAGTTCTAATTGGACGCTTATTGTTTGATATAACTCTAAATCCATTAGGAAAAGAAGCTAAAACTTTAACATTTAAAGGTTCTAAATATTTATAAATCTTTTCACCGATAGGACCATTCAATACAGCATCAGCATGTTCATAATTAACAAACATATAAGGTAACTGCATTATCCTGAATTGAGGAACAGTATTTTCCCACATATTACCTGTCATAGCCATCTCAATAGTTCCTAATTGTACACCTTCGATAAATTCCTGTTCAGCTCCTAATTGATTATTGGGAAAAATGTATACTTTTATTTTGCCATTTGTTCCTTCTTCAACCATAGGTTTAAACTTATTTTGTAACGCTTGATTTACAGGGTGATCTACTGCATAATAGTTAGCAATCTTAAGAGTTGTTGCACCAACAAAACTACTTAATACAAATATTAAAAGTAATGTTAACCCTATAATTTTAAAAAATCTGGCATTCATTATTTTTATACCCCCTTATGATTTTTCATTGTTTAATACTTTTCCTACATTAATGTGAATTTATCTTTGTCTTGTATCCAGTTAATCACCCCCTATACTCTTTAATATCAGTACGTTTTTTAGACTACTATCCCCATAATGACTTCTAATCTATCCTCGCGATTTGATACATGCACCCTTACTTGTTCAGCAAAATCTTTTTGTTTTGTTATATGAAACACTGTTTTTTATTTCAATATATTATTTCTCTCTTCTTCTTAAAATTCCTTCTTTGATTTTAAAGAAATTTATGAAATTTTAATTTTCTCTGCATATACCCCTTAATATTTTACTCTTTTTCATTAATCGTCAGCCTACCCTCCACTTTAGTACAAACTAGGAATAAACATTACCAACTGTGGGAAAATAATTAGAATAATTAAAACAATTAATAAGGTAATCAGGAATGGTAAAATAGCCCGAACCAATTCTTCCAGTTTTATATTAGCTACTCCACAGGCAACATATAATACTGTTCCTACAGGCGGAGTAATTAAACCAATCCCCAAATTAATAGACATAATAACCCCAAAATAAACGGGATCAATTCCTACCGATTTGATAATAGGTAAAAGTATTGGAGCAAGTATCAACATAGCAGGAGTTAAATCCATAACAAAACCGACAAGGAACAATAAAACATTTGTAATCAACAGAACTCCTAAAGGAGAGGTAGTTATAGACGTTAACAATTTAGCTAAAGCAAAAGGTACACGTGCTATTGTTAAAAGCCATGCTGTTACCATAGCCATTCCACACAAAAACAAAACTACAGCAGTAGTTTTAGCAGTATTCAAAAAAATACCTGGTATATCCTTAATTTCAATTTCTTTATAAACAAATAATCCCAAAATTAGAGAAACAAAAGCAGCAACAACCCCTGCTTCAGTCGCAGTAAAAACTCCTCCTAAGATTCCACCCACTACTATAACCGGAATACTTAAAGCCAACCAGGCTTGCTTAAAAGTTGACCAAACCCGTTTAAAACTAAAACTAGCTTTTTCTGTTTCTTTAATACCATAACCATACTTTTTACTTGTAAAGTATGTTGTCACCATTAAAGCAAAACCAACCAAAATTCCAGGAATAATACCTCCCAAAAATAGGCGAGCAATAGATGTATTAGTAATAATACCATATAAAATAAAAGGAATACTGGGAGGAATAATAATTCCAATTACTGCCGATGATGCAGTAACAGCAGCTGAATAATCAGCTGGGTATTTTTGTTTGATCATTGGAGGTACTAGCAAACCTCCAATGGCAGCAGTATCAGCTATAGCTGAACCTGAAATTCCTCCAAAAAACATACTTGCCAAAATATTAACATGCCCCAGTCCCCCCGTTATATATCCAACTAATGCGTCAGCAAAATCCACTAACTTTTTTGCAATACCTCCTCGATTCATAATTTCACCGACAAACATAAAAAAGGGAATTGCTAACAGAGGAAAGTTATTCATTCCAGAAATCATTTTTTGAGCTAGAACCATATAGGGTATATCCATGGTATGCATAATAACCAGATTAGATAAACCTAAACTAAATACAACTGGTATACCCAGAAAAACAAATAAAAATAGTGTACCTAAAAATAACCATAGCATAATTTCACACCTCTCTTTGAACCTGACCAAAACTATAATTTTTTAGCAATTTTAAGGTATGAATTATTTTCTTGATATTTATTAAACCCATAAGAAAAGCACTTACTGGAATAATCATATAAACAAATTTCATTGGTATATATAATGCTGGCGAAAGATTAGTTGCTGAGCTAGCTACTACCCAACCATAGTATGTTAAAAAAATAATTACCAATAAAACACCTAAATCGCCAATTAACCGAAAGATTAATTGTATTTTTTTTGAAGGAATCAATTTGACTACAATATCTAACCCTATATGTTCATTACTATGATATGCCAGTACTGCCCCTAAAAAAGAAACCCAAATAAAGATGAATCGAGATAATTCGTCGGCCCAGCCTAAAGAATTATTTAAAACATATCTCATAAAAACATTGGCACCAACAATCACAAACATAAGAAATGTTAATATAACTATTATTCCTTTATAAATGTTCGTGATTACTGTAAGTAAATTTTTGTTTTTCATTTCACACTCCCCTTATTTAAGATCGTATGGAGGGAATAATCTCCCTCCATACGATCTTAAAATTATTATTTTTTACTTTGGAATTCTTCAATTTGTTGCTGAACTTCTTTAATTAAATCGCGTCCAATCTCATCAGCAAATTTTTCATACACAGGTTGAACAGCTTTCTTAAACTCAGCTCTTTGTTCAGGAGTTAAAATAGTAACATGCATTTTAGTCTTAAGTTTTTCAAGATATTCAGCGTTCATTTCACGATTTAATTTGCGGTTATAGTACTTAGATTTAATAGCAGCATCTTTTATTACCTTCTGTAAGTCAGATGGCAACTTATCCCAGAATTTCTTGGAAATCATTAAGACAAAAGGAGAATAAACATGACCGGTATCTGTTGCATATTTTTGAACTTCATAAAAGTTTTGTAAATAAATTGTGCCCCAGGGATTTTCCTGACCATCAACTACTCCCTGTTGCATAGCTGAAAATACCTCACCAAATGCCATAGGAGTAGGATTAGCTCCTAACTCTCTCCAGGCTGCTAAATGAATAGGATTTTCCATAGTTCTGATTTTTAATCCTTTGACATCTTCTGGAGACTGTACTGGACGTACACTATTAGTTAAATGACGATACCCATTTTCCCAATATGCCAACCCTATTATTCCGATATCCGCTAATTTATCTAATAATTTTTGTCCTACTGGTCCATCTAATACATAATCCGCTGCCTCGTTAGAAGGAAATAAAAACGGAAGATCGAATACCTTAAATTCATTCACAAATGGAGCAATTGGAGCAGTAGACGGACAGGTCATCTCTTGAACTCCAAGTTGTAACGCTTCCATCATTTCACGGTCATCACCTAATTGGCTTGAATGATAAATATCTATTTTAATCCTTCCATCACTATTTTTTTCAACCAATTCTTTAAAATATACTAATGATTTGTATTGCGCAGATTTGTCATTTAAACCTATACCTATATTTATATGATACTCTCCCTTAGCCATTCCAAGTGCACTTAAACCAAAAACCAATAATAATGCAAGTGAAGTAATTATATAAAATCTGTTTCTCATTTTTTTACCCTCCCCGTATAATAATTTAATCAATCTTATAAAAATTTCTAAACCTCAAATTATAGTTGCATCTTCTATCTCTAAAATCACCTCCTGAATAAAATTATTTGGCTCTCCGTCAAATGTTGTGAAAGATAAGTTGGCTCCGTTGAATTGATTGGTAAATTGATTTTGAAATAAACATTTAAATTTAATAACTTAACATTGCATTAAATACTCTTCTCCTTAGATTCATAACATTTGGAACACCATATCCAATCCTTTTGATCAATTTAATCTTGTTATTGATACCCTCAGCAAAGCCATTGGTTATCTTAGTCTTAAAATAATTTAGTATTTTTTCTTCCCATCTTTGTATTATCTTTTTTACCTGGTAAAAAGGCATCAGCTTGCTTTTTATTACTTCTTTATACCACCTTTTTAGAGCTCTGGTGGCTTCTTTCACATCATCTAGCTGCAATAGGTCTCTGAATTCCTCTTTTAATTCCCAGGCCTTTTCTAGAGCTGGACTGAGTTCAAATAATTCGATGAGCTTTTCATGTTCTTCGTCTGTCAGTTCTTCAGCTCGTTTTTGGAGTAATAAACGACTTTGAAAAAACTTTCTTCTCTGATGATTATTTACTGTTTGTTGAACTTGTTTTCTAACTTCATCAAGGGCTCTGTTCATTAAAGTTACAAGGTGAAATTTATCTATAACAATTTTTGCATGAGTAAATGCTACATCTGCTACTGCTTTGAACGGCCGCCACATATCCATAGAGATTGATTGAATCTGTCGTCTTTGCTCATCTTCCCAACAATTAAAGTAGTCAATTAAATCATCCTTTTTGCGAGTAGGTAAAATGTCAATTAACTCCCGATTAATTGGATCTGTAATGCTAACTCCATATTTATGGCGTTTTAAAACTGCAAATTCATCGATACTGATGGCTTTTAATTGACTAAGTTTTGAAATTTGTTGTTTGATAAGAGGGTCAACTACTTTTTTAACTGCATTATTAACAGCTGTATAACTTAACCCGTTTTCTCTAGCAACTTTAGAATAATCCTTACTGACAGTCTCTTTAGCAATATATTTATCAAAGCGTTTGGTTTTACGGGCATATTTATCAATACTTTCATATTTTTCAGGGATACCCCTCTTATGACAATAAGGACAACGATATCTTTTCTTTAGAAGTCTAATGATTACTAGTTTACCTCTTATGGGGATGTCTCTAATATTTTGCCATTTTGTATCATGGATTTTATTAGTGATATTACCACACTGAGGACACACAATGTGATTTTTCTTTGCTTCAGCAATAAAAATATATCTGTCCTCCGTTGAAATAATTTCAGTTGCAATAATGTCTGGCAAATCAAGAAATTTTATGATATTATTATATTGCATTTGCTGGACTCCTTTCTTTGGTTTTTAGTTCGCAACTTAATTAATTCAACGGAGCCAGCAAATGCCTTTTTATTTTTTATAATTTTTTCTTCACAACATTAATTATAAACCCAATTATTTTTTATATGTTCCCTCTTTGGGGATTAATACCAGATTCATTCTCTGATTTTAATATATGCACCCTCAATAGCTGAAGTCGCCCATCGGGTATAAATCCCCAAAGCACCTTGGTTATATCTGAATTTAGGTTTTTCCCAGTACTGACGGCGTTTAGCCAGAATAGACTCAATTTCTGATGGATCTTTTCGCTCACCAGCAATACCAATAATATTAATAGAACGGTTAATAATATCTATTTCAATCAGGTCGCCATCTTCTACCAGAGCGATTGGACCACCTTCAACTGCCTCTGGTGATACATGACCTATAGCTGGCCCTCTGGTCGCTCCCGAAAAGCGACCATCAGTAATTAACGCAGTAGATTTAACCAATTCAGAATCAGAAGCAATAGCTTCAGTAGTATAGAACATCTCCGGCATACCAGATCCTTTAGGACCTTCATAGCGGATAACTACAGCATCACCTGGTTGTACAGTTTTATTCAAAACTGCAGCTAAAGCATCTTCCTCGCTATTATAAACTTTAGCCTTGCCTATAAAGTGATACATGGCAGGATCGACGGCAGAATGTTTTACTACCGCTCCAAGAGGAGCTAGATTACCCCTCAAAATCGCAATAGCACCGGATGATTGAATAGGACTTTTCTTCGACAAAATCACCTTTTCTGATTCAGGCATTATTGCTGGTTTTTCATTCATAAAACGCAAATACTTAAAAACATCCAGATTGGAAAGATTTTCTCCTAAAGTCTTACCTGTTATAGTCATAACATCTAAATGAAGAAACTCTTTAATTTCCTCCATAATCTTCGGAACCCCACCAGCATACCAGAAATACTGGGTTGGATATACACCACTGGGTTTGATATTACTTAAATAGGGAATCTTCCGGTGTAATCGATCAAAAAGGTCTGCATCAATGTTCAAACCTAACTCATGAGCTATCGCCGGTAAGTGCAGCAGGGCATTAGTTGAGCCACCAATCGCGGCATGGACCATAATGGCATTTTCAAAAGCCTCTTGAGTCAAAATATCCCGTGGAGTAATTCCCTGATCAATCATTCGTAAAAGATAAATGGCCGCAGTTTGTGCCATCTCAATCAAAGCTGAATTATCTACAGGAATTAGTGCAGAACCTGGTAAGGCTAAACCCAGTGCCTCAGCCATCACCTGCATCGTAGCCGCAGTCCCCATAAACTGACATGCTCCACATGAAGGGCAAGCTGTCTGTTGATATATTCTAAATTCTTCCTCACTAATCTCATTTCGCTTTAGTTGGGCGTAATATTTACCAATCTCCTCTAAAGTTAACCCATCAGGGCCAGGAATCATCGAACCACCAGGGATATGAATTGCCGGCAAACCGATACGAGCAGCGGCCATCAAATGGGCAGGAACCGACTTGTCACAGGAAGATATTAAAACCATCCCATCATATGGTGCAGCCAGGGCTTGAATCTCCACCATATTTGCAATCATTTCCCTGGAAACCAGGGAATAGTTCATTCCATCATGGCCCTGAGCAATTCCATCACAAATATCGGTAACAGTTGATGGCGCTCCCTTGCCTCCATGGGTATCAATAGTTTTTACTACTGCTTCTACCAATTTATCTAAATGAAAACTCCCTGGATGGCTGTATCCATATGTACTTGCAATAATAACCTGTTTTTTATCTAAATCTTCTACTTGCCAATCCATACCCATCCTTAAAGCGTCAATTTCTGGCCCTATCTTTCTAATTTTTTTACTTTTTAACAAAGTTTTTCCACCTCTTTTGTTTAGTAAAACCTTGTTGTTTTGCTATATGAAACACTGTTTTTATATCGATGTATTATTTCTCTTTTCTCTTTAAAAATCCTTCTTTTATAAAAAGAATTTTATGAAATTTTATAATTTTCTCTGTATATACATACTTACCATTCTGACTGTTCCATCATTTTCGTAAAGCAATTTTTCATAAAGTCATTCATTTTAATATTTTTAATGTTTTATATAATAAAACATAGTTTCATTTATTGTTTTAATTCGCTTTTGTCGTAAAAATTCCTTCTTTATTTTCAGTATTTTATTTATGATTTTACTGCAAAAAGCCAATTTTTCGCTTCAAGAGAAATTTTTCGAACCATCTAAAGTTCGATTTCAGTCGAAATAAGGCACACTAATCAATGGGCCCTCCTGGCCCTTGATTAGCTCATCACATTCTGTGATGAGGCCTTATTTCAACTGAAATCTCACTAAGAAGATTTAACGAAAAATTTCTATGTCGCTCAAAATTAGCTTTTTGCAGTTTAATCATTTATAAACTTAAAAACTTGGCAAAAGCTATTCAAGATTATGTTAGGCTCAAACTATAAAAGCACTAGCCCTTCTCCAGTTGAAGAAGAAACTAGTGCCTAGTAATGGTATACTAAGAAGAGTGATTTTTATTTCTCTTACTCCACTGTTACTGACTTGGCCAGATTCCGCAATTGATCCACATCACAGCCCCGCAATCTGACAACATAATAAGCCAAAAGCTGGAGTGGAATAATGCCAGGACTGTTTCTAAAGATTAATTAGCAAAAATCAAAGAGATTCCAATTGGGGATGTATCCGGTCAAGAATCCTATCAGTTTCTATCATTATCTCAGAAAAACTTTTTTCCTTAAAATTAAATTTCCACTTATATATAGAATTATATGTTCCGTATCTGTTTTGAGTTTGATATCCTATACCATTGCTTTCTGGTTCACAAATTTTTACAATTTTACTTCTTAACTTCTTTAAATTGTTTTGAGACATTTTATTTTCTTCATCTAACATGACCTTCAATACAAAAGCTTCATAGTTAAACTCCCAATAAAAATAAATTTTGCTTCCAAAGAAATTCTTTTCAAGCCATCCTTTACTCCAGTTCATAACAGGATTGTTCTGGCCACTATATATATCCCATTCTTCAAATCTTTTAGAAGTTTTTCTTAACTCATTGTATATGTAATAAAACAGTGGAAACCATATTCTATAACCTTTGTCCTTCCAGTAGTCTCCATCCCAAATATTCTTTGTTTTATCTATATTCAACTCAATATTATTTTTTCTTATATCTTCTTCTTTTAAAGCTTTGATCCAATCTCGATAAATATTTTCATTTATATCCAATTTCGAAAAAACTTCAATAATTTCATTTAATCTAAACACAACAAAGCCCTGTGGATTTAGCCCTTTCCAAACTTGCGAAGCACCAAATAAAAATAATAAGAAGATTACATCATTATTATCACAATTCTTATTCTGCATAAAATCAATATATGTACCTTCTAACTGTCTTTCATAAGGTATTGAATCAACCTTCATTTCTATGACTAAATATTTTGTACAATTTTTAAATAAATCAATTTTAACAACCAGGTCAATCTTTCTCCTTCTACCAAACGAATATTCAGGAATGCAAGTTATGTTTGCTATTTCATGCTGGTCAAAATCAATTTTTTTCCCGCATATTCTATATATTCTTTTCAATATCTCATATTTCTGTTCTATGGAAACTACTCTATTTTTTGAGTCGAGCAACCATCTCAAAACACCTGTATGCACCTTTTCAAATTGATAACCTATAATATTAACAAAATTCCTATCCATAATATTCCTCCTTAACTTAAAGCATTTTGATAAAAGTTTTTTAATCAGTTGCCAATCTCTTGAAGTCGATTATTTTCATCGACCTCACACCTGATTATCTCATTTATTGAATTATCACTGTCATCAATAAAATTATCATAGGATAAAATTAATCATTTCTTCCTTTGTCCCTAAGCTGTTACCAAGCCATATTTTAAATACAATTTAAACAAATCTACTCAACCCCTAATGCCTTAAACACAGCATCTTCAGGGCTTTGATAGAAAGATATCTGGAATTTTGCAAACAATTCCGGCGGAACTGAACCAATATCAGTAGCAGAAGCCATGGGAAGCAGCACCTTTTTCGCACCGGCATCAAAGCAAACTTGCAATACATTTGCCAATTCTTCAACTTTATTGATTGTCCCACCAATACTCATAGAACCCAGTACAACCAGTTGACTCTGAACAGGTTTTTTTAATGCGCCCGAGCACAATGCAATAAAAGCAGCTAAAGCCAATTCTGACGTCATACCTATCCCCTGAAGATCTTGGATATGCATCAGAAAATCATTGTTATTTAATGATATACTTCCGCTAATATTTTTTTTGTTTGCTTTAAAATAATTAAAAGCAATATTGATACTTTCCTTTGCATCTCTACTTGAACCAAGTCCAGTTCTTTCGAACTTTCCTGAACCTGGCACAACTTCTGTTTCAATTTTGAATACACCGATCATACCAGAATCGCCACGAGCAACCGTGTAAACATGGCCCGGTTTTCCCATTCCTTCTGGAATCAGTTTGCTTCCACCCTGTTCTGGTACTGATACAAATTCCTCCTGAAAAGTTTCTTTATCTATATAAGAAAAATGAACATCATAAAATTCCATACCACCAATTTTTTTTAACTGTTCTTTTACTCTCCTTCTTCCGACCAAAGCATACCTTAATATTTCCTCTATATCTTTCTTTTCAAATTCCCCGTTTGGATAGATAAGTTTTACCAAACCTGAAACAGTCTTTCTTACCGCTATTACATCTCTTTGGTTGAGGTTATTTCCTAAAATAAAATATTTATCCAGAGCATCAGAAAATGATCTTTTCCTCATTTCTCTGAAAAACTCTGCTATATAATCTGTAATAAATCCGTATTCATTGGTAAAATATTCTGGCCTGTATTTAGGAATCTCCCATCCGGGAATGTAATAGTGCATTCTGTCTAAAAAGGCAGTATCATAGGCCATTGCTTCAGGAAAGGGATCAAATAAGTGAGAAGTTTTCAGCAAAACGTTAACACTTTGATTGATATTCCCTACAAATACCATAGAAGCTGAAGCATTTTTTTCTTCTTTTCCCCGTGCAAAAGAACCAGAAGCCATGTAATCTTTCATTATTTGAATTCCATCTTTATCCTTAAAAGTTATGCCTGCTACCTCATCAAAAGCAACCACATCCCATAATCCAACCAGTCCTATCTTTCTTGTGGACATGTTATAAAATAGATTTGCCACTGTAGTTTGCCCGCCTGATATCAAGATTGAATAAGGAGATATTTCTTTATATATATGGGATTTCCCTGTACCCCGTGGCCCTAATTCACAAAGATTATAGTTGTTCTCTACCAGTGGAATCATACGAGCCAGCAAATGCCACTTTACTTTTTCTTCTAATTGGGTAGGCTCCATACCAATGGATCTTAATAGTACATCTATCCATTCATCTTTAGTAAAGTATCTACGCCTATTAAATATCTCTTCTATATCTAAATTAGGCATTTGAATGGGTTTAAGGTTATCTATTTTAAAAGGATTTACATCTCTTAATTCTTCATCATAATAATAACTAATTTTTAAAATACACCATATTCCACCAGTCAGTAGTTTCTCATATTCCCTGACATAATGGGGGGCTATCTCTACACCTTTCAGGCCTAAGTTCGAAAACTCAGCCTCATAAATATCCTTCTTTTCATTAAGTTTCACTGTTACTTTATCAATTACAGTATACAACCCCATTTCACGAATTTTGGATTTAACCTTTTCTGCTTCATCTGGACGAACAAAATTTTGAGCAAGTATATTTTTTACCCTCTCCACACCATCATTGATGCTATCTTCATCATCCGTGGCACAATACATACCGAGCAAATATTCCAACACATAAACCGGAACATTTGCTCCTTCTTTTATTTTTTTTGTCAAATCTTTTCGCACAACTCTTCCCGGAAAGTATTTATTCAGTTTTTCATTTAGGTTTGAAGTTTTATCTGACTTATCCATGTTCATTTCACCTGCCTAATATTTATTAAAAACCAAAATCGTCACTGATAATTAAATCTATTGTAAAGGGAATCTTTTCATATATTTTTTCTACAGGTTCATCCTCGTCTTCCAAAATTAAATAATATTTTTTGGTTTTATCATAAGGCATATCTTTAAGGGTAAACTTTTCTCTAAAAGTACGTTCTTCAGGACATGAAGATCGACTGTCTGCAATTATGATATTCTCATTAGATATTTTATTGCCATCTTCATCAACAAAATAAAGTTTCAGTCTCAAAGGTACTTTCTTATCTTCTACTTTCTCAGTCTGGAAGAATTCCAAATAAGTAATCCTATTAGTAATTTTTCTTGAAATATTTGTTAACTTCACTTCAACTTTAGAAGCCCTATATTCATTTTTTCTGATGTTTTTAAACTTAATCACGGGTATTATAATTTCCTGCAGGGAAACTCCACCGTGTACATAGTTGGCCCCCGCTCCTTGAATTTTATATCGAATGACTCCTTTTGGCACGATAACTCTCAAATTCGTCTGTTCTCCCAAAATATATCTCATAGAAATTGATAAAGTATCTTCCAAATGGTCACTGGAATCAGTCAGCACAAATCTTCTTCCTTCATCTATTGCTTTGATATTGCTTTTACCAACTTTATCACTTTCATTTAGCGGAAATCTTCTGTAAATAAAACCATGGTCTGCAGTGATAAAAATATTGGTAGCACTAACATTATTGACAAGCTTTTTAACTAAATTAATCAAGTCTTTCAAAGCCTTTTCAACAGCTTCAAATACTTCTCTTTCCGTTAAACTTTTATCTCCTACTGCATCGATTGCATTATGGTAGATATAAATGAGCTTTTTACCGTCGAAGGTTTCTTTATATTCAGTTCTCTTCATATCCATCAAATCATGATATTGTATAGCTAAAGCATCCTCACAATAATTCAATAATATCCTTGCCCGGTTGTTTGTTCCCTGTGTATTTATACCATCCACTAAAACTTCTGCCTTTTCATTTATATCGATACTTCTACGGGGCAACAAACTTGCCATACCAAATTTAGTAGTGGAAGGAACGACTCCCTGCATAAAGTGTATTTCAGCAGCACCCCTTAGTTCTTTATTTAAAAGGTTAATCAGCTCTTTACCAGCCTCGTATCTCAATGCATCAGAAATAATGACAAATACCCTTTCACCATTTTTTACATATGAAGAAATATAATCCTCATAAAAATCCTTCTGCTGGGGAATTCCAATCAACACATAGTTTTCATACAGTTCATTCTCAACTGCCCTTGACCATTTTATCGATAATTCATTTAAGTACCAGTGAGTATAAGTGTTTTCTATTTTTTCTGCCAATTTTTCAAAAGGCTCTTTATTCTTTATTTTATCATATGACAAATAGAATTTCCTGTAAAATTGATCCATTAAATAGTATTCTTTTGTATAGTTTTCTATCAATTCAAAAGCCATTTGCCCTCTGATAACCTTTCCCATTCTTCTTTCCATTTCAAGAACTTCTAAAGCATAATACAGAGCTTCATATTCATATTTTTTTTGATTAAACCAATGACTCGTCTTTCTATTATTTATAATTTTTCGATATCTTTCAAACTCACCTATATCATCAAGCAAATTATTAATTAACTTTGATATAATTATTTCATCAAAAACTCTAAAAGTGTCACAGTTTATGTACTTCTCTATATCCCACTTATTTACATAATCTTTTACATTTAATATTTTTTCCACTCTATCTGCAAAAAGATCATAAATTTTGCTGTCAACTGCATGGTTCATAAAATTGCTGACAAATACAATACAATTAGATTTTTTTATAGATACAAACTTCTGCCATGTTTCTGGCAAATCTTCCTCTAAATTGTAACTTAAATGGGTAACCAAAAACATGATAATAAGTTTTTCTAAAGATTTTTCTTCAAAAGCATAACCGTATCTTCTTTCTACAAGCTTCCAAAAGGCATCTAAATCCCCAAAATTTCTGATTGTTTCTATTAACTTATTTTCCTCTTCAACTTCCCCCATAAGAACCTTTTTTACAACAAGTTCAAAATCAGCCACAGGAAGTTTGCATAAAACAGAAAGGACAGCGATATCCACCTTTTCTTCAGTAAATTTTTCAATATTGTAAGAAGCAAATTTTTTATATCTTTCTTTATTTCCAAAAAACTTAAGGTACTTTTTAAATACCCTCTTAAGAGACGATTCTTTTATTCCAAAATCTGTCATAATCACATCTGCTTTATCTGCTGAAAATTCCATGCTGTAATTTAATATATCCAGAAGCCAGTTCTCCCTCGACTCTGGCTTTCGGTTAGGAGAGTATATGAGATAATTAGATTCTGTATCTACTTTTTCCAATTGGTACTTGATGAAAAAAGCGTTGTTATCTTTAAGTTTTAAAATCCTGGCATTTTCCAACTGCAATTCGTCAATATCTTCAACAAACTCTCTTTCTTCGTCATACCAGAAAACAATATGTCTTTTTTTCCCCCCAGTAGGTTCTTTACTGAAATGTTCTTCTAATTTTTTCTTTATCTCATTTAAGTTCATTTTAGTCACCCACCTGTATTCAAATCAATCTGAATTATTCTCTGAAACTTTTCTATCCATAATTCCACTCCAGCTCAGAATAAACTCTTCTCCATCCTTATCATCTTGATCATCCATCAAAAAAACTGTTCCAGGAGAAAAATAATACTCTGGCGGAACAATACGTTTACCAGCTTCTTTAAATCGTTCTTTTTCTTTATTAGAGTATTCCCTGCCGCTTAACAGTTCTATATCTCCCCGAAAGGGGATTAATTTGTTGTTTTTGTAGTTGTTAATAATTTTAACATGAGAAAGAACAGGGTTACCCTTTTTTACGGTTACTATTATTTTATCTTTATTTAAATTATCTTCTACGGGAAACATATTCTTACCCTTGTTTATACAGTAAAGTCTTACTCTACCAAAACCGTAATTCTGCTCTCCCCCAAGGATTAGCTCTTGCAATAGATTAAAATGGTCAACATATACCCCATCATCTTTAATTTTAAACTCTACATTTCTATCCTGTAAAGGCAGCCTAGCGGACCCATTTACCCAAACAGCCCCGATAATTTTGGTGTTCTTGATATTACCTTTTTTATCCATGTATTTGTGATTTATAAATTCGATCTCATGCAGGCTTTCATGCTTTGCTGAACCCAACTCCCTGTCAATGGCCGTTGAGACCCTGCTCCCAATAAATCTGTATTCAAATTCGGCTTTAGTTATTTTTTCTTCATTTCCATAAATCAATCCCTCTTCACTGTAACAGGGGTAATATATCGTTTCCCCATCAAGAATATAGAAATAAGAAAACCGGAAATGTTTTTTAACTTCCTCTCCAACCCGCCGGTAATCTTCTCCTGTAGGTTCTGCAAACAGATATTCCGTAGCCAGCCTCGTTACAGCACCCCATAAATTTTTGCCGGGAACATAGTACCTAGTAGGAGATACGACAGAACCTGTAAACGGCAGGTAACCTATATGCAAAGGACTATCCAACTCATATATCAATTCAAGTTTAGTCCACATTTTTTTCACCCGCCCTGACTTTAGCGTGATACAAAGCATAAGTCAGAGTGCGCTCCAAAATTTTTTTTAGTAATAAAACTTTATCTATATCCTTTGCTATATCTTTAATTGTTGAACATAAACCTTCAAAAGTCTCAGAAAAGTTATCTTTTTTGTCAATAAACATTGTTTTTATATTACCGTCATTCAATAAAGGTAAAAGCCCTTGCTTTCTAATCTTCCCTTTATCTTTATCTTCAAGCCACAAAAACATTGCATATATTCCATCTTCTTTAAGAACGCCTAAAGCTTTTCGGATATTATTAAGAATCTCCTTGACTTTCTTTTCATCTCCCATACTTCCTATTTTCTGACCATACTTCATGCAATAATAATCAAGATTAGTCATTATCGCCTTCACCTTCCCTTTTCTCAATCTTTTTCTCGCTGTCGACAGGTGGCCACAATATTTCAAGCCTCCCAAACCCCCGGGTTCCCATTCCTCCGACACCAAGGAGCTTTAAATATTTAAAAGCTGCCTTTATCATTCCATCAACTTCATTCTTCTCACCTCGACGTTTATCTTCAATTATTTCAAAACCAAACACTGTCCCCCTCGGTATAGCCTCGTAAGTAAAGAGGGCCCCTTCTGCTGCAGTTCCTGTTGTGGAATCAATTCTAACAGAAGTCCTTACCTCAAGATTGTCATTTACTATGTGGGAAAATAGCTTATCAGAAACTAATACGATTTTTTTGATAAAATCTTTTAGCTCTAAAGGAAGCGTAATAATCTCTGAATTATCATCGTTAAACTGGCTCCCGACTACTAATAAAAGCCAGCCAAGGTTTAGTTTGTCCGGTTTTTTATCATTAACCCATCTGATGATATAGGCTTCATCTTCAATGTCTCTCGGAATTTTTATTTCTTCTCCATCAGAATTTTTTATATCACCCAACCAATATTTAATCAAATCTTTAGTAGTTATCCAGACAGTACCATTGATAGACGATACAGGAAAAAAAAGAATCTGGGCGTCATAAAACCGCAGCATTCCTTGCCTTTTTTCGTCGCCAAAATATTCTTTTGCCTTTTCTTCAGCACACCTTCTTTTTTCCCCCTCGTCGTTTTGGTTTTTGCATTTTTCATCTTTTTCCTGCAGATAAAAAGTTGCGTATTCTCTTATCGCTCCTGCCAGGGAAGTGCCGGGTATCTTAGGTACATCTGTCGCCGGCTCCCTGACGATAGTATTGTCCACCCGGCCCAGTCTATATCCTCCCGCCCCTATATGAATGGGGTCAAGAGCTTTTCCAAGATATTTTCTTATTTCCATTACACATCTACCTCCCTGTCTTTGATTACGTGCCTGAAAAGCATAATAGTATCAAGCAAAAGATTATTCATAGCAGAATTCAATATAAAACAACGCGTCTCCTCACGTAATTTAAACCACCTGTCTCCGAAAGCATCCTGTAAAGTTGCTGTTACATATCCCCTGAAAACATCTTTTTTACAGAAATCTTCAACTCCTTTCCACTCTTTTATCTTTTCTGTAATTGCCCGTTCAATAAAGTTAATCTGAGTAGTCGAAAGGTTATTTCTTAATATCTCCCATAAATCCACCATTTGTTTGAATTGATAAAGGTAATATGGCCTCCTTGAAAACAGTTTATAATCCTCCTGAACACGCCTTTTATCCTTATATGCAAGCTTATACCGATCTTCATTGCCACCCAACAGTTCAAAATCAAAGTAACCGGGATATAATGCATATGCTTTTCCCTTAGAAAGAGGAACAATATCATCCAGGGTGTAATGCTCATCTCCATTAAGTTTTTTCAGGGGGTAAAAACTGTAAAACTTATCTTTTTTCACATTGCTGATATCCCACCACGGGTCCAGCAATACTGGCTCCTGGAATTCCTTGCTCCGTAAGACTCTTTTTCCTGCTTCAAGCAGCAGATATAAGGGGAATTTCCTGTTAGCCACCAGCAGCCCTGCATTTAGTGGTAGTTTTCCGATAACCTTTCCAAACCTCTCATTAAACATGGTTGTTATCATTTCCAAAATTTTTACAGCATCAAGGGCTGGAACTATGATCTGAAACAATAAAGGAGTTCTTACTATTTCAATAAAAGGATAGTAGTCTTCTGCAACGAAATTATTCTCCTCTACAGACTGTTTACTTGCTTTATTTTCAACAAGCAAATTTTCGGCAGGGTTATCTTCCCGGGCAAGCCAGCAAAAACCTTCTTCTTTTAACATCTTTTGCACCGCTGCCAGGCCTTTTACTTCTCCTGTGCTGAACTTCTCAAGCGATTCTATAGTGAAAAACTTGCCTTTTTCAGTGTGCAAAACAAGCAGAGTATCCGGCTCTAAATCATTAAATTTCAGAATGTAGGGGGTATTTTTTTCAATATCTTTTTTCAATTTTAACTGTGAAAAATCTATTTCAAACCGCAGTCTCTTCCACCTTGTCCCTGATGTCAATCTCTTTAGAACCTCAGCCCAAAATTCCCCGGTTTCCTGCCAAATCCTCGACAGCCGAGCGGGTGAAGGGTTTTGGGTAAAGAAATAAGTTAATATCGTTTGTGGATTATGAATAACATCAATTGTATGTATATTATTTAAACTTCCATCTTCCAAAAAGCATTCTAACAAAGGTTTTACCTCTGTTCTAAAAGGATTTTTGCTTATCCACTCTGCTATTTTTAAAGCATTTATGTAAGAATCCCCTGGTTGTTCAATGTTATAACTATTTAAAATATTTATTATTTTTTTCTTTTGATACTTTTTACCATTTCTCCAATCTTCAAAGGTTTGGGAATAAATAGTTTCTACCAGCTTTCCATCCAGCCATTTATCTAGGTTGAAACTTAAAGTAAGAAGAGCCACACGATTGTTTATGTCGGCAACTTCATCTGTCCAGATGGTTCTGTCTATCCTATTTTCCAGCCAGCTGTTCAGTCTTCCTTTTCGTCTTTCATTACATTTAATACACATTTCTTTCTTGTGATCTTTACTTCTTATCTTGCAAATAGGACAAATATCACAATATTTTTTACAGTTTTCATTCTCTTTACATATTTCTTCTTGTTTAAGCAATATTTCTAGAGAATAATCTATTAACTCTTGTTTACTTTCTCTACTTTCTTCTCCTTTTACAAAAAGAGTAGGGCTCATTTTTGGTATATTTCTCTTTTCCGAAGCAAACTTCAATTCTCTACCAAGAATAGTAAGGCTTCGAGAAGCTCTGCTTAAAGTGAAAAAGGGCCATATTTCCTGATCGCTTATTTGAAATATTTCCTTCAATCCAACACTTGCACATTCACGTGCAAGCCGTACTGCCTTGCTCTCTTCCAAGGCAGGAAAGGTAAAATATATCCCATTTATATCTTCGTATACTGCATTTCCAACAGGGTACTCAACTTCAAACATTTCTTTTAATTTTTCCTTGATATCCTTAATAATCTGTCTGCGGGTCAGGATGTCGGCAATTTTTCTCCCTTTTTCAATAAACCCTAATCCATCCCAGCATACACCAAAAATTCTCCACTTTAACCCCTTTAAATCAGAGTCTTCACTTAAGACTATGTAACACAATACGGATTTAAAAAGTGAAGCAGTTGAATAGGAATGGTCCCATAATGTCACATCATTTGCTGGAATTCTGGTTTCTCCCAGGGCATGAGAAAAGGTTACCTTGAGATTATCCATTATTAATTTTCGAAATTCTCTTAAAGATATTCTGCTAGCAATATAATCCTTAAGTATCCCTATTAATCTTTCTTCTAGCTCACTCAGTCGACTTTTAAGGCCGTTTAAGTCTACTATTTCTTTTGGATAACCGAATGGAGTACTGATGATTATACTATTTATAGATTGTTCCTTCCGCACTACACCTTTGTCGTCAGCCGAATCAAGTTGGTCGCAATTTCGCACTAAATTAATTAAGTCATTACTATAACTATCATTATGATGTTCGGTTATGACAGAATAGATGTCAGAAAGTTTCTCCTTACTTCCAAAGCTGAATTTCCTATGTCGTAGCAAATCCACCAGTTCAAATTTGAGAAATTTATCAATTTTTCCGTGTTGAAAATCCTTTCCACCCTCTCGAGAGTTTTTCCATATAAAATCAGGATGGCACTTGCCAATATCATGCAGTAGGGCACCTATTTCCCCAGTTAAGATTTGAGGCTGTTCCTCTTTAATTTTTTTTAGCATTTCCCCTACCGCCATTTCAAGCACCTCCTTCTCTTCCATCATGAAGGCGGTAAATAACAGAAAAATATTCCTTAAAGTTTTCCGGCACAATCTCTATTTTATCCTCATCTATTGGATCAACCACACCAAAACCAGCTGTTTTTTTGGCTGAAAAACCGTAGGTATAAAACATCAATTTAAGGGCCTCGGCCAGAAATTTTAGATCTTCTTCTACTTCTCTATCTTTGTAATTCTCCCCTTTTGGATATGGAAAATAAAGCAAATATAACTCTCCTTTTGCACCTATCTTCATCAGTTCTAGATTTATCGGCGCTCTTTTCGGCACTGGAGTCCTGGTATCCCTCTTTAAGGGAGTTATAACATCTCTCTCAGATTCATTCCTAAAGAAAGTAGAAAAGAAATACAATCTTCCCTTTAATGCTTCATCTTCATCCGTTTTTGATCCAAAAAGCCTTCTGATAATCTTTTTCTTTTCCGTCTCGTCTTTTTTAACCATTTCAGCAGCAAATCTCAAATGCCCCTTCCAGGCAGTGGGTCTCACCACAGATAAGCCGGTAAACTTATCCCTTACAATTGGATTCTCAAAGATTTTAACCTCTTTTTTATCCTTCTCTTTTACGTAAACAATATGAAACTCGCCCTCGTTTTTACTTATGTAGGGTTTTTTCAGTGTAAAAGAGATTTTTATAAGCACAGAATTTTGTGGCAAATATTTTAAATCATCAAACGAAGGGTAAAATTCGGTAAAATTTTTATCTTTACTTATATTTTTTAACATCTCTTTCTTCTTTTTGCCAAGTTCCACTTTCTGTTTATCCAGCTTGTTTTCTAGATAGGCTACCGAAAGATAATAATCATGTACCATCATCCAGCACCACCTCCAATTCATTTTTCAATTCTTGAATTATTTCCTTTCCTGTTTTTTCTTTTTGTAATGAACAATCTTTTAGTTTTTGGATGCACTCATTTTCTTGAAACAGTTTTTCTTTTAATTGTCTATTAAAATTATTCTTTATTTTTTTCTTTATTTCCTCATTAACACCATATCCGAATATTCTAACTTCTACCTTTTTTTCATCAATCTTATAACCATGAGAAACAAAAACCCGAGAACCTTTACCACACTCTCCGAATACCTTGTGGCGCTCTGCCTTATCTTTAATGAGAGGTCTTATAGCATCCCTTACATGAAAAGCTATAGGTAAAAATTCATATGTGTGCCACGCTCTCTCCCACTGCTCCCAATTTTCTTTGAAGGAATTATGTAGAGGTGCATGTGTCCAGAATACCTTTAGCTTTATCAAATTTTCAATTGTATCAGCAAATTTAATTCGAAATTTATAGAAAAAGAAATCTTTAAGAATAGGTTGATCAACACTTTTCCCTTTTGTAACCAAATCAATTTTATTTTGTTTTACAGGTAAATTATTCTCAACAATCTTTATTACTCCATTTCCCTGGGAAGTCCGTGCTCCCAGAGCCCCATAATCTTCAATTATATTTAATGTCCTGTTTAACAGTTCCCATTCACTTAATTCGATTTTTCTTAAAGGAATAAAAGTAATAACTATTAATCCTTTTGTCACAAAACCGGAAAAATTTCTTACAAGAAATTTTTTCACTTTATTATGCTTTCGCCTGGTACCTATCTTTCCATCCAAAAATTCCCAACTTGGATTCTCTCCCTCCAGACTAACCTCTAACCTAAACTTTCTTGCCCAGCCGGTGCAACCAAAAAGTTCACAGACATCACAGTGATTCTCGCCATTACATTTTATGTCTGTGGGATCACACGAAGTTCCTCCTAATCCCTTTACCAAAGCTTCGTACCACCACCGTAAACTGCCAATTATTCCTGTCTCCCTCACTGCATTGCCCCTTCTATTTGCATCTCCTGTCCACAAAGGAGTCAATGGTTTAATTTTCACCGTATAGTCTTTCACACTCCTCACCTCCAGCCTAATATTTTTTATTTGGTAAAAAAAAATTTAAAAGCATAACGTTCGGCTGCAATTATATCTCCGCCAATAGGTTTGCTTTTAAAGGTTTCTTGCCTTCTCCCTGGGGAATTTCTACTCCCTGGAATTTGGCATAGTTGACTTTAACTCCATCATCCAGGTCAATCTCAATTTTTTGATTGGCAATATGGGCTATGATCTGGTCGTAAACTCTACATTCCATAATTTGTTTCATAATCTTTTCTTTTCTTTTTCTAGCCACTATTTCTTCTTTCTTTGATATATCTGAATCAATAAGTATATCTAAATGCTTGATTTCTGCCTCGTATTTTTTCTGCAATCTATGCAAATAATCGGTCCGCACTCTTGCAATAGTAGAAGGATCATAGCGGTGCATGTAGATTAACGCTTTAAATCCGTTTTCTTTGCCACTGTCAAAAAGCCAGTAAATCGGACGTTTTTTATATGTTTTTACATGGTCTTTATAAAAACCTTTTAAGAAGTATCTTCTGATAGCCTGTCTTGAAGTTTCATTACTTTTCTTTCCTAAGGTTTCTGCTATATAGTCCAAATTTTCCTCTAATGTCTCCTCACCAAAGACAACTTTAACAAACTCAACAAATCGGTTGACGATATCATCTTCAAAATAATCATCATCAACAATAGGAATAACATTATCCCCTGCTATATCAATAGAAGACTTCTTCCAACCTTCTTTTGTTTTTATCTGCCATTCTCCATTTTCAAATTTAAAGTAATCTTTAAAATCTCCACCTGCATAGATAAGTCCTTCTTCATCCAAAGAATAACGACCAAACATACAGCCTACTGCATAGGATATGAAGGATTTGATATCTCTTTCCCTAGCTGCCTTACGAATGGTAATATCTTTATCATCAACTTCAGGGGTAAGTTCATCTTGTAAACCGTAGATTTCAATAAAAATGCGATTCAATTCTTCTTCGTTTGCTTTAAGTTGATTAAACTGTTTTTCCGTAAAGTCAGACCAATTATTGAAAGCTTCTTCTACTGTAGGTGCATTACCTTTATAAGTTAATAAAGGATGTTTTTTGAAATCCCATGAAGTTTCAAATGAGTCCCAATCATTTTTAGAAATTTCCCAACAGTTTTTTGTTATTAAATCGATTTGATTTAAAATTTTATTATCTTTAATTATTTTTACTGGAACATTTTTTAAATTGCCGGGTTTATAATCTAAAGTAGGTGCAAGTATGTTTAGAATAGTATCACCTACTACTGAATTTAATAATGCCATTAAATAAAATATATTCTTTTGATTTCGAATATAACAACATGGACCTTTGTTATTATACAAATATTCCTTTCCTAAATATCGTATTGATATCTTATATGAACAAATATAACTCCAAGTTATAGCATCAGTAAAAAATAAATCTTTATGTGATACTGTTGAATTAGGATAATTTATTAATTCTTCTCCATTATTGTACCAATTAACTACATATTCATTATTGCCATACCATTTTCTGTAATCTCCACCTTTTGCAATAGGAAACCACTTATATAAGCTTTTATTTTTATTAAAAATTTTATGATATATATTATTATAATTTACTTCATACCATAGTCTTAAAAACAAATTATTGTTACCTGTTTTTATACCCTCTACAGGCATTTCAATTTCTCCTAGTAATTTTTCTGTTACAAAAAGATTCCTGAAATTTTCATTTATCCAATATGCTATTGGTGAACCAGGTATTTTATTAAATGTAATATTTCGAGTAACATACCTATTATTAATATTAAAAAATTCTTTTTCTTTTTCTGCTGAATTTTTATAGTTTGTAAGTTTTAAATATGTAGTCTTATAATATTGAATATTAAATTTTTTAATAACAAATACTGTTGACTGTACTACTTCTCCTCCAATTTCTTCAAACGCTTTTGTACCTAAGTGTACCATAGACAATATTATATTATTATTAATAATTTTTTTTCTAATATTCTCAAATTTGGATAAAAACATCCACGAATGTTGAGTTATCATACTAATATACATATTTTCACATGAATATTTAATACATTTTTCAATAAAAACCGAATATAAATCATGTTTAGAATCAAAAAAGCACTTCTTTAAATAATCAGATAAATTATTATTCATACCTCTATTTCCCATATAAGGTGGATTAGTACAAACCACACAATATTTTTCACTCATTATTTTTCCTTGTTTAATAAGAAAAGGAATTTTTTCTAATATTATTTCTTTATACCGAAGTTCAAATAAATCTAATGTTTCTACATCTCTAATTTCCTCTAATCTCTTCTCAATCGAATCAAAATCAATTTCCTTCACATCTAGTATAGAGCCGTATTCCTTTGCATCATGAAATATATTGATTAAATATTCCACATCTTTTCTCAAATTTTCATCTTCTTTTACCAAATAATCTACTGCTTCCCTGGGAATGTCGTTACTTTCCTGAATTGAACATAAATTCAACTTCGGCCTGTACCTGAATATCCTTCTATTTTTGCTTCTTGCTTTCATTAAAAGGGCAAAAGCCGCCAATTGGCCTGCCCTATCATCGATATCAAGGCCATATAGGTTTTTTTCTAAAATAAGTGTTGGTATTTCCCTTTCTGAATATCCCGCACTTAAATAAATGTCATACAATACATCAAAAGCATAAACAAGAATATGGCCACTTCCCATGGCAGGGTCCAATACCTTTATGTCTTCGGGACTCAAGTTGGGATTTTTCAGTTCTTCCAGCTGCTTTTTAACTTCAGGGTCCTGCTCTGCTTCTTCCAGATAATACTTCCATTTTTCTTTTAATTTTTCATTAGGATGAGATTCTAACCATAGTCTTCCTAAAGAGTTTTCTACCATATATTTGACTATCCATTTTGGAGTAAAAAGTTGGGTAGCAGCCGGAATATTTTCCTTTGTAATCTTTTTGTTTTTCCTGAGCCCTGCGAATACTTCATCTTTCTTTTCAGAAATATAGTACTGATACAGCCAACCTATAATTTCTATACCGTGTTCACCTTTTTCTTCTTCTAATTTCTGTTCCTCTTCATCTAACTCTATTTTCCAATCATATTCCTCAATGCTCTCCACTAAATCTCTGATGACAGAATCTTTAGAAAGCAAGTTATCAGGGAGAAGGAGTTCTGTATAATCGGATATTTCCTCAAATACCGACGGCATTATTTTCCCCAACTGATTGCATTGTTTGATAAGAAGGTACTTGTACAGTTCTTCTGTTTTATTATTGATCTGCAGATTATAGATAATTTCTCTGTCAACCTCCAGATCAACATTTGATGCTTCTTTGATAATATCCGGCTCAGTTTTTCCTTTTTCTATTGAAGAAAGTACTCTAACACCGGTGGGTAGATAGTTATTCACTTCCATGAATCGAAGAGCAATAAAACGATTAAACCATGTGTAGGCAACTTCTTCCATTACCTGGTCAAAGCCTTTTTCTTTAATATTTTGGATTAACTTTTCTCTCTGTTTGATTTCATACTTCTTAAATATTCTGCTGTTTTCTCTTCCTTTGACTCTAAACCCATCTTCAAAAGTTTCTATATCATAAATATCGTCTTTTGTTATCCCGATTTCATAGGCTTTTTGGGTAACTTCTTCAATCAGTTTTCTTCTTGCCCTTATGGCAAAGTTTTTAATAGCCGCCTTATTCATGAATCTCCTCTCCTCTAAATCAGTTTCAGTACAATATTTTCTTTCAGTTCTTTTTTCAACTGTTGTCTTATATGCTGCAGAAGTTCTTCTATATCATCTTCGGTCTCTATCGTCCAGGTACTGTGAAGAATGTTGGCTATGCTGATATTAACAATCTTTTTGGACATATATTCCGGTGTATCTCCATCACTAACCGTTGTTGACTGTTCGGTATCTTGTTCTTTTAATTCCCTTTTTTTCTTCTCTATTTCTTCAAAACAACGTATTTTCAGCCTGTCTGACTCATCTTTCATGGCAATGGCTTCATAAAAGTTATTTGCAAAATTTAACCGATTGAACAGGTTATTAAATTCTGCTTCGAATTTTGGATATAATTCATCTTTAAAGTCATATAAGTTAAGTTCATCCTTAACCTTTTGATAATTACTTTCAATAACATTTCGGATAGGTCTACATTCTTCTTTTAACAATTCTGAAAACCTGTTTTCAAATTCAGCTATAAGATGAGGAAGTTTTAATATTTGCGAATAGGGTTTTTGTGATTTTACGATTTCTTCTATTTCCTGTACAATCTTAATTGTTTCACTATCTACTATATATGATTTATTCCTCTCATAAACATTTAATTGCTCTAAAGCTCTATCAAAATATTCTTTTTGATTTTCAAAGAATTTTTTTACATCAAAAACATCATCTTCATAATCCAACATCTGGTCTTTCAGTTCATACAGTTTTTCGTAAAACTCCACTGCATCATAAATTCTTAAAATTTCTTCAAACAATTCTCTGCCATTTTCTAATACTTCTTTCCCAGGATAATTAAAGTTTTCATAGTAAACTAACAGTCTATTAATCTCCGACAACTCTTCTTTTGATAATTCCTTAAATTTGTTCATCAAACCATCTTCATCATCCGGTACAGTCATATAGCCAAATATTTCTCTTGCCAAGTCTCTCGCATTGTTAATGTATTTTTTATCTGTCTTCGTTCTTTTTTTAATAATTAACCTTTCAATATAATCCCGCTTAGTCATATATTGGATAATATTTTTATCTGATGTACTAAGATAATCCCCTCCAAGTTGGAGTTTAATTTCCTGAGATTTAAACAATTTAATGATTAATCCAATGATATCTAACTCTCTCCAGCCATAAGGTGCTTTGGAGTATAATGTAATGATAGACTTTAATGTTATAAGTATATTCCTTTGTGTATTTATTTCAATATAATGTTTGACTTCTTCTAAGGCAAATTTATTGGGAACATCATCATCGTCTGTTAGTTTCAACTGCATATCATTTTCCATCAAAAGATCCTGTAAATCTTTTGTACTTTCAATAAAATGCGTAATATAATTTAATTTATTGTATAAATTATCAATAAGAACTTTCAATCCACTGTTGATTCTTTCCACTGGATTTTTTGATTTGATATCAAGTTTTTGCATGTTTACATAAAAATCTGCCTCTTTTAATGCTTCTACAAGCAGGGTCTTGACTCTTTCCTTTCTTTCAGCAACTTCCCTTGATTTTCTGCTTTTTATTTCTTCTATTGTCTCTATAGAAGAAGCACCGCTTTTCCTTAGGTATGTTTCGATCTTTAGGATATCCTCCATTTCTTCCAATACAGTAGTATCAGAAGGGAGTTTAATTATCAGGTTGTTTTCCCCTGCTGACATCATTTTTAATTCATAATCTGTCAATTCTTCCCCTGTATCAAAGTAAGGGGTAATAATTTTTACACCAATCTCACTTTTCTGTGATGACAACAGTCTGTTGTCTATTATTTTGTTAAAATCAAAATGATATCTGGTATTGTATCTAAACTTCTTTTCGTCATAAATTCCGTTAAATATCTCTTCACCGATCTTTAGAATAATTTCACCTATATCTATCGGAATATTCTGAATCTCCCTATTGACCCCCTGCTCTTCGTGAGTCAGAAAAATATATTCATCACCATACTTTTGAATAAGGGTTTCTTTAAGAAGTCTTTTAAGGGATTCTTCTATTTCCTTTTTAAGTTCAATCTTATCATCATCAATATGACTCACCATCAAAGTAGCAATATTTTCTATATTAGCAGGCATTTCTTTGACATATTTAATTAAGAATAAAACTTTAAGTACCTCTATATCCCTATCTGTAAGTCTGTCATTATCCTGGGCATGGAGAATAACCGTGCGTATATTGGAATCTAAGAATGCCTCAATGGTTTCATAAAAGGCTGAAAAAGGTATTAAAGTTCCAACCTCATGATCGGCATAACGAATCGCAGCTTCCTGAAAGGCACTTAAAAGGGATCTTTCCCCTTCTGAAAGATGCTTGCCACTGGCACCGTGTATTCTTATTGCTGTAAATACAGACTGCAACAGATTAAATTGATATGGAATAAAAGGATAAACTTCTATAAAATCATCTACTGATTTATAAGTCTTCATTTCAGCCGTATCTGCTGAAAATGTAATGAGATTTTTCAAAATTGCCTCTTTCTCCACATAAAGAAGTTTCAGTGTATCTCTGGCAACATCTTTTTTAAGCAAAATACGCTTTTTAATTACCTCATCCACATTGGCACTGGAAAGATTCAATCTTGTATTGAATCTACCCTGAATCTTCGAAAAATCATTTCCCTTCACCCTTGTAATGGAGTCAATATCCTGCTGGGAGGTTACGATAACCCATGCCTTTCCTCCACAGTAAGTTCCCAAATCCTCAACAACAGTTTGAAGGTTTAGCATTAAACCGGCATCATCACCAATGTATTGTCCCATTTCATCCACCAGAAAAATAACATGGTGATCGCCACCTTTTGATTCAATGTATTCTTTTACCTTTTTAGCAAATTTTTCAACACTTAAAAAATAGTTTTCTTCCGCTTTGTTATACCACTGTCTAGCTGCATCAATACTCATTTTCGTGGTATCAGCCAGTGCTTTAACAATATTATCTTCTTCAAAATAAAAATCTTCCCTGGCATCCTCCCATGGGCTTCCAGCCAGCTCTTCAAATCTTCTTTTAAAATCTTCATATAAACCCTCTTTTACAAGTTTCCTTTCCATATCGGCAACCCAGGGTAGTGAACCAGAAAATCCCTGCATTTCATCAAATACTTTGTTGAATACTTTTACAATAGACTCTTTATTAACTTTAGAGTCAGAATCAGATTTAGAATCAATATTAAATAGAATGACGTCTGCACTAACATCTCCGGCCATCTTCATATCAGCAAGCACCATTGGGTCGTTAATTTTATCATCAAAATAAGATACAGCCTTTTTACCCTTTACTTCTTTGTTGGCAAGCAAATAAGATAATATTTTTAAGAAGTGGGATTTACCACTCCCGAAGAAACCGGAAATCCAGACTCCCATCTTATCAGTATAATTGTTAATACTTTTTTTATAAGCTTCAAAAAAGGTGCTGAAATGTTTACCCAATTCTCTTGTTACTACATATTCTTCCAACTCTTGATAGATATTGGCATCATCATCCTGTCCAATTTTAATAACTCCTTTAATATCCCTTTCAATGTCTTTATTAAACAATTCTCTAAGTTTCACCACATTTTTCACCTTCCTTTTATCTTTCAATGAGTTTAAATGCTCTGTAATAATTTTGATCCATAATTTCATCAAACAGACACAAATCCTGACCTGAATAAGTGCCAGGATAAAACATTACCACAGGTACATAATCAATCACAGAATGCAAAGCATTTAAAATCGTATGAGAACGAATAATAGGCCATACTTTTCCTACTCCCGTTAAAAACACAATGTCATTTTGTTCGACCCTCTGTCTGATATACTCAACAACCAGATCATTTTTTTGAGTAAGCCTCAATGTATTTTTGATTGGTTTTAATATCGCATTGGTTCCCTTTTTTTCTTCCATTTCAAAGACTTTTTCTAAATATCCCTTGTTTTCTAATATTTCTAACATAATTTCATATAAATCAAATTCCTTGATTCTAATTTCTGAATTATCAGTGTTTATTTTCTGCTTTAAAAATGCTATATGTTCTCTTACAAGCATCTCATCCTTTGGATCATAGTCAAAAATATAAAATCCTATCTCATTTCCTAAGCCTTTATTCTCCCTAAACCTCTTTTCCATAATTTTAGAACGAATTGCATTAAGCCTTTCATAGATATTCATCATTTACACCTCTCCCAACATTGCTTGTAAATAAATCTGATCTCCTTTATTTTTTAAGTGTTCTATTACTTCTTCTTCCATGATAGGTTTTATAATTTCTAAATTCTTTTTATTCTTTTTGGCAAAGCCTGCTTCTACAAGGATTCTTTTATATACCTGCTTTAGTTTATAAAAAGTATAATCTTTCCATGATGCAACCTGGTCACTCTGTTCCGATTTTCTTTGAAAGAAAACACTAAAATCTTTATCGTTAATAATATAGTCCATCAGCAAATACTTCTCTCGATAAACTTCCTGCATAAATTCAAAAAATAATCTGTCAGTTTTCATTATGGCATATAGGGCTATTTGTTTGCTTGTCTCCAAACTTCCATTAGTAATCTTCCAGAGCAAAAATTCATCCAGTACTTGCAGTCTTTTAATAACTGTTGAAGCAATTTCTTTAATTCTGCTCTCTGTGTTCAATAAAAAAATATTTTCTTCTACTGCTTTTTTCTTTATTTCATCTACTTTTAAACCTTGTAAATAAAGGCCTGAAGCCTTTTTTAATTCTAAGTACAAAAATGCCATTGATTTAATTGTCGACTTATATTTTGTCATATTATTCCATATCACCTCATTTATCGGTCCACTTTTTACTTTAATTATATTATATCATTTTTACATCCAAATACAAGAAATATATAAATAAATATTTATTAAATTGTTAAAAAGGCATGACTGGTATTTTAACCGCTTATCTTACTTTGTAATGAATCATAAACAAGCATAAGGCTGAACTGATCTACAGCAACCCCAACGCTGTCCAAGCCTTGATATTTCCTATTATTTAATTCATTTGGGATTAGTAGAAAATAGGAGATTATACTAGCCGTACATACCATCATAAAAAAATCATGGGTGGAATACAGGCTACCGCCTGCATTCCACCCATGATTTTCAAGTAAACTTTTCTACCCTTACTCCACTGTCACTGATTTAGCCAGATTCCGCAACTGATCCACATTACAGCCTCGTAATCTGGCAACATAATAAGCCAAAAACTGGAGTTACGTTTCAACTCCACCTTTCTTATCTGCTCCTATACAAATATTTTTCATTTCTTTACAGAATCCCTTTTCTAAACCCCACAAAAATAATCATCTTAAACTAAACTGTTACCTAACTAAATTTTTCTTTAATGAGATTTTCTTTAATACTACAAACCCTCGACTAACTCTTAGGATAAGCATCAGAGTCATTGCTTTCAATATTATTTCCTTGAGTATACCCGGTTTTAAGTACAGTTGTCCTATTCAGGCACAAAATAAGGGCTATCCATAAGCTTAGATTCCGGGCCTGTCACAAAAATCATCTCTCACTTTCTTTCATAAATACAACATAATTACCCAAATCAACAGTATATACCTTCCAACCTGCATCTAACCAGGCATTTGCCTGAACATGACCTTCATTGGCCCACCATTCACGATATTTATATGCTGAATCTGGAAGAACATTATCTATTATTTTTTCAATTTCTTTATAAGTTAGTTTAACACTATTATCATTACAATTCTTTAAAAAGTCCTTCAATGGATCATATTTTCCCATCCGCAATATATTCTTCTCTTTCTTAACCTTTTCATATTCATATTCATTCTTTGTAACCTCTTCAGATTTTCTAATTACTTTATCTGAAGTACCATTCCATTCAGGCTTGTATGTTTTAATAAGTTTTTCTTCTAATAAAATTCGATTTTCTGTTTCATAAAATAACAAATGGACCTTTGAACCTTTTTTAATTTCCTGTAAAATATGTGAATTAATTTTACAATTAGTTACTTGCCCACCAATAAAACAATTGCGGGGAGAAACCTGTCCATATCCTGAATTAAATCGTTCGCTTAAATCCTTGCATTCACCAATATATTTTATTTTATCGCCAATCTTAATTATATAAACGCCTGCCTTATTTATATTGTCTGGTATTCTGAACTTGCAAAATGGCCCTTTACCGTACTTATGCAACTTTTTATTGGCAATATTTTTGTATCTTTTATAAGGAAAGTATTCAATAGGCTTTCCGTCGGCATTCGTAACAGGCGTAATTTCACATATATATTCAAAATCGTTAATCATATGTCTCAACTCCAATACTATAAAAATAATATTGAACTTATACTCTACATAAGTTTATATCAAATATGTTCTCATCAATAAACATTTCCTTGCATTTTTATTTTTAGTGCCAAATATTCTATACGATTGCTTTCTAAAACAGTTCTAAACTTATACATTTAAATATTTGTCATAAACTTTTAACCTCTTCCTAATCAATTTATCATTCTAGTTCAATCTGAAAGATTATTCCCAATCCCTCAATTCCTCCAAATTGCCTACTTAAAGAAAAACTACTACTCCTGGAAATATTACCAGAAGTAGTAGTTTTTATTCTTTACTCCACTGTCACTGACTTGGCCAGATTCCGTGGTTGATCCACATCACAGCCCCGCAATCTGGCAACATAATAAGCCAGAAGCTGGAGTGGAATAATAGCCAGAACTGAAGTAAAGAGTTCCATAGTCTGCGGAATATACAACACATTCTCAGCAGACTTTTTGATTTCCTCATCCCCCTCTAAGGCTACAGCAATAACCCAGGCTTCCCTGGCTCGAACTTCCTGAACATTACTTAACATCTTTTCATACACAGACTCTTGAGTTACCAATGCTATTACCGGAACACCATTAGTAATCAACGCCAGAGTGCCGTGTTTCAACTCCCCGGCAGCATAAGCTTCAGCATGGATATAGGAAATTTCTTTTAACTTAAGGGAACCCTCCATTGAAACCGTATAATCCACACTCCGGCCGATAAAGAAAGCATTTTCATGCTTGGTAAATTGTTCAGCTAATTTCTGAATTTCACTTTCTGTATTCTCAATAATCCACTTAACTTGCTCAGGAATCTGCTTCAATGCAGCAATTGCCTTTTGTATTTCCTCAGTATCCAGAGTTCCTCTAATCTGACCGAGATACAGAGCAAAGAGATAAAATGCCATCACCATAGCAGTATAGGCCTTGGTTGAAGCAACAGCAATCTCCGGGCCAACCCTGAGATACATCACTTCATCTGCCTCTCTGGCAATGGTACTTCCCACCACATTAGTAATAGCTACAACTTTTGCACCACGTCCCTGAGCTTCCCGCAAAGCAGCCAGTGTATCGGCAGTCTCACCAGATTGGCTGACCACAATCACCAGGGTCGATTCATCAATTAAGGGTTGGCGATATCTAAACTCAGAAGCTATATCCACTTCTACCGGAATCCGGACTAGCTTTTCAATCACATATTTTCCTACCAATCCAGAATGATAAGCCGTACCACAGGCAACAATAAATATTCGGGAATAGCTCTTTATCTCTTCAGGATTCAAATTCAATTCTTCTAAATGAACACTTTCATCATTAAGCCGACCAACAAGAAAACGACGCAGGGCTTCAGGCTGCTCATGAATCTCCTTTAACATAAAATGCTCATAGCCGCCTTTTTCAGCCATCTCTGGATCCCAATCTACAGTAAAGACTTCTTTGTCTATAGGCTCTCCCGTCACCGTCATTAATTTCACACCATCTCTGGTCAAATCAGCCATTTCACCATCATCCAGAATATAAACCCGATTGGTATGCTTTAACAAAGCAGGGATATCGGAAGCAACAAAATATTCTCCATCACCCAAGCCAACGATCAAAGGACTATCTTCCCGCACTGCCACAAGACGATCTGGCTCATGTTCAGTAAAGGCAACAAATGCATATGCTCCCTCAATCATTGCAACAACTTTTTTCACAGCTTCAACCAGATTTCCATCGTAAAATTTCTCCAAAAGGTGAGCTAAAACTTCTGTATCTGTATCAGAACTAAATCTATGACCTTCTGCAATTAATTTCTCTTTTAAAGAAAGGTAGTTTTCGATAATCCCATTGTGTACTACCACAAATTTTCCTGTACAATCACAATGTGGATGAGCATTTTCAGTAGAAGGTTTACCATGAGTCGCCCAGCGGGTATGACCAATTCCAACTATACCTTTAGGCGGTTTTGACTCAATCTCCTGAGCCAGTTCACCCAATTTTCCTACCTTTCGTACTACCTGAATTTCTTCACCATTATAAACAGCAATTCCAGCTGAATCATATCCACGGTATTCCAGCTTTTTTAACCCTTCAACCAGAATTTGAGCAGCCTCTTTATTTCCTAAATATCCTACGATTCCACACATTTATTCCATACCTCCATTTATCTGAAAATCAAATTATGACTATTTTTCAAAGATAATATCCAATTGTCTGCTGCCATCCCTCCCTTTGTCCTTATGATCACTCATAAGTTTTAAGGAGGGACTTAAGGCTTGCAGCAAAAGCCTAGAGGCATCCGCCGATAACTCGATAAACCTCTTCCTCGTCAACTTAAGCCGTCAATACTCCGGCTTAAGCCCTGGCGCTTTAAGATTATTAGCATTCCTCCTTTTTACTTAATATAATTAAACTTCCAAATTCACCTCCTCTCTAAAAAAATAAAAATTTATCTTTTAATTATACTGCAAAAAGCTAATTTTGAGCAACATAGAAATTTTTCGTCAAATCATCTTAGCGAGATTTCCGACGAAATAAGGCCTCATCACAGGAGGTGATGAGCTAGTTCTAAGGGCCAGAAGGACCCTTTGATTAGAAAACCTTATTTCGGCGGAAAATCGAGCTTTAGATAATTCGAAAAATTTCTCAAGAAGCGAAAAATTAGCTTTTTGCAGTTTAACCCTAATATAGATTATATCAGAATAATACAATCCTGTTAACAATTTTTTCTCCTTTAACGGAATTTTCTCTTTTAAAAAATTTAATTTAACTCACGATCAATTACTTCTTTAATCGGTTCTAACTCAGCTTCCAATTGAGCCAGGTCCTTTCCTTCCAACATAATCCTTATGACCGGTTCTGTTCCCGAAGGTCTTACCAAAAGTCTTCCTCCTCCGGCCTTAAGCCGCTCTTCAGTATCCTTAATTACAGCCTGGATAACTTCATTTGTCTTAAACTCTTCTTTTCTCTTTACCTTTACCTTATCAATCAATTGGGGCCATGGCTTTAATTGATCTGCCAGCTCAGAAAGTTTCTTACCTGATTCCTTCAAAACTGATAATAACTGTACCGCTGACAACAGTCCATCACCGGTAGTCGCATAATCTAAAAAGATTATATGACCTGACTGTTCACCACCCAGATTATACCCTTTATCCAACATTCTTTCTAACACATACCTGTCACCATTTTTGGTCTGTGAAATAGTACCACCGTGTTCTTCCAACAATTCCTTTAAACCCAGATTACTATAAACTGTCACCACAACAGTATTGTGGTTCAATTTACCTTTCTTCATCATATCCAGACCGCAAATGGCCATTACTGCATCTCCATTGACCACGCGACCTTTTTCATCCACAGCAATCATCCGGTCTGCATCACCATCATGGGCAATTCCCAGATCAGCCCCATGAGCCAGAACCTGTTTTTTAAGTTCTTCCGGGTGAGTAGAACCACAGTTATCATTGATATTAACTCCATCAGGTTCTGCAAAAATAGGTATAACCTCAGCTCCCAATTCCTTAAAGAGCCTTGGCGCCGCTTCAAAAGCTGCACCGTTAGCACAATCCAGGACAATCTTTAATCCCGAAAGATCACCATTTATGGTATTTTTTAAATGATCTATATAAGGCTGCAAAGGATCATCCAATTGACCAACACGGCCAACCTGATTCTCAACAGCATATGGTAGTTTTTCAACTCCTGCTTCAACCAGTCTTTCAATCTCTTCTTCCATCTCGTCCATCAATTTGAAACCTTGCGAATCAAAGAATTTGATCCCGTTATCATAATATGGGTTATGGGAAGCAGAGATCATTATACCTCCGTCCACTTCCAGATATTGAGCTAAAAAAGCTACGGTTGGAGTTGGTACAACTCCCAAAATAATAGCATCAACACCTATAGATGTAACCCCAGCTATAAGGGCTGCTTCCAACATGGGTCCTGAAATTCGGGTATCACGACCAATGATTATTTTTCTGTAAGGGTTTTCACTATTTTTCAGAAAATAATATGCTCCAGCCCGCCCCAATTGGTATGCCAATTCCGGAGTCAATTTCTCATTTACTTTTCCCCTTACACCATCTGTTCCAAAAAGTTTACCCATTCTAACCACCTCTCCATAATTATCTATATAAATTATACTGCAAAAAGCTAATTTTGAGCGACATAGAAATTTTTCACCAAACCATTTTGGCGAAATTTCAGGCGAAATAAGACCCATATGAGGAGGTGATGAGCTAATCAAGTCACTGAAATCAAACTTTTAGATGGTTCGAAAAATTTATCTTCAAGCGAAAAATTAGCTTTTTACAGTTTAACCCTATATCAAAAAGAAATTTGAATTCCGTAATTTCTATCACAGAATTTAATCAAATGGCGCAAATTTTTTCATAATCTCAAGCGCTCCCTTTAATCCATCTAAAGCTGCACTCATTATACCTCCGGCATAACCAGCACCTTCTCCTAAAGGATACAGACCCTTATGACTGATAGATTCCATCTCCATATTACGGTTAATTCGTAAAGGTGCTGATGTACGGGTTTCCACCCCGGTCAAAATTGTCCCGGGCCGACCAAATCCCTTTACTCTTCTATCAAAGATAGGTAGTACTTTTTTTATAGCAGTTACTACATAGGGAGGTAAACACTCCTGCAAATTGGCTGCCACCACCCCTGGCAGATAGGTTGGCTCAATATCACCTTGTAAATTTTTACTGGGTCTATCTTTCAAAAAATCTCCCAATAGTTGGGCGGGAGCCCTGTAGGTTCCTCCGCCCATTTCAAAAGCTTTTCTTTCCCAGATTCTCTGGAACTCCACCCCTGCTAACGGATCACGGGATGGAAAATCATCAGGTTTTACACTAACCACAAGGGCACTATTAGCAATCCCTGAATTTCGGGCGTGGTAACTCATTCCATTGGTTACAACCCCACCCGGCTCAGAAGCTGAAGCAATAACCAACCCTCCCGGACACATACAAAAAGTATAAACGGCCCGATCTAATTCTGATAACCTCTCACTTAACCGATAAGTGGCTGGCCCTAATTTAGGGTGCCCGGCAAAAGGCCCGTACTGACTTTGATCCACAATTTCCTGCGGATGTTCAATCCTTACCCCAATGGAGAAGGGTTTCGGCTCCATTGCCACTCCCCGTCTCTTTAGCATCTCATATGTGTCTCTAGCACTGTGACCAATGGCTAACATCACCACTTCACTATTTAATATCTCATTATCATTGATCACTACACCCCTTATTTGACCATCTTCAATTATCAGATCAGTTACCTTACTCTTAAACCTGACTTGTCCACCAAGTTTTTTAATCTCCTCTCTTAGATTTCTAATCACCTGTCGGAGGAGATCGGTACCAATATGGGGTTGAGCATCAATCAAAATCTCTTCAGGAGCTCCTGCCTTCACCAGGTCTTTGAGAATATTTTCTATTCGCTCATCCCTTACCCGGGTGGTTAACTTACCGTCAGAAAAAGTTCCAGCTCCACCTTCACCAAACTGAACATTAGATTCTGGATCTAATTCACCCTTCTGCCAGAAAGTCTCAATACTTCTGACCCGTTCTTCTACCTTAGGACCTCGTTCTAAGAGTATGGGTTTATATCCATATCGGGCCAGATAAAGGGCCGCAAAAAGCCCAGCCGGGCCAGCCCCCACAATTATCGGTGGATTCGTAAGGGGATTTTCTCCATTGATGGTTATTTCACTGATAGGTTCCACAACAGAAAGATAAGGATTTTTCGCATGCTCTCTTAAAATCTTTTCTTCATCCTTTAAAATCAGATCAACGATATATACAAACTTAATATTATTTTTCCTTCGAGCATCAATGGCACGTTTTTTGATTCTCAGATCCCGAATCTCTCCTGCTTTGATCTTCAATTTTTTCGTCACTGCTTTGACCAAATCCTGCTTTGCATCAATAGGTATTTTAACCTCCCGTAAACGCAGCATCTATTTCTTCACCTCTTCAACAAGAATCAGCGCATATTCAGGCCTTTGATATTTTAATTTCATCCATTTTGGTAATTCCACCTGAATCTTAAGAAAATAGCGACCTTCTTTTTCAATCTGACCAAGATCCACATAAGCCCGCATGGGTTCAACAGGTACAAAAGCATGAATTCCCTCGAAAAGTACCAACTCAACCTGATCTGTACTTTCTATTAAACGCAAGTCATTTCGTAAATTTTTATACTGAACAGAAAGAATAATCTGCCGTTTCCATATTCCCGGACTGGATACAGGAGAACTGTTAACATAAATCCAGGCCAATAGAGCTAAAAGAAATGCAAAAATTTTTAATTTCATGTTCCCTACAAAAAATTTCCTCATTTATTTTTCCTCCAATTTAAACCAAACCTGGATACTTTTTCTTTATTGGGATTTGTCAAGATGTTAAATAATCTCTCTTTTAAACTAATTTCATCTAAATATCGTCTTATTTTACCTTCAAAGGCTAATGATATGGTACCAGTCTCTTCTGAGACTACAATAACCAGCGCATCACTATCTTCGGAAACACCAACTGCTGCTCGATGTCGGGTTCCAAAGGTAGGATTTAGATGAGGATTATCCGATAAGGGAAGAAAACAGCTGGCAGCCTTAATCCTATCCTGTCTTATAATCACCGCTCCATCATGTAGGGGGGAACCAGGGAGAAAGATGGATACAAGAAGTTCTTTTGTCAATTTTGCATCCAATTCTATCCCCATCTCAAGATAATCTCGTAATCCAACTTCCCTTTCAATTACAATTAGAGCACCAATCCGATTTTTAGAAAAAAACATAACTACCTCTGTTAAATCCGAAATAATTTGACTTAACTCTGAACATCCTAACCGAAAGACTGACTGACCAAAAAATCTTCCTCTTCCAATCTGTTCTAAAGCCCGTCTCAATTCAGGTTGAAAGACGATTGGCAAAGCCACAAAGACCATGGTCATAGTATTACGCAAAAGCCAGTTAATGGTGTTAAGTTGCAACCTGGCACTTATGGCTGAAGCCAGAAATAACACAAAAAGACCTTTGATCAATTCAATAGCTCTTGTCCCTTTGATTAGCAAAATCAACCGATAAAAAACAAAAGCCACTAGAAGAATATCTATTACATTGATAATAATGGTCAGTGGAACATTCATTCCCATCAGTCCTTACGCTTATTTTTGCCCATAATGTTTAATATATTGCTCTCTTAACACCCGAATCTCATCTTCTGGAAGTATTCTCGGATTTCCCATAGCTACTGCCAGTTGATAAATACGGGCACTATCTTCAATAACCTGTGCTACCCCTAATGCTTCATCAACAGTAGAACCAATAGCAACCACTCCGTGATTTGCCAATAACACTCCTGTCCGATCTCTCAGGCAGCGTACCACTTCTCTCCCCATCTCTGCCGAACCGGGCCGGCAATAAGGGGCTACCTTTACAGAACCACCAACCACAGAAGCCATCTCTGCCAATACTACGGGAATCTCCTGGCCCAAAACAGCAAAAGCAGAAGCATAGGGAGAGTGGGTATGAACTACAGCCTGTATATCAGCTCTTTTACGATACAGGGCCAGATGCATCGGCATTTCTGAAGACGGCTTCAAATCTCCATCAATAACCTGACCATTTAAATCAACAATCACTACATCTTCGGGAATCATTGATTCATAATCTACACCACTAGGAGTTATTGCCACCAGAATTTCCTGATGCCTGATACTGATATTTCCAAATGTACCCGTAGTTAAACCATATTTGAGCATTTTCCGTGCTGTTTCAATCACTTTTTTACGAACTTCTAGCATCAACATATACTTCCACCTCTATTTCGTTATTTAAAAACAAATTATAATCACTATAATATCATTATTCTCTAATATTCACCTGGACTCCTGCAAAGGAATATTGAAGAAAATGTCCAATAGTAATAAAGTAATAATGATTATACTGCAAAAAGCTAATTTTGAGCGACATAGAAATTTTTCGCCAAATCTTCACGAGATTTCCGACGAAATAAGGCCTTATCACAGGAGGTGATGAGCTAGTTCTAAGGGCCAGGAGGGCCCTTTGATTAGGAAGCCTTATTTCGGCGGAAATCGAGTTTTAGATGATTCGAAAAATTTCTCCAGAAGCGAAAAATTAGCTTATTGCAGTATAATCATAAATTCTTTAAGAATAGGAGAATCAATCATGACAAAAGATCTTCAACCAAAACCCCAACTCTTATCCCTTAATGATTTGATCATTATCTACATAGTTTGGTTTTTTTTAGCCGGAATTTATGAAATGACCCAACAATTGATCTTTGAAGGAAGCCCCTTCTTGACCAGGATTATCCACTATCTATTTTTTATCACCATTAGACTATTATTTATCCCCATCGTACTTTATTTAATATGCTATCGTCGTTCCCTCGACAGTAAACTTTTGGGACTGACTTTACGCAAGTTTTGGGTAATGAGCAAAATTGGCATTAAGGCCAGCTGGCCCATTATTCCACTTGTTCTCCTTTTTATACATTTACCTTTAGTTTATACCAATACCAATCTTAGACCTATGATAAAAGTTACCAGTCCAGAAGAGATTGCCGTTAGTTTAGTTTACTTCATTATTCTATTCATCATGACCATTATACCATCTCTATCAGAAGAGCTACTTTTTCGGGGACTTACATTTCCCTTTTTAAAAGAACGTCTGGCTCTCTGGCAAGCTCTACTTTTAAATGCCATTATTTATGGTATCTTTTATATACAGTTTAACATCTACCATCTGTTTTTACGAATTGTTCTTGGTTTTTTTACTACCTATCTCTTCTGGCGGAGTAAAAGTCTCATTCCCTCCACTATCTTACAGGCTTTTTTCCACGCAACTTTTATCCTTTATATCTTTGGGTGGGGCTTTTGGTAAAAACAAAGAAGAGCAACCTATTAACTAAAGGCTGCTCTTCTTTTCTCCACAATGTGGACAATATTCCCACTCTTCTTTTAACCCCTGCCCGCATTGTTTACACAGTTCTTTTAAACAATAACCGCAGTACGGGCATACATTATAATCTTCTGCTAATTCAATAAAACACTGAGGACAAATCTGCAGTTCAGGCCTTATTAGAAGATACATCACAAGACCCACCAGATTAGTAACCAGAGTAAGTGCACCCCATAGTAAAGGATGATATTTACGTTTCCTTGCATCCTGATAGACCCAGAAAGCCAGAGCTAGCCAATAAATCACCAGAGACCATTCTAGTATATGTTCTGCTTGTCGCCTATAGGCAAACCATGTATTCAAATCCCTCCATTCAGAAGTTATTAATGTTACCTCATGCCCAGGCATATTCTCTTCTACCTTTTGGGAAATTACACTGTAACTATATGTCCATTTACCTCGGCCTCCTACAGCTTCTACTATACTATGATCCCACCCTCTTTCAGTCCAGACCTGCCCTTCCAATTTTTCTGGTACTGCCCAGATTACCTTTACTCTTTTATTAGCTCCAGATTCATTAGCATTTTCCATCTCAGATATATATATAGCTTTAAAATATGAATACTTTTCCAAAAATTTTTTCATTTCCTGATAAAAAGCTGTTTTTGGATCTTCCTGGTTCAAAATGCTATTAAACCTTCGCTTCAGGTCAGAAAAGACTATCTGATCAAAATTCTGTTCTACCTTTTTCGCCAGACTTATATATATTGCTGAACTCAGAAGAATCAATGCAGCAAGACCTGCTATTATTAATGTCCAGACCTGATTATTTAACAATCCAATTAAAATATATTTCACTTTTTTCCTCATATTTATTCCTCCTTTAAATCCTTAAGACACCATGAAAAAATGGGTAATGTAAAAGTCCCTATGATAACAAAATAAAGCCATATTTTGGCTAACCCAACCTCACTGTTAAAAAGAACTTTTAAAAAAATAGCTATTACCGCAATAGTTCCAATCAAAACTGGAACTTCTTTCTTCCAAAATCGCCGTTTTTTCTCCTTAACCTTAACTAAATTTTCTTTTTTAAGCTCTTTTCCCTGTGCCAACATTAAATTCAATAATCTCTTCTTTGCCCCGGGTTCTGGTTCAAGAGATGTATCCGATTGCAAAAGCTCAATTACAGCAACATAGCTTTCTAACATTTCCTTACATTTTCCACATACCCTTAAATGTTCCCTAAATCGTATTTGCTCCATTTGATCAACTATCTGACCATTAAGATACGTTATTATCTCCTCATCTGTTAGACACTCTCTCATCTTTTTTCACTCACCTCCATCTTCTCAAACCATTGACGTAATTTTTTAAGACCATAATGAATCCGTGATCTTACCGTTCCCACTGGACAGCGACAGATCTCTCCAATCTCTTCATAACTCATTCCCTGTACATAAGCCAGATAAATCGGAATTCTCTGGCGAAAGGGCAAAATATTTAGTGCATCCTGAACCAGATGCTTAACCTCCCATTTCTTAAGTTCACCTGGATAACCACCAGTTAAAATATCCAAATCATCTGTTTCCATCATTTCAGGTTGTTTCTTACGCCAGTAATCCCTACATAAATTGGTTGCTATAGTATAAAGCCAGGTAGAAAACTTTGCTCGCTTTGGATCATATCTGGGCAAAGCCTTGAGCATCTTTATAAAGGTTTCCTGAGTTAAATCCTGGGCCAACATTTGATCTTCCATCAATCGGCTGATATATTGATAAATTTGCTGATAATATGTATCCACAACTCTGGTCAAAACTTCTTCATCTCCCTGTTTAGCCAGTTGAATCCACTTAACTTCCACTCCCTTCACCTTCCTTTCTGACTCCTTCATCTATTTTAACGAATAAACCCTAAAATAGTTCAAATTTTTTTTAAAAAAGATCAATTTTATCTCAAAAAAAAACTACCCGGTATTTATACCGGGTAGATATTTCATGTATAAAATTATTTAATCAACCCCATCTCCTTACCTACTTTAGCAAACTTCTCCAAAGCAAAATCCAAATCTTCTTTGCTATGGGCCGCAGAGATCATTACACGAATCCGTGCCTTACCCTTTGGTACAGTTGGGTAACCAATCTTGGTAGCAAAAATATCCTCATCAAAGAGGCGTTTACTAAACTCAGTAGCTACCTTAGCATCACCAATCATAACAGGAGTGATTGGGGTTTCACTCTTACCAGTATCAAAACCGAGTTTCTGCATCTCAGCTTTGAAATATTTACCGTTATCCCAGAGGCGTTGAACTAATTCTTCACTTTCCATCAAAAGATCAACAGCTTTGCTTACAGCAGCAGTATCAGGTACAGTTAGAGCAGAACTAAAGAGGAATGGACGGGCTTTCTGGTTTAAATACTCGATCAGTTCTTTTTTACCAGCAATACATCCGCCCATAACACCCAGGGCTTTGGAGAAAGTACCAACCTCTACATCACAGCGGCCATGTAAGCCAAAGTGATCTACAATTCCTCGACCGCCTTCACCTAATACTCCTTCACCGTGAGCATCATCAACCATAGTCATTGCACCATATTTCTCACCCAGTTCCACAATCTTATCCAATGGTGCTATATCACCATCCATACTGAAAACACCGTCTGTTACGATAAGTTTCCGGCAGTCCAGATCTTTATCTGCCTTTAATAGCTCTTCTAAAGAATCCATATCATTGTGTTTATAAACTTTAATCTCAGCTCTGGAAAGGCGGCAACCATCAATGATACTGGCATGATTCAACTCATCACTGTAAATAATATCTCCCTTTCCAACCAATGCCGGGATAACCGATAAGTTAGCAGTAAAGCCGGATTGAACGACCATAGTAGCTTCAACTTTCTTAAACCGGGCCAGCTTCTCCTCAAGCTCCTTATGCAAACTCATAGTACCGGCAATAGTTCTAACCGCACCAGGACCAACACCGTACTTATCAATAGCTTCCTTGGCAGCTTTCCGGATTTCAGGATGATTAGCCAGACCCAGATAGTTATTTGAACAGAAGTTTAGTTTTTTCTTCCCATCAATGGTTACCCAGGCTCCCTGAGGACTTTCCAGGGTCTTAATATTGGTATATAAACCTTCCTCTTTTAACCTCGCCAGCTCATCAGGGATAAACTGCATAATATCTTTCATTAGTTTAACACCTCACTAATTTTTTATTTTACTACAAAAAGCTAATTTTTCGCTTCAAGAGAAATTTTTCGAACCATCTAAAGTTCGATTTCAGTCGAAATAAGGCACACTAATCAATGGGCCTTTCTGGCCCTTGATTAGCTCATCAATCCTCAGATGAGGCCTTATTTCGACTGAAATCTCACTAAGATGGTTTAACGAAAAATTTCTATGTCGCTCAAAATTAGCTTTTTGCAGTTTAATCAATCAACAGTTAATACAATCTTCCCACAATTACCGCTTTCCATCAATTTCATACCTTCCTCCCATTTTTCCAATGGCAGGGTATGAGTGATTACTCGACTGAAATCAACCCGTCCAGATTTAATCAATCCAGCAGTCTTATGCCAGGTCTCAAACATCCTTCTACCGGTTATTCCATGGACTGTAATCCCCTTAAAGATTACATCATTGTTCAAATCCAGATCTACAGGTTTATTAAATAGCCCCAGAAGTGAAAGCCGGCCACCCGGAGTAAGAACCTTCAATCCCTGTTTAAGAGCAATTGGACTGCCGGACATCTCTGCTACTACATCTACTCCAATTCCCTGAGTAATTTCCATAATGGTTTCTACTACATCATCCTTTGTCGCATCAAGAACGACATCAGCGCCCAATTCTTTTGCCCTTTCAAGTCGATATGGATTAATATCAGAAACAATTAATTTCCCTACACCGCAGGCTTTAGCTACTAGAATTCCTAATTGGCCCAATGGACCTACACCTGGCATAAATACAGTTTTACCTACAATATCATCGGTTAAAATGGTATCGATAGCATTTCCCAGCGGTTCTTGAATAGAAGCTAACTCACGAGGTATATCGGGATCATTCTTCCAGGCTACAACTTCAGGTACAACAGCATACTCAGCAAAAACTCCATCCTGGTGTACCCCAAAAATTTTCATATCCTGACAGATATGCATCCGTCCAGTCTTACATTGGTAACATTCAAGACATGGAATATGGGTTTCAGTAGAAATAAAATCACCCTCTTTAAGTGAAGTAACCTGCTCACCTACTTTAACTACATAACCTGCTAACTCATGACCCATAACTTGAGGTGTTTTTATTGTTTCTGCCGCCCACTTATTCCATTCATAAATATGAAAATCAGTTCCACAAATTGATGTAGCAGCAACTTTAACCAATACATCTTTCGGTCCAATCTCAGGAATCGGTATTTTGATCAATTCTCCTCCAGGTGCGGGTTTAGTTTTTACAACCGCCCACATCATTTTAGTCATATTATTCCCCCTTTAAATAACCAACTCACTAGCACTTCATTTTATATCAACTCTACTACCTACTTACGAATCTTTCTCTACATAAAATACTTCTGTGAATTCATTTAAATTCCTTTAATATTCGTAAAATTATTTGCCCCTTTTAACTTTTTTTAGAAATTAAATTTATGATTTTACTGTAAAAAGCTAATTTTTCGCTTCATAAAGAAATTTTTCGAACTATCTAAAGTTTGATTTCAAGTTGAAATAAAGCACACTAATCAATGGATCCTTTATCACCCTTGATTAGCTCATCATATTCTGTGATGACTGAAATTTCACTAAGATAGTTTAATGAGTAATTTTTATGGCACTAAAAATTAGCTTTTTGCAGTTTAATCATTTATTAAACCCCGGGTTTTTCCCGGGGTTTTTGTTTAAGTTGCTATATTTACAGGTTTAATTTTTCCAGGAAAGTACGGATAGTTGGTTCTCCAATTTCTTGCAGTTCATACTTAACACGAGTAGTAGGTTTGTCAATATTTATAATTCTTCTTAAATCAATTGGAGTACCGATAACAACAGCATCACAGTCAACAGCATTAATTGTCTCTTCTAAATCTTTAATTTGTTTTTCACCATAACCCATAGCTGGGAGAATCAAAGAGAGATGATTATATTTCTTATAAGTATCGGCAATAGACCTTACAGCATATGGACGTGGATCAACTATTTCAGCCGCACCAGCTTTTTGAGCTGCAATAAATCCAGCACCATATTCCATCTCACCATGAGTTAAGGTTGGACCGTCCTCGATAACCAGAACCCGCTTACCAGCAATTATTTCTGGATCTTCTACAAAGATTGGGGAAGCAGCTTCAATGATTGCTGCATTAGGATTAGCTTTTCTAATATTTTCACGAACAATTTCGATATTTTCTGGATAAGCAGAATCAATCTTATTAATAATTACAACATCAGCCATTCTCAGATTGGTTTCACCAGGATGATATCTTAATTCATGACCTGGACGATGTGGGTCAACCAAAGTAAAGAGCAAGTCAGTCTTATAGAATGGGAAGTCATTATTACCGCCATCCCATAAAATTACGTCAGCTTCTTTTTCAGCTTCACGGATAATCTTTTCATAATCTACACCGGCATAAACAATTACACCATTAGCCAGATGTGGTTCATACTCTTCACGCTCTTCAATAGTGCAATTATAGCGATCCAAATCTTCAAAAGTAGCAAAACGCTGACAGGTTTGAGCAACCAGGTCTCCATAAGGCATTGGGTGACGGATAGCAACAACTTTCTTACCCATATCCTGGAGCTCTTTAATTACTTTACGGGTAGTTTGAGATTTACCAACACCGGTCCGAACGGCACAAACACCAATAACAGGAACTTTAGCTTCTATCATAGTATTTCTCGGACCCAACAATCTAAAATCAGCACCCGCTGCATGTACTATGGAAGCTTTGCTCATAACATACTCATGTGGAACATCACTATAAGCAAATACTACCTGATCAACATCATGCTCTTTAATTAAATCTACCAATTCTTCTTCAGCATGAATTGGGATACCATTAGGATACAGTTCACCAGCTAATTCAGCAGGATATTTTCTGCCCTCAATATCAGGAATCTGAGTAGCAGTAAAAGCAACTACTTCATAATTTTCATTATTTCTAAAATAAGTATTAAAGTTGTGGAAATCACGACCTGCGGCTCCCATAATAATTACCTTTTGTTTCTTCATAAAATTTACGCCTCCTTCTATACTGGTTTATTTTATTTTTAAAAATACTAATTTATAAAATAATCGGAATATTAACTCCGCATCTGGGACAATGGCCATCTTTTAAATCAACATCAACTTGCCAACTCCTCTTAACCACCGGATAATGACATTGATAGCAATATGTATTACGATCTGCATTAGTCAAATTTCCTAGATATACATAATTAAGATATTTCTCAGCAACTTTCTTCGCCTCTAGCATACTCTCTACATCTGTGGGTGGTAGATCCATTTTGTACTGAGGAAAATATCGGCTTAAATGAAAAGGAATATCCGGACTTAAACTAGCCAGCCACTTAGATAATTTTTCAATTTCTTCTGGATCATCATTTAGTCCCGGAACTAATAGTGTTGTAACCTCAAGATGACAGTTCTCTACTGTCAATACCGCTGTCTTTTTTATAACCTCCAGATCTCCTCCACCGCAAATTTCTTTATAAAATTTCCGGTGGAAAGCCTTTACATCTAGATTTATTCCATCAATATACTGGAGTAATTCTTTCAATGGTTCCTCATTAATAAAACCATTTGTAACAAGAACATTCTTCAAACCAGCTTCCCGTGCCAGTTTGGATGTCTCCAGAATATATTCGTACCAGATCAGCGGTTCGGAATATGTATAAGCAATCCCAATAGAATTATAGCGTAAAGCCAGTTCAACCAGTTCTTTGCCCGTAACTTTGCGGGTCGGTGCTTTATCGTGAGCTATATGCCAATTCTGACAAAACATGCAGCTTAAATTACAACCCACCGTACCTACTGAAAGAATTTCACTTCCCGGATAAAAATGATAAAGAGGCTTTTTTTCAATAGGATCCAGGGCAATGGCAGAAATTTGGGCATAAATTGTTGAATACAGTTCACCGTCACGGTTTTCTCTAGCCCGACAATATCCCCTTTGATCGGGCTTTAAAATACATTCCCGGGGGCAAAGTTGACATTTTACACAATCATCCTCTAATTTTTCATAATAGAGAGCTTTCATGGGAACGACCACCTTTACTATTGTAATCGTATCCCATCTAGTATAACGAAATTCTATAAATATAATTCAGCAAAAATTTCTGATCTCCTGCTTAAAATCCAAAAAAATATTCAATTATGCATAAATATTTAATGATTCATAATTATGCGGAACTGTTTAATAGTTCTCTGGCCCGTTGATATTTTGAGATATTTGTTTCTTTTAATCCTCTAATCTTTTTCACAAATTGGTTTAAAAACTCATTAAAACTCTCAATATTCCCTTTTTTCAATTCCACCTCTAACCGCCTTTCCTCTGCCACACCATCCAGATAATTTACCCAATCTAATACAATCTCTAACTGTAAATTATCCAATTTTAATAGATAAACTTTCCGTCTGGTATCAATTTTTAAAATAGCTTTGACCTCACTATCTCCTACCAGCTTTTTAATCTGTGGATAATGCTTGAGTTTAACAAACCAATCATTCTGGTTTAATTCTTCTTCTGTCAACTCCACTTCTTCTTCCACAAATCTTCTTTCCTGTGAAGTCACTGCTTTATAACACCCAATCCATTTTCCTCCTTCTTTTCTAGCCCGCAATGCATTTTTCTGCTTTGCTAAATTTCCATCATCAGTATCATAATAAATTGCTGGCAAATTTAACTCACCTATATATATAAGATTTTTATAGGCAGTTTTTAGATCTTTTTCTAGTTCTTCCATATTTCTATCGACAATATATTTTACTTCAGTCTCCATCTTTCATCTCTCCTATTTAAGTAGTAGAATTCCTATTAAAATGAAAATTGAACCCAATATCTTATTCCAGGTAACCTTCTCCCCAAGAATTAAGATCCCTAAAATAAAAGCAAAAAAAGGATATGAACCAACAATAGGTGCTACCCTGGAAGCTTCAATATATTTTAATGCGCGATAATAAATCCACTGAGCAATCAAGCCAGCTATTAAACCACCAAGCAATATAAAAATAATTGATTTAAAATCGACCTCTCCAAGTTCTTTCCAGGTTGGTTTAAAAAAATTCAGAATCAATATTACCAAAGTAATTCCAATACTTCTTACTGTCAATCCAGCTAACGGAGATAGTTTTGCTAATCCTATCTTTTCTAAGATAGGAGCCAGTCCCCACAAAAAAGCTGCAAACAATGCAAAAAATATGCCCTGCTTCATTTTATAATTCACTCCTTTCTCTTTTCACTCATTAAAAGAAGGCCATTTTAATTTTAATGACCTTCTTAAAAATTTAATGATATCGGGTTACTTTAAACCGGTATAACTTTATATTATCATCTGTAATGATTCCTGCTTTTCGTTTTGCAATTTCCACCTGTTGTTCTGGAGTATCAATTCCTTCTAAATCAGGTAAGAGTAACCCAGTTTTATTTCCCTGCTTTACAATAACACCATAGCGGACAGGGTCCAACTCTTTTATACTTTCAATAGGTTCAGGTTCACTCAAAACATCAACTGAAATTGTCAACTCATCTAACTCGTCCTTTTCAATTGGGAAAAATCTAGGATCATAAAATGCAGCACTTATGGCATTTTGGATAACCTCCTGGGCCACATTTTCCTGTGTCGGTGCAGTCGTTCCAATACATCCTCTAAGTTGCCCATGTTTTTTTATTGAAACAAATACACCTGCTTTTTTCTTCATCTCCGGGGTTAGTTCCTCTGGAGGAGATGTCTTTTTCCCTTCAAGATGATTGGCAATAGTTTGACGGGCCAATCTAACCAATGGGTGTTCTTTTTCGCGAATCCCCTTTAGACGGTCAGACCGCTTTTTATATAGCAAATCAATTTTAGAAGGTATTTCTTTATCAGTTGGTGTAAAAGCAGCTACACAATACCCAACACCAAAAGGTCCTTCATATGAAATAACTTCACTATCCACCTCTAGTCCATCTAAAGCTCCCAACATAATAATAATCGGCCTTAACCCACACTCACCTGCTTTTTCAATCAATTTTGGATCAAGTTCAAATAAATCTTCAACTTTATATTTTTTCAATGCTTTGACCAGAAATTCATCAAATTCTTTTCCGTGGGGATTGTACCCTGCAGGTGCCTCAGGTGTCAAGCGATGAGAAAGATCACCACTGGCAATAACTGCAATTTTTTTATCTAATTTTTTACTAACTTTTGTAAGCAGTGCTCCAAAGCGATACAAATCTTCATAAGGGAGCATTCCCATTGTTATAGGTACTAAAGGAGCATCAAGACCAAACTCCCTGAAATAATATAAAGGAACCATAACCCCATGATCCAGTTTTCCTGTAATATTATATTGTTTACATTCTTTATCACCCATCAACACAACCATGATATCCTGTTCTCGAGATGTCTTTTCAATCTCTGTTATAAATTCCAGATCAATTTCTTCAGTAAAGGATACATGAGGAGCACCGAATTGCCCAAAGTCTCCTTTAAGTATATGTTTATGTAAAATTGCAATGGCATCGGAAAAAACTGGCCCGTGCGGACTAATAATAACAAGCACGTCTGGCTTAGACTGAGTTAATAGTCCGGCTAATTTTTTTAAAGCCTGATCAGTTAAAGAAACCCGTTCTCGATCTCTACGTCCTATTTCAGGTATCAAAAGAGGCGGATGGGGTGAAAGTCCCGCAAAAACAATACTCATTTTAACAACCTCCTTACAAATAGTTGTCATCTTTATCTTATGTCCTTCTGTATAGAATTATCCTATTCCTTAAAGTTACATTCACCAAATATTTTCAAAATCCTTTTTAACTACTGACTAACCTCATTCAATTAAAAGAACAAATGCCCTTCGGGCATTTAATCTTATTTTACTGCAAAAAGCTAATTCTTCGTTTTATAAAGAAATTCTTCAAACCATCTAATATTCGATTTCAATCAAAATAAGGCACACTAATCAATGGGCCCTTCTGGCCCTTGATTAGCTTATCACATCCTCATATGAGACCTTATTTCTCTTTCAATCTCACTAAAACAATTTAGCGAAAAATTTCAATAGCGTTTAAAATTAGCTTTTTACAGTTTAACCATATTGTTATTCATAACCTATAAAAAAGTACAATTTCCTAAACACAAAAAAACTCTACGCATATGCGTAGAGTTTAAAAATAATTCCCGCAACGTCCTACTCTCCCACAGGGTCTCCCCTGCAGTACCATCAGCGCTGGAGGGCTTAACTTCTGTGTTCGGAATGGGAACAGGTGTGGCCCCTCCGCTATCGTCACGGGAAACTTTATTACCTTTTCTCATTCACATCTCTTATTCTACTACATCACATCAACTTTGTCAAGACCATTCTCCTAACTCTGTACTTTCAAAACTGCATACTGGGATCTTCGATAGATCAAGCCCTCGACCTATTAGTACCGGTCAGCTAAGGACATCACTGCCCTTACACCTCCGGCCTATCTACCTGGTAATCTTCCAGGGGTCTTACCTGATTAACTCAGCGGGATATCTAATCTTGAGGGTGGCTTCACGCTTAGATGCTTTCAGCGTTTATCCACTCCGCACATAGCTACCCAGCGGTGCCCCTGGCGGGACAACTGGTACACCAGCGGTGCGTCCATCCCGGTCCTCTCGTACTAGGGACAGATCCTCTCAAATATCCTACGCCCGCGGCGGATAGGGACCGAACTGTCTCACGACGTTCTGAACCCAGCTCGCGTACCGCTTTAATTGGCGAACAGCCAAACCCTTGGGACCTGCTTCAGCCCCAGGATGCGACGAGCCGACATCGAGGTGCCAAACCTCCCCGTCGATGTGAACTCTTGGGGGAGATAAGCCTGTTATCCCCGGGGTAACTTTTATCCGTTGAGCGACGGCAATTCCATCCTCTACCGCCGGATCACTAAGCCCTACTTTCGTACCTGCTCGACCTGTCTGTCTCGCAGTCAAGCTCCCTTCTGCCTTTACACTCTACGTGCGATTTCCGACCGCACTGAGGGAACCTTTGGGCGCCTCCGTTACCTTTTAGGAGGCGACCGCCCCAGTCAAACTGCCCACCTGACAATGTCCCAATACCGGATCACGGTATCTGGTTAGAATTCCAGCACAGCAAGAGTGGTATCCCACCGACGGCTCCACCAACACTGGCGTGCTGGCTTCTACGCCTCCCACCTATCCTGTACATGCTGTACCAAAATCCAATATCAGGCTGCAGTAAAGCTCCACGGGGTCTTTCCGTCCTGCCGCGGGTAGTGAGCATCTTCACTCACACTACAATTTCGCCGAGTCCCCCGTTGAGACAGCGCCCAGGTCGTTACGCCATTCGTGCAGGTCGGAACTTACCCGACAAGGAATTTCGCTACCTTAGGACCGTTATAGTTACGGCCGCCGTTTACTGGGGCTTAAGTTCGATGCTTCGCCTCTAATGGCTAACATCTCCCCTTGACCTTCCAGCACCGGGCAGGCGTCAGCCCCTATACTTCGTCTTGCGACTTAGCAGAGACCTGTGTTTTTGGTAAACAGTCGCCTGGGCCTATTCTCTGCAACTCCTTTCGAATCCGCGGGCTCGCCGCTTCTCCTACTCGGAGCACTCCTTCTCCCGAAGTTACGGAGTCATTTTGCCGAGTTCCTTAACGGGGGTTCTCTCGCGCGCCTTAGGATTCTCTCCTCGCCCACCTGTGTCGGTTTGCGGTACGGGCGCCCATTGGCTCGCTAGCGGCTTTTCTCGGCAGCGGGGAATCAGCCACTTCGCCCCATTTCAGGGCTCCCCATCACACCTCAGAGTTAACAGCCGGACGGATTTGCCTATCCGGCCCTCCTACATGCTTGGACACAGTATTCCACCACTGTGCTGGCCTATCCTTCTGCGTCACCGCTTCGCTCAAACGCCAATTAGGCGGCATCGGAATCTCAACCGATTGTCCATCGCCTACGCCTTTCGGCCTCAGCTTAGGTCCCGGCTTACCCTGAGCGGACGAACCTTCCTCAGGAATCCTCAGGCTTTCGGCGGGGGAGATTCTCACTCCCCTTATCGCTACTCATACCGGCATTCTCTCTTCTATACGGTCCACCGCTCCTTACGGTACGGCTTCGCCCCGTATAGAATGCTCCCCTACCATCCGCTTACGCGAATCCGCAGCTTCGGCGACAGGCTTAGCCCCGGTACATTTTCGGCGCAGAACCACTCGACCAGTGAGCTATTACGCACTCTTTAAATGAATGGCTGCTTCTAAGCCAACATCCTGGTTGTCTATGCAGTCCCACATCCTTTCCCACTTAGCCTGTACTTGGGGGCCTTAGCTGGCGGTCTGGGCTGTTCCCCTCTCGACTATGAAGCTTATCCCACATAGTCTGACTCCCAGGCTCTTCGGTATCGGTGTTCGGAGTTTGAATGAGTTCGGTAACCTTTCAGGGCCCCTAGCTCAATCAGTGCTCTACCGCCGATACCTAACACCTGAGGCTAGCCCTAAAGCTATTTCGGGGAGAACCAGCTATCTCCAGGTTCGATTGGCTTTTCACCCCTATCCACAGCTCATCCCATGACTTTTCAACGTCAATGTGGTTCGGGCCTCCACAGACTCTTACACCTGCTTCACCCTGGCCATGGATAGATCACCTGGTTTCGGGTCTATGGCATGTAACTTGCGCCCTCTTCAGACTCGGTTTCCCTACGGCTTCGCCCCTTTCGGCTTAACCTCTACGCTACATGCCATAACTCGCCGGTCCGTTCTACAAAAAGTACGCGGTCAGACTTTCTAATAGTCCTCCCACTGCTTGTAGGCATACGGTTTCAGGTTCTATTTCACTCCCCTCCCGGGGTTCTTTTCACCTTTCCCTCACGGTACTTCTTCACTATCGGTCGCCAGGGAGTATTTAGCCTTCGGAGATGGTCCTCCTATCTTCCCACAGGGTTCCACGTGTCCCGTGGTACTCTGGATCCTCAACAGGGTCTTCAAGCCTTTCGCCTACAGGGCTCTCACCTTCTATGGCCTGCCTTCCCAGACAGTTCGGCTAGACTCTCAGTTTAACCCCTGACAGCGTGCAGACTGTCCGTTGAGGTCCTAAACCCCCATGTAGCAACGGCTGCACCCTTCTACACTACATGGGTTTGGGCTCCTCCCCTTTCGCTCGCCGCTACTCAGGGAATCGCTTTTGCTTTCTTCTCCTCGGGGTACTAAGATGTTTCAGTTCCCCCGCTTGCCCTCACACACCTATGCATTCAGTGTGTGATACCACAGCATTACCTGTGGTGGGTTACCCCATTCGGACATCCCCGGGTCTACGCTTGTTTGCAGCTCACCGGGGCTTTTCGCAGCTTACCACGTCCTTCGTCGGCTCCTGGCGCCTAGGCATCCACCGTATGCCCTTTACAGCTTGATCTATCTCGAACCCCAATATGCAGTTTTCAAAGTACAGACTGAAAGGCTTATGACCTCTCAAAAGTGAACAGCAATCAGCACTCTCTTCTCCTTAGAAAGGAGGTGATCCAGCCGCACCTTCCGGTACGGCTACCTTGTTACGACTTCACCCCCCTCACCAGACACACCTTTGGCGCCTCCCCCCTCATCGGTTAGGACAGCGACTTCTGGTGCATCCAACTCGGGTGGTGTGACGGGCGGTGTGTACAAGGCCCGGGAACGTATTCACCGCAGTATGCTGACCTGCGATTACTAGCGATTCCGGCTTCATGCAGGCGAGTTGCAGCCTGCAATCCGAACTGAGAGCTGCTTTTTGGGATTAGCTCCACCTCGCGGCTTCGCAACCCTTTGTACAGCCCATTGTAGCACGTGTGTAGCCCAGGGCATAAAGGGCATGATGATTTGACGTCATCCCCACCTTCCTCCGGTTTGTCACCGGCAGTCTCCTTAGAGTCCCCGGCTTTACCCGCTGGCAACTAAGGACAGGGGTTGCGCTCGTTGCGGGACTTAACCCAACATCTCACGACACGAGCTGACGACAACCATGCACCACCTGTCACCGTGTGGCTCAAAGAGCCAAACCCTGCTTTCACAGGTAGTCACGGGATGTCAAGCCCTGGTAAGGTTCTTCGCGTTGCTTCGAATTAAACCACATGCTCCACCGCTTGTGCGGGCCCCCGTCAATTCCTTTGAGTTTCAGTCTTGCGACCGTACTCCCCAGGCGGGATACTTATCGCGTTAGCTACAGCACTGAGGGTATCTAAACCCCCAACACTTAGTATCCATCGTTTACGGCGTGGACTACCGGGGTATCTAATCCCGTTCGCTCCCCACGCTTTCGCGCCTCAGCGTCAGGTACAGGCCAGAGAGCCGCCTTCGCCACCGGTGTTCTTCCTGATATCTACGCATTTCACCGCTACACCAGGAATTCCACTCTCCTCTCCTGACCTCTAGTCCGGCAGTTTCAAACGCAGCCCACTGGTTAAGCCAGTGTATTTCACATTTGACTTACCAGACCGCCTACGCGCCCTTTACGCCCAGTAATTCCGGACAACGCTCGCTCCCTACGTATTACCGCGGCTGCTGGCACGTAGTTAGCCGGAGCTTTCTTATGAGGTACCGTCAAACCGCACATCTCTTAAACATGCGGCCTTTCTTCCCTCATGACAGGGCTTTACGTTCCGAAGAACTTCTTCACCCACGCGGCGTTGCTCCGTCAGGGTTTCCCCCATTGCGGAATATTCCCCACTGCTGCCTCCCGTAGGAGTCTGGGCCGTGTCTCAGTCCCAGTGTGGCCGTACACCCTCTCAGGCCGGCTACCCATCGTCGCCTTGGTGAGCCGTTACCTCACCAACTAGCTAATGGGACGCGGGCTCATCTCCGATCGGCAGCTTAACGCCACCTTTCCTTCCAGGAACATGCGCCCCCGGAAGCTCATCCGGTATTAGCCCACCTTTCGGTGGGTTATCCCCGTTTCGGAGGTAGATTACCCACGCGTTACTCACCCGTCCGCCACTGCCTGACTTCCAACTTCAGCCCGAAGGCCTCCGTCAGAGCAGGCCGTTCGACTTGCATGTGTTAGGCACGCCGCCAGCGTTCGTCCTGAGCCAGGATCAAACTCTCCAAACAAAATCTATCTTAAGCACTTTAAAGTGCTTAATTTCCTTAACTCAAAGGAAATCTTCTGGCTGATTGCTGTTCACTTTTCAAAGGTCATTTTCTGTCGCTATCATCGCGACATCCATTATCTTATCATCTCTCAACTATCTTGTCAAGAGGTTTTCAACAAATTTCGTCAAAATTAAAGACAAAAAAAATGGTACCCTCGGTAGGAATCGAACCTACGCGCCTGGCTCCGGAGGCCAGTGCTCTATCCACTGAGCTACGAGGGCACATAATGGCTCCCCAAGCAGGACTCGAACCTGCGACCCACTGGTTAACAGCCAGTTGCTCTACCAGCTGAGCTATTGGGGAATGCTATTTAAAAAGTTCCCGCAACGTCCTACTCTCCCACAGGGTCTCCCCTGCAGTACCATCAGCGCTGGAGGGCTTAACTTCTGTGTTCGGAATGGGAACAGGTGTGGCCCCTCCGCTATCGTCACGGGAAACTTTATTACCTTTTCTCATTCACATCTCTTATTCTACTACATCACATCAACTTTGTCAAGACCATTCTCCTAACTCTGTACTTTCAAAACTGCATACTGGGATCTTCGATAGATCAAGCCCTCGACCTATTAGTACCGGTCAGCTAAGGACATCACTGCCCTTACACCTCCGGCCTATCTACCTGGTAATCTTCCAGGGGTCTTACCTGATTAACTCAGCGGGATATCTAATCTTGAGGGTGGCTTCACGCTTAGATGCTTTCAGCGTTTATCCACTCCGCACATAGCTACCCAGCGGTGCCCCTGGCGGGACAACTGGTACACCAGCGGTGCGTCCATCCCGGTCCTCTCGTACTAGGGACAGATCCTCTCAAATATCCTACGCCCGCGGCGGATAGGGACCGAACTGTCTCACGACGTTCTGAACCCAGCTCGCGTACCGCTTTAATTGGCGAACAGCCAAACCCTTGGGACCTGCTTCAGCCCCAGGATGCGACGAGCCGACATCGAGGTGCCAAACCTCCCCGTCGATGTGAACTCTTGGGGGAGATAAGCCTGTTATCCCCGGGGTAACTTTTATCCGTTGAGCGACGGCAATTCCATCCTCTACCGCCGGATCACTAAGCCCTACTTTCGTACCTGCTCGACCTGTCTGTCTCGCAGTCAAGCTCCCTTCTGCCTTTACACTCTACGTGCGATTTCCGACCGCACTGAGGGAACCTTTGGGCGCCTCCGTTACCTTTTAGGAGGCGACCGCCCCAGTCAAACTGCCCACCTGACAATGTCCCAATACCGGATCACGGTATCTGGTTAGAATTCCAGCACAGCAAGAGTGGTATCCCACCGACGGCTCCACCAACACTGGCGTGCTGGCTTCTACGCCTCCCACCTATCCTGTACATGCTGTACCAAAATCCAATATCAGGCTGCAGTAAAGCTCCACGGGGTCTTTCCGTCCTGCCGCGGGTAGTGAGCATCTTCACTCACACTACAATTTCGCCGAGTCCCCCGTTGAGACAGCGCCCAGGTCGTTACGCCATTCGTGCAGGTCGGAACTTACCCGACAAGGAATTTCGCTACCTTAGGACCGTTATAGTTACGGCCGCCGTTTACTGGGGCTTAAGTTCGATGCTTCGCCTCTAATGGCTAACATCTCCCCTTGACCTTCCAGCACCGGGCAGGCGTCAGCCCCTATACTTCGTCTTGCGACTTAGCAGAGACCTGTGTTTTTGGTAAACAGTCGCCTGGGCCTATTCTCTGCAACTCCTTTCGAATCCGCGGGCTCGCCGCTTCTCCTACTCGGAGCACTCCTTCTCCCGAAGTTACGGAGTCATTTTGCCGAGTTCCTTAACGGGGGTTCTCTCGCGCGCCTTAGGATTCTCTCCTCGCCCACCTGTGTCGGTTTGCGGTACGGGCGCCCATTGGCTCGCTAGCGGCTTTTCTCGGCAGCGGGGAATCAGCCACTTCGCCCCATTTCAGGGCTCCCCATCACACCTCAGAGTTAACAGCCGGACGGATTTGCCTATCCGGCCCTCCTACATGCTTGGACACAGTATTCCACCACTGTGCTGGCCTATCCTTCTGCGTCACCGCTTCGCTCAAACGCCAATTAGGCGGCATCGGAATCTCAACCGATTGTCCATCGCCTACGCCTTTCGGCCTCAGCTTAGGTCCCGGCTTACCCTGAGCGGACGAACCTTCCTCAGGAATCCTCAGGCTTTCGGCGGGGGAGATTCTCACTCCCCTTATCGCTACTCATACCGGCATTCTCTCTTCTATACGGTCCACCGCTCCTTACGGTACGGCTTCGCCCCGTATAGAATGCTCCCCTACCATCCGCTTACGCGAATCCGCAGCTTCGGCGACAGGCTTAGCCCCGGTACATTTTCGGCGCAGAACCACTCGACCAGTGAGCTATTACGCACTCTTTAAATGAATGGCTGCTTCTAAGCCAACATCCTGGTTGTCTATGCAGTCCCACATCCTTTCCCACTTAGCCTGTACTTGGGGGCCTTAGCTGGCGGTCTGGGCTGTTCCCCTCTCGACTATGAAGCTTATCCCACATAGTCTGACTCCCAGGCTCTTCGGTATCGGTGTTCGGAGTTTGAATGAGTTCGGTAACCTTTCAGGGCCCCTAGCTCAATCAGTGCTCTACCGCCGATACCTAACACCTGAGGCTAGCCCTAAAGCTATTTCGGGGAGAACCAGCTATCTCCAGGTTCGATTGGCTTTTCACCCCTATCCACAGCTCATCCCATGACTTTTCAACGTCAATGTGGTTCGGGCCTCCACAGACTCTTACACCTGCTTCACCCTGGCCATGGATAGATCACCTGGTTTCGGGTCTATGGCATGTAACTTGCGCCCTCTTCAGACTCGGTTTCCCTACGGCTTCGCCCCTTTCGGCTTAACCTCTACGCTACATGCCATAACTCGCCGGTCCGTTCTACAAAAAGTACGCGGTCAGACTTTCTAATAGTCCTCCCACTGCTTGTAGGCATACGGTTTCAGGTTCTATTTCACTCCCCTCCCGGGGTTCTTTTCACCTTTCCCTCACGGTACTTCTTCACTATCGGTCGCCAGGGAGTATTTAGCCTTCGGAGATGGTCCTCCTATCTTCCCACAGGGTTCCACGTGTCCCGTGGTACTCTGGAATCCTCAACAGGGTCTTCAAGCCTTTCGCCTACAGGGCTCTCACCTTCTATGGCCTGCCTTCCCAGACAGTTCGGCTAGACTCTCAGTTTAACCCCTGACAGCGTGCAGACTGTCCGTTGAGGTCCTAAACCCCCATGTAGCAACGGCTGCACCCTTCTACACTACATGGGTTTGGGCTCCTCCCCTTTCGCTCGCCGCTACTCAGGGAATCGCTTTTGCTTTCTTCTCCTCGGGGTACTAAGATGTTTCAGTTCCCCCGCTTGCCCTCACACACCTATGCATTCAGTGTGTGATACCACAGCATTACCTGTGGTGGGTTACCCCATTCGGACATCCCCGGGTCTACGCTTGTTTGCAGCTCACCGGGGCTTTTCGCAGCTTACCACGTCCTTCGTCGGCTCCTGGCGCCTAGGCATCCACCGTATGCCCTTTACAGCTTGATCTATC